>CAIJXV010000001.1 GCA_903824675.1 uncultured bacterium
AGCAGCCGCGCGAGGCACCCGCTGGCCTGGCGGCGGGCTCGTCGCGCGGCGATCAGGACCTCGGCGAACTTTGCGGCTTTGCGTGAGAATAATCGGAGTTCTCACTTCCGCGGTGTTGCCGAAGAAATTTGTCTTACACCCGCCGTCCAAGGGCAGGCGAATACGGTGTTGACGCCGATAAGGGAGCGTGCTACGTTGTCTTACAGATAGAAAGGATGTGCACATGGCCACGCTAACCATTCGGCTTCCCGAGCAACTGCGCACGGACTTGAGGAAGTTAAGCCGCCAAGAGCACAAGGCCGTCAGCGACATCGTCCGCGATTCGCTCCGCAGGCATGTGGCCGTTCAGCAATTCCGGTCCCTCCGCCGCAAAATCCTGCCGTTTGCTGAGGCCCAAGGACTTGTGACTGACGAGGAGGTCTTCAAGGCCTTGTCATGAGAGTCATTCTTGACGCCAACGTACTGATCGCGGCCGTCGCAAGCCGCGGGTTGTGCGAGTCCTTGCTGGAACTCTGCCTGGAAGAGCACGGTCTGATCGTCTCGGAGGAGTTGCTCGGCGAAGTTCATCGCAACCTGGTGAAGCGGATCAGACTCCCGGAGGCTGTGGCTTCCGATTTCTGTCGCCTATTGCGAAACAATGCGCTTATGACAACGCCGGCGGTCGTTTCCCCAGGCGCCTGCCGCGACCCTAAGGACCTCTATCTCCTCGGCCTGTCCGAATCAGCCAACGCGGACTTCCTGGTCACAGGCGACAAGGATCTGATCGAGTCTGGATGGCGCGGCCCTACGAAGATCGTGACCCCGCGCCAATTCTGGGAGAATTGCAGACAGAAATGAGGGCGCCTGCCCCTCCAGCAAAAGGAGATCCGTCTATGAAAACAAAAAAGAATGTGTCGTTGAAACGTAAACCTTCGGTATTGGATTCGCTGGGGGTGGTCGACCTGACCTGTGAGTACCAGCCCAATCCGTTGGGCATCGATGTGCGGGTTCCCCGTTTGGGCTGGCACCTGGTTTCAGCCCAACCGAATTGCCTGCAAAAAAGCTATCGCATCCGGGTGGCCACGCATCCCGACCGGTTGCTGGCGGAAACAGGCGACCTGTGGGATAGCGGGCGCGTGGATTCCGAGGCCTCCACTCAGGTCGAGTACCAGGGCAAATCCCTGCCGTCGGGTGGGCGCGCCTATTGGACGGTCAAGGTATGGGATCGCGCGGGAGGCGAAAGCGAATGGGCCCCTGCGGCGTGGTTTGAGATGGGCCTGCTGAATCCGGAGGACTGGACCTCCCGCTGGATTGCGATCGCGCCGGAAGACCAGTCTTCCGCGCATGCCGCCCCCTTCTTTCGCAAAGCATTTTCGGCCCGAAGTGAAATTCTCTCCGCCCGCGCCTATGTGTGCGGCGTGGGCTATCACGAATTGTATTTGAACGGACAGCGGGTGGGCGACCATGTGCTGGATCCGGGTTTCACGCGCTATGACAAGCGACTCTTGTATGTGACCCATGATGTCACCGCGTTGTTGTCGCAGGGCCAGAATGTGGCGGGCGTCATTTTGGGGAACGGCTTCTATAATAATTTGGAAAAGGATGTCTGGCAGTTCTACACGGCCGTCTGGAAAAGCACGCCGGCCCTGCGGATGCAAATCCATATCACCTACCGCGACGGGACGCAGGATGTGTGGAATACGGATGCTTCCTGGCAGGTCAACGACCGGGGCCCGATTGTGTTCAATTCCGTCCGGTGCGGGGAGAAGTATGATGCCCGCAAGGAGTTTGGCGACTGGACCGGGCGGTCCGGTTCGGTTGTGGGCTGGAGTCTGGCCCGGGAGATCGAGGGACCCCAGGGGCGATTGACCGCCCAAATGATGCCGCCCATTCGCGTCCTCAAGGCGATCCGGCCCGTCAGCGTCAAAAAAGTGGCCGCCCAAACGTATCAGTTCGATATGGGCCAGGATATAGCCGGCTGGGCGAAACTCACGGTTAAAGGTGCGGCCGGCACAGAAATCCGTCTGGAATATGGGGATCGCCGGACGCCGGATGGGCGGATTGACCGTTCCAACTACGAAGTATTGGTGACCGAGTGCGAAGTGCAGGTTGATACCTACACCCTCAAGGGCAATGGGGTGGAGTCTTGGGAACCCCGTTTTACCTATCATGGTTTTCAATGGGTGGAGGTGACCGGACTTCCCTCGCGGCCAACTCTCGATACGCTCTGCGGGTACGTGGTGGGCACTGATTTTGAACGCGCCGGCTCGTTCCAGTGTTCCCATCCGCTCCTGAATTGGATACAGACGGCATCCGAATGGTCCTATATCGGAAACTATCACTCGATTCCGACCGACTGCCCGCACCGCGAAAAGAACGGGTGGACGGGGGATGGACATTTGGCGGTTGAGATGGGGCTGTATAATTATCGCTCCCTGGCGGCGTATGAAAAGTGGATGGACGACTTTTCGGATGCCCAACGGGAGGATGGCAATCTGCCGGCGATCGTACCGACCTCGGGTTTCCATTGGGGCTATGACACCTATAACGGCGCCTGTTGGGACAGCGCCTATCCCCTGATTTCATGGGCGTTGTATCTCTACGGCGGGGATCGCCGGGTGCTGGAAAAACAGTATGCCGGCATGAAACGCTATGTGGATTATCTGGCGGCACTGGCCGGCACCAGCCACCTGGTACGGGAGGGCTTGGGTGAATGGAGCTCGCCGTATGGATCCTCCGCTGATTATGTGGCGCCCTCCGCCCTGAGTCTGACCGGCTATTATTATCAGATGACCGAAATCGTTTCCCGCGTGGCCGATCTGCTGGGGCGCCCCGATGACGCCCGAACCTATGGGGACCGGGCCGACCTGATCCGGAAGGCATTTAATGATACCTGGCTGGACCGGCCCAGCGGGATTTACCACACGTTGTCCATGACCGCCCAATCTGCGGCCCTGTACCAGGGATTGGCCGAAAAGCGGGATGAAAACAAGGTGCTCGAAAAGTTGGTCAAAGCGGTGGAACTCTACGACTACCGGATTAATGCCGGGATCCATGGCACCAAACACCTATTCCATGCCTTGACCGATAAGGGCCGCATGGATGTGGCCTACCGGCTGGCGACTCAGACCCAGTATCCTTCATACGGTTGGTGGAAAAAGCAAGGAGCCAATACGCTATGGGAAGACTGGAAGGGGAGTTTCAGTCATAATCACATCATGTTCGGGGACATCAGTGCCTGGTTTTACCGCAACCTGGCGGGGATTCAACCCGATATCCAACAGCCGGGATTCAAACACATCATCATCCGTCCGCAACCGGCCGGGAATCTCCGCTGGGTGCGAGCCGAGCATCTGACGCCCTATGGAGCCGTGAAAGTGGTCTGGCGTATTCGCAAAAAGCAGTTCGTGCTGGAGGTAACCGTGCCGGCGAATACAACGGCCCGGGTGACGTTGCCGGTGGCGAGTCGGCGGGCGGTGCTGGCGGCGGATGGCAAGCCGGTGGGAAAGAAGCCGGTGTATGCCATCGGGTCCGGCACTTCGCGGTATACCTGTCGCTGGGCTTGATCGGCCGACATTCCTCAGCTCGTCCGTTCTTCAGTGGAGGGCGATGGGCCTCCGTCACCGCTTCTCATCCGGTACCCAGAACCCGTCTGAAGGGAACCCTTATCCCATCCACTTTCCCGCCGGTTCAGAGAGAAAATCAGCCAGCGGAATGCCTTGGGCACCTACTAGCAGTTGCCGTTGCACGGGGAATGTTTTTGCGAAGGCCGTCATGCCAGGCAGCGCGGTCTCGCGCCGTCCGCTCTTGACTTCGATTCCAACAACCGTTTTGCCTGCCGAAAGAACGAAATCCACCTCCCGGTTGCAGTCAAACCAATAGCCTACGGTAATTCCTGTTCCGATTGAACTGTTCAGCAGATGCGCGCCGACAGCGGATTCAACGATCCGCCCCCAGTAATCGCGTTCAACTTGAGCGCCGGCAAACGTATGTCCGGCCAAGGCCGTCATCAGCGCGGTATTGAGCACCTGAAGTTTCGGGCTGGAGGCCCGCTGTCGCACTTTTTGGCCGGCGTACTTGGAAAGGCCCACCGCGAGCCCTGCGCCATTGAGCAGCTCGAGATAGTGCGCCAGAGTGACCGTATTGCCCGCATCATGCAACTGGCCAAGCATTTTCTGATAAGACAGGATTTGCCCGGAATAATCGCAGGCCAGATTAAACATCCGCCGAAGCAAAGCGGGCTTGTCAACCCGGGTCATGAGCAGAATATCCCGCGAGAGGGTGGTCTCGATCAAGGAATCAATGATGTAGCGACGCCAGCGAGTCTCATCCCCGATCAGGTCTGCTGCACCGGGGTATCCCCCAAAATAGACATACTGTTCGACCGACCAACCAAAGGCGCTCTGCATTTCAGCAAAAGACCAATGCGGAACCGGAAGGATTTCAAAACGGCCGGCTAAACTTTCGGTAAGCCCCGTCTGTATCAGAAGTGGGGATGAACCCAATAATAATACACCCAGCGGCCGTTCAGCGTGGGTATCCTCGTCCCAAAGGCGCTTGACCGCCTCCGACCAACCCGTCACTTTTTGAACCTCGTCAATAATAAGTAATGCGGGAATAACGGCTTTCGCATTACGCGTCAGCATTCTGGCAATATCCCACTGTTGTCCCAACCAAGATCGGTCTTGCAGGGTGGGTTCATCTGCGGAGGCATAATGAACCGGCATTGAAAGGGCATGGGTGATTTGCCGAGCGAGCGTGGTTTTACCCACTTGGCGTGGTCCCGCAAGAACTTGAATGAACCTTCTGGATTCTTGCATCCGCGCCAACAGAGGCTGGAATAAGCTACGCTTGAAAGACTTCAATTTCGCCTCCTGATATTACTCAACGCACTGAGTAATATCACTCAATTGAATGAGCGTGTCAATAAAAAGTAAGGGGGGAACATCAGGGACAGGCTATTAGTTTCAGTCTTGCCTGGCGATCCTCCTGGAAGAGGGCGGCCACTTGAACATCCGACAGCGCCCGCCGGTAGAGGCGCAGATCGCAGATGGCGCCAGCGAAGTACAGGCCGTCGTACAGGCCGGCCCGGCCGATGGCAAACGGCAGGGCCGCTCCCGGATCGGCGCTGATGCCTCCGGCCTCGCCACTGCTCCTCCCATCCACATACACCCGGCAGATCCAGTTCCCGCGCATGCCGGAACGGGTGAAGCCGATGTGATACCATTGCCCCTCGATCAGCGCGGCCCGGGAAACGCACACCTCAACATCGTTCCAGAGCACGGTGACCTCGCCTACGTCCTTCCCCCGGCCGACGCACAGCTCGTACTGTCCTCCATGGCCACTGGGTTCCGTTTGCCCGTAAACGCACTGCCCGTACCCACCGGGGCTGGCATTCCGGAAGAGCAGCCAGGCAAAGGCGGACATCTCCTCCGGCAGATCCGGCCCGGGGCGACTGCCGACCTGGACATGCCCATCCACGCCGTCGAACGCCAGGGCCGCCTTCCCTGCAGGTCCGGCCACCCACGCACATCCGCCGCTCAGGACACCGGCGTGGCCGTTTCCTGAGGAGTCGCCCGCCTCGCGGCCGCCAAGCTCGTCGCACCGCCAGTGTGCGGCCAGGGGTTCGAAAAGCGCTCCCGAACCACCGCTGTTGCAGGCACTGCCTGTAATGTCTTCGGAACTCATGGCTACCCCTCGGCCTTTCGGGCGTTTTCAAAATGCATCTGGAATTGATAAGAAATCGCTTTTCAGAGGTTACAGGCACCCCGCTTCGCTCAAGGAGCTTCGCAGGGCAGGCACGCCCGTGGAGGCCCGTATGAAGAAGCGCTTTCATGGAAAAGTGTGCCCGGATAGGGGTGGATAGTCAAGATCCGGGTAAAAACGATGCGTGGTTTGCCTTGATGAAAGACAGTCCTGTGCCGCAAAGGCTCAGCCATTCGCGTAAACCATTACTGGTTCGACGTCGCTCACCACGGGCGATTCAGTATCGTAGTCGGGAAAGGGATCGTCGAGGCAGGGCTCGATGACCGGCGGGCCGGACGGATCTGTACCGGAGTGGACCCGGACCCCTTGCGCCCCTACTACGCCAAGGCTTCGAAGGGCAGGCCCTAAACCGAGATGACGGAGAATCCGTTCGAGCACCGTGCGGTCGTCAATCAGAGAAACAATCCGCATCTCGTGCGAACACCAGGGACACAGCAGCGGGTCGGCTTCTGCTACTCTGCGAAGTCAGCCTGTCGCGTTGCTCCCTGATGTTGCAAGGCCATGTCTGTGGGTGGCGCGCTCAGCGACTGAGAATGCTGATCGGCGCCCGGCCATCGCCGGGGCCGTCCGGCCAGGGCGACCAGTGATCGTTCTCGAACTTCCGCCGGGACGATTCCTTCTTGAAATCCGGCAGGGCGAACGGCCGGCCATTTTCCAACGCACTTTTCCAAGCGAGGATGCCGACGCTGCTCATCGCGACGCCCCGGTACACATCGAGGTACGGCTGTCGGCGCGCGCGAATGGCCTCGGCGAAATAGAAGTTGGTCCAGAAATCCCCTCCCCCATGACCCGCTTGGTTGGCCAGGGCGCCGTGCTCGGGCCAATCCGGATAGTAGGATCGCTCGGCCACTTCCCCGCGTTTCAGCGCCCATTGTTCGTGCCACACCCGGACGTTACCGGAACCGAAGTAACCCGGGCCACGGCCAATTTCCATCGCGCCGCGCGTCCCGTGGACCCGGTACCAGTTGCTATGTCCGGCGACCGTCAATCCGAAAATCCGAAACACCGCGCCGTTGTTCATCTGGCAGAGAATCACCGAGCCGGGATCCCGGCCCCGCACCGGCGCGCGGCGAGGCTGGGGCGCCGCGATGGAAAGGGCGTTGACGCTGACCGGCATCGTGTCCGTGATATACATCAGCGGCGCCAGCGCGTGCGTGCAGTAGTAGGTCGAGGGCATGCAATGCCGCCAATAGTTCGGCACCTGGCACGGGGGCTTCTGACCGGGACGGCTGGGTTCGCCGGGGTGGTTGTATTCGCCCTCGGCATACATCACGCGGCCGATTTCACCGATCCGGTAAACGCGCCGCATCTCCATATTGAACAACGTGAACGGGTAATTCTCCGCCAGCATGTAGATCCGCTTGGACCGCTCGACTTCCCGGCAGAGCGCGACGCCTTCAGCGATCGTCGCATTACACGCGGTCTCGCTCATCACGTGCTTGCCGGCCCGCAGCGCCTTGATTGCAAACGGCGTGTGCTGATGGAAGTAGTTCGCCAACACCACCGCGTCCAAGTCGTGTTCGAGGAACCGGTCGTAATCGGTGTACGTGGCCACCCCGAACCGTTTCCCGGCCTGCTTAAGCGGCTCCTTCTGCCGGTCGCATAACGCGACCAGTTTCATTCCGACCAACTCGTTCGCCCCCGTCGCGAAGCTTTGTCCGCGTCCGAGGCCGATCACGCCCACTCGAATCAGTTTCTGTTTCATTGGTTTCCTCCGATTTTTCCCACTCCCTACCCCAGGCCCTGGAGTCCAAACAGATTTCCCGTGAACCCGTATCGATACTTGTGCTTACTTTTACCCAATACCTGTCCAAGGGATACCGGGGAAGAGACGCCCTTCCACGACCACCAGGCTTTCCTGACACCCGGACAGGGCGCATTGTTGCGGCTGGCGCCCCTCGGATGGGGATTTATGGAGGGCCGCAGGCCCCTGCCGCCGTCTGGTGCAAGCGGCGACGGAGGCCCGTCGCCCTCCGCAAACCCGCGCATCGTATCAGGAGTAATACTTGTCGATGACCGCCTGAACAGTTGCGGCCCACTGCGTCAGGTTCCCGGGATTATTGGCGATCGTGCTGATGTCCTTCAGCACGAACTCCACCGGGGTGCCCTGCTCCCGGCACGCCTCGCAGTAACTCGTAATCTCCTGTTCGACCGGATGGGGATTGAACTCGGGCAGGGCCACGAAGGCGGGGTTCGGCTTTGCGGCCATCACGTAATCGCGGCCCATATTTCTCGCGGCCCGCTGCGGATCGGCCCAGGGCGTGATGGATATTTTGCGCAAGTTCTTGAACCGCTTGCGCAGAATATCAATCTTGAGGTCCATCGGCTCGCAGCAGCCGTAGTACAGCAGACCGCACTCCTTGAACAGTTCCTGGTTGTAGGCAAGGTCGAACTCGTCGTGCATGTCAGGGGAGACCGAACCGAATATCTGGGCGGCACAACGGCCCCAGACGTCTTTGGGCCGCACGCGACCCTCGAAATCGGCGGCCGGAAGGTCCCTCGTGCAGGCCGGCGTGCAATGCACAAGGAGCGGACGTGGATCGAGCAGCCCCTGGTCCTCAAGCTGTCTGAACTCTGACTGGGCAATCTGCATGAACCGCCGGGCGGTCTGGTGCATAAAGTCCGGCCGCATGGCCAGGTCCATGAGCAGGTTCTCCACGCCGCGGTACATCGCGATCCTATCCCATATGCTGTATCCCAGCCCGCAGCCGACCAGTTCCACGTCCATGAGTCCGGCAAACAAGTCGGCGGCCACAGACAGCGCCTGTTCCGATGCGGCCTGGTCATACACAATTTCCGGGGCATGCAGTCTGGCCAGATCGTCCTCCGTTTGGAGTTGATCCTGATAGGCATGGGCAGAGATGTAGGCGCCGGTGTCCCCCTTGATCTGATGATCCTGCACCTCGATGCCTAGGCCTTGCTGCCAGCGGTGCCGCTTATCAACGCGGAAAACCGGCGGCACCACCAGATCAACCTGGAAATGGTCCCACTGGTAGAGGGTCTGCCGGAGATGGGTTTCCAGCCAGTCGAGATCGGGTGCGCAGAGATTGGTCAGGGCCGCGTCCTTGATCTCACCCCAAGGGACTTCGTCGATCAAGACCACCGGCCGGACCGATTCCAACGCGTTCGTCTGGCGGTATCGCTCCATCCGTTGCTGCTGAATGTTCAAATGGGCGATTTCGCTATAGCGCTCCGCCAATGGTCTCAACGTCTGCTTGTCTTTCGCACTCATCTGCATGTCGATGTTCCTTCTCGTAAGCCGAACCTGCTGATCTAACCACGGGTCCTTTGGGGCTCTTGCAAAACCACTGCCAAGACGGTCGGGGTGTAACCCGACCCTCCCAAATCCTCACATTTTCGGGCACGGGAGGGCGCGGTTACACCCGCGCCGAGGGGTTTTGCATGAGCCTGCTTTGTGGAATATTTTCCAACCGAACAGGGCCGGCAAACATGCCCACCTCGCCGGGAATAGTGAAACTTTCTCCCCCCCCTCGTCAACACACCATTTCAAGTCCCTAATCATCGCGTAAGCTCCGCGTAGCTGCGCTCCCCGACAGTTCGGGCTGTGAGCGGATGGCTCGCGGGGACTCTCGCCCTCCAAAGGTCAATCTATACAAGATGGATAACTCTCCCCTGGAGGGCGAGACTTCCAGCCTTCGTAGTCACGCCTTGGCGTGACGGAGTAGGCCTGGCGAGCCGCGAGGGCAAGGAGTGACACATGCGGTCGCCATTCGCCGATGCGCTCTTAGCCGGAACGATTCAATTGTGAAGGCGAAACGGCGCGTGCAATCTCTAGGGTGGGCCGGGGGCGCCAACCCCGGTCTCCAGCGCGAACAACAGAAGAGAGCCCGCCGCAGGGATCCGCCTTCGTCCAAGCACTACGGCGGGACACGCGCGTCGGGCCACCTGGGAAACGCACCCCAACTGACCGCGGACAGGTCAATGGCCGCCGCAGGGACACGGCGGAGACAGCGCGCCGCCCTCCAGAAGACGACATCGAGACCAGCGCGAGGATTCCGCTGGAGGGCGCTGCGCCGTCAGCACCGGGTGGGCGTTGAATTCAAGGACCGCCAGCGAAATAACGGAACAGCATTAGACGAGGATCAAAAAGCAGTCTTACCTGTTATCTTTTGGTTTGTCCCCGATTCTGCGCTAACAGTTGCGCCGGGTTGTCCGGGGAAAGATGTCGCCGGAATTTATCCAGCAGGGAGGTGTTTTTTTGATTGACTTTTCGCGGTGTTTTTTAAATTAATTTCCAGAATAGGCATTGTTTTGTCATCAGTTTAACCGTAGGGAGGAAAACGAACAATGAATCAAGGGGATCGACGGTTGCGTCAGAGTCAGAGCCTGCGAATGACTTGGCCACGGCTGGGATTATTCCCGTGGAGTGCGGCTATCGGAGGGCTGATGGTCCTCGTTCTGGCGATGCCGACGGATGGCGCGCCTACTCTGACCTATAAGACCGGCCTGTTGACATGGCTACGAGCGGACGATCTCGACGGTGACGGCGATACCGCGGACAACCCGGCCAACGGAACGGCCGTCTCCCAATGGAACGACAGCCATACGAGCGGGAACCATGCGACGAACTACACTGCCGGCTCTCAACCCCTCTACCGGCCGACCGGCGGACCCATCAACATGCCCATGGTGGAATTCGACGGTACCAACGATTTCATGTCATTGCCGCAGTTGACCTACACGGCGTGGACCCTGTTCATCGTAGGCCGAATGCCGGCCGGTCCTACAACCACGGCGATTGCCTTTGGCGACTACGGCACGGCCGTGACTGCTTTTCCAAATCTGCTCATGTACCGTGTGGCGGGGACGCCGTTGACCTTTAGGCCCTCGATGCGCGACGGGGCTAACAAGACGATCTATGCGCAGGACACGAACGGATGGACCAAGTACGCCATCCGTTCGGCATGGGTGAATGACAAGACCATGACCTACCAGGTGACCGATGGGTTGAGCACTTACACTGGGGCCGGAACGAGAGATGCGACGTTCTCCGCAACCAGCCTGGGAGGCTACCTTGTTCCGATGATCGGTGCCCTTCCTCCGTCGCCCGGATCCTCCTTCGCCAATCTTCAGCTTTGCGAGCTATTGCTCTACAACAGCACGTTGACAGACAGCCAGCGCGCAGAGGTAGAGGGCTATCTCAAAGATAAATACTACCCGTTGCCGACCATCGCGAATCGGCCCGCCACGAACGTGACGGCCACCTCGGCCTGCCTGAACGGCTATCTTTTTAGTTCCAGCGCGGTGCCGGACACGGTTTCGGTCTATTGGGGCCCGACAGACGGCGGCAACCCGACAAGCGGTTTGTGGAAAGCCACGAACTCCTGGGCGCAGGGGACCTGGACCTCGGGCACATATCCGACCTATCAGGTCTCGCCGCTGACCGAAAACAAATTCTACTACTACCGGTACTATGCCACGAACGCATCCGGTCATGCCTGGGCGTCAACGTCGGAGAAGTTCCTGGCGGGCAACGTGTGGGTGACGGCGCCGGACGCCTCGGCCATGGAGCCGCCTCCAGACGGGGCGGTCACAAACGAGGGGATGTTGACGATACAGCGCGATCCCGGGGCGACCAATGACACGATGACGATCTACTATCGCTTGACCGCGACGGGCACGAACGGAGTTGATTACACCGCGTCGCCGGCGGGAACGAATGTCGTCCTCCTCGCCGGGGTAGCGGAGACGAATATCACGATCACGCCGCTGTGGGACCCTCGCTGGACCGCGGACAAGCCCAGTAAGACGGTCTGGCTCACGCTGTTGTCCGGCGCGTATGGGGTCGGAACGCCGGCAAGCAACGCGGTCACCATTGAGCGCTATCCGGTCACCGCGGGCGCGAACGTGACAACAGGCGCGGGTTCCTGGACCAACGGCGCGATCTGGAGCCTGGGCCGGCGGCCGGTGCCGGGCGATGACGTGACCGTAAAACACGCCGTGCTGCTGACCAATTCCACCGATTACCTGAGTTCTTTCACGATCACGAACGCGACCTTGACCTTCACCAATTGGGCAACGGCGCTCAACGCGGCCACGGTGATCGTGCAGACCAACGGAACCCTGACCCTGCCATCGGCCTTTCCCACGAGCCAGATGTCGAACCGGGTGTGGGTGGTGTGCTCGAATCTCACGATCAATGCCGGAGGAAAAATTCTTGCCGATGCCCGGGGGTATCTGACAGAGAATGGCCCGGGACGTGGATACCCTCACGGAACCTTCTGGGGTTGCGGGGGAGGCGGCTACGGCGGGAAGGGCAGTTTTGGACAATGGGGCACCGGAGGGGTGACGAACGGTTCGCTGAATGAGCCGCTCAATCCCGGAAGTGGTGGAGGTGGTATTGAAGCTGGTTCCAACGCCGGCGGCAACGGCGGGGGGGCCATACGGATCGAAGCCGACGGCGTGGTAACGGTCCATGGGACGGTGACGGCCAACGGAGCGAATGCGGTGCGGCCTGGCAACATGGGTGGCGGGGGAGGCTCGGGGGGTGGGATTTACGTAACCTGTGCCACCTTCGGGGGCAGTTCAAGCGGCATCCTGCGGGCGAATGGCGGTAACGGTATCATGGGTCTCGGCGCCGGCGGTGGGGGCGGCGGGGGCGGGCGGATTGCGGTCTGGGTGGGTGTCTCCCCCGATGTGCGGATGCGCTATCTCAATGGTGAGGATGTCCGGCATCTCGTAAAAATAAACGCTCCTATGTATTTTGACGGGACCGTGTCCATTTCTAGTGGCGCGTCGAGTTTTTCCGGTGGTGATGAGGGGCCGGGCACCATTTTCTTTCTCTCAATCTGGTCCCGGGGCACCATTTTCACTCTTTTATAATTCCCTCCAGAATGGGGCGCAAGGGCTGGTGTTTGAGGACGTATTGTCGTTGCTTCGCACATTCCTGCTTCCGGTGATAAAAGCCACCCCCGGGGAAGGAAAAGGCGTCGCGCCACCTGCTGACATTTTGCGGCATTCGGGCAATCTGTCATCTTCCTGTCTCAGGTGCAGCCCAAATCCTCGCCTAAGCCTTCAGACCTTCCGCGGACAGGTCAATGGCCGCCGCAGGGACACGGCGGAGACAGCCCTTCGGCATGCTCAGGGCAGGCGCGCCGCCCTCCAGAAGACGACATCGAGACCAGCGAGAGAATTCCGCTGGAGGGCGCTGCGCCGTCAGCGCCGGGTGGGCGTTGAATTCAAGGACCGCCAGCGAAATAACGGAACAGCATTAGACGAGGATCAAAAAGCAGTCTTACCTGTTATCTTTTGGTTTGTCCCCGATTCTGCGATACAGATACACGGTGCCCAACCGATCGGCGGCGCCAATGGCCAGACAGGTGCCATCCGGCGACAAGGCGATTGCGTTCAAGACGCTACTGCACGCCAGACCGCAAGGCAAGGTTGACCCGGCAAGCGCGCGGCCCAACTCGCGGACCCCCTGCACCTCATCGTAATAAAAACACAGTCCCAGATCCGACTCATCTCCCGCCACGCCATAGGCCTTGCTGCGGGTGGGGTCCGTTGTGAAGGCCCGTACCGGCCCATGAATACCCACGGCGCCCAGGGAATACACGGTTCCAGATGTCGCGTTGACGATGCCCAGCAAACCGTCAAGAGTCCCAACCAGGTATCGCCCACCATTCCAGTCGGCCCAACAGGATAAGATTGCACGATGCTGACGTCCCGGCCGGTGTGGTAAAGTCAGGCCTTTGAGCACAGAAGGAATCGGCTCGGTCGCAACTCCGGCGGGGGCACTCCGATCCATGATCTCGACTTGGCCCTCGCGGATGCTGAACGAATGGGGGCCTATGCAGTCACCGGCAAGCGTGGCGTCATCCAGCCATCTGAGGGCCGTGACCCCGGATTTCTCGGATTCCAGAAGGCGCCACAATCGAATCACCTGTATGTTCTCAGCTTGAATCGCCGCTTGATTCCCCGCCATGAAATGGTTGGTTTCATCTGTTTTCTCGATATCCTCAATATACGGTTTCAAGCGTTCAGCGGCCTGGGGCAGAGGGGTACAGGTCAGGCGGTCATCCAGATAGACGTAAGCGTGCGGGTCGTGACTGATTTCCCGAACCAATCCTCTGTTGGCTTTCACAAGGGCCAGATCAATCGCCAGCATGCCCGGCGCATCAGGCCCGTGATTCGTGTCAGAAAGGTAGAGCGTATGGCCGGCCTGGAGCATATCGCCGCTGTAATAGACGGTCCGCTCGGCGGTGCCTAACAAGCCGTGAACCTGTGGCCGCCCCCCGCTCCTCAGATCCCACTCGGCCAGGTGAACCCACGTCCCCTGGATCCCGTTAACCGCGCTCGCCAGGCCGTACCAGAGCCGGCCCTCGTCATCGAAGGCCATTCCCGCCACGTTACGCGGAAAGGTCTTGGGGCCGGGCGGACAGGGATCCACGCTCCCCAGGTCCTCGAATTTCCCGGTTTTCGTATCCAACGCAACCAACCGGTCAGAAATATTGTGCGCCATGTAGAACCGGCCATCTGGTCCGGTGGCGGCAAAGGTGAATTGTTTGCGCGCCAACAGATTTGGCGGACCGGGGAACTGGTAATTGAGGTCGATGATGCGGCGCTGATCCACGTCAATTTTCAGCACCCACCCGCTTGAGGTTGAAGTGTAGATGTGGCCATCCGGCCCGCGCGCCAGACGAAAGGTCCCGCATTCCGACATCTGGCCCCAATCGGCGACTTCCTGTGTCCGGCAATCATAGCGATAGAGGTGGCCGCGCAGGTAACCGCTCATATAATAGGCGTGGTGACGAGGATCGTAACAGCCGCCGTAAATGCTTTCCCTGGGCACCGGGATTCCCAGGTTCGTAACCTGTCCATTTCCCGGGTCATAAACCAACAGATGTGACCCGGCATAACCCTCCCATTGATGGGTATAGTACCCCTCAATCATCCAGGCCGGATGCCCAGGGGCGGGTGCGGTCGTGTGCGTGGTCATGATCAGCCGTCCATCGTTCATCACATCCATGGAGGTGTGAATTTTACTCGGAGGGATGGCGCGCCCCCCCACCCTGCACACCTCGGCCGCCCGAAAGCAGCGCGAATAACGGCCTTCGCCCGGGAAGTACTCGTACAGTTCGGCGCTGGCGGAAACAAGGCCTTCGGCGCATAAACTGACAAAGAAACGACCTTCCGGCGTTCGGTGCATATCCCAGATGGAGTTATGGGGGATCCCCTGGGGAAAATAGACAGCCCGCACCGCCTCCCGGGGCATCATTTCAAAAAAACCAGCGGGCAGGTCATCGGATCGGATATGGGTTGTATTCATGATTTTTCCTTGGCAGCCGCACTCACAAGGCGGCATTTGAACGCCGCCGGGTTTCCCGGGTGGGCGGGGCGACCACAATATCGGCATGCTGGGCATGATAGATCCGCATCAGTTCGTGAAACCAGGGTTCGCAGGTGTCCGGCGGAACCCCGTTGCTCTGAAACATTTCGGCATCGATCAGGGCGCGCAGATAGAGGATCCGCCAGCGCCATTGCGTACGGGCCCAGGTGGGTAGGTCGGCATCGGCTCTCTGCATCAGCTCCACCGCGCGACGTGAACCTTTATCCTCCGGCATGAGACATTTCGTATACGGGGGCGAATAATCCCCGTTTTCCCAAGATCGGAGTTGATTGGCTTCATAGATGGCGATGGCCTGCAGAATGAGTTCGGGGACCTCGGCACCGCATTCATAGGTCATATATTCGTGGGCGGTTTCAAGGGCGGGTCGGCCACTCCAATAAAACTGGGCCATGATGACCTTGTTGAAATCCTCAAAAATCCCTTCGGAATAGGGAAATCCACCGGCGACTCGCGCGCCTTCATTATTCCACAGGAGCTGCAGGTTGGCTGGCCTGGGATTGGCGCCAAACCCGCCCCAGGGGACCATTCCATACATGCTGATTTCAGGGAAATCAAGGAGCGGCAAGTTTCCAGGCGACCCATGTTTAAGCACGTATTCAGGAAACTGCATCTCGTGGCAACCGGCCAGGATATAATCGATCCAGGCGCGCTCTTCGCCCATCCGCGCCGCCAGCCCTTCCCATTCGCCCTGCGGGGTCCCGTAATCAAAACACCAGGTGGAGAGAATCACTTTCCCGTGGGGAAAATGACGCTTGAACAATTCGCCCACCTTGCGGCCGATCCGGAGGAATCCATTGGCGCCCCACGGCTTGCAGTTCTCGCAGGCGCAGCCGCCCTGATCATAGGGCCAGACCCAGAGGAAATCCGGGGCGATGGAGGCGAACGCACGGAATTCCTCGTCGAACCAGCTCAGGGTCTGCTCGATGGCCCCGGGCAGGCTGGGACACAGCTCGACTTTGTAGTGCGCCCGCTGGGTGTTGGAGTCCGCCCGAAGATTGACGGGGCTCGTCGCATAGGCCTCATTGGCCAGGACCCCGATTCCCGTCTTGAGTCCGATGCGCTTGGCGGCGGCCAGAACATTCCGCAACCGCTCGAGCATCGCCTGGGCCGCTGGATCATGGATCCCGGTGTAGTGATGCATATCGAACCAGACCTGCAGGACATTGTATCCCCACAGGGCGAGATCTTCCACATAGCGGTTCACTTCGGCCAGGGGCGCATCGTGGAAATAATTATGAAAATGGGTGGCAAAATAGATGCCGCGAATCGGTTTGAGCGCGTGCGACACTCCGCGCCACGTCGAGGGGACAAAGACGCCCCCCCGATATTGACTGGTCCGGAGAAAATGCCCCATGCCCGCCAGGAGCGTGGCGCAGTCAGTTCCCCGCAGGCAAATGGCACCCTCCCGATTTTCGATGGCAAAACCCTCCGGCTGGAGGGTGTCGTCCAGCGCGAGGCGGAGATGAATCGCCTGCTCCAGAGGGGTCGTACAACGAAGGACAATGCGCTCCCGGAGGATGTCCGCAAAAAGATCGGGCACGGTCGCTTCGCTGGAAATATCAGGAAATGGATTCAATGCCAAGGTTCGACTCATAATGGTTCCTTCTGAAATTCGCCACAGCTTTCAGCCGCCCGTTGACTTTGGCCCAGCCAAAGTCCGACCGGCAGCTAGAAGACCAATCTTACATTCGCTTTGCCACGGAACAGAGTGACGGTGACGGTTTCTGTCTGGGGATCGTAGCGGCCCCCTTCCACGCAGACCGCCTTGCGTCCATCCGGATGGGGTAAGCGAAGGGTAACAGATGCCGGCAGGCGCCGTTTGTCGCTCAACGTGATGGAAGCGTTGATGACTCCCTTGTTCACCTGGGATACCACTTGGAGATCAAGCGGGCCAAAGTAACTGGCCACGCGGCGAAGGGTGATCGACTTGCCGTCCTCCATCCAGCGGCGCGGGATTCCGGCCAGCAGCTTCAGCGTGCGGTCGTGTTCCAGCCAGAGCATCCAGCGGGTCTGCATAAGGAACCAACCCTCCTCATGGGTTTTGTGCTGGCTGGCGTGGCAGTAATGCTCCCAAAAGGTGTAGGTCTCGCGGTCCTGCAGGGCGCTCATCTGGTTGAAGTAAACTTTTAGAAACGCCTTGACCTCACCCCGAATCAGGTGCGTGAAGTCATGCCGCACATAGTAGGGCTGGGTCAACGCTGCATTGCGCACGGTGAAGAGGTGCTGATTGCTCTTCAACGCGATCTCCGCACCGATCTCATCGGCCTCCAGCACCTCGCTGAAGACCAGCCAAAGCGCGCCGATCACTGAATCGCGTGCGCCGAAGGCGCCGTGGGTGAACCAATTGCCCCCTTCCGCATACAGCGACACGGCCCCGGCGTATTCCGCCCAGGGCGGAGTGGTGGGAATCCAGGTGCCATCGCCGAGGGAGATCACCGGCGACCGGGCAACCGCTTCGTAATAGGCGGTGCGGATGTCTTCGCGATATCCCCGCGCCTCACGCGCCAACCGCTGGGATTGCACGGGATCGATCTCTTTGAGCATTTCGACCACGCGCTTGATCCCCAGATAGGAGACCGCGTTAAGCATGAAGGAATGGAAAAAATCTTCCGGGTCGCCGACCTTACCGTCGAGCAGTCCATATCCTTTTCCGCGCAACTCGGGTTTCTGGTTGCGCTTGCGCCATGCCAGCAGGTAGTCGCAGGCTTTGAGCAGCTTGGGTTTGATCCGGCGCACCCATTTCGTGTCCCGGGTATAGCGGAAATGTTCACCCATCGTCCAGAGGGCCGGGCCGGTTTCGAGTTGGTATCCCGCGAAATTCTGGATGAATCCGTCCTCCCGCTGCCGCTTGAGAAAGAATTCGATGCTGCGCTCCGCGAGCGAGTGCCAGCCCATGGTATCGAAGAACTGGATGATCGGGGAGCTTTCCGAACCAATGGGCGCATACCAGCCAATGGTGGCGAGGACGGGGCCCGCGGGTTCCCGGCCGAGGGCCGCGATGTCGCAGTGGAGCAAGCCGGCCTTGATGCGTTCGTCGATGGCGGCTTCCGGTACGCTGATGGACGCACCGGCCCGCAGTTTGGAACGCCAGAACTCACGGCACTCCTCGAGCCGGGCATCGAAGGTCAACTTCGCCATCCGGATGGCGCGATCCTTGGACAGGGGTTGGTGCGGGATGAGAATCTCAAAAGTGGCAGTGGCGCCGGGTTGAAGCAGAACAGCCATTTCCTCTGCAGGAGCGGGTCGGCCGTTCAGACGGGAAATGGCGTAAACGCGCCCGGACTTGAAGCGGCCGAAGCCCAGGCGGGCGTCATACGTGTTACCCAGAGCCGGCAGAAAGTGGCCGACTGCCTGGCAGACAGGCGTTTTGAACCAGGCGTAATAGGGTGTGGCGCTGGTGTTGATGGCTGTGACCCGGATGCGCAGCACGGTTTCCTCGTCGCGATTCACCGTCTCCGCTTGAATCAGATCCTTGAGTTTCTCCAGTTCCTCCGGCTTCAGCATGTGCCCATTGGTGTTGGGGTAGCAGGCCTGCCATTCCGTACCGCGTAACTTTTGCGCCGTCAAAGGTGACTTCTCGAGCGTGGCGAAGGCCGTCAGGTTGTAGGTAACCTCCTCCTCCCGTTGGGTTGCGTGCAGGATCGGCAGGCAGCCGTCGTCGAGCCGCCGGGTCATGTCATGTCGGCAGGCGTCGCCCTTGCCGACCACGAAATTCAGGTAATGCGGTTTGTTGTCGAGTTCGGGGAGGGCGGGACAGACCGAATGGTAGCGCGGCTGAACGTAGCCCCAGTAGCCCGAGTGGGCATGGTGTCCCATTTCGAAAAAGCGCAGGTCACGGCTCAACCCGAGCCAAGTCGGACATTTTTCGTTCCGGTTGCCGTTGCAGGAGTTTTCGTAGCTCTCCTCCGGTTCCTGATCGATGCGCTGCTGGACGCTGGACGTGCCCCGGGCCTGGAGGGCGGCAGCCACTTCCGCGTAGGAGCGGAGCTCGGTGGCCGGCACGACCATCACACCGTAGAGCGCGAGGAGTATGGGATGGTCCGGGTTGACGTCACGGAGAAAGAAGGTAAAGGAGTGCGCGCCGTTGTGAACCGTGACCCGGGTCGGGTTGGGACCGGGAGCCAGCTTCGCGTTCGTGACCGTGAGCTGAATCCGGCAGGCCTCTTTGCGGGAGAATTGAAACCTGTCTTTATTGAATGTGCCCTGACCGGAAACGAGTTTACCCCCGCCGAATTCACCGTTGATGACTTCAATGCGTCCCTTGGGTTTGTCGTTCTGCCATTCGATCGCTACGGTTACAGAGGTCTTGCTCATCTTCGCGTTCCTTCGTGCTGGGGGTTAGGGATACCGTCCGTGATCGCAGGCGGCTTTCGCGGCGGCGAGCAGATTGGCAGGGGGCGTATGCCGGGCGACGGCACACGCGCTACCCAGGACATAGCGTCCGCCCGGTTTGCCTTCTTTGACGCATCGACTGGCTTCCTCGTAGACCTGTTCCGGCGTCCCGTTGAGCAGCGTCAGGCAACTGATCCCGCCCATGACGGTGACTTGGTTGCCGACTTTCTCTTTCGTATGCCCGACGCTCATGCCGCAGGTGGGATCGATGCCATCCATGCCGTCGATGCCGGTTGACGGCACCAGGTCCAGGAAGGGGTTGTAGTTGCCGCAGCAGTGTTTGTAGCAGAGGACACCGTGGCGATGGATCTCCTGGGCCAGTTCCCGATACGCGGGTGCGCAGAAATCTTCGTACATCTGCGGCGAAATCACACTGCCGGATGCATAGGAATCGCCAAAGAGCACAGCGTCGACCCCGAGTTTGATGAAGGCCCTTGAGATTTCGACGGAAATTGCGACGGCCTTGTTGATCAGGGCACGAGCCAGATTCGGTTCGTCATAGAAGCTGAGCAGCGCCGCCTCGGGGGTGCCCATTTTCTGCACCATGAAGTTCAGCGTCTGTCCAGCACATACGCCCACCGCGAAGAGGTTATGCGCGTGAGCCTTCTGAATGCCGACGGCGACATCCTTTAAAAAACCGCGCTGAAGATATTCCTCGGTGGTCAGCACGGGAAGGGCACGGACGTCGTCCAGGGTCCGGACAGGCGCGGGCTTTTCCAGGCGTTGCAACGTGCCGCCGCCCGCGAGATCGTACTCGCCTTCCCGATGTCCGGTTCGCCGGTCGTATTGAAATAGGCAGCCGTCTTCTTCGCGCACGACCTTCTGTTCGTACCAGCTTGACTCCGGGCCGGGGAAATTCCGGACGTGATCGGAGCCGTAGCGGAGGGCGGCGTCGAGCATGAATTCCGGTGCCCGCGCCGGGTTGATCAGCACCTCTTCAAACCGCTGGCCGCAGGCGAAACAAGCATGGTCGAGATAGAGGGTCGGCGCAAAGGGCACCCGGTCGGGCGTGCGCCCGGACAAGGCGGCCCGCATGCGGTCGGCCGAAGTCATGGGCTTTGTTTTTTGTGAATCGACTTGTTTCGGCGTATTCACTGAGATCCCTTGCCATGAATTTTTTTCCAGTCGGCTTTCATCTTTTTCATTTCCGGGTTCAGCTTGATCGGCTTGCCGGGGCATTGGTTCGTTTTGTCAAAGAGCCAATGGCCGAGATTGTCCCGCAAGACTGGCATTCGCTTTTTCACGGAAGGGGGCTTAATGGCTCGCGTGGGCTTGTCCGCAAACCAGTAGGCCACGGATGACATCTCGTTGGCCATGTGATTCCCATGCCCATGCTCGATCGTGACCTTGATCTCTTTCTGGAATCTGACGGGATTCTCAACATGAAAGACGTAACTGGTTTGGTAGGCGCCCTCGCCGGACTCCCAGGTAACCCGTGAAGGAACAACCATTGTCCGCCCCTCAAAAATGGAGCTTCCATTCCGAAGGAAGGCGTTATCCTGCATACCCCAAGCTTGGTTCAGGTAGTCCTCTGCTCCCGTTCCGTGAAGATCCGGAGGCCACTTGTAGCCATCCACCCAAATCATGTCATCCCCTTCACCCCACCAGTCTCGCCGGAAGTTGGTTACGCTTAGATTACATCCGAGGTAATGACCACGTCCCTGGGTTTCCAGGATAACGTAGTTGTTCTCCCAAGCCATTCGTTCTTTATTTACGATATTGGCGAGTGCCATGTTGGAGGTAATCTCGGGGCCCCAGCCACCGAATGGATTGGCTCGGCGGAACTCCGCGTGAAAATAGCCCACATCCTCCGGCAGGTCGTTCATCGTTTCGTAATCGATATAGAAGTATTGACAGTGGTTCTCTTCGCTCTCGTTGATCAGTTCGATCACGGCCCGTTCCTTGAAGGGCATCGGTATATACGAATTCAACGCACAGCCCTTATTGAACTGATAGTCGAATCGCGTAGAAGCGGTGAAGAATTGCGATTGATACGACGTGACCATCCCATGGCCCAGGCCGAAAAAATCGCCCAACGGGCATAGCACGCTGGGGAAGGCCGCATTGTCCCAGGTAATGCGGATCAGGCATTCACGATAGTGCTTTTCCTGGGTCATCCAGATATGCGTTATCTGACCCGGGCCTTTGATGTCAGCCAGAACGCGGGTCTCCCCCGGGCCGATCATCCACGCATCCGCATTGCGCCCGGTCAGGTCCCATGAAGAAGCCCGACCTGTCTTCCGGTTTCGAATCCGTGTGATCTCTTGCATAGACATAAGGGGTCCATTTTTACATTCAGCGGCGAGGTGTTTCCAGTGCCAGGGGAGTTGTAGGCCGCACATTCCGGAATTCCAGAAAGGCCTCGTACAGGGCGATGACATTGTCCAGCGGCGTTTCGGGCATGATGGAATGGCTGGTGCCGCCGATGTAGCCGCCGTTGAATCGGCCGAACAATTCCACAAGATCATGCACTTCTTTTTTGATGGTATCCGGCGTACCGTGAATCAAGGTGCCTTGAACGTCGACGCCGCCGTTGAAGCAGACCTTGCCGCCGAATTCCCGCGATAGTTGCCGCACGTCCATGGCCTGCGGCTGGACTGGATTCAGGACATTCAGCCCGATATCTATCAAGTCGGGAAGGATGGACGTGATGTTCCCACACAGATGCATCCACACATGCGCCCCACCCGAACGAACTCGGTCGAACAGACGTTGGTAGGACGGCTTGTAAAATCGGCGCCAGTCATCGGGGTTCATGATCAGGCCTCTCTGGCACCCCCAGTCATCAGAGAAGAAGACGGCGTGTACTCTGCGCTTCACCCATTGGTCGATGATAGCCAGTTGGTATTCAACGATACGGTCCCGCAATCGGCAGAACTCATTTTCGCTGGCATAGGGATCCATCAACATGTTTTCGAACCCCCGCACCATCCAGAGTCGCTCGAAGAGCGTGAACCATACCGACGACAGGAGGTACCGGCTTTCCGGCCCCTGTAGTTGTGCGTCGGCACGATCGAAACGTCCCGACAGATGAGGATCTGGAAAAACATAATCGGACAACCCTTCATAACCCTGGAGTAACGGATAGGACTCCGTTTTGCCCCCATGTCCGTCGTCTTCCCATCCGGTCTGCCATTCGTCCGTCCATCGCGTTACCCCATTCAGGGAGGCCGGTTCAACAGCGTTGCGCAGGGTGTCCGGCAGGCCGAGCAGGTCATTGGGGAATTGCGCGGCGAGTTCCTGTATGCGCGCTCTTTTTGCGGAATTCTTTTCATGGAGCCAATCGAAATTCACGCCGAGGGTGCAAGGGAGATATTCTGGCCCCTTGAATTCAATGGCGCGCCTATAGTTGTCGCATCCTGACAGCATGGTCATCTCCTATCGAAACCGTAACGCAAACAGATCCGCATCCTGCATGACCAATCGCAGTCGCACCGTCTGCCCCGTGAGCGGGTTCAGATCGGTGCCATGTTTCCATGCCACGGCATGCTCGATTTCGTCGCCGATGATATCCGGGCAATCATCCAGCGCATATCCCGGGATGGGAGTGCCGTTGGCATCCTGAATTTCGACGCGAATGCGACCGGCGGCGCTGGTGCTGTAGTTGATAACCAGTGCCGTTCCTGTGAACTGCAACGGGTAGGTGCTCATTTCACCGCCCGCGAGCGGGGCGTTGACCGCCGCAAAACCGTCCGTGCGCAGGACATACCGGTCACCGCTGTGATCGTGGTAGATGGACATTTCCGTCGGGGAGGTGGGGACAACGTTCAGAGCAACGTAGTTCGCCCGGTTACCCCAGCGGTCGGGATCGGGGCCCGGACGTATGAATGCCTCCTTGAAGATGCGGGAATAGGGGGTATTGCCGCGGGCCGTCATAAACATGATGTCGGTGCTCTCGCCACGATTCGCCATGAAGCGCGTGGGGGTGGCGATGTAAATATGCGGCGCGCGAAAATAGGGATGCGTCTGGCTGGTGTAGAGGTGTTCGTCCGGTTCGTTGGGACACAATATCTGGGTTGGCCCCCAGTTGCGGTAATCCGTCGAGGTGACGCGGGAGATCGACCGTTTGAGCGCCGGCGTCCAGGCGAACGAGGCGCCATCGGACATGAACCACGTGCGGAAATAGCAGGCGTAGCATTGTTCGTGCTCCGACCAGAACGAGACATTCTGCGAATCGAAGCCGAACTCGCCCGCGGCGGAGGAGGGAATCACCGGTTCCGGGGAAATCTTGCGCCAGTGAATGGCATCGGGTGAGGCATAGGCATAGAGCCCGCCCTTGATGCCTGGCGGGATGGCGGCGGGGTCCGTTTTGCGTGTGACCGTAACGGACTCCTCGTGAAGACCGGCCAGGGCTTTGAAACGCTCATCGGACGGTACGCCGGGGCGGGTGTCGAGGAAGGGTGAAAAGGTGTGGCAGGCCGGCGATTCGCGGAGGACGGTGTTGTTGGCGGTGCTGCCATTGATGTCGATCACGCCAAGTTGCGGGGAGGTCCATTCATGACCGTCGGCGCTTTCGACACAGCATGTCATCACCCCGGGATCGCCATCGTAGTGTTTCCCTTGATACGCCGGAACGGGGGCGCGATATAGTGCTCGAAATACGGCGCCATCCTTGATCACGGTGGCATACGCGCCAACCAGCGGGCTTTTCGCGCGCGGCATCTTCTGCGGCCTCTGCAGTTGCAGGCGAGTGCCGTCCATGCGCTCGATCAGATAGTCATCCACCATCAGTTCCAGACGGGAGCCGATATCGCGCGGTGTTTTTGAATCAGAACACGGTTTGTTGCTCATGGCTTGTCTCACTCCTATTTAAGATTCATCGCATACAAACGAGGGCTGACGTCGCCCAATCGGCGGATCCGCACCTGGATTCGCACGGTACGCCCCTTTAACTCGGCCAACCCAGGTCCCGGCCAGACGATGGGACAATCGAGCCCGTCGGGGCCCGTGCCCTGCCCCGCACCAAAGCCCGGGATGGGCTGGAATTGTTCATCCAGCAACTCGACGGCAAGTCCTGTGACGCCATCGGCATTGAGAGTCAGCGCCCCTCCCCCCGCCGGAATCACCATCGGGGCCGAGCAGACCGCACCCTCGTTCGCCCCGGGATTCAGCCCCAACGCGCCCCAGCGATCACGGGGCAGTGTGGCCAAGGCGACTTCCCCGGAATAGTGCCTGAAGTTCTGGCCGGTCGCTGCCCCAAATCCAGCGTTCCGCCAACGTCCATGATAGATACACGTCTCATCGCCGACATTCAGGATGCCGTTGGCCTGACAGAGAATCGTGTTGAAGTTGTGGCCGGGCACCGGCGTAACCAGCGAGTCCTCCCGCCGTAGAAAGCGATATCCTTTCACCGGCTCGCGGAAATGAATGCCATCATTGGAAACCAACAGCCCAAAATCGCAGGAGATCTCGTTGAACGATTTCTCGTCCCGCGAGTTGTGCCAAAGCCCATAGAGTCCGACGCAGACGTTGCCGAAGCTGGAGGCGCCGACGCCCAGGTGGACCTGATCATAATCCCCGTACATGTCGCGCTTGCTCCGGTCTTCCGGTTCGGCCAGGGCAAAGGCTTCGGCCATCAGGTCCGGCCAGTTCGCAAAATCGGTCGCGGCATGTGCCACCCCGGTCCGGCCACAAGGCGTACCGCCCTCGGCACAATAGCCGGCCCAATTGCCCATGACATGATGATGGATGATGTACTGATCGTTGTGCTTGATGAACGAGGAAGGTTCGACAAACTGATTGAGGAAAGGAATGCCGATCACCGTCCAACGCAGGCCGTCCGGCGAGACCGCCAGCGCGGTCGTCGTCACCTTCCCATATTCTTCAATGAGCGGCTCGGCGTAGGCGGGGGAAAATTGGTAGGTCATTTTGTAGCGGCGCGCGGGATCAGGATCCTCCTCGTCCTTGATGACGATCGCGGTGCAGACATTGGCGTGCGGCAACGCCAAGGCGTTATTGTTCCGACTCCCCTTGAAGAGCACCTGCCCGAGAGCAGGCTTGGTCCACGTAATACCGTCGTTGCTCTCCGCGTAACAGAGAGGCCCTCCGAAAAGAGGCGCCGCGTTGGCGCCGACCCCGTGATATTTCGCCAACTGTTGCATCATCTGCGGCGGCCAGTCCGGATTCTTGCCCCAATGACAGGCGTAATACCACATCCGGAACTTGCCCGCATCGTGCAGGACGGTTCCATAAAAATGCGCCGCCAGATTATCCGGTGCCGGACTATCGAAGGGGCTGGGCTTCAGTACCGCCTCGGGCCGCACGGTGGGTTTGTTGAGATAGAGCCCGACATTCTTACGGAAGGGCAAAGACACATCATCAATCGCCAGATAGACCGCATTATTCATTTATAACATCTTTCCAGAATGATATGTGTTTCATGACTTATTCCAGACATCATCCGCGTTTTTCTTCCAGAAAAACGGACGAATGATATTTTCCGCGAGCCGGGGGACGGCCTCTTTCACTTCCTGAAACAGGGTTTCAGGCAGAGGGCCTTTTTCGAGCAACTGTCTGTTCTGCCAGAGCTGGTTGGCATTGTCGACCCCGGTCAAAATACTGCTCACCGCGGGGTTGCTCAGGACAAACCGAATGCAGAGTTCCGTCATGCTCAGGCCGGCATCGGCCGCCAGTTTCTCCAATCGCCGACGCACCGGAATAACCTCGCTCAGATCCGGCATGATTTTGTCTTCCGGCATAATCAGAAGCCCCTGCAAATAGACGCTCCGGGTGAAAACGGAAACCCCGTTCGCCTGGGCTTTGGGAAAAAAGGCGTCAAACCGCTGATCCAGAATATTGTAAGGAAGCTGGACATATTTGATCCCGCGGGCAATGATGTCGTCACAGTATTGATTCGTATCCAGGGAAATACCGGCTCCGCCGATCAGCCCTTGCGTCTCGAGTTTTTTCAGGATTCCAACATATTGGATATCGGTTTCAACGTGGATCAGGCAGGCTCCGAGCCGCTCGATTTTCAAGCGTTTCAGTGAAGTTTCCACGCTTTCGACAATATGCTTTTCCGCTTCGCGATCGGACAGATTCAGTCCGCCCATATTCTCGATTTTGCTGATGACCTGCATTTTATCCTTCAACCCCAGTTCACTCAGGGCGCGCCCCAGCACCTCTTCGCTGTCGCCGTAATTCGGCGAAGTGTCCAGGCAGTTAACCCCGCATTCGAAGGCCGCCTTGATGATGTCCCTGGCGGTCTCGTAGGAAGGCTTCCCGGCACTGTTGGCTATTCCATAGTTCAATCCGAACTGGACGGTACCTAACATTAATTTAGAAAAAAACATGTTATCCTTACTCCTCAGGGAAGGAGCAGATACTCAATCTGTCCCTCACGGGGTCGGGCCTGGAGGTTGCAGTCTGGCGTATCAATGTTTCGAGAATGCCTCGCGTCCTCTCTTCTGCTTCGGCAACGAAAGGCCCGGGATGGTCGTAGAACCGCCAGGCCCAGTCCGTCTCGTAGCCGCCATCAGCCTGGCATTGCGCAGTTGGAAGGTAGCCGACGAGGGGACTTGCGTAACCCAGTACAATGACAAGGTCATCGGGATTCGCAGCCTGCAATGAGCGGGCGGTCTCCTGAAAAACCTCTGCGGCGATGGCGACAAAAACCAGATGCCCCATCCTGAAGATAGAAAGCGCAAGCTCACAGGAAACCGGGAGCGTTGCTTGAGTCAGGACTTTCCCGCTCCACATCCTCATGCAGTCCGCTATATAGCGCATCATCTTTGGGTCGGCGGTCTTTCCTGCTTCCACATTCAAGATGTTGGTGAGAACGGCTATGGACGCCTCGGGGCCCGAGCCGGTCCTGGCTATTTCCGCCATTCCATCATGGAAGCGACGAATGGAATTCGTATCGGTCCCCAGCATGTAGGGGAGCTGGATTGAAGTCCGCATAAAGCCGAATGGCCATTCATTGAGGCCGTGACTGAAGCGGAGATGGCTCAGTCTTGAAATGATGGCGTCACAATTGGCCGTCATTTCCTCGCGGTTCATTTTCGAGAAGGGAGGATTCAGGTCACCGCAGGCGCCCTGAAGGAACACGACCGGTATTCTCCATGTGTCCTCCAGCCTCGAGCAGAGCAGGCCCGGAAAATCCCCGGAAATTTCAAGACCGCCCAGAGTACAGGGATGTGCGGCCCAGGAAAGCATGGCAACCAGAGCTGTGCCGCCTGCATCTTCGAAGCGAAGGATATGCATGGATTCCTGGTCAGGACCGCGGCGAACCACTTTCCCCTGGGGGAACTGGCCCATCACGACCCGTCCGTCATCCAGTACCGAGTGGCGGTTGTAGTTCGACCCTGGCAGGTCCACCTGAGCGAGCCTCAGGCTTGCGTCGACCCTTCTCCGTGAAGCCTCAACTGCGGCTTCAACCGACTTTTCCACCAGGCTGCTCCAATAGGCAGGCTCGGAGACTCCGCATCCGAGCAGGGTAATGGTTGCAGGGGCGCTGTGGGTGTGGGTACAGACGAATATCCGGTTGTCTCGTGTAGGAAGCGCCTGGCCGGTACTGCCAAGCGCGTTGTCCAGCGCCGCTTGCAGCCTCTCATCCAGTTCGGGGCCCAGGGCGAGAAGATCGAAGGAAAGCATCAACACGGATGCGCCGTCATTTTCAAACAGGATTGCCTTTACATAGATTGGATCGGCTATTCCCGTTGATGGAGCGTTGCACCTTGAGGCGAATCCTGAAAGCGTGATGCCCGGTTTCGGCGTAATGTTTCGACGGGCATATCCTAACTTCATGCAAGGCCCTCTCCCAATGCCTTTTCTATCCCAATAGCGATAGCCAGTGCGTCGCGGGCATCCTGGCTTCTTCCAAGTTCAGGCCGTTTGCCCGAGCGTACGCAGTCAAGGAAATACGCTATCTCGTAAAAATAACCATCCCGTTCTTCGGCACTCTCGTTCTGGTTGAAAGTCCTCGATCCGCTGACTGCGACCGTTTCCCGAACGCCCTTCTTGACGATGGAAAGGCTGCCGCCCGAACCGTCAAATTCGATGCTTCCGGTCTCGCCGACGATCATGAAGGCCATGCGAAAAGGAAAGCCTTTGGGCATGGAATAGGAGGCTTCGACGGTTGCTGTCACATCATTCCTGAGAGTCATGCAGGCGGAAAAATCCATGGGGTTGCCAGCGGCGGAAACCTTTACAGGCATACCGGCCAGCTGGTTGATGATGTCAAAGTCGTGGATCGCGAGGTCGCGTACCGCGCCGCCTGAAAGTCTGGAATCGAGAAGCCAGTTGCCTGCGGACCATGCCGGCGGGGTAGAAAGCCTCTGGCATGATATCCGCCTGAGCTTTCCGATGCCGCCCTCATTGACCATCCTTGCCGCCTCGACATATTCCGGCCAAAAACGAAGGACATGGGCAACCATGAAGCATTTGCCGGAAGCATTTCCAGCGGCGACCATTTCATCCGCCTCCGCGAGACTGTTGGCGATGGGCTTTTCGCAGAGCACGTTCTTTCCGGCCTGGAGGGCGCGCAGGCAGAGTTCATGGTGGAATCCGGTAGGCAGGCAAATGTCTATGACATCGACGGAAGGGTCATCCAGGACGGTTTGAATATCAGCCAGGCCCCTGGCAGCCGGCTTGAGCGATGCAGCGAGGCTTTCGGCGCGGCTAAGGTTGGAGTCGACGACAAAGGCAATCTCGGCCTCAAGGCACCCTTTCAGGTATGAGGTGGCGTGTGTCTTGCCCATGAATCCGGCACCGATGACAGCGACCCTTGTCTTCATGCGCGGCTCTGCTGAATCTTGGCAATGGCCTCGACGACATCATCCATATCCGTTTTCGTGCCCAGGAACAGATTCTGCGTAAGCCAGACAGACTCGCGGCAGAATTTCTCGCTTATGGGGCACGTGTCGATGAAGTCATGGTAGTTTATCTCACGGGCATATCCGGGCGTGCAGGGGAAGCCGTCCTTCCAAAAATCCTTGTTCAGGAACATGGGGTTGCGGTACAGGGGATGGTTGTAACCGCCGGAGCAGGGAATGCCTTCCGCCGTCAATGCATCCATGAACTCCTTCCGGGTCATGTTGCCAAAGGCAGCCGCCTCATAACTCATGAGGAAGATATGGTAGGAAATGAGGTTTGCCCTCTCATCGTTCGTCTGGGGAATGATTCCCTTCACGTTTTCACGCAGGGCCCTGGACAGGTAACGACCGTTCGCATCGCGCAGCCGGGTCTGCTCCTGGAGCCTCTCCAACTGGATGCGCAGGATGGCCGATTGGAATTCCGTGATGCGGTAGTTCCAGCCAAGCCTGTGGTGCTCGTACCAGGGTCTTCCTTTCTCGCGTCCGGCCCAAAGGTAGGATCTGCACATCTCCGCAAGCCCGGCATTGTTCGTGGTAATGATCCCGCCTTCACCCGCTGTCATGTTTTTGGAGTTCTGGAAGCTGAATGAGCCGGCATCGGAAAGCGAGCCGCACTTCTTGCCCTTCCATTCGGACCCATGGGCATGGGCGGCATCCTCGACCACGAAGAGCTTGTGTTTCTTCGCGATGGCGTTGATCGCATCCATGTCCGTGCATTGTCCGCCGAAGTGGACCGGCATGATCGCCCGGGTCCTGTCTGTTATTGCCGCCTCGACCCGTTGGGGGGACAGATTTAGCGTGAGGGGGTCGATGTCAACGAAGATGGGCAGGGCTCCGATCTGGAGTATGCTGGAAGCCGATGCGATGAAGGTATACGGTGGAACAATGACTTCATCGCCGGGACCCAGGTTCAGGGCACGCAAAATGATCTCGAGTGTCGCTGTTCCATTGGCCGCAGCGATCCCGTGTTCGCAGTCATGGTAGCGGGCAAAATCACGCTGGAACCAGGACGTCTGGGAGATATCCTGGCTTTCGCCCTCGATGAGCTCGAGGCCCTGCCCATAGGCGAACTGCCACCATTTCCCGGAGCGAAGGACCTTGAGCACCGCATCCTCTTCGCGTTTGTCGAAGCAGGGCCATGCGGGAAAGGGATCGGTACGGACGGGCTTTCCCCCGTTGATCGCAAGTGCGGAATGTCCCGTCATGATTACCTCCCCGCCTTTGCAATGGCGTCCATTATTTCATTCGTCATGAGGTCGTAACAGAAATAGGCAATGCCATCGGCTCCAGCCCTTTTCACGGCGGCGCTGAGACCCGCAATATCGGCCGGCCTGGTTGTGCCGTAGGCCTTTACGTGGGTGACTACTTTCAGGCTGGAACCTTCAACCGCATTCATGGCACGCATCGTGTTGTACTCCACGGAATCCGCATCCCAGTGGACGACCGAGTGGATCATCTCCGCCGCGCTGTCGCGGTAGCATTCGTAGCTCTGGGCGGCAAGCCACGCCCTGGGGCTTGAGGAGTCATGCCCGATCTTCGCGATCGGCACAAAGCACAGGGTGATGGGAACCTCTTTTCTTGGAAGCCGCGCCTTGAGCTGGCCCAGGAAACTCCTGATGGAATCGATGCGGAATTTGAGCACCTGGAGTATCCAGGGATTGTCCAGCAGGAGAAGAGGAATTTCGGCATCACCGGTCAGTTCCGCAGCCTGGCTCATCGTCACATAGGGCGGGATCTTGAGTGCCGCATTGGATAACTTGAGCGCCTGTGCCTTGAGGGCCAAAAGGTCGATGCCTTCCTTTTTTGCGGCTGCAACGCAATGCGGGCAGAAGCAGAAGGAACCGAGTGTGCGCATGACCGGATCGATCCTGCCGGCAAAGGCATTGAGTTCCAGGCAGGTCTGCGGAATCTTGTCCAGCATCACTTCGTCCACGTCGTAATTGCCTACCACTTCCTCGCCAAGGCGAATGGAATATTCACGGACTTCCGGATTATTAAAACAGAGGAAGAGGCGGTCGCGGGAATCGTAGAGATTCATGACGGCCCACTCAGGGTGTTGTTTGGCGATGGAGCCGTTGGCGAAAAGGGTGAGCCAGATTCCGGGAGAAATGCCGGCCTTTTTGGCGCCGGCGACGGATTCGGCCAGGAGATCGCGGCCGTCGAAATCCTGTGAAGGAGTTGGCGATAGGGGAAGCCCCGAGTATTTCGCGGGGATTGGCTTGTGGTAATACCGGCCTTCTTCGAGACTGTAGATTGCCTTTTGCGGGTGCCGGGGCAGCACAAGACGGTACGGCGAATAGATTCCATTGCAGAACAGCGAGCGCTGAATGCCCATGTCGGCCATGTGTTTAAAACAATCCTCTCCTTCCAGTGCGAGGGATATCGGGAATTGGAGCGTCCATTTCTTTACGGTGTCTGTTTTCATGAATTACCTCCTAAACTCGTTTCCTATGCGGCACTCTGCCGCTTCTCAAAATCGATCGCATAAGTATGACACATTTCAGGAAACGTGTCTACCCACCCCCGTTTTTTTGAAATAAGCATATCTTGCAACCGCGCAATATCTTACAAATGATCAAGCGCGCAAAACAAGGACGCTCATCGCCGTCGACGTCTGGCTCGGAGCCAAGTGCGCGATGCGCGCACTCTGGCGCTAAGGCCCGAACGCCTGCGCACAAATTCGGCTCAGAGGCTGGTCGAGCCGCTCGCGAGAAAGCGCCAACCGACCCCCGTGCCCTTGACTTCACTCGGGCGATCATCCAGTTCGGGAATGGAGGCGACCGCGCCCCTGAGCAGTTCCTCGATGCGCAGCGCCAGTTCCCGGTGGCGCACGGCCTGTTGCGCCAGACGAAGTTGGATGACCTCAAAGCCCTGCGGCTTGTTGCGGCGCATCCACCCCTCGCGCCAGGAGGCCGCCAGCAAGTCAAAATCGGGGGCCAGCGTCAGGGCAGCCTCGCGCACCCCCGCGAGCGCCGCGCGATCGCGGGCGTCGTAAGCCGCCACGAGTTGTGCCCGTAACGTCATCTTGCGGGCCAGCGTTTCGGCCAGCAGCCGGGCGTGGTTAAGATCGCCGGCCGACACCTCGCCGCCCAGGCCGGTCAGTTCGACGGCCAGGCGGGCGAAGTGATCGCGCATCTCCGCCCACGGCGGATTCGTCGCTGGCGGCAGGCCCTCGTTCGCAAAAATCCCCAGAATCGGATCGTCCCAGAGCAGCCAGGCGGAGCCGTAGTCCGTGATCGCTCCGGCGCGGTGGACGCTGGCGTAGTCGCCTCCACAGATCGCTCTGAAGCGCGCGGCCAGGCGGGCGGTGTCAGGCAGCCCCTCCGTGTACGCCCGCTCCGCCGCCCATGCCAGTCCGGCCAGCGCCGAGTCGAAGTCGCAGTAGGCTCCATCATCACCCCACATGCAGAAGAAAAGTTCTTTCACGCCTTCGCGGCGGCAGGCCTCCAGGCAGGCGCCGGCTTTCGGTTCGGTTTCTCCGTGGTTGTACCAGAGTTGACCCCACGTCCAGATTGCGGAAGCCATGACGGGTTCGAACCCCATGGCCCGGTGGCGCCCGATCCAATCACGGTAGAACGCCACGTCCGTCTTGTAATAATCCCAGTAGACCAACTGCACGTCCTTGGGAATGGCGGCCACCACGTCGGGCGGGATCACGCCGGCGGGGTCGTAGTAGTCGTGCTTCGGGCTGCCCATGGCGAAGTACATGTCCGACCAGATCATGGGCTGCAGGCCACGCTCGCGGCACAGGTTCATCACGGCCGCGAGGTGCTCATTGAAGACATCGAAACGGCGGCGTCCGCCGTGGCGGTCCAGATAGGCGCCCCGGCCCATGTGCCAGGCTTCATCCATGCCGATGTGAATCCGCCGGGTGCGCAGGGCGCCGCCGATGGCATCCAGCATCTTGCCGATGAGCTGGTAGGTCTTGGGCTCCCCCACCAGCAGGCTTCCTCCGAAATCCACGATATCCCGATACTCGCTCCAACGCAGGATTTGCTCCAAGTGCCCGAGCGTCTGGATGCAGCCGACCAGTTCAATCCCGAGGCCCGCCGCGGTGCCGTCGAGTTCGCGCAGTTCCGCCTGGGTGTAACCCCCGCGCTGAAATCCGAACCGTGGCTCGCCGGGGATTTCATAGGTGTCCTCCGTGTACAACATGACCTGGTTGTAACCGAGCAACGCCAGGCGGCGCAGCCACTGCTTCAGATGATCCACCCGCATGACCGCATTGCGGCTGCAGTCCAGCATGATGCCCAGCGTGGTAAACGAACTCGCCTCCTCCCTCGTCGCGCCCGGGGGCGGCAGTCCGGCCAGGGCCGCACCCACCGCACGCAGTTGGGAAGGCAGCGTCGCGCCGGCACGGAAGGACAGGTTCGCGTCTCCGGTGACTTCCCGGATGGGATACTCCTCCGCCAACGTCCGCAGCGCTGCATGCAACTCAACCGGTGTGGTCTTTGTGTTCCAATCCAGATTCATAATGCCAGCTCCACACCTGCCCGAAGGCCGCGGGCGGGGGATGATTGTTGTAGTGTCGTCATAGATGACCTCATACGGGAAGGGACAGGTTCATACACCGGGACTCGGGATTTTTAACGACGGCCTCGAGCCATTCCCAGAACCGCCACCGTTGATAGCCCTCGGCGTCGACACAGTTCGAGGCACACGGCACCGTACTGAAGCCGTGGCTTCCCGGCGAGGCCAGCTGGCGCAGGTCATCAGTCAATGTGCCCGCATCCCAGTGCGCCAGAACAACGGCGTAGTCTTCACCATCCTGTGCGGAACCGAGCACTTGTCCGAGGGTGTGCCGGCCGAAGTCGCGCAGGGTGTCCTGCGGTCGGTGGGTGAAGTGCGCGAAGGCCAGGTAATTCAGGGCGTAGGGGATATGCCGGCTGGTAACTTCGCCGTGGATACTGACGCCTTCCAGCCCCGATTCGTGGGCGCGCAGGCAGGCCTCCTTGATGGTGCTGACCACGCAGGTATACCGGCCGACGCTCGACCATTGGCTTCCCTGGTGGACGAATCCCACGCTGCGGGTACTCGGCGGACGCAGGCCGCGGGGCCAGTCTGGATTATCATAGACCGCCTCGGGGCAGCCGTCGTCGAGATACGCGGTGAGCGGCACCGGCGTTTTGCGGAGCATTCCGGTAAGGGTCCATTGGGCTATCCCCTGCGGAGGGAGGCGGGTGAACATCGCAGGCGCTTTTTTTCCCATTCCGGCATCCTGTTTCAGGCTATCGGTATACTGGAACCCGCTGTAGGTGGCATACGCACAGAGTTTACGATCCAAATGGGACTTCATCCGATCGAGCGCCTGCTGGTACGACATCCCCTGGTTGAAAAACACATCGGGATCGTCTGCCGGCCACTGCTTGCGGAGCGCCTGCACCAGCGGATGATGGTCCACCATAAAATCGCCGTTTTCGATATTGACCCCGCCGATGTTGAATTCGCGGTACAGCCAGTCGATCGATTCCTTGAGCCATTCTTGAAAAGCGGGATGGGCGAAACAGGCGCCCGTATTGCCGGCATAGCCCACGGGAACCCCCTTTGCATCCAGCATCTGGGCCTCGGGATGCTTGGCCAGAAAATTGGCCATCGAGTACTTGCTGGTACCCTCGTAGTAGACACCGCCGTACCAGGTGGTGCCCACGCCGGGAAGGATGGCCACGTTCTTTGATGCGGCGTAGTCGGCGACCTTGCGGGCATACTCCACGCCACCATGGGAATCCCGCAAAAAACCCCAGATCACGATGCCCTTGATACCGAGCCCCTGCGCGAAGTCGGTCAGGCGCCGATAGTCCTCGATAAAGGTTTCCGGCTGCTTGTAATAGCGGCTGTAGCAGCCGCTCGTCTGAATGCCCGGATCGTCCAGGCACCAGTTGCAACTATGGTCCCAGGTCCAGAAATAGGAATTGGGCAGCGCGGACGGGCCGTCATAATCCAGGTGCCACGTGTAGTTATTGCGAGGCCTGGCGTTTTGTTCGCTTATGTGAATCACCCTGTTGTCTCCTCTCGGAATCGGGCATCCGCGTCCCGATTGTGTCTTATTGTTAAAATCACTTCGGTTTCTTTGAAAAAATGGCGTTGATGCGTTTCATGTCAAACTTTTCAGTCCGGTTGTAATGATAGATTCCGTTCTGCTCTTGTTCCACATCCGTCAGCTGTGTGTAGCAGTACCCGTTTATATGATCTTTTCCAAGAATGACATCGACCAGTCCTTCCAAACGCGTATAAAATTCCTCCATTGACTTCGGCGCCTCGCCGTAGCCCCAGGATACTTCCGTATGATGTTTTTCCATCAAGGCCGCGTTCCACTTAATGCCGCCGAACTCATCAATAATATAGGGCTGTCCTTCATACGGCGGCTCATACTCCGGGTGATTGCGAAAAACGCCGCCTTCCCGATCCGGTTTAAGCAACTCGTTAAGCTGGGCCGGCTCCTGGAGATAATCATGAACGGTCCAGACATCCGTGAGGTGATGCACATACCCGCTGGCATCGTTGACCGGACGCGTCGGGTCAACCGCTTTGGCGATTTTATAAGCATCCGTCGTTATCCGGTGATGAATGTTGTGATCCCGCACATGACGGCTTTCATTGAGTCCGGTCCAGACGATGAGGGATGGATGATTGCGATCCCGTTCAATTATTTCGCGCCATTCGGAAAGAAAGTTCCGGGCCGCCAGCCCGTCATTGCATACATCAAGCCCCCAGCTCGGGGTTTCGCCCCAACACAGATATCCGAGCTTATCGGCCCAGTAGTAGAAGCGTTCTTCAAACACTTTCTGATGCAGTCTCGCCCCGTTAAAGCCGGCAGCCAGCGCGAGCTCAATATCTTTTTTTAAAGCGGCATCGTTCGGCGCGGTCCAGATTCCATCCGGATAAAACCCCTGATCCAAGACCAGCCTTTGATAGAGCGGTTTATTATTGAGGAAGAATCGGTTTCCCTCGATATGCACCTTGCGCAGGCCGGCGTAACTCTTTACAAAATCAATTCGAGTGCCATCAATCAAGGTCTCAAGGCTGATATCATACAGATGAGGACTTTCAGGCGACCAGGGCCTGGCGTCGGGTAGTGGAATTGAAATCGGAATACCGTTCGCGGCCGGACGTTCTGCCCTCACCACTTCTTTTCCGCTATCTGATATCTTAATCAGCAATCTTTCATGGGCCGCAATTCGGTGAAATTCGGGAATGAAGATGAAGGCCGCGCCATCAAAGTCCGGAATAATTTGTACTCTTGCCAGCGCGTTCGGATGCACGGCTTCCAGCCACACGGTCTGCCATATGCCGGTCGTGCGGGTATAGAAACAGCCGTAGGAATTGTACCGGGTGGACTGTTTGCCGCTGGGTTCAACGCCGCTTTGCAGATCGTTTTCGACGGCGACAACCAGATCATGCGATGCCCCGCATCTCACATGGCGGGTTATATCTATTGAAAACGAAGTGCTTCCGCCGACATGATACCCGGCCCACTCCCCATTAATAAAAACCGTTGCCCGGTAGAATACCGCGCCGAAGTTGAGCAGGATCTTCTTAGCGGCATACGACTCCGGGATATCCAGTTTTCGGTGATACCACAGATTGTTGAGAAAATCCTTCTCTCCCACGCCGGATAGCGCACTCTCAGGCGCGAAGGGTACGGTGATGCGCTGTTGGAACCCTTTTGCCTGTTCATGATGGCGAAACGCATTTGGAACTTTTTGATAGAGTGGACTTCGTTCGAAATGGAAAGTCCATTCGCCATTGAGATTAATCCAGTCCCCACGCTCAAACTGGGGTCGTGGGTATTCAGGCCGCACAATTGTCATGATAATCTCCTTTTCACCCAACCAGACGACCCGAAGACACCACCGGTTATTGCGTTAGATTGTTCGCATCGCAAAAATATCCGCGTCTTTTAAGATGAACCGAAACCGAACCGGTTTCCCCTTCAACGCCGACAAATCGGATCCTCGTTTCCAGTTTATTTTAGCATCGAGCTGATCGCCCAGCAGCGGGAGCATATCCGTGGCAGCGAATCCTTCGATCGGTTTCCCGGCAGGATCCTGAATTTCAACCTGAATGCAACCGGCCACCGAGGTGGAGTAATTCAGGTGGAGCTCATTTCCTCCGAAGATCAGAGGTTTCGTCAGCACTTCGCCCCCGTTATACCCGGAGCGGATCGAAGCAAACCCCCAAGGCCGAATCGACAACCGGCGGAATTGGCATGGAACTCCGTCTTTCTGCATGTAGTGCTCACTGATCAACATGCTCCATTCGGTATCCGATGTTTGAAGAATGCCCCAGGACGGATAATTATTGCGGTGCGTCCAATTGCGCTGATCCAACCCGGGCCGAACCCAGGCTTCGCGATACCGCGTCCAGTGAACCCCGTCCCGACTGCACATGAACAAGGCGTCATTGCAACCATCCCCACTGGGGCCCTGGACATTTTCGCGAATTTGCCTAAACCGATTCGGAAACCCGATGTAAATATGTTCGGCCCCCGGACAAGGGGTCACGGCGTTGGTATACATTTGTGTTTCCAGATCGCCATCCTGGTATTGCAACGGCTGAACCGGCGACCAGTTGACAAAGTCCGGGGAGGTGGAGGTCTGAATGGCCCGCACCGCAATGCCCCAGTGAATGGCGTTTTTCGGATAGGGATGCCCCGTGGCGGGGTCGGCAAACATGCGGGTATAGGAGCGATAACACCCGGCCACCGAATCCCAGAAAGCGGTATTGATGGTGTCAAAAGTACCGTCCATGCGCAGTTCGTCCGGTCCGAGTCGTCGCCAGCTTAACCCGTCGCCTGAGCCAGACGCGCATATTTTTTCCCAGCCGAGAAGCGCCAACCCTTTATACCGGGCATCTGGCGTGCAGGCCGGGTTGGTGTCCAGAAACGCGGGGGGAATGATCACGTCGGCGCCATGCCAGAGAATATTATTGTGCTTGGATCCCTGGAATTCGATGAGGCCCAGATCGGGACGGTGAAAGGATTTCCCCCCATCCGTGCTTTCCGCCATGGCCATGATGCAGGCGGCTTCGTTTGTTAAATCGGGAATCGCCGCCCGGTAGTAGAGTCGAATAGCGGATTCGGTCTGAACCAGACTCCAGGCGCCCACCGTGTAGTCCTCCCACGCGGCTCCACCTGTAAAAACAACTTCGCGCCGTTCCGGGTGCGAGAGGCGCAGTTCGGCGTCCATCATCCGTTCAATCAGGATGTCATCGACAAATAATTCACGGCGGGTTCCAATGGAGAGCGGAGAGATCATGCGGGTGTCCTTTCACTATGTCATATCCCGTCCAAGATAAGCAGATTCCATGAACGCGGTCAATCACAGGCACCTCAAATACTTGCATTTTTCCAGAATAATTTATATATTTCCAGAGTTATGCGCTGCCATTTATCCATTTACCGGATCCAGTTCTTCACGGAACCCGCCCGGTCCGACAAGTTGCGACCCGATCACCACTTTTTAATCCTGAATTTCGGAGGCTTGCAGCGGGGTCATTTTGCCGGGCAAGACTTCTGCATGCCGGACCCGTTCATGGCCGTGACGCTCGCCCATGAAACGCTCTCCTATTCATTCAATGCTGAACGCCGTAACTGGATTATCAGCTTCCGGTCGCCGGATTTCCGGGCGGGCCGGCTCCCCGGCTTGATGGATATCCGGCACGACAAAGGCTGGTTTTCCCTTCCCCGCCTGGCCTTCCTGTCGCCGGCTGACGTGCTGCGGTTCGATGAAGATTTCCGAAGGCTTGAACTGGCTTTTTCCCAGCCCACCCCGGCGAATCTCTTCCGCGTCGAAGCCGGCATGCTCAACCTGTTTCGCTATTTCGCGGAACGGGACTCGACCACGCCCGCAACCGGCCTGGCCGCCGTTTTGAAAACCAAACTTGAAGACCGGCAGTCCCTGGGGAAACGAATCTCGGACCTGGGAGCGGCGTCCGGTTATTCACAGGACTATCCCAGCTTGCTCTTCAAACGCGAATTCGGGACTTCGCCGCTGACCTATCGTAATCGATACCGGATGCAACTGTCCCTCGAAATGCTGGCCGAAGGGAAAAAATCCATCCACGAGATCGCCCGTGAACTGGGTTTTAAACACCTCTCTCATTTCTCCGGCCTGTTTCGCCGCACGTTCGGTCTCTCGCCCAGGGAAGCCCGACATCGGGAAGTGTCCCCCTAAAATCGGGAGGCATCTATCCGATTGAAATCCTCCCTTTGTCTATGCCATAGTTTTAGCAATGAACCCTTTACTTCTTACCGACCACGCCGTTCTGCAACGAGATGCGCGCCTCCCGTTCCGGGGGACCTCCCGGCCCGGCGCAATTATCGAAATCCATTTCCGCGGCCAAAAAGCCCGCTCGTGTGCGGATCAACACGGGGCTTGGTCTCTCGACTTGGGCCCCTTTCCGGCAGGGGGTCCGGATTCCTTCACACTCACCACTCCCGATGGGGTTCAGGAATTTAAAGACATCCTGGTGGGCGATGTGTGGGTCTGTTCCGGCCAATCGAACATGGAGATGCATCTTCAGAAAGCCGAAAACGGGACCGCTGATGCCGCCCAAGCAGCCGACCCAGGTCTGCGTTTTCTGACCATTCCCCACCGGGTCGAACTCACCCCCGTCACTGACATCGGTGGCGCGACCTGGGTTGAAAGTTCTCCGCAAACAGCCGCGCCTTTTTCCGCCCTGGCCTATTATTGTGCACGCGCCCTTCGTAAAGCGCATCCTGAAATTCCTTTGGGCCTGATTTCCGCCTCCGTCGGCGCCACTCCCGGCGAAGCCTGGATACCCCGGTCCGTGCTGGACAGCGACCCGATTTTCGCACCCTACTTGAAACGCTGGAAACAGAGTTTATCCGACCATCCAGACTCTCAAGGATTATATGCACAAGCCTTCTCCCAGTGGGACCGCGAAGCGGATCTGGCGGAGCGCGAAGGCCGTCCCATCCCCGGCGCCTTTCCCAAATTGATCGGCCCCGGCCATCCGTGGACCCCGGCCGGACTCTTCAACGCCATGATCGCGCCCCTGACCTCCACCCCCATCCGGGGTATCTGGTGGTATCAAGGCGCTGCCTCTCCCGAACGAGCTTTTCAATATCGTCGGCTTTTTCGGCTCCTGATCCGCGCCTGGCGCGAGGCTTGGGGTCTGGGCAACATTCCCTTTCTCTATGCCCAGGAAGCCAATTTCGGCCCCCGCCGGTCAGAGCCCGGCGAACACTCCTGGGCTGAATTACGCGAAGCCCAGTCGATGGGTTTGGCTGAACCCCGCACGGCTATGGCGGTTGCCATCGATCTCGGTGACGAAAAAAACATTCATCCCGTGCGCAAAGCGCCCTTGGGTGAACGCCTCGCCCTCACGGTTCGCGCCGTGGCTCTGGGAGAAAAGAGCCCCTATTCGGGACCGGTCTATCGCGATCACACGGTGGAAGGATCTCGAATCCGGATCCGTTTCGACCACACCCATGGGGGCCTGGCAACGGCAGACGGACGTGCACCTGTCGGATTCGCCCTGTCGGGTGGAGCAACCGATTTTTCAAAGGGAAACCGTGGATTCGTCTGGGCCAACGCCGAAATTCAAGGGGACGAAATTGTGGTGGAAGCGCCGCAAATCCCCCACCCGGTTGCCGTCCGCTATGCCTGGGCACAGAATCCCGACTGTAATTTGATCAACCGCTCCGGCTTATGGGCCACCCCCTTCCGCACTGACGACTGGCCGGGCGTAACGGTCAATAATTTCTAATCCCCATCATAATCCAATGTGCGCGCTACTCTTCAAGGATTTGACGTTCTAGCATCCGGGTGAACACGGCGTAAACGGTATCGCGCCGTTCGGCAAACAGACATCTAATGCATGTTGTCGAATCCGATTGCTTGGCGTAAACAAAAATGACCCGAAAAGAACCAACTCGCAATCGGTGATATCCCTGCAGGGGGCCCTCCAGCACCCTGATGTCGCCGGACTCGGATGCCAGTTTGCGCAGCGCAAAACGCAACTTCCGCCTGGGATCCGGTGCTTGGGATCGGAAAAATGTCACGACTTGCTCTGACAACTCAACCCTCATCGTCCAGAGCCTCAAGCGGAAGGAATTTCGACTTCCCTTTTTTGTAGTCGCGCAACGCATGCATAGCGCTCGGGTTCGCAAGAATCTCCATCGTTTCTACGATGGCTTCCATTCGTTCCCTCGACACTACGTAAGCCACGGTTTCGTCGTGCCGCGTGATGGCCACAGCGCCATCAGCGGCAGACTCTCGTACCAGTCGTGGCAGATGGCTTTGTGCCCGCGAGATAGAATACGTATTTTTCATGACTTAAGTATGTAGAATTCGGCCAACCGCGTCAAGTCAACTTGCGGAATTTTGAGGATTTGGCGAGGGTGCCCCCTTCACCCGGATCCGATTCGCCGCAACAGCAATCAGGTCCGACCTCTTCCTCGACAGGGAGAGGCAACGATCGCGCGCGCTATGCTCGCTCCCTAAAAGCCTATCCCCCTACAGCCTATGCCCCTACCCTCTCGGCCCTTTGCCCACCACCAGCCGCACCGTCTTGATTTCGAAAGGTTTGAATTCCAATTCCAGCGCACCGTTCTTGCTGGCCAGGGGCTGGGGTTCTTCTTCCACTAGATTCACGGCAACCGCCTTTTGGAACGGCAATTCGGTCAGCACGGTGCATTTCACCGTGGTCCGCAGACTTTCATACATCCGCAGGATCAGATCGCCGGAACCATCCTCCGCCAGTTTGACCGTCTCCAAAATCACGCTCGGCGAACCGATCGCAAACAGGGACGCCGACCCGGCGGCTCCCTGGCGAACCCGTACCGGCACATTCAGATCATAGCCTTCGCGGACGATCCCGCTCTCCACGAACGGCCCGGTCCAGGCATAGACGGCGTAAGTGAAATCCTGCCGCCCCTGATCGGCCGTCATGTCCGGGGCCAATGGCGCTCGCAACAAAGTCAACTGCAGGTTGCCGCCTTCCACATTGATCCCGTATTTGCAATCGTTCAAAACAGCCATCCCGGAGTTCTCCTCGGCCACCGCACTCCATTTCTGGTTGCTCACCTCGAAGCGATCCGCGTCATAGGGCCGCGAGGCATGGGTCGGCCGTCGCAAATGCCCAAACTGGATCTCATGAATCGCCTCATCGCACCGGAGTGGAGTCGGGAACGCCACTTTCAACAGCTTGTGCTTTTCGCGCCAGTCCACGCGGGTCCTGAATTCCACCCGCCGGCTGTTCCGGCGAAGCCAGACTTCCTGCTCCACCTCCGACTGGTTAATCTTCCGCCGAATCCGCAGAACCGCCGCCAAGGGTCCGGCGGATACAACCTCGATCTGTGCCGCCGAAGTCAACGCCACGGGGTTTAATTTGTAGGTGGAATCAATATCCCAGGCATCGTATTGGGTCGGCACATCCTTGAACAACTTAAAGCGGTTCATCGGTTCGGAGGCTAATTCACGTCCTGCCGTTTTGTCCCACATGGATAGGATCTCGCCGGTCCGGTTGAACTCCAGTCTAAGCACTTCGTTTTCCATCCGGGTCGGGGTGGCCTGTAGCGGTTTCGCCGTGGTCGGCCAGGCGTCGCCTTCGATCAGGGTCGTCCATCCGCAACCGGGCACCGACACCTCGACATAACGGGTGCCGCCGATATCCTGGGTGACCAGTGGATCTCCCTCGTGTTCCGCACCGGCCCATCCGGCGGGTAACGGGACCAGAACCGGCCGATCCCAGGACAGCGAATTGAAAACGGTGATCGACCCGGCATCGGCCTTCATCAATGCGCCCATCGCCCGATCGGCTTCCGTCCAGGCCGCCGTCAGGGACTGACCGTACAAGGCCTCCGCCTCTTCGTAAACCCGATGAATCGAAGATCCGGGAATGATGTCGTGGAATTGATTGAGCAACACATCCCGCCAGGTTTCTTCCATCTGTTGCGCCGGATACCGGTACCGTCGATTTCGCGCCGTGGCCACCGCTCCCCACAGTTCCGCCTCGCGCAGGGCGAATTCGCATTTTCGGTTGCCCCGCTTGATGCGCGACTGGGTGGTATACGTTCCCCGATGCGCCTGAAAATACAATTCCCCCAGATAGGTTGGCAGGTTGCCCTCGCGCTGTTCCTCGCGCTTGAAAAATTCGTTCGGTGACGCGATCTTCGTGCGGGGCACCCCTTCCAGGTCTTTCTGCCGGCGCAGGAATTCAAGATGATTCCGAGTCGGTCCACCGCCGCCATCCCCCCAGCCAAAGGGAAACATTCGCGCATCCAGCCCATCCTTCTGAACCCGTTCATTCCACCGTTTGATCAGTGCCGCCGGATTGGTGGGTGAGTTGTAATCATAGTGGAAATGGCTCAGGATTTGGCTCCCATCGATGCCTTCCCACCAAAAGGTATTATAGGGGAACGGATCGCCACCATTGTAATTCCAGAAAATCTTCTGGGTTGAAAAATACTTCATCCCGCAACCCACCAGGATTTGCGGCAGGGCCCCGGAATAACCGAACACGTCCGGCAGCCAGAGCAGTTCACAATTCACCCCGAACTCTTCGCGGAAAAACCGTTTGCCGTGCAGGATCTGCCGGATCAGGCTTTCGCCGCCGGTGATATTGGTGTCGGGTTCCACCCACATTCCCCCTTCGACCAGCCATTGGCCCTTACGGACGGCCTGCTTGATCCGGGCGTATAAATCAGGATACAAGCGCCGGGTCATCCAATAGAGATGCGCCTGGCTCTGCAGGAATTTATATTCGGAATAACGGTCCATCAAGCTCAACTGCGACGCGAAGGTTCGGGCACATTTCCGTTCCGTCTCGGCCAGTGGCCACAACCAGGCCACATCGATGTGGGAGTGGCCGAAACAATACATCCAGGGCGCGGTCGATCCGTTCCGGCAATCCAGAACCCCTTTCAAACAGCGCCGGGCCCGGCGGACACTCTCAACCATTTCGGCCCGCGGCAATTCCACATCGGCTTCCAAACTGAAGGCCTTGAGGGCTGCATCGATTTCCGCCACGCGCAAACTGTTGGGATCCTGGGCATCGCGAACCTCCAACAACACCACAAGGTCGCACCACGCCTGGTATAAATCCTCCTCCCAGATTCCGAAGGACATTTCCTTAACCCGTTGCTGCTCGGCTGGCGGTTCGGGAACCGAGGGATGACCCTCGGGCCAGGGACCGGATTCACACACCAGGGGCCCATGCCCCGCATAGGATTCGATCAGGATTTTAAAGGTCTGCCCCGTCTTGCCGCTGGCGGTCAGCAACACTTCCGGATGCGCCCAATCACTGCCGCCGACCTCGCGACCATTAACCCGGACCCGCGAATCACCGCCGGCATTCAAGGAAAACGACCCCGCTTTCCCCCACCGCAAAACGATTTGACGGCCGACCGCTTCTTTCGGCAATTTGATCTCACTCCGGAACCAGGCATATTCCCATTTCGCGCCCCAGGACCTCCCGGTCTTCATGGGCGTGAAGCGGCCTTGGGCGGCTTCGGTCGGAGTCAGTTGGTCCCGGGTTAAAAAACCTTCGACCGGTACTTCACCCAGCTTGTGATAAATCGTTTTTTCGATCGCCGTCTTCCAATTTTCAATCCTGATCCGCCATTCTGGATTCAATGTCATAAATAGATACCTTTTCTCGTTGCGTTCCGCTCTACGAGAACGGGGCCTGTTAGATGGACTTTAAAATGCTTTCCACAAAGTCAGCGTCCTTTCGGGCGCTGGCCAGCACGCGGTCCACATCGAAAGGAGAATCCTTCGCGATGCAATCGCGCACGAATTCCAGGGTCATCGTGGCGGTTGGATTCCGCCGCAGAATATGCGGCAACAAACGGCGATAATCGAGGGTGCTGTCCTCCAATAAAGAATAGAGCCCCCCTTGGTCTTGAGGCTGTGGCGCCTGCAGATGAAGATGGGAAATCCGGCCGGAAAACCGATCGGCCAACGCCATGGCCTTGGCGGTATCCTGGAAATCGTAGGGTTGATAGCAGATGGTGAAGTCGAGCTCCGGATGCGCTTGCATGAACCGCTCCCCAGCCTCGACGGGATCAAAAACCGTACCGCCATGGAGTTCGACCGCCATCTGGATTCCGCGGGATTTCGCCTCGCGATACCAATTCCCAAACCGTTCCGCCACCTGCCGCAGTTGGTCCGGCGTGGCCTCGCCGCCCCGAAGGCCGCAAGCCAGCATGATTTTCAGTCGGTGGGTTCCCAATATTTCAGCCTTGTCCAGAATATCCGCCTGGATCCGTTCCTGTTCACGGGCTTCCAGGCCGCCCGCCGTGAAAATCGGATAGACCCCGATATAGGGGAACGTCATCCCGACTTCATCGCCTTTTGCCCGGAGCGCCCGAATCGCCGCCAGGGAGCGCAAGGACACATGGTTCTGCCAGATTTCAAGCTGATTAAACCCCGCCCGCCGGATGGCCGGCAATAATTCAATCAAATCCATCCGGGGTTCCTTGAACGCCGTCCACCGATTGGGTTCCAAGGCAATCGTTCCCAGTATTGCGCGCATGTTCGCTCCTTTTCATCGGCGCGATGGGGCGCGCCTCCCTCTTTCCGAAATTCCAAATTCAGCGGGCCATTAACGCCACGCCAAATCCCGGTAATTCACTCATCTTACAACCCGTGATTTCATCGCGTCCACCCGGGGTCAGGGGCACGGGATACGGCTGGCGGTTGATCAGGAATGCATACCGCCCCCGCGGGGTATCCCAGGTCACCCGCTGATAGTGGATCCGTTCCCCAGTCAGACCGGGCAGGAGGATCCGATACAACTGGGTGGCGGCGTCTTCGTCGGCCGGAACCGCGCCCAGGTAAATCGCGCGACCCCGCCCAATCGACCGGCACGCCAAGGCCGGTTGCCCGGCCGAGATGCCCTCCCCATAAATTCCCAGCGCCTGGGCTCCGGTCAATTCCAGCACCTCGGCATGGCGCGCATCGAACGAAATCGTTTCCGTTCCCACCCGGATCGGAATCCGGGGATTGTCAGGCCGGACCCCTTCCAGTTTTTGCGCTTGTCCCGCCTGGTGGTCGAACGCCGAACCACAATCCGCCTCCAGGGGGAAATAATCCCGGAGTTCGACCCCAAACAAGGAGGCCAGTAAACCTGGTGGGGGCGCGTCCCGATGGGCGCCAAACTCATCGCGTTCACCGGCGCCCGGAAAACAAATCAGGGTCCCGCCTGCCTCGCAGAAGGCCTGGAGCTTATCGCGCAGGGCGGGCGTACAGATATCCAGATCGGTCGCCACCAACGGCTTGGCTGGATCCCACGTCGCATCTTCAGCCACAAAATCCAGATTTAATCCAAAGCCGGTCAGGGGATTATAGGCCGCGCGCAACGTCTCCTTGATCCACATCGGAAACCGCTGGGCATACCCGTCCGGCAATTGGATTTCCATCCAGAACAGCGGCTCGCTGGACCGGTCCCGTCCGAAGGCGTTGTCGAAGCTGAATAATAATTGCACATCGACCGCCAGTCGGCCGCCCCGCAGAATTTCATCGGCCCGGCGCATGTCCCGAACAATGCCTTGCAAACTCCGGAAGTTTTCCCGGGGCTTACGGTCCCGCTCGACCACCGGGGTCAACCGCCATTCACAGCCGGTCCGGAACCGGCGCCAGTGGAACCAGAGAATCGCGCGGGATCCATACGCCAGGGTTTCAAACGACCAACAGCGCCGGGTGGCGGAATTGAACCCCCCGGTGGTCGTATACCCGGACCCGATCTGGTGTTCGAGCGTCAGAAATTCGCGGGATGCCGACAGGGATCGGAATAAATCCAACTGCAGGGCCGCCTGCCCCTTGCGATTCCAAAGCTCGGGATAACTGTGATAGGTGACAGCATCCACGGGCGCCCAATCCCGGTCGGCCTGGATTTGAAAAAGCCGGTGTAACACCGGGAATATCGCACTGGCCACCACAAACTGCCGGGGGTCAACCTGTGGGCGAAGGGCCTCGGCCTGGATGAGCAGGAATTCGGCGAATCCGTCCGCGCAAAACCGGTTGTAGTCCAGCAGGTAGGACGGGTTCCGGGTACTCATCATTTCAATCGGTGCCGGGAGTTGGTCAAAGCGCTCGATTTCCTGGTTCCAGAAAATCAGCCCCCAGCGCCGGTTGAGTTCGTCCACCGATCCATACTTCCGCGCGACCCACTGGTGAAAGGCATGCCGTGCGGGGGGAGAACAGTCAATCAGGCTGTAACTCCCGGCCTCGTTATCGATCTGCCACCCGACCACATGGGGATTGCGGCCAAACCGCTCGCCGAGTCCGGTGGCGATACGGCGACAGCACTCGCGATAGCCTTCATGAAAGGGGCTGTAATGCCGCCGCCCCCCAAACAATCCCGGCGTGCCATCGGGCTTGAGAAAAGGCAGATCGGGATAGCGCTCACAAAGCCAGATCGGCGGAGTGGCCGTCGGCGTACAGAGAATGGTCCGGATCCCATACCGCCCAAACAGCGCGATGCACCGTTCGAGCCAATCCAGCGTGAACGATCCATCAGCCCGTTGCATCCGGTTCCAGCAAAATTCACCGATCCGGATGGTGTCGATGCCCAGATCCCGCATCAAGCGGGCATCGAGTTCCCAATCGGATTCAGGATCGTGCTCGGGATAATAGGCGACGCCCAACCTCAGTTCGGATTGGTTTGAACTCATCGATTTTTTCTCCCTTAGTCACGCGAACGGAACAAAATGGAAAAATCGGCCCCGGCCGGCCCCCCGGCAGAATCCGCGCGAACCACCACCGAGGCCTGATCCAACGTCCGACAGCCATCCCACCACCGGACCCACGCTCCCATCGCCCGACGGGATTCGGCGTTGGAAGACGATCCGGACACCGATTGCATCAACATCGCGGCCCCCAGGACATTTCGGATGACGGGCCAGGCCGTCGAACCTTGCACCCAGATTCCGCCCACCACCTCGGTCCCGGCCAAAACCTGCCAGGTGTTGGTTTCAGCCGACGCCGGTGTCCGATTCAACAAGCGCCGCAAACTCCCGGCATGTGAACTGATCAGCAGGTTCCGATTCAACGGCGTAACGGCCACCCGTTCATCCAACTCGAACTGGCCGTAAAGGTTGGGCCGACTTTCCTCGATCAGCGTCAGAGTGCGCCCCTGCACGGACACCGGGTGTGGAATCAAACCCCAGCCCTGCCGCGCGTTCAACCGATCAAGCAGGCCCATCATCTGACCCATGGCCACCCCTTCCCCATCCGGTATCGGCAGGGCCAGCAAAAGGGTCGGTACTTTAAGCCCGCTCCCCGCCAAAAAGGGAATCGCCCGAAACGGCCCCTTGATGCGGACCTCGTAATCCGCATCGAGCAAGCCTCCATACACCGGTTGAAGCGTATTCGTCGAGGCCGGCAACAGCGCATCCCCCGCCATCCGCAAAGGACCCGCCCAGGCGAAGGTCCGCACCAACACCGGCCAAAAGGTATGTGGCATTTTAAACCAGATGGCCGGCGGGTCCGGCAAAAAGGCGTTCATTTCCGCATCGGATTCGGCACCACCCTCGGCATCCAACCGGGAGATCGGGGGAAGGAAACAACTTCCGGTCAATCCGCCGGCATCCAGACGGTCAATCCGCACCGGACAATAGCGGTCGGATGCCGTCATCGGCGCGCCCGGCTTCAAAATCCAAGCCCGATCGGCGATCCGCGATCGGGCGGCGGTTGATTCGCCGGGAAGAGTGAACCGCGAGGCCTGGCGCCCGGGGTAACGCCGATCCATCAAAATCAGGAGGGATCGGACGGCGGAGGGATCGGACGAAAGACAAGCGACCGTCATGCCCTCTTGAAAGGCAAAGGAGAGATACGGACCCTGTGCCGCCCCTCCTAAATGGACCACCCAGAACCGATGCCCCATATCCTGTCGATCTTCACGGGCCGCCTGGAAAAAACCCAACCGCATCATCCAATGGAGATAACGGGTCCGCCCGCCGGTCCAGGCTGCCCCAATCCAGGCCGGTCGATCTTGAATTCCAAATCGGGGGGTATAGGAGATCAAGACTTGGTCCGAGGCCAGGCGCTTCAGCCAATCGACGACTTCCGGCGGCGTGGTCCACTCATTCGTCCCCTGATGGACCAGGAGACCCTGAGCCACCAACCACGGGCGCAAGGGAGGAAAGGCGCTGATCTGATTCCAACGCTGGGCCGGCCGATCGTGGAGACTGACGAAAAGCGCATTGGAAGGAACGGCATCAAAAAGCTGGGCCGGTCGGCGCGGCACATAAACCAGCCAGAAGCCCAGAACTGAAACCACCGTCAGGATCCAGATCCAACGCAAACCGGGTCGTTTCATAAACGGACCGTCCGAATTAATTCGCGGACGGAGGCGATCCGGTGCCGGACCAGATAGGCTTCCAATCCTTCGATCACGCGCAGGCAAGCCTGGGGATCGGCAAAGGTCGCGGTTCCCACAGCCACTGCGGAAGCGCCCGCGATGAGGAATTCAACGGCCTCCTGCGCCGAACGAATTCCCCCCATGGCAATGATCGGAATCGATACGGCCTGGGCGGCCTCATAGACCAGTTTAACGGCAATCGGATGAATGGCTGCACCGCTCAAACCGCCCGTGACATTGGCCAGAACCGGTCGCCGGGTCTCGATGTCAATGGCCATGGCGGGAAAGGAGTTGATCAGTGAAATCGCATCCGCGCCCTCATCGGCCGCGGCGCGCGCAAAGGGACGAATGTCCGACACATTCGGGGAAAGCTTGATAATCAACGGCAACCGCGTGACTTTGCGAACGGCGCCGATCACCTGGGACGCCAGGTCCACCCGGGTTCCAAAGGAAATACCGCCCTCCTTGATATTGGGGCAGGAAATATTCACCTCCAGCGCGTGGATGCCCGGTTCGGACGAGAGCCGTTCCGCAACCCGCACATAATCCTCAACGGCCCGCCCCCAGATATTGACCACCACGGGCACGTCATATTTCCGCAAAAAAGGGAGATACGTGGCGATGAATCCTTCCGCCCCCGGATTCTGCAGGCCGATGGCATTCAATAACCCGCCGGTCACTTCATGAAGACGCGGCGTGCGATTCCCCGTCCAGGGTTCCAGGCTGATCCCCTTGACGACGATCGCACCGAGCCGGTTCAGGTCCACCACATCGGCATACTCCGGCCCATAGCCAAAGGTCCCCGATGCCACCATCACCGGATTCCGCAGACGCAACCCGGCCAATTCAAGACTGAGATCGGTTTTAAAAGGAAGGGCGGTGGGTGAGGTCATGGTTTATTCTCCCCAAGCCCCGGTTCATCCCAAACGACGTCACGCGCTTCGAAAATCGGGCCATCTTTGCAAACCCGGGCCCAGGTTTCCGCTCCGCTTTTGCGGACTTTCTGAACACAGGCCAAACAGGCACCCGCGCCACACCCCATATGCCGGTCCAAGGAAAGCCAGCCTTTGTCCCCCCGGTCGATCGCCCGGCCGCCCACGGCTTTCAGCATCCCATTGGGACCGCAGGCAAAGAATTCCAGAGACCGCCCCTTCCCCTCGGCCGCCAGCCAGGCATCCAGGGCCGCCGTAACCAAACCGGCCACACCGACCGATCCGTCCTGGGTGGCAATCGTCACCGGCCAACCCAGTTCCCGGAAATCGTCCAGACACAACAAATCCGCGGACGTCGCGGCACCGACAAATAAACGCCCCTTGCTCGCCAGGCGTTGGGCCAGGAAATAGAGCGGCGCCACACCATACCCGCCAGCCACCAAAACCGGAAATGCGCCCGCCGCTGCCGCCGGAAAACCATTTCCCAACGGACCCATTAGACTGACCGAATCGCCTTCCCGCAGGGCTTGCATCGCCGCAGTCCCCACCCCGACCAGTTTATAAAGAACACTCAGCCGCCCGCTTTCGCTCCGGAAAACACTGAATGGACGGCGCAAGGTCAACCCCGCCGACTGCGGCACCAGGAGATGAATAAATTGGCCCGGCCGAACGGCATCGCTAATCCGGGGCGTTTCCATCTCCAGCAGACGATAATCGGCACCCATCGGCAAATGCCGGCGAATGACCGCTGTTTCAAGTTGGATCATGCCCTGCCACCTCTCCGCCGACCCTCTGGGGCGGCTTAAAATCAGGTGAGAATATAAACCGAATAAGCCCAAAACGTCGAGGACGGATTCACAATCGATAACAGCGCCTTTTCAGACCTGCTTAGAAATGTTGACAAATCTCTTGTATTTCGCTATATTCTTAAAACAATGAATATTAAGAAACCCACCAGGAAATCGTGTCGGTCTTGCGCCCCCAAATCCAAAAAAGGCAAGACTATCCGTCTCCCCATGGACTTCATGTCGCGGATGGCGATTGCCCTCAAAATTTTGGCCCACCCTCAGCGCCTGAAAATCGTAGAGTCCCTTCAACTCGGGGGAGTTCAGCCGGTTTATTCTTTGATCGACATTCTCAAGGTACCCCAGCCGGTCGTTTCCATTCACCTGAATGTGTTGAAACGGGCCGGAATTGTCTCCTGCCAGCGCCGGGGTCGTGAACGGTGGTATCGCTTGGAAGATCCCAGCGCACTGACGATTCTCGATTGCTTGCGCTTGAAGCACAAGGGCCTGCTCAAAAATCGCAGCTAAGCGATCGCTGGGTTTTCCCAATTATTTATTTTCAGTATCGCTGTCGATATTGACGGTTTCAACTTGTTACCAGATAGATCCCGTTGGGTCCTGATTCTTTATTATTCCTAGGGACAGGTTAATAGTTTCTTTTTCTTAAGCAAGCCGCTGTTCATTAAGAATCAAATATCCAGTTCCGTGAAATCAGGTTATACTAAAGAAAATATCTGCATCACCCTCGACCACAAAAATAAGTCCGCGTAAAAAGGCCTAGGAATGGGGCGCTGTCTCTCGCGATTACGCACTATTTGTGCGATACGTAGGCAGAATCCGGCCGACGCTTGCCCATTCAGAACAGATTAAGAGCCCCAAAGCCGGCTATCCGCCGGCTGGCGTCGGCGCGGTAATCACATCCAACCGCAAATCGCGCAGAGTGAACAGCCCTTCCCAAGCCCCATACCGCATCGGTCGCGCTCCATCCTGACGCTTGGCCCCAAACGACTCCCGATATCTTTGAAACGTGGCTTCAACAAAGGCCCGACTCCCCAACACCACCCCATCACTGAAATACCGGACCCGACAGCGTAACAGGGCCGCCGTGGATAATACCCCATCCCGATCCAACTCCGTCCGGACCGTTTCCGAATCAAATCCCGGACGAGCCCCCGTTCCTTCGACTTCGCCCTGCACATACAATACACATCGATATTTCGAGGCCGCCTGCTCCCAGTCTTTTTCCGACCCCATCAGGTCGCACAAGCCTTTGCGCGCGATGTCTTTCCCCGCCACCGCCTCGCCATACCCACTGTGCCGGTAATCCTTGGGATCCTTCACCAATCCCGCCCGGACCGGATTCAAATCGATATACGTCGCCACTCGGATTAACGCCCCCTCGGTTCCCTCCACCAGCAGGCTCTTGAACCGATCCTCCCACAACGGCCCCAACCGGTTCTGGTGCCGGTTATACCAAATCGAAAAGCGTTGTTTCACCAGTTTCATAAACGCCGACACATCATACATCCGGCGAAGATAGGGCTGTCGCAGTCCGTCCGCCTCCGTGCCGGATCGGGTTCGGGCTTCGGCCAGCAGGATGGCAAATGTTTTGACAAATTCCCCGCTGTAAAACAGGCGCAGTCGGCGAAGCAGTTCTGAGTCCGTAATCTCCTGCGGTTCAGGAACTTGTAATAACACATGAAAGTGGTTCGACAATACCGCATACGTCAGGATTTGCACGCCGCAGAAGTCTTCGGCTTTGCGCAGGATCGAACAAAAAACTTCCTTTTGTTCATCCTGGAAAATGTACCGCCGTTCGATGACTCGCGAGATGCAATGATAAAACCCCTGCCCCTCTGCCTTCACCCGTGGCATACGCATAAAAACCCCTCCCTGTTAAACCCCATTCCCGGTTCCCACCCATCCCTTTACGCCCTAACTCGCCCCTCGTCAACTCCTATCCCGACTAATAACCTGTCCCTGTTC
>CAIJXV010000002.1 GCA_903824675.1 uncultured bacterium
GAACCAAGGTGTAACTCCCTTCTGGTGGTTATTAAGCAACTCCATTCCAGCAGGTTTTGCCCTTGGTTCCATCTTTTTTTTGCCGAGTTGAATTCGGAGTTTCTCGCGTAATATTTTCATCCCGCAGCTCCCCATGCATCGGAGTCGCGAAATTTTCCCCCGGCCGGGTGGGTCAGGAGGTACCTGCACTTGCCCTAAAAAAAGCTTTTTTGCGGTTGACAGTGGCATTGTTTCATAACATGATACGCCCATTCATTCTCTAGGAACACGAAGCGGGGAGCGCAGATGTCCATTTTAATGCGTGTCATCGTCTCGATTCTGTTGGTGTTGAGCATTTTAGCGCTGGTCCTTGGGATCCAGATCTACAATCAACGCCAGGAAATCAAGGGACGCACCCAACTTCTGGAAAACGGCGTCATTAAGATCGCCGGCAATCTTGAAACGATTGTTTCCAGTAATTTTACCGACAAAAATCTTCCCACTTATGCCCTCAAAGTCGAAGATCTAAAGCACTATTACAAGCTCGATTCGATGGGCAAAATCGTCTGCGAAATCGACGGAACTAAAGTGGCCAAGGGCAGCAATACCTTGGACGACATCTTACAGCAAACCATTGGCTTTTCCGCCATTCAGCTCAGTCGTCTCAACGACACCCGTGATGAACTCAAGCGCACCCAGGAAGAACTGGCTAAAACCCAGAATGACCTCCGTCAGATGACAACCGAACGAGATGTCGCCACCAACCGAATCGCAGAATTGACCGCAACCCTCGCCGAACGCGACCGCACCATTGAAGAACAAAAAACCAAGATCGCGGAATTAACTGAAGAAAAAGACCGCTTGAGCCAGAAGATTGACGAGCAAACGGCCCAAATCGGAAAACTTAAAGACGAGAAGCAGGACATGGAAACGAAGATGGTTGCCGACAAGCGCCATATCAAGGAACTCGAGAAGAAAATCGACGAGATGATGCATCCCGAAAATATGCCCAAGGGTATTCAGGGCCAGGTGATGGTGATCAACTCGAATTATAATTTTGTCGTCGTGGATATTCCACCGGGCAGTCGGCTCTACAAAGGCGTGGAGTTGATCGTTCAGCGCGAGGCTATTTTTGTTGGTAAAATCAGAATCACGGATGTCAAACCGGACGAAAATTTTGCCGTCGGCGATATCATGACCGACCTGTTACAAGTACCGGTCCAAGTGGGCGATTTCATCTTTAATTAAGTTTATGAGCAACTCGCGACGCTGCATCCTGACGGTCCGATTCCTGGGTATCCTCTTGGCAATCGTGTTCACCTGCCTGTTGAGCGGCTGCGCGACCACGGCAGACGAGTCTGATCTGCCGTGGAATGTCCCCCAATCCTGGGAAGGAAGTCCCTCCCTGCCCGGCATGCAACAATAAGCCTCGCCGGCTCTCCTGACGACCGCCCGTTATTCGGTCACATCATTTGTATCGTCATGGATCGCGCGCCGGCGGCGCATCCAAAGCAAAAGAAATAGCATCAAAATAGGGCATAGGGTTGCCGAGGAAAGTCCCCAGCGCAGATTGGAACGATCCGCAATAACCCCCACCAGCCACGGCATGAAGACGCACCCCAAATTTCCGAAGGCGGCCAGGAAGCCGAACATCGACGCCCCTCCGCGTGGAAAATGATCCGCCGCCACCCCCAACGTGCTGGGCCAGAGACAACTCCCCGTGATGCCCACCACCATGCACGCCGTCAACGCCACTCCCGGCCAGGGAGCCAGACTTCCAACTAGAAACAACACCGCCGATGCTCCACAACAAACCAGAAGAATCGTATAGGGATTAACCCGGTTCCCCATCACGCCCACCGAAATCCGCCCGATCGCCATCGCCAATGAAAAAAACAGCAGGGACATTCCGCTGGTCCACGGGGAGAAGCCGAGCGTTGTTTCCGCATATGCCGGCAACCATTGGGCCAAGCCCACTTCTGCGGCTCCGCCCAGAAAAATGGCCATCAGCGCCACATGGAAAAATGGAATTCGAATCAAGTCGCGCAGGCGCATCCGCGCCTCCCCCGCCGTGATCAAATTCGGCATTTCCATGCAGGCAAATGCCCCCATCGACAGGACCGGGAGAACCGCCAATCCCATCGCAAGCGGCCTCCACCCCCAGCCCCATTTCAACGTCACCGATCCGAACAACACGGTCAACACCGCACCGGAACAGTAAAAGGAATGGAGCCAGTTCATGGCCGCCGTCCGACGATGGGGTTGCAAGGCACAAACGATGGGACTTAGAACCATGTCCAGAATCCCCGCTCCAATTCCCATAAAAAAGACCGCCCAACAGATTCCCGGGTAGCCGGGCGCCAGGCCCAAACACAATAAGCCCCCTCCGATCAATCCATTCCCGATCAGGGTAAAGGGCTTGGCGCCACATCGATCCGCCAAGGGGCCCGTAATCAAGATTCCGCCCACCAGACCGACAAAGGTGATGCCGGCCAGCCGCCCCAATTGCTCATGGGTCAAGCCGTGGACTCCCCCGAATTCATGACTGAAGGTGGTCAGAAAAACCGGCAAAAGATTAATCGCAATGGCCAGGCACATCATGCCGGCATAACTCACGAACAACCCGTAACGAACTGAACGGATCATAACCCTCCTCCTGAATACAACAAATCCCGAATCAACGTCTCCCCAGTACAACCGCTACCTTTGCCGCTCGCCGCCCCCAAGGGCCTGCTCGATGGCCTGATACTGGTTTTGCAGATCGACTATTTCACGCCGCCAGAAATTTTCAGAACCCCAGTCGGGATGGGTGGATCGGAACGTATAATCTTCCAATTGACGACTGCACCAGGCCAGGTAGTAAATGATCCGCAAGGCCCGCAAAGGCTCAATCAGCCGCAAGGTCTGGTCGTCAAACTCTAAAAATTGCTCATACCCCTGCAATAACAAACCCAGTTCCCGCGCACACCGATCGGCCCGATCCGGCAGCAGCAACCAAAGGTCCTGGACCGCCGGCCCCATCATCATGTCGTCAAAATCGATCAGCACGAGACCGTCGTCCGGCCGGTTGAGCAGATTCCCCCCATGACAGTCCCCATGGATACGATGAAATTCAACCTCGTCAAAAAGGGGCACTATCAATTCCAGAATATGTCCGGCGACTCCAGCAAATTCGTCCCGCAACCTCGGGGTAATGAATCCGCCGTCCCGCAACTGGCGCAAATGTTCCTGCATGAAGACGGACGGATGCAGCCGCGTCCGGTCCGGTGCATCAGCCCGCCGCCCCACCGCATGCACACGACCCACCAGACGACCCACCCGTTTCCATTCCTCATCGTCGTTGATTTCCAGGGGACGCCCCTGTCGTTTGGGAAAGAGGGCGAAGAAAATCCCCTCGATTTCCGCCAGGGTTTCGCCTCCCGGCAAAACCAGCGGGGCGATGACTGGAATTTCGTCTGCGGCGCATTCTCCCACAAAATCATGTTCGTCCTGTAAAGCCGCCAGACTCCAACGGCCCGGTCGGTAAAATTTCACAATCAACCGGCCCCCCGCGTCATCCTGCACTTCATAGACCCGGTTGATGTAACTCGGGAGCGGCAGAATCAAGCCGGATAGGCGTCGGCCAGAAGCCTCTTCCACAGCATCCATGATCTGGTCGGGCACCAATAATTCAAAATCAGCAGTTGCGCTCAATGGTTATTCTCATCCGCTCCAAACCGAGCGGCGCCGGATTCAATAGGCATTTTGGTTTGTAAAAAAGGTCTTGAAGATGATCTTGAAATCAAACGAGAGCGACCAATTTTCAAGATAATACAAATCGTACCGGATGCGCTCCTCGATGCTGGTGTTGCCGCGCAACCCGTTCACTTGGGCCCAACCGGTCAAGCCGGGTTTGGAAACATGCCGCGCCATGTACCGGTCGATTTCCTCGCGAAATTGCTCAACGAATTCAGGTCGCTCCGGCCGGGGCCCCACCAAGCTCATATCCCCGCGCAAAACATTCCAGAATTGGGGGAGCTCATCGAGGTTATATCGGCGAAGAAACGCGCCTAGGGAGGTCCGACGCGGATCATTCTCAACGGTCCAGACCGGTCCGGTCTCTTTCTCGGCATCCACCTGCATGGTGCGCAACTTGTATAATGAAAATCGCCGACCGCGTTCTCCACATCGTTTCTGGCAGTAGAAGACCGATCCCGGCGAACTTAATTTAATCGCCACCGCCGCCAGAATCAAAATCGGAGCGGATAACATCAGCCCCACCACGGCCCCGCATACATCCTCCATCCGCTTGAGCAACCGGTTCCAAAAATAATCCAAGGGCCAACGGCTCCCCCCCAGCAGGGGAATGTCATCCACCATTTGCACATCCATCGAGCCCATCAAAATCTGGAACAGATCCGGCACCAGGTTGAAGGTCACCAGATTCTTCTGGCAGAGCAGAACAATTTCCACCATGCGCTCATGCCCCGGCTGGGCTCCGGCCAGGATCACCCGATCGGCCTGGTGGGTTTCAATCAGGTGTTCCAACTCCCCTAATTTCCCCAGGACCTGCTCGGGTTTAATTCCCGGACTCAACGGAACCTCGTCGAGTTGAACAAAACCCAGCACTTGCGTTCGCAACCGCGGCTCCCGCCGGATATTGCGGGCCAGCCGGTCCGCCACATCGCCGGTGCCCAAAATCAACGTGCGATGCCGGGAGGTACTGTGCCGGGCCAGATGCAGTTCCCACCGGAATAGCAGGTACCGTTCGATCAGCATGAAATCCAGAATAACAGCAGCCGCCAAGGCGACCGTCAACCGGGAAAAGGGAGGCTCGGTCCGGATCGCAAACGCCAGCGCGGTTGTGAACAGAATCCCCACCCCCACCCCCCGGATCAACCGCGGGACCTTGTCGCTGAACAGTCCCACCTGGGGGCGGATGTAGAGCCCCATCGCCCGAAAGATAAAGAGAAAAAGAAGGGTTGCCAGCAGGGCACCCAACCCGTAAAAGGAATAAATATGAACCGGCGGCCGATCATGGAATAGCGGGATCCAGCCGCTGTCGAACCGGAGCCAAACCGCGGCCATAAAGGCTCCAAAAATCGCGACGGCATCCGCGCCCACCGCCACCGCACTCATCAATACATCCGTGGTGTCATGCCGTCGCATCGTCTGATTCTCTCCAACTGACCATTCAAACCTACCGGTGCCCCATTATGGCAGGTTGCGCCCCGAATTCAATATGTTGTTGGAAATGAATTTACCGGAATTAGCGCTTCCCTCTGGGTTCCCTTTACGTTAAAAAGTTTGCCAGACCGTTTAACACTGCACCCACGGAACGAATATGCGCCAATGGAAAAAAGAAGCTGACTTCATCGCTGGATTACTCGACCGCGCCCCGCGTTTTGACAAAGAGTTCCGCATCGGTCCGGATGAATTCAAGGCCCGCCGCGACCGGGTTGTAGCCGCCCTCAAAGCCCTGGATCTTGATTGCGCCATCGTTTATTCGGATGAGCATTATAACGGGGATGTTCCGTATCTGGGCGGAAACACCAACATTTGCGTTGAACCCGTGGCCGGCGTCATCGGCCCCAACGGGTTTCACATCCTTGCCGGCCTTGAAGGCGGCTATGTGGCCGAGCAATTGGCCGGCCGATCCGGCGCCGAAGTTCACAAGGTCGAAATGTTGAAACTGGCTGATGAGGATTATCCGATCGAGGCGGAACGGGTCGAAACGGTCATCGAACGGGCGGTGGGGCACAAACCCCGCCGGATCGGACTGCTCACTCCCCGCGCCGTCCTGCCGGTCAGCATTTTTGAATTCCTGGCCGGTTACTTGGGCGATCCAAGCCGGGTGGTCGATGCCCAGCAGGCGTATTATGAAATCAAGTACGAGAAATCTGAAAATGAGATGCGCCTGATCGAGGACGCCGCCCGTATCGCCGACGTCATGCTCGAAGGTATGCTGGGTGTCCTGAAACCCGGCATGTACGAAACCCAGGTGGCGGAATGGGGCGCCCTCATCGCCTATGAACTGGGCGCCGAGGAACTCGGCTTTGACACCATGGTCACCACCGGCGAGGCCAACCGCACCCTGATCGGAAAAGCTTTGAACCGGATCATCTGCGAAGGCGACATGGTCCACCTGGGCGTCGCGCCCAAGCGCGATGGCCTCACGGCTTGCGAGCGGGTTTCGGTCGTCGCAACGGTTGACCCGACCCGTATCACCCCCACGCAACAGTATTGGCTGGATTTTGTTGAACACGCTTTCCAGCACGGATTGGACGCCTATATCCGAGTCGCCCGTACCGGGGCGCCCGCCCGTGAACAGGAACAGGCCCTGATTGATTTCTTCGCAAACCGGGCGGACGAAGTCGGCCAACGCATTGGCAAAAAAATCGATCTGGCCCGACAGAAACCTTACACCGGCACCCATAATGCCGGTTATACCGAATGTCAGGAATTTTTCGGCGCCATCACCCTTAACTCTTCTAAGCCGCTGGGGCATCGTATCGTCACCATGCTCGATGTCGCCATCCGCGGCATCGGGAATAAATGGAACGACATCGTCATCCCAGATCTGGATTATGTCGTGGTCGAAAAAACGCTCGGTAAATTCGGCCCGGAGGTCAGGGTCTTGAACCATCTTCCCATCAATGTCCAACACCTGGTTGGAAAAGCCTGAGTGGAAGCAGGGGAAAGGGATTGACCTCATCGCTCAAACTCATGATCTGACATAAGTGGTAAATCCCGCCGCCAAATCGCAACATCGTCCAATTATTTAATCGAAAATCACCTGATGATCAGATTATTATGACCTCATGAATTACCTGGCCATCAAAGATCTAAAAGCCCCTAAACTCGTCCGCGAAACGCTCGCGGCGCATGGCACCGCTCTGGTCACCAATAACGGGAAGCCCATGGCCATGTTGGTTGATCTGGCAGACGGAGAAAATCCGGATCAATTGGCGGAAGCCATTCGTATGGCGCGGGGGCGCCTGGCCCTTTCGGCTCTGCGGGCAGCAAGCCGCCACTGCGGCGCCAACACCCTGACCCTCGACCAGATCAACGCTGAAATTCGCTTCGCCCGGGCCGCGCGTAAGACCCGCCGCCCCCTTCCATGATCGCAGCCGTGTTCGACACCAATGTCGTGATCTCCGGGCTGCTCTCGCCCAACGGATCAAACGGTAGAGTGCTTGATGCGATGGTGGAAGGCCTCTGCCATCCGGTCGTGACAGACCGCATTCTGGCAGAATATAAAGAGGTGCTATGCCGCCCGAAGTTTCGATTTCCGATGTCCAAGATCCATCTCTTACTCGATGCCATTCGGACTAACGCGGTATATGCGCTGTACGTTCCCGTTATTCAGGCCGACAACCTACCCGACCCCGATGACCTTATTTTTCTTGAAGCCGCGATAAGCCTGCAGGTGCCAATCGTAACGGGAAACATCAAACACTTCCCTCGAAAAGCCGTCGGCCCGATTCACATCTGCTCCCCAGCCGCATTCCTTGTCCGGCTTTCGGCGAAATAGTGGTCGCCACGCAAATATCAAAGCAACCGCTGGGCATTCCCGCCCAGCAGCGCGGCCTCCCGCTCGGCGGGCAAATGCAAGGCCCGTACGTGGGCGAGCGTCTCAGCCTGACCCACCCAGGGCGAATCGGTTCCGAAAAGCAAGTATTCGGCCGGATGTTCCGTTAAAAGAGCAAAAGCCAACTCCGGCGTCATGTACTGCAGGGAAAACGATAGCTCCAAATAAATCGGCCGGCCGATCAACCACTGTCGAACTTCACTCCAGTCCGCCCAGGCCCCCAGATGGGTAGCCACGAATTTCAGATCCGGATGGCGATCCACTACCCGCCGAATCCGGATGGGATCGGCGATCCGACGCCGGGGGAATGCAAAGTCGAAGCCGGTATGGACCAGCAACAGCAAGCCCCGTTCGGTAATCCGCCGGTAAATCGAATCCAGCGCCGGATCATCCACGACAAAATCCTGGTAGTAGGGATGCAGTTTGATGCCTTTGAATCCAGCCCGGGAGATCTCATCGATATGGGCCAGCGCCGCGGGATCCGTCGGGTGGATTGAAGGAAAGGGAATGAGGCGCTCGGTGCGAATTGAGCCGGACCATTTCAAAATGGATGCAAATTGGTCGGGCTTGGTGGCAATCGATACCACCACGGCGCGCTCAATGCCGCAGATATCCATCGATTTCAGCAGGCTGGAGACATGCCCATCCAACGCCGCCGTGATCTTTCCCTCATGCTGGAGTTGAGTCATGGCCCGATCGGCGATGGAATCAGGAAACGCATGGGTATGAAAATCGACGATCATGTCTTTTTCGGCGTATCGGCACTCCGCAAAGCTTCATTCCGTCCCGCCTGAAAAACCCGGATATTCGCTTCCACCACCTCGGCCCCTTTTCGCGAAAACTGCTCCCGAATCGCTTCTTCCCACACCGCCTCCGGGAAGGGCATGCAGGGCGATGCGGCCCCCAAAACAGCCATATTGACCGATCGGGGCGATTTTTCCGCACGAGCCAACCCAACCGCATCGACGACAATCCGGTGCGGCATCTCAGCCAGGGCCGCCTGCAGGCGCACGGGATCAGGATAATCGGCAATCGACGGGATGGGCACCGAATTCGTAACCAGCCAACCCTCCGGCTTCAACCAGGGCCGGTAGCGCAAGGCCTCCATCGGTTCCATCGAAAGAATCAAATCCGAACTGGCCAAGGGAATCAGGTCGGAAAAAATCGTCCCGTCGGAAAGACGAAAATGTGAAGAGACCGCGCCCCCCCGCTGGGCCATCCCATGCACCTCGGACTGTTTGAGATGCAGTCCTTGATGCACGGCCGCTCGGCCGATCACGGTGGCGATCGATAAAATTCCCTGTCCCCCTACTCCGGCAATGATCAGATCGTAATGCATGGTTTCATCCTTTGGGCACGGCCTGCAGGCAAACCCGCCGGGAAATGATCACGGAAATTCCCGGGTAAGCCGCCTCCTCGCGCAGAACCTGCAGGTTCTTGTCATGGTTTTTCGACAACGGAATCACCACGCGCAGATGGGCCGCATCGACCCCCAGCCCCGCAATAATCCGCTCCAGCCGTCCGGTCGCCGGCGACGTCTGGCACCCGGTCATCCCGGTGGTTTCGTTGTCCAGAATCAACACCGTCATCGACGTATTTTCCATAACGGCATCCAGCAACCCGGTCAGCCCCGAATGCGTAAAAGTCGAATCGCCAATCACCGCAATCGCAGGGGTTAAGCCGGCATCCGCCGCGCCTTTAGCCATCGTGATCGAGGCGCCCATATCCACACAACTGCTGATCGCCTCAAACGGCGGCAAGGCCCCGAGGGTGTAACAACCGATATCGGCGAAAACCCGTCCGGCGGGGTGATCGGCCATGAATTCCTTGAGAAACCGGTAGGTATCGGCATGTGGACAACCGGCACAGAGCATCGGAGGGCGGGGACGGACAACCGTCGGCACAGGAGCTGGTTTCGGTCGGCCCAACCCCAGTGCGGCGGACACCCCATCGGGAGTCAATTCGCCCGACCGGGGCAAAGTGCCATCCATCCGGCCATGGATCGGTTTGCCGCCGGGCAACAGTCCCCGCAGACGGCTTTCGATCAAGGGGGCTCCTTCCTCCAAAATCAAGAGGGAATCGACATCCGCGGCCAGGCGGGCAATGGCGGCCGCCGGCAGGGGGTATTCCCGGATCGCCAGCACCGGCCAGGGACATTCACCCGTATCGGTAAACGCCTCCATCAGGTAATTGTAAGCGATTCCCGCAGCGATCACTCCCCGGTCCCGACGCCGTCCGCCTGTCCGCACATTATAGGGCGATGCCTCGGAATGGGCCTGAAAAACCGCCTGCTGGTCCAGCAAGCGCTCATAATTCCTACGTGCATTCGCCGGCAATAGGACAAACTGGCGGGGGTCCTGGGGCAACTCGAGCCGGACCGGTTCAATGGGCGGAGTGGTGACTACATCGGCGCGTGAATGAGCCAGGCGGGTAACAATCCGGATCAGGATCGGGATCTTCCATTGCTCAGACCAGTCGAAAGCGGCGCGGGTCATTTCATAGGCTTCCTGCTGGGTCGCCGGCTCTAACAAGGGAATTCCAGCAAATCCGGCGTAAAACCGGCTGTCCTGCTCGTTCTGGCTCGAATGCATCGAGGGATCGTCCGCGACCACGAGGACTAAACCGCCATTGACACCGGTGATCGCCGCATTCACAAAAGGATCGGCGGCGACATTCAGGCCGACATGCTTCATCGCCACCAGGGCCCGACGCCCGGCATAGGAATGACCCAGCCCCTCCTCGAGCGCGGTCTTCTCGTTCACACTCCACAGCCGGTGCACCCCGCGTTCACGGGCTTCGGGCGCCTGCTGAATATATTCGAGAATTTCCGTCGAAGGAGTCCCTGGATAGGCATAGGCCCCCCCGATTCCCGCATCCAAGGCGGCTTGGGCAATCGCCTCATCCGTTAACAATAACCGTCGGCCGCTTATGCCATGCATTTCCCAACCTCCTGATCTGCGTAACTGTTCAGCCGCAGAAAAAGCCGGTATTATGCCGATTTGCGATGGTTTTGCCATCCTTTTTTAAGGCGAAAAAGGCTTGTGACCCGCCCCGGAAACTCTATAATGCAACAACACAGCTTTGGTTTCCCTAAGCGGAGCCTAATGGACCGGGACAAAAATAATTTCGAACTGATCTGCGGCATTGGCGAATTGCTCGATTCATTCGACAAAACCCAGTCCCTCGATCATTTTCTGGCCGCCGTCGCCGGACGTATCTCCGATTATCTTTCGGCCGAAATCTGTTCCATCTACCTTTTCGACGAAATTCACCAGGAAGTTGTCCTTCGCGCCAGCAAGGGGCTCCCCCCCGAAGCCATCGGTTCCGTCCGGCTTAAACTGGGCGAAGGCATTACTGGCGCCGCCCTCAAAGAGTTGCGTGCCATTCTGGAAATTAACGCCGCCACCAACCGTCATTTCAAGTTCATTCCCAAAGTGGACGACGAATCCTTTAAAGCTTTCGCCGCCATTCCCATCACCAAGGGACTCGCCCGGATCGGGGTTTTGGTCCTTCAACACCGCAAGGCCGGCTATTTCAACCTCGAAGATGTCAAAACCCTTCGCCTGATCGCTTCCCAACTGGCCATGGCCATTGAAAATGCCCGTCTATTGATCACGCTCCATAGTCCCACCGATCTGCCCCCAGCCCCGCTGGAAGACAAGTCCCCCGCCGATCCGCCCACCCGGTTTATCAAATGCAAACCGGCTTCGGAAGGCATTGCGGCCGGGATCTTGCATGTCATGAATTTCACCGCGGATGACTGGATGATCCCCCCCCCCGAAGGAACTCCAGCCTATACCCGGGCCGATTTCGAACGGGCCCTCCGTCAAACAGCTGAACAGATTGAAATGCTCCAGTCCCAACTGGCGGAAAAATTGACTGACACCGTTTCGATGATTTTTAATGCTCACCTGCTGATTCTCAAGGATGGCCAGTTTTCCGGCGACATTCTTCTCAAGATCGACGCCGGTACCCCCGTCCTTACGGCCCTTCACACCGTGATGGATAATTTTCTTCAGATTTTCAGCCGGAGTGCGAATCCGCGAATCCGCGAAAAAAGTCAGGATCTGCGGGATCTCTGCCGCCGGATTGCCCACAATCTGGCCCGACGCAGTGAGGAATCCACCGATTTCACCGGGGCCGTGATCGTCGCCCATGAACTGCTGCCTTCCGACATGTTGAAATTGGTCGCCGCTCGCGTCGCGGGCATTATCCTGATCAATTCCGGAGCCACCGCCCACATTGCCATCCTGGCCCGCTCGCTCTCCATCCCCATGGTGTTGGCTGACACCTCCGTTTTACCCCGTCTCTGCTCGGGCCTCCGGGTCCTGATGGACGCGCATCAGGGTAATCTCTTTCTGGAGCCGGATCCCACGATTCTGGATCATTATCGGCACCTGATCGAGAATCCCGACTGGATCGCTCGCGCCGCGGAAATGATGCAACCCACCACCCATACTCGCGATGGCACCCGCATCAAATTGCTCGCCAACATCAACCTCCTTAGCGACCTGAAAACCGCACACCGGTTGAAAGCCGAAGGCATCGGTCTCTATCGCACCGAGTTTCCGTTCCTGATTCGAAATGATTTCCCCTCCGAGGAAGACCAATATCAGATCTACCTCAAAATCAATCGGGAGATGGGCGAGCAGGAGGTGGTCTTCCGGACCCTCGACATCGGCGGCGATAAAATGCTGTCCTATTTCCCGCATCTCGACGAGGCGAATCCCTTCCTCGGCTTGCGCGCCATCCGGTTTTCCCTCCGGAATCGCCAGATTTTCGTCCAACAGTTGCGCGCCCTCCTCCGGGCCGGGATCGATCGTCCCCTGAAAATCATGTTTCCCCTGATCTCCTCCGTGGACGACCTGCTTCTCGCACGATCCATCGTCGCCCAGTGCATCCATGAACTGGCCGCCGAATCCATCCCTCATAACGCCCGACCGCATCTCGGAATCATGATGGAAATGCCGTCCGCCGTGGCTGTGGCCGACGAATTGACCGCCGAAGCTGATTTTCTATCCATTGGCACCAATGATCTGATCCAGTATCTCCTGGCCGTCGACCGGACCAATAAGCAGATATCCGGCTGGTATCAACCCCACAACCCGGCGGTGCTCCGCGCCATCGGCCAGATCACGGCAGCCGCCCTGAAGCATAAAAAACCGATCTCCATCTGCGGCGATATGGCTGCGGAGCCAGCCCTGATCCCGTTTCTTATCGGGGTGGGATTACGAACCTTCAGCCTGCAACCGACCTCGCTCCCCAAGGTCCAGGAATTGATTGCTCAAGTCGATCTCCGGGACGCGATCAAACAGGCGGACGCACTGTTAAAAATGGGCCGGGTCAGTGAAACCGCCCGTTTTCTCAATCTGCCGGCCCAGTGGCCGGAATAATCCCCCTTTCCACAATGGACGGTTTTGCCTATAAACCAACCATGAAGCACTCGGATGGAGCGGCATACGTGATCAATCCCAACCCCTCCCCATACGGCGCCATTCTGAAGGGTGAAACAACAGGCCATTCTTTTCCGGGATGGCTCAAGAACCGTGTCGTCTTTATTCTTTCGATCCTTTTCGGGTTCGGGATGGTCACAACCTTGCATGCGACGGAACCGGTTCGCGCCGATGAAGCCTCCCTGACCGGCACTCCCGAACGACTAGCCGTCCCCACCAACCTTTGGTTTCATATCGGCGAAGAACTCGTCTACCGTATCTACTGGGGCAATGTTCCCGTCGGGTCCACCCGAATCACCACCCAATGGGCACTGGAAGACCAACGCAAACTGATCGTCATCCGGTACCGGACCTTGTCCAACAAAATCATCGACACCCTGTACCCGGTCGACGACACCATCGAAACCTACGTCGATCCGGTCACGTTCCTTCCCGTCCGGTTTGTCAAGCGACTCAACGAAGGACGTCACCGCTATCATGAAGTCACAACCTTTGATTACTCCAATCGGGTCGCCCATTGGGAATCGCTCATCAAGAATAAAACAAAAACCTTTGCACTGGAATCCGACACCCGGGACCTCGTCAGCTTTATGTACCTCCTGCGCTCCGTCTCGTTCCGTCCGGACACCACACACCCGTATCGGGTGATGGCGGACGATAAAACCTACGATCTTTGGGTCAAAATCGCCGGCCCTGAACCCGTCCGATTGAACACCTTTGGCGTGGTCAACAGCCTCCGCTTCGATCCTGAAGCCGCGTTTGAAGGAATTTTTGTCCGCAAGGGCAAACTCACGGCCTGGGTTTCCACCGACGATCGCCGCCTCTGTACCCGCATGGTCGGCAGTGTTCCCGTCGCCAGTATCAATGTCCTGTTGACCGAAGTCTACGGACCTGGCAATGACTTCTGGACTCAGACGACCCGCCAAAAAATCGACGCGGGCGAGATCAAACCCCTCGAGTTCCCGGTGGAACCGTCCAAGAGCCGCACACAAAAACATTGACGGTCGGCGCGGCCCTGATATGGTTTAACCATTCCGCCGACCCGGCGGCTTAAAAGGATGACTTATGAATAAGGATTCGCTCCAGTTTTTCAAGGAATTGATTGCCACCCCCAGCCCTTCGGGCTTCGAGATGGGAATTCAACGCATCGTCCGGAAGAAAATGGAAACATTTTGCGACCAAGTCCGGGCCGATGTTCACGGCAACACCATCGGCGTGCTTCATCCTGAAGCCCCCTTCCGGGTGATGCTTTCAGGGCATTGCGACGAAATCGGCTTCATGGTCATGCATGTGGACGACAAGGGCTTTATCTATGTCGCCGCCGTCGGCGGAATCGATACCGCGGTGGTGAGCGGGCAGCGCGTGATCATCCACGCGGCCAAGGGACCGGTTCCCGGCGTTTTCGGCCGCAAACCGATCCACCTGCTGGAAGCCGAGGAACGCAACAAGCCGGCCAAGCTTCATGAATTATGGATTGATATCGGCGCCAAAAGCCGCAAAGAAGCCCTGAAAGTCATTGAGATCGGCGATTACGCCACGATCGTCTCTGAAATCCAGGAACTCCGGAACGATCTCGTTTCCGGCCGCGGATTCGATGACCGTGCGGGGGCCTTTGTCGTCGTGGAAACCCTGCGCCGGCTCAAGGAGAAAGAATGCCGGGTCGGTGTCTACGGCGTCAGCTCGGTCCAGGAAGAAGTTGGCTTGCGGGGCGCCAAAACAAGCGCCTATGGAATTGACCCCCATGTCGGCATTGCCATCGATGTCGGGTTCGCGACCGATTGTCCCTCGGTGGATCCCAAGATCGTCGGCCAATCCGCGCTGGGCAAGGGACCCACCCTGCATCGCGGCCCCAACATCAACCCGGTCTTGGGCCGCTTGATGGAAGACGTCGCCCGCAAACGCAAGATCCCCTTCCAGATCACACCGGAGCCCCGGGTAACCGGAACCGATGCCAATGTGATTCAGGTCACTCGCTCCGGAGTCGCAACGGCTCTGCTCAGCGTCCCCAATCGTTACATGCACACGCCCGTGGAAGTGATTTCGCTTGAGGACCTGGATAATGCGTCCCGCCTGTTGGCGGAAGTGATCTGTGCGCTCAAGCCGACCTCCACCTTCATTCCGGGCGAATAGTCAGCGGGGTCGAAATTCATCTGGCGCCATTGATCGGGGTCAGGGCACACATCGGCAGGCGGGGTGGCAACCCCGCACTTGGACGATTAATCAAATCGAATACACACGAGGAAAAACAACCATGAGCGACCTGAACATTGAACTGTGTCCGGAAACGGGAATTTGCTCGATCATCAAGGCCGATGGGACCAAGATCGATTTGATGCCGGATGAAGTGGCCCAAGTCAAGGATGCCGCGGGGAATGTGGACGCCATCCGGCAGGCCCTCGGGCAGATCGATGCAAGTTTTGCCGAACAACTGGCCGCAGAAAATGTGGATCAGATCGCCAAAAGATTCGGGAAGAAAGCCTAAAGGCGTAGCGTTTTAACCCGCGCGCCATCATCCCGTTGGACACAGCGCGGATAACGGACTCCGGGCACGCCAAATAACATCGCATAATACCGGTGTTTTTCGGGAATCTCAAAGAGCGGCCGAAGCTCGGGCAAGGTCCCCAAAAGGATACTGAGCATCCCCCACCACACGGTGCCCAACCCGTGGGCTTGGGCCATTAACTCAAAATAGGCCAGGGCCAGGGAAATATCCTCTTGGGGACAGGGCGCGTCCAAAGGCGCCGAAATAATCAAGGCATGCGGAGCGCCCCGAAAAATGATATCGGCTTGGTGCTCATAATAGGCCGGAACTGCGGCCTGCAAATAGGCGACTTGCCCTGGAATCCGGCCGGATTTAAGGGCTTCCGCCACGGTTGCCAGAACTTTTTCCCGGATTTTTTGCATCCGGTCTTTATCTCCAATCACGGTAAAAGTCAGCTCCCGGCGATTCACTGCCGTCGGCGAATTGGCCAAGGCCCCCAGCATTTTCTCTATCAAGGCTGGCGCCACATTTTCATCCTTGTAGCGCCGGATACTTCGCCGACTCCGCACCAGGTTTATCATCTGCTCCCCGGTCGGCAGTTGCTCGGGTGTCACCCGCAAACTGTCCTCCGGATTCCGCCCCAGAATCGAAAGGGCACCCGTTGGACAAATCGCCAGGCAATGCTGGCATTGTAAACACTGGCTTTCCGCTTCCGGTTGGATCCGGGGAATTTCACGCCCTACCTGTTGAATAATCCGTACCGGACAATCCTGGGCACACGTTCCGCACCGCGTACAGCGGGATTCATTGATGATGAAATTGAGCATGATGAGCATTTCCTTTTTCAGTTCCCCATCGTTTCTACCAGATAAATCCAGTTGATCACAACCGCCGTCACCCCCGCGGCTAACATGCCCCAACGCCGACGTGTGGGGATCCGCGCCCACTCCCAACCCGCATAACCCCGTGCCCGGCGTAAGGCGCACACGATCATCAATAGCACCAACCCCACCCCGGCCACAACCATCAGGGGCTGGAAACGCACGGCATCCATAACCCGCCCGGACGCCAGGGCCTTCAAGGACCGGGTCACACCGCAGGTAAAACAGGGATGACCCGTTAAACGAAAAAATAAACACCGGGGTGCCCAACGCAAAGGCCAGATGATGCCGACCAACCCAACGATCAGGGCTGCGCCACCCCATCGGAGGACAAAACTTTCAATGGTATCGGCTGGCGATTTCCGCAGAACCACCCTATTGCTTTGATGAACCATTGGTCGCTCTTTCTTTGGAGAGGAATTTTTGCTCTACCCTCCCCCGCGCCGGGGGGAGGGAAAAGCCTGCACCTCTTGCGAAACTGGGTGCAGTTTGGGTCCCCCTTCCACCCGCCCCTCAAGGCTCCAGGGACTGACCGGCGCGCATCAGGGGCCAATAGATCTTCACCACGCGCCCCTCGATTTCTTTCCGCTTCAAGGGTCCCCAGTACCGGCTGTCGAAACTATTGTGTGCATTGTCGCCCAGGAGAAAAAACTCGCCGGCCCGGAGATCCACATGATCGGTCAGGGTTTTCAATGACGCATGAGGAGCATTGGTCGCGGCCAGACGATACCCCCCGGCCCTGCGAGCCAGTGTCGCAAACATCGGCGGATCGTCCAGAGGACGACCGTTGATCAACACATGGGGCGGCTCGATCCGAACCCGTTCCCACGGCAATCCCACGACTCGCTGGATGAAATAGGAGCCGGACTTCGACGTCAGGCTATCCGCGCGATAGAGTACAATTTCGCCCCGCCGGGGTTCCCGAAACCGATAGGTCAACCGATCGATAATCACTTGATCACCGGGTTTGATTTGCGCCTGATCGTTGATTTTATCCATCTCCACCTTGGCCCCGAGCAAAACCGGTTCCATGGCCGCGGTCCGTACATTGAAAGTCCCTACCGCTTCTTCAAGCAACAGAGACCGGCCCAGCGACAGCACGACCCCTATCAGGCCACAGATCGCCAAAGCCCGGAGATGCGAAGCCCCCCCCCCCGTCCCGCCGGGCTCGATCCTGATAGGCCTCCACTACCGTAATCAACCGCCAAAGGGCAAACCAGAGCAAAATCCCAGCCGCCCAGCCGGGGCCGGGCGAAAGCCGCTGGAGCCGGGCAAATCCCCATACCGATGCCAGGTGCAAGCCCAGAAAAAAAACACCGCGCATCCAGCGGCGATTGAAAAATTGCCCCACCCCCAATGGGAAGAATGGCAGGGCGGCCAAAAGTCCCGCCACAGCCGGTCGCCAGGAACCGCTCCGATCATTGGCCCGATAATGCGCATCGACCAGCATCAGGAGGTAACCGGCCAATAATCCCATAAAAACGCCAAAAGCGGGAAACGGCGAGGCCACTTCACCCGAGAGTAACAACCCGATAAACGCCACGGATCCCAAGGTAAAAAAGATAAACCACCCGACCCCGGCCCAAACCCGCCCCGCCCGATAGTGTCCGGCGCCCGGCAGAAGGAGGGAGAATAAAACCGCATCCCAAGACGTCACCCCAACCCGTTCCGATTCGGCGACACTCATCGGTCATCCTCCAACAACATTTGAACATGCCGGCTGATCTCACACCGGCGGTCATCAGCCAATTTCCGCAAGGCCCCGCGATCGATTCCGGGATGGATGGTATGAACCGAGGTCACGGAGAGCGAGGCATTTAGATTCGCCAGCTCCTGAGCCTCGTTCGGATCCAATCCGGCGACCCAGCCGGCGATGAAACCGGCGAAAAACGCATCGCCGGCCCCGGAGGTGCCGGCCACTTCAACCGGACAAACCGGCAGATGCCATTGAACTTTTCCATCCCAACACCAACTCCCCGCGGCGCCTCCGGTGATGGCCACCCAAATCCGGGGTTGAAGGCCGGAAATTTTTTCAAACGTTTGTTTCACAATCCATTCTGCCGGCGCACCTTCCTCCAACTCACAAAAAGCGGCGGCTTCGTTCAGATTGATCGCAAGGAAATCGGTCTGCCGGATCAATTTACGGGCCTCAGGAGTGACGATTTCACCTGCCGTAAACGAGGTGGCCCGAAAAAGTCCGTACTGGGTGGCCAATTCCAGGGCCGCCGCGCGCGCCTCCAAGGAAACTTCGGGCACCGCCACCAGGACGCCTTTGTCGCGCAACCGTTTAAATTCCTTTTCGGCCTTGAACACGTCCGTCCCCGTCAGCCGGGCACAGGCAGAATCATCGGTGGTCAAATTCCCGCCGCTTCCGTCGGGATAGACAAAACAAAACGAAAACAAGGTCGATACACCCGCCAGTTTCCGAATATGATCCAAGCGGAACCCCACCTCGGTCATCTCCTGAATCAGGGCCGCGCCCGGAAGATCGTCTCCGACGAATCCGATCGGAGTGACATCAAAATCCGGACCCAGCAATCGTTTGACATAATGAGCGATGATGTGCAGTTTGCAATAGTCGCGCCGGTCGATGAAATGGCCCCCGCGACTTTCCTCCCGCCCGAGGGTCGCGTTGCCGCGCAAAGCAAAAAACTGTCCGCTTCCGATCCCCCCCACCCCGATCAGGCCCCGGCATCGACGTTCAGTCGGATTGATTTTCAAGGTGCTCATGGCGGATTCTTTCAGAGGCCCAGATCCCATTCAGGATGCTCGCTGATGGGATGGCGGGCGGTCTCAACGGTGGCCGTGATCAGGGCGTCGGGATGTTCCTGTAATAGCGTCAGCGGATACTCCGTCGTCAAGGGTCCAAAGAGGGCCACCCGAAGAGCCGTCTGCTTCCAGGCGCCGGTGTCGCTGAACACGCGAACCTTTCGGGCTGACAGACATTCCTTGACCCCCAGAGTCACGGACATCGGCGGCACGAATTGATAGGCCATGCCAAAGGTCCGCTGGGCCAGGGCGATAAGGGTATCGGTATTATTGTACTGAATCCGAACCGTCGCCTGCCGAAGTTCATCGAGCGTGAGCATCCGGTAAGGATCGCGCCGGGCCTGATTATAAGCGATATGTCCATCCTGGCCCCACCCCCCATAGGTCAGATCAATCGGCCGACGGGCGATCCGGTCGGCGATTTCACGAATATTATCGGGCGTCAGCCAATGTCGTTGGGCCACGGGAACGGCCAGTTTTTTTAGAACCGGTCCGTAAAACTGTTCCTCCATGAAGCCCCGGAAACAATAGGGATGTCGGCGGGGAAGTTCACGCCCCTGCCAGTCCAGGCATTCATCCATATGAAATACCTCGAACCGGCGCAAGCTGACCTGTTCGCGGTTGACCAAGTCCGTAAAGGGCTTGTACCAGCAACTGGGGCCACAGGGAATAATGGCGCGGGTCGTCTGACGGGCGCGGTTACGGGAGACAATTTCGGCCACCAACTCCTCGGCCATGATCCGCCCCATCTCTCGGGAGTCGGCGCACAGACGAAAAGGCACTTTGCGCCGGGGATGACGTTCCAGCCGGCCGTAGGGAATTTGGCACCACCGATAAACATCGCGGGGTAATACCGTCGTACTCATGGCTTTCCTCCAAGTGATCTGATTATGACAGATTCCAGTGTTTCCGCAATAGGTCGACCGTTTCCGCCAAGACGCCCCGACAACCGGAAACCCACCGGCCAGCCGACGCGCCCAGGGCGGCCGCCCGATCAGGCTCCCGCAACAGAGCCCGCAGGGCCTCTTCCAAGCCGACCGCATCCGGCACCTGAACCAGCGCACCGGCCTTCAGGAAATCGTCGGCCACGGCCCTGAAGTTTTCGAGATGGGGCCCCACCACAATGGGCTTGCCGTATTGGGCCGGCTCAATGATGTTCTGTCCGCCCTGCGCCGTCAGGCTTTTCCCCACAAAAATCAGATCCGCCCCGGCATACAAACTCTGGAGTTCCCCCGTGGTATCCAACAATAAGACCGATTCCGGTCCCGTTGAACCACTCGTCTCGCCGGCCCGACACCGGGAACGGAACACGGGATTCAATCCGGCCTCGGTCAGGATCGCGGCGACTTCCTGGCGTCGTTCGGCATGACGCGGAGCCAGCACCAGTCGCAAGGCCGGCGTTTCCTTTTGCAAGGTTCGATAGATCCCGGCCAGAACTTTTTCCTCGCCCGGCCAGGTTGACCCCCCCAACAGGATGACCGCATCCCCGGGAAGTCCTGCGGCGGCAAAAATTTCGCGGGCCGCGGACGCATCCTCGGCTCGCATCTGGGGCACATCGTACTTGGCGTTACCGGTGATTTTCAGCGCGGTGGAGGGAACGCCCAGTTCCTGCATTCGGGCCGCATCCGCCGTCGTCTGCATACAGGCGGGCGAGAGCCCGGCCAGCACGGGGGCAAAAAAGGGCCGGACCCGCCGATACCCCCGGAAAGAGGAATCGGAAACCCGACCATTGATCAGGCCGGTTGGGATTCCCTTCGCCTGAAAGGCACGCAATAGATTGGGCCAAAACTCGCCTTCGGTCAAAACCAGGGCCCGAACATTAACCTGAGCTAGAACGCGACGCACAACCCAGGGAAAATCAGCCGGATAATAAATCAGGCAGTCTTCGGCCGGGAGACGGCGCCGGGCCAGGGCATATCCGGTCGAGGTGTTGACGCTCACCACAAACCGGAGACCCGGCAGAGCCGCACGAAACACGTCGATGAACTTGAGTGCGACCAACATCTCTCCGACACTCACCGCATGCACCCAAATCCGGGGCGTCCGTAGCGCCTCCCGGGTGGCGGCGTCGTAGAAGCCCAGGCGTTGCATGAAATTTTCGCGATACCCCCCCCGCCGGCACATCCGGACGAGATAATAGGGCAGAAGGCACAGGTAACCAACCGCGAACAACACATTGTATATCAACCAGCGCATGATTTGACTTCTTTCCGAATTCAGGCCCGTGGATGGGCCTCGTCATAAGCTTTTTTCAAATGCTCCACCGAGACATGGGTATAAATCTGGGTGGTGGATAAACTGGCATGCCCGAGCAATTCCTGGACACTTCGCAAATCCGCACCGGCATCCAATAAATGCGTGGCAAACGAATGTCGCAGGGCATGGGGTGTGATGTCCGAATTCAGCCCGGCTTCCACCAGGTATCGTTTCAATAACCGCTCGGCCGAACGGGTCGTCAAGGCCCCCCCCCGCAGGTTCAGAAAAACCCGCCGACCCTCCCGTTCGCGACGGGTCGAAGGCAACAGGGCATCCCGCCGGCGAATCGCCTCCCGCAAGGTTTTACAAGCCGGATTCCCCAGCGGACACATCCGCTCCTTGCGCCCTTTCCCCCGGACCACAATCGACCCGCCCAGCAAATCCAAGCTCCGGTCGGTCAAGCCGATCACCTCGCTAATCCGACAGCCGGTGCTGTATAGCGTCTCCAACAAGGCAACATCTCGTAAAAAGGCATATTCCGCACCCGCCCGCTCTTTGACCGTCAGGTCCGGTTCCAGTTTTTTCCAAACTTTGCCCGGCGCCTCCAACAGCCGCCGGGTTTCATCCACCGACAATACTTGGGGAAGATTTTTCGCTTTCTTCGGTCCGGTCAACCCGTCAAACGGATTGGATGACAAGAGATCTTCGCGCTCCATAAATTTATAAAAAGAGCGGAGACTGGAGAGCTTCCGATTGGTCGTCGTCGCCATCAGTCCGTCTTTTTGAAATCCGACGAGAAATCGACGGGCGGCAAAACGATCGGCGCTTTCCCAGGGAAAGGGAGGCGAGGCATCCGGACCCCAAGTGGCCAGGGCAAATTGAACGATATCGTTCAAATAGCTGGATTGGGTATGCTTCGATGCATTCCGCTCGTTTTCCAGATAGAGCAGATAATGCGCAATCCGCGGATCATCCGCGGGACTCCATGGACGCTCTTTCATGACCGGCGCCCTCAATCGTTTTGGGGCTGATCCTTTGCCGCCCGGCCTTTTTTGGGACGTCCCCCTCGTTTGCCGGTGGCGGTGGCTTCGGACGTGTTGATCCCGAACTGCTGGGCCAGAGCCTCGAAATTCCCAATCTGGGCCCGATACACACGGACCATCCGTTTCAAGGCGCCGGACTGACGGACCGTCAAAGCCTTACGCTGATCGAATTGACGCTTCAACGATTCATAAAACAACCGGTCGTCAAAAACCCGCGCGCCTTTCCCCGAGGCCGGTCGCCATTCTTGAACGGCCGCCATGGCCTCGAGCAGGGGACCGCATTCGGGATCCATGGGTCTATTTTCAGGATCCGTCAGGGCCAAATCGCCGCGAATCGCCTCGAAATCAGGGATTTGAACCGAGTACTTGATGATCATCCGATCCAACACGGCCAATTGGGCGGGCGATAGCATCCGTCCCCCCTCATGTTGCCGGCGAAGGGATTCGATAAATGCCTGGTCGTTATAGGTCTTGCCCCGGTGCTCCCGCGGTCCGTCGCAGGTGACAGCGCCTAATAATTCCAGTTTGCGCCGGACCGCCTCGCGATCGGCGTCCGACACCGGCGGATCCACCTGATCCAGTTCCATTTCGACCAGCGCCGGCTCCAATTCAGGAACCTGCTTGGCATAGCGCTTGCCGATCCGGGCCAGCGCTTCGAGTTGACGGATCGACAGGGGCTTCTTTTTTTCAATTTGATCGCGGATGGATTTGACGAATTTCTGGTCGCTGTAGGTCCGCTTACCGCGCTTGGTTTCCGGCCCCCACTCCTGGATCCGTTCCAAAAGGCCCAGGATTCTTTCCACCTTGCCGGCATCGGCCGAGGGTCCCTTGGCCTGGTCTACCCATTCACTGAAGCGCCCGTAAAACTCTTCCAGCATGTTCGTCCAGTTGATGGCGCCACTCTCGATCTGATCGAGGGATTCTTCCATGCCGGCGGTGAATTTGACATCGAACAACGTATTGAGATGCTTCACCAGGAAGGTATTGACCTGCACCCCGAGTTGAGTCGGTTTCAGCGCCTTTTTTTCTTTTTCCACATAACGCCGGTCGGACAATGTCGCAAGAATTTGGGCGTAAGTACTGGGACGCCCCACGCCGTTTTCCTCCAGGGCCTTGATGAGCGACGCCTCGCTGTATCGCCCGGGGGGCTGGGTTTCTTTGCGCTCGTTGATCCACTCCAGCTTTTCGACCAATTCGCCGGTAACCAACTCGGGCAAAGGCTGATTCTCGTCATCCTCGTCGCCGTCCCCATCGCTTTTTTCTTTTTCCTTCAGATCCATCCCCAGCCCCTTCATGTAGCCGGGAAATACAACCTGAGAGGCGGTGGCGCGGAAAAGATATTGTCCCCCGTCGGGGCCAACCGGAACGGACGGCACGGCTTCGATCTCCACCGTGCGTTGCTCGATGCGGGCGGGCGTCATTTGGCTGGCGACAAACCGCTGCCAAATCAAACGATACAGTTTCAACTCTTCGGGACTCAGGAACGGGGCCACCTGGTCGGGAAGGCGACGCACATCGGCCGGGCGAATGGCCTCATGGGCCTCCTGCGCGCTGGAACGGCTTTTGAAGAAATTGGGCTGTTCCGGGAGGTAATCTTTGCCAAACTGCTCGACGATCAAACCGCGGCACGCCTGGAGCGCTTCCGCCGCGATATTGAACGAGTCGGTTCGCATGTAGGTGATCAACCCCACCGGCCCTTCTCCCAGATCGGCGCCTTCATACAACTTCTGGGCGACGCGCATGGTGCGGGACGGCGTGAAGTCGTAGAACCGGGAGGCCGCCTGTTGGAGACTGCTGGTGATGAAGGGCGGCAAGGCGCGCCGGGTGAGTTCCCGACGGATCACCTGCGCCACTTTAAGGGTACGGCCTTCCAGGTCCTTTAGAATCGACTCGGATTGGCCGGGTTGCACAATTTTCGCCGGTTGGCCGTTGATCCGGGCCAGACGGATCCGAAACGGATCGCGGGGGTCAATGTATTTGCGAACCTTGGCGCCGATCAGCCAAAAAGATTCCGGCACAAAATTCTGAATCAAGGCTTCCCGCTCGCACACGAGGCGCAACGCCACCGACTGAACCCGCCCGGCGCTCAATCCCCGCCGAACCTGGGCCCAAAGCAGGGGGCTGACCTTATACCCCACGATCCGATCGAGAATCCGGCGGGCCTGCTGGGCATCGACGCGGTTCTGATCCAACGGCCGCGGATGAGCAAAGGCTTCCCGCACGGCGGTCGGGGTGATCTCATTATAAGTAACGCGGGAAAACACCGAATCGTCAATTTTGGCCGACAACAGGCACTTGAGATGCCAGGCGATCGCTTCTCCTTCGCGATCAGGATCGGGCGCCAAATAGATGTTGGGCGCCAGGGCCGCCGCTTCCAGCAACTCCTGGATCACTTTTTGCCGGGATTTAACGGTCTCATATTCCGGTTTGAAATGGTTTTTGATGTCGACGCCCAACTTGCGCTCGGGAAGATCGCGCACATGTCCCATGGACGCCTTGACCACGTAATCGGACCCGAGGATTTTGTTGATCGTCTTGGCCTTCGCCGGAGATTCGACAATAACCAGATTTTTTCCCATCTCAAACTCCTCTTCCTTATTCCGTACCCGACGAGCCCCCCAAGGGCTTGACCCGCACGAACCTACGCCCAGGTGCTTGTCGGACCAGTCGTTTCATCTCCAACATTAAAAGAATCGAACTGACCTGTGCCGCACCGAGTCCGACTTGCCGGACCAACTCATCGGGATCGGCCTCGCCGCTCTCATCGAAGGCATCCAGTACCCGGCGTTCCTCTTCCGATAATCGAGGGCTTACTCCAGGGCCTCCTCGACCCATCCCGCCAGCAACCCGGGGCAACAGCTGTTCGAACTCGACCAGGATGTCCTCGACCGACTCCACCAGTTGCGCCCCACTGCGAATCAGGGCATGGCAACCTTTCGAGGCATCCGAATCGATCCGGCCCGGCACCGCAAAAACCGGCTTGCCTTGATCCAACGCCTGATTCGCCGTGATCATGGCGCCGCTGGTCAGATTGGCCTCCACCACCACCACGCCCAAAGACATCCCGCTGACGATCCGATTCCTCATCGGAAACGTCGTCCGGTCCGGCTCCCGCCCCATCGAAAACTCGCTGATCACCGCACCTTCATCGGCCATTTGGTCTGCCAACGGCTTGTTTTCAGGGGGATAGAGACGATCCTGGGCGCCCCCCAATACCGCCACCGTCCGGCCTTTCGCCTTCAAAGCTCCTTGGTGCGCCGCAGTGTCGATTCCCCGGGCCAATCCACTGACCACGCAAAAACCGGCCTGCGCCAGATCAAAGCCCAACCGTTCAGCCACCAGCCGGCCGTAGTGCGTGGCCTTCCGGGATCCGACCAACGCCACACTATGTCGATCCCGAGGCAACAACGCGCCGCGGACATAAAGCGCCAAGGGAGGATCATGCAAGGTCCGCAAGCCCTCCGGATAGTCCGGATCGCCATCCACCACGATCCGAATCCCTGCCTGGCGGGCGGCTTCAATCTCCTTCGCCGGATCCGTCCGGGACCGTTGATCGACAATTTTGCCGACGATGCTGGACCCCGCCCCGGGAATCGCCAAAAGCTCCCGGGCTGACGCGTTCCAAATCGCCGACGCCGACCCCAAGCCCTTGACCAATTCCCGAACCGTTACAGGCCCAACACCCTGCATCATGTTCAAGGCAATCAACGCTTCCCTGTCCGTCATGCGCCCCTCCCCTGAATTCCCACCCCTACGCCAACGACGAAGTGAGGTAAGTAACAAATCTGGGGGAACTTGGCAAGCGCGTTGATTAATGTTTGATTTCAGCAGGCCTAAAAGACAACCTTGAGAACGTTCTACGAGCAGATTCGACAAGACCCCTACCTTCTTTTCCAAAATGATTTATTTTCGTGCCTTAGGCGATTATTTATTATAGTAAAGCTCATTGAACCCTAGGGAAATTCGCGCATTATTTAAGGCCGATCATGTCCGAAAACAACAAACCGAATATTCTGTTGATCATGACCGACCAACAGCGGGGGGATTGTCTTGGGGTCGCCGGACACCCGGTATTGCTGACCCCCAGCATGGATGCCATCGCCCACAACGGCGTCCGGTTTACCCGCGCCTATTCGACCTGCCCCTCCTGCATCGCCGCCCGCCGGAGTCTCTTGTCCGGTCAATTCCCCAAAACCCATGGGATGGTCGGGTATCATTCCGGCGTGGAATGGCAACTCCCCCCCACCCTGCCCCAAGTGCTCCGGGACAACGGGTACCAGACGCTGATGATTGGACGAAGCATGCACCAGTATCCGCAGCGCCGACGGATGGGGTTCGACCAGTTGATCCAACAGGATGAATACCTCGCCTGGCTCGAAAAAAATGCGCCGTCCGATTCCGGCGGTTGGTTCGGGAGCGGGATCATGCACAACGACTGGACCGTAAACCCCTGGCCGTTGGCCGAACACCTGCATTTCACCAATTGGACGGTTAACACCGCGCTGGAGGCTTTCGCCCGCCGCGATCCCTCCTGTCCACTCTTCATGGTGGTGTCCTTTATCGCCCCCCATCCCCCGCTCCAACCGCCAGCCTTTTATATGGATCGCTATCTCCGCACCGGGGGCCCCGACCCGATCATCGGCGATTGGGAAACTCCGCCCGACCCGAACGGCCAGGCCTGCGACACGGTCTCCCCCAATTCACTCGCCTTGACCGGGGAAGCATTGCGTTCAGCCCGGGCCGCCTATTACGGCTCCATCAACCATGTTGACGACCAGATCCGGCGCCTGCTCAATCCGATCAACGGCATTCCGCCCCAATTACACGGGAACACCGTGATTCTTTTCACTGCAGATCATGGCGAGATGCTCGGGGATCATTACCGCTGGCGCAAACAGGTCCCTTATGAAAGTTCCGCCAACATCCCCCTGTTGATCCAGGCGCCCGCCCGCTTCGGTATTCACCCGGGCCGCCGGGTCGATCAACCGGTCGCGCTGGAAGATATCATGCCCACCCTTCTCGATCTGGCGGGTTGCGAGATTCCCGCGACGGTCGAAGGCCGAAGTCTGGTCCCCCTCTTGCGGGGCGGAAAACCGGCCTGGCGCGATTACCTCACCATCGAGCATGCCCCCGAACACCAATCCTTGACCGACGGACGCGAAAAATTCATCTGGCTCGTCGCCGATGGGCGCGAACAATTTTTCGATCTGGTCGCGGACCCCGGCGAACGCCACAACCTGATCGCAGACCCCCGGGTAGCCGATCGGGTGACCCTGTGGAGAAACCGACTGATCGCCGAATTAAGCGGTCGCCCGGAAGGTTTTACCGATGGGCAGCAACTGATTCCCGGCCGACCCTTCTCCGCCCTTTTACCGGGTAGCCCCAACACCTATCGACCCAGCCATATTGATCCCCCTTACTGAGAACGCACCTCCTCATGAACCGGGCCCTGATCCGCTTCTTTTGTTTGACCCCGCGTCGGCTTGTGCCTAAACTGACGCCCGTTACTTGAGTGAGGATATTTGCGTATGACCCCTGCCATTGAAATCGACCGCTTATCGGTTTCTTTTCCTTCCCGATCCGGGCCCGATATTGTCGCCCTCGACAATATCTCCTTCAAGGTCGAAACCGGCCAGGTTTTCGGCTTTCTGGGCCCTAATGGCGCCGGCAAAACCACCACCCTGCACGTGCTCCTCGGCTTCCTCAACGCCTCGGGGGGAGCCGCCCGCATTTTTGGGTGCGATGTCCGGGCCTCCATCGCCCGGGAACGAATCGGCTTCCTGCCGGAACACCCCGATGCCTATCGGTTCTTGACCGGCTGGGAATCGCTTCTCGTCGCCGGCCGACTCTTCCGCCTACCGCACCCGGTCCTGGCCGATCGGATCGAAACAATCCTCGCCCTCATCGGCCTCCCGCTGGATATCGCCCGCCGCTCCATCGCCACCTATTCCCGCGGTCAACGTCAACGGATCTGCCTCGCCCAAGCCTTGATCAATGAGCCCGACCTCCTGATCCTGGACGAACCTACCGGGGGGCTGGATCCCCTCGGCCGCCGGGAGGTCCGCACCCTCATCCAAAACCTCAAAGCCGCGGGTAAAACCGTTTTCTTCTCCTCGCATGAATTATCCGAGGTCGAACTGGTCTGTGACCATGTCGCCCTGCTCGCCCGGGGCAGAATCGTCGCGCAGGGGGCCATTCGAGACCTTATCCCGCCCGATGAACGGCTTGAACAATATTTCCTCCGGATGGTGCAATCATGATTCCCATCCTCACCCTCGCCCGCGTGGTCTGGCTGGAATTGCTCCGACGCAAGGACTTTTATGTCCTGCTCTGTCTCCTGACCGCCCTTTGCGCCGGTCTGTTGTCGTTGGACATCTTCGGACTGGGCGGCATCGTCGCCTTTATCAAGGATCTCGGGCTATTGGCCATCTGGATTCTCGTCTGGATTCTCACCCTTAACCTGAGCGTGCGGCAACTGCCTCGTGAAGAATCGCAGGGAACCATCTTTCCCCTTCTGGCCAAACCCATTTCCCGTCTCGAACTGATCATCGGGAAATGGTTGGGATGCTGGTCGGCGGCCGGTTTCGCCACCTTCTGTTTCTATGTCCTTCTCGCCGGGGTGGCCGCGCTCCAGGGGGGAGCATTCACCCCGCTCGTGCTCGCTCAGGGTTTTATCCTTCACCTGGCCGCTGTCGCCATCCTCGCCGCGCTCGGGATTCTCCTCTCCACCCGCCTGAACTCCGATGCGGCCGCAACGCTCGCCTACCTGATCAGCGGCGCCTGCACCCTCGTGATCCCTCAAATTCCCGGCGTTTTAACCACCCTCGTCGGCCCGAGACGCGATCTGCTCCTCGCCCTTTATTTCGCCACGCCCCATCTGGAACTCTTCGATCTCCGGCGGCGTCTGGTTCATGACTGGGGGCCCCTGCCCACCCAACCCTTCCTGATCATTCTCATCTATGGCGTCCTCATCACCTTCATCCTGCTGGCCCTCGCCTGGTTGGCTTACCGGCGAAAACGCTTTGTCCGGGGCGACATCCTATGAATCGCGGATTTCCCATTCCCGCCCTCATCGGGCTCATCCTGGGCGCATGGATCCTCGTCTTCACGCTGGCTTCCCGCATCTTCCTGATTCTCCCGCCGGACACCGCCGACCAGGAGTCCCCCCTCTTTCGGATTCTCAACACCGGCCGGGCCGAAATGAGCGCCGATCTCTATCACCGCGCCGATCTCTATTTCCATAAAGGGGTCGCGTTCACCCGTCCGCCCCCTCTCACCGGCGATCCCTTCCGAAAACTCCTCGACGCCGTCGCACCGGAATCCGTCGTCCATCTCGGGGGACAAAACATCCGCGAAATCATGCCTTGGTTGCGCTTCACCACCCGCCTGGATCCCCATCATGTCGAAGCTTTTCTCGTCACCGCCTTCTGGCTTTCTGAAGAGGCCCACCGGCCGGATGTCGCCCACGAGGTGCTGCGCGAGGCGCTTCGCCTGAATCCCGGCGCCTATGCCATCCACCTCGGCCGCGGTAAACTGTTCCTTCGCCAAAAAAATCCCAAGGCCGCCTTGCAATCCTTTTCCGCTGCCTTGCGGTGTTGGCCCCAATCTCCCATCGCCACGTCGCCCCAGGATCTCAATTTTGACCGGGCGGAAATCCTCACCTATCGCGCCCTGGTTTTTGAAATATTCAACCATCCCGCCGATGCCATCCGCGACCTCGAAGAGGTTCTGACCCTGTTCCCGGAACGCCATGAGTTCAGGAACCGAATCGCCGATCTCGCCGCCGGACGCCAAAGCCTTTCCTCCGCCTACCATCTGGCCGACACCCTCCTGAAAACCCGTCCGCCCGACGATGATCATCCGGATCAGCATGCGGATACCCACGAAGCCCATGACCATTAGCCGGCGTTGCCGAGTAGACGCGATCCAGGAATTCCAAGGGCCCACCTCCCCCTCGCCTTTTTGATTTTCAGATAATAAACGTAATTATCTGGACTTCCGGCGATTTCTTCAGCAATAATACCCGCCATGTACCGGGCTTTTTTCAATCTTGCGGATGCGCCCTTCAACATCACGCCCAACCCTCGCTTCCTGTTGATGACCAAACATCACCGCGAAGCTTACAACGCCCTCATTTTTGGCATCCAACAGCGGAAAGGTTTTATCCAGCTCACCGGCGAAGTCGGCTCCGGGAAAACCACCCTTTGCCGGGCCGTGCTGGATTATCTCGGCAAAAGTGTGGATACCGCCTTGATTCTCAATCCCACCCTGACCGAAACCCAGTTATTGCGCGCCATCCTCCACGATTTCGGCATCGAGGCGAAGGGACGAGACCGCTTGGCTTATATCGAAAAACTTAACGAGTTCCTTTTACAGAGGACCAGCGAAGGCATGAATGTCGCCCTCCTGATCGATGAGGCCCAGAATCTATCACCTCAGGTCATGGAACAGGTCCGCCTGCTCTCCAATCTTGAAACCGACAGCCATAAACTGATCCAGATCGTCCTTGCCGGCCAGCCTGAATTGGACCAGCGACTCTCCAGTCCTGAACTGCGCCAACTTCGCCAGAGGATCACGGTTCGGTACCACCTGCCCGCATTGACCGAAAGCGAATCGACGGCCTATATTTCCCACCGCTTGAAAACCGCCGGCGCCGACGAAACCATGGTCCAGTTTGCCGACAAGGCCGTCGAAGCTGTTTTCAAGTATAGCCGCGGCATTCCCCGGATGATCAATGCCGTCTGCGACAGTGCCTTGATGGCCGCCTATGTGGCCAACACCCGAATTATCGACATTCATTGCGTCCGACGGGCCATCCAACACCTCGAAGGAAAATCATCATGAGCCTGATTGAAGAAGCCCTAAAAAAACAACAGGAAGAATTCGGCAACTCCGCATCACCCCATATCGCCTCGCCTCAGGGGGATAAGATCCCGCCCACCCTCAAAAAAACTGAAGCCCCTCCCACCGCTCCGTCCCTCACCCCTCCCCCCCTCCCCGTTGCCCCCGCCAAATCTTCCTCCAAAACCCTGCTTCCGGTGATTATTCTCATCTCGGTTTGCGTCGTCCTGCTGGTTGTCACTTTCTGGTTGATCTCAGCCGGTTTTCTTAAAATGTTCATGGCACCCAAAGTCCCCAGCAAGGCCCCCGTCATCGCGACTGCGCCGGCAAAAACACCGGAACAGCAGCCCCCCACGCCCATTGGAGTTGCCATTCCCGCTCCTGCCGTCATGGGGACACCCCCCGCAGCCCTTTCGATCCCCAAGGCGCTTCCCTTGGCCCCTGAGCCCCCCCCCCCGTTAGTCGGCAGCCCCGCCACGTCAACGGTCGTCCCCTCTCAGCCCCCTGTCCCCCAAAAGGCCGTCGTCGTCCTCGATGAGGAAGGACAACCGCCCACCGGGCGAACCGTCACGCCATTACCCAGTAAGAAAATCACAGTCTGGCCGGAAATGACTATCACCGGAATTATCGGCGCAGATCTCGCCAATGGAGCGGCCTTGATTAACGGTCAACTGATCAGCGTCGGGGAGTCATATCAGGGGGTCAAAATTCTATCCATCAGCCGTAACAGCATTAAGGCCGTGTACGATGGGGAAACCCGGACCTTGAAAGTGGGCGGAAAATAATTTGATTTCGTCCCGCGAAATCACGCTGGCTTGGCTGCCGCTCCCTCTTTACCCTTGTCTTTGATCTTTCCAATGACCAAATCAAAGTCCCCCGGCATGGCCACAAAAAAATAACAGGGGCGACTCACCAGAGATTGAACTTCCTGACGTAGCGCCTTGTTATAGGGATTCAAAACCGTCACCAGGGCGTTCGTTCCCATTAGTTCAAAAACCAATACTCCGCGACGAATACAATAGTCCAGAGGTAGCATCGCTTGCGTGTCCCTCACCAACTCGAACGAACTCAACAAAATCGGTGGGGTATTGGTTTCGCGGCAGGCAAAGGTGATGACGCTCTCGAGATTCCGGAATCCGCGGTCATTCAATACATGTAAAACCGACACGGTCACTTCCGCAGCACTCGTCGACACTTCGGTCAAATCCTGAGCCACCTTGGCATATTCTTCCTGGGTCAAAAAATTGGATTGATGAAGGTGCCAGGCAAAGGCCAGTTCATCCGATACCGTCGAAGCCCGCTTAGCCGCCACACTCGCCCGTGAAACGACAGCCCGCTCCGCAGGGGCAACCTCAACCCCCGCCTTGACCGGTATGGGTTCAGCTACGGTCCCCAGTGCTGCGCCCATCTCTTCAAACCGCAAAACTGTCGCCTGTGCCGACGCATCCCCCTCACCCACAAACGACTTCAACTTTTCGATGAGCATCCCGACGGATTCGGTGTCGCCCTTATCCATCAGCACATTCGCCAGCCGAATCAGATATTCACGCGCCCGGGTGTGATCGCCCACCATCTCGTAGGCATGCGTCAACGTCGCCAAGGTATCGGAATCGTTCGGAATAGCCGCGAGGATTTGTTCAAAAACGGCAATCGCTTCCCAAGCATCCGACCCGGCATCTGTATTCTTGTCTTTCGCCTTTTTCGGATCGGCCATAAAATACACCTCGCTAATGGAATCCCCAGTAAAATAATCCAACCCGGCGCAATCTTCAACCTCAAATCACCCTTTCATGGTGATTAACAACTTTACATTTTTCAATTTTGAGACCATAATGATGTTCACTTTTGAGAAATACTCATTTATCTGTCTTTTTCCGGAGTTAAATAAATAATGGCACGCATTCTAGTGGTCGATGATGAGGTTAGCATCGTCAGTGTCTTGGCGACCCTACTAAAGGCTGAAGGATATGATGTCGTCCCGATGCGGGACAGCCAAAAAGCCCTCGAATTACTCAAATCCGACACCTTTGACCTCATGCTTTCCGATATTCGCATGAGTCCGGTTGACGGCATGGAACTCCTACGGGTTGCCCGGGCCGAAAAACCCCAGATGGCCGTCATCATGCTCACCGCCTTCGGCACCGTCGAAACTGCGCTCGAAGCCCTTAAACTGGGGGCCTTCGATTATGTCACCAAACCGTTCAAGGTCGACGAATTGCTGATCACCGTCCAGCGCGCACTCGAATACAAACGGGCCCTCACTGAAAATATCGATCTCAAGGCCCAGTTAGTCAGCAAATACCAGTTCGACAATATCGTGGCGGAAAGCACCGCCATGCGCAATCTGTGCGAAATGATCCGTCGGGTCGCACCCACCGATGCAACCGTCTTGATTTGTGGCGAGAGCGGGACCGGCAAGGAGATCGTCGCGAAGGCCATCCACACCCATAGCCGCCGCAAGGATAAGACATTTCTGGCTGTAAATTGCGCTGCCCTTCCGGAACCGCTCCTCGAATCGGAAATGTTTGGCCATACCAAGGGGGCATTCACCGGGGCGTCGGCCAACAAAGAAGGCCTTTTTGAAGCGGCCACCGGCGGCACCATCTTTCTCGACGAAATCGGCGCCATGCCCTTGAGCATCCAGAGCAAACTGCTCCGGGTCCTCCAGGAAAAAGAAGTCCGCCGCGTAGGGAGCAACGAAACCATCGCCGTGGATTGTCGCGTTCTCGCCGCCACCAACATCAAGCTCGAAACGCTTTTGACCGAGGGTAAATTTCGCGAGGATCTCTATTACCGGATCAGCGTCATCCCGATTGAAATCAAGCCCCTCCGTGAGCGAACCGACGATATCCTCCCGCTTATTCACCATTTTCTGCGCCTCGAAACTCCCCAGGGACGCGACATCCCCACTCTCGCCCCGGAAGTGCGTGAATTACTCGAGCAGTACCCCTGGCCGGGCAATGTTCGGGAACTGGAAAACGCCATCAAGCACGCCCTGACCTTCGCCCACGACAACCGGATTACGCTGGATGTCCTTCCCCCGAAAATCATCAGCCATGTGTCTCTGGGCAAGTCTTCCATCCCCACCCAGCCCGCGTCGGACGCGTTCATCGGCAAATCTCTCAAGGCTTTTCTACGTGAGAAAGAAAAAGAATTTCTATCGCAAGTGCTCAATAAAGCCCAGGGCGACAAGGAAAAAGCGGCCCAAATGCTCAAAATCAGCCTTGCAACCCTCTACCGTAAATTGCCCGAAGGCCAGCCCAAGCCCCAATAATCCACTACCGCAGGGGCTGTCTCATTCAATCCTGAGTGTGGTCTGAAAAATACCAACTTAACAGGTATAAAAGAACCACAACAACTCCAAAAATATAATACCCTATCAGGTATGTCTGAAACAGCCCCTTGAATGATTCATTGAAAAAAACCCACCCCCACCGATAGGCATCCACATAGGCGATTATCAATCCTGCCCTATTCCATCGAAAGAGCAGGCAGAGGGTGATCACCACCAGTAAAATCATGACGTCCCAAGTCGGCAGAAGGATCGATGAGTGCTCAAAACCTTTTAAGAGTTCCATCGCCACGTCCATTGTAACCTCCTTATATAACAGGGATTCCGCACTCAGGGATTTCCGTATCGCACCTTAATCTTTAATATTACTCGATTTTGTTCGAAAGACAAATTGATATTTTCAAGATTATGGGGATCGCACGCGGGCATATAATAACAGCTTGAATCCCCCCGCCCGGATCATTATGCTGAACGGTACTGGAGGCTATTCCCCATGATCGACCATCGCATTCGTAAGCTTATTGTCACGTTCGTTTTTTTTGCCGCGTCCATTCTGCCGCTCATCGCGGACCCGATCCACGACGCCGCCCTGGCCAATGACACCCGAACCCTCCAGGCTCTGCTCAAAAAAGGCCCCCCGTCTCTGGTCAATCGCCCGAACCGGGAGGGTAAAACTCCTCTGCATTGCGCAGCCTTCTCGAATGCCACCGCCGCCGCCAAACTCTTGATCGCCGCCGGGGCCGATGTGAATGCCACAACCGAACTGGGGGCCACCCCTTTGCATGAAGCCGCCAATAACAAAGCCGCCGGCACCGCCCGCCTCCTGATCCTCAACAAAGCACATATCAGCGATTCCACCGTCAACGGATTCACCCCTCTCCATTGGGCCGCCTACAATAATATGCCCGACCTGATCGAACTCCTGATCGAACACGGCGCCCCGATCAATCCGGTCACCATCAACGGATTCACCCCTCTCCATTGGGCCGCTTTCAATGATTCCGATGATGCCATCACCATCCTGAAAAAACTCAAGGCCGATCTCTCCCTGAAAAACAGCAATCAAATGACCGCGCTCGACATCGCCCGGAGTCGTCAAAATGTAAAAGCCATCGCCCAATTGACACCCCCTCCGGGCCCGCTCCCAACCCCTCCGGTTCAACGACCGCCCCTCCCCCCACCACCTCCCGCTTCCGTCAATAACCGCTTACTGGCCAATAAGGCCCGTTATGACGGCGGCTGGCTCAATGGGAAACCTAACGGACAGGGCTCCCTGCATTTCCCCGACGGCCAAACCTATCAGGGACAGTGGACAAACGGACTCCGTCAGGGCCAGGGCACCGAAACCTATCCTGACGGCGCCACCTATGATGGCCAGTGGATTGGCGACCAACGGGAAGGGGTCGGCACGTACCGACTGGCGACGGGTGAAAAATTTGAAGGCCAATGGCATAAGAATCTCCGCCAGGGCGAAGGCACCTATACGTTCGCCGACGGCAGCGCCATTCGAGGCCTCTGGAACCAAGACCGCCTCGTTCGGGGAACCGGCCGGTTCGTATTCACCGGCGGTGATATTTATGAAGGCGCATGGGCAAACGATGCCATGCACGGCGAAGGCATCTACACCCTTGCCAACGGGTCGCAAATCAAGGGACTCTGGGAATACAACCGACCGGCCACCGGCCGGTGATCCATCAAACGGATCGATACCGATAAAGATCTAAAGACGTCTTTACGAATGTCCACGGCACCGGCAACCCCGTGGGTCTGACACCGTTCTTTAAAATCTAAAAAAGCATGTCATTTCAGGCTAAAACAACTATAGTCACCCGCCAATACGCATTAAGGACCTTACCATGAAGACGTCAGTCCGGAATCCCGTGTATTTCGCCTCCGCCATTCCCGAACGGATGGATCGAAACCTGACCCTGCCGGCGCGTTTTATTCGCCTTCTGGAAAAAATGCCCATCCAGGACCGCATCCGCGGCCTCTCGGTGGTCGTCAAAATGCATCTCGGCGGGGGCCTGGGCTATTCCACCATCCACCCGCTCTTTGTCAAAATGCTGGTCGATCACCTCAAGGCCGGGAAACCCCGCCGGATCATCGTCAGCGACAGCAGTGTTGAAGGTTGTGCAGTGCGTGGCTACACCGAAGAAACAATCGGCGCCCCTCTCGTCGCCGCCCTGGGCCCCAAAGGCAAATCGCTGGTGCCCCGCAAAACCGGATGGGAACCCCTACCCGAGATCAAGCTCGGCAAGCCCCTGATTGATGCCGATGTCCTGATTAATTTCTCTCATGTCAAGGGACACGGCGATTGCGGTTTTGGCGGGGCGTGTAAAAATCTGGGCATGGGCTGTGTCCCGGCTGAAACCCGACGTGCCATCCATAAGCTGGAAGGCGATCTGAAATGGGATTCGAAACGCTGTATCCATTGCAATAAGTGCATCGAGGAATGCCCCACCCACGCGGCTAAATTCAATGACAAGGGCGACTTTGAAATTTTTTGGCACCATTGCAAAATGTGTCAGCATTGCGCCTTGATCTGCCCTCATAAAGCCATCCGTATCCGGAGCCGCCAATTCGACCTTTTCCAGGAGGGTCTGGCCCGTGTCGCCAAACAAGTCATCGCCGAATTCAAGCCCGGCCTCGTTTTTCATCTCAATGTCCTCACCCACATCACCCTCTTCTGCGATTGCTGGGGGTTGACCACGCCCGCCCTTGTACCGGATATCGGCATTTTCGGCGGCGAGGATATCGTCGCGGTCGAGGATGCCTCGCTCAAAGCCATTAAAACCGAAAACTACATTCCCGGCTCGCTCACCCCGCCGTTCACCTTGGGCGCAGGCAAGCATCTTTTCGAAAAAATCCATTCCCGCGATCCCTATCGTCAGGTTCTGGCCTTGGAGCGACTCGGGGCCGGTTCACGCCGCTACCAGGTTTCTACGGTGGATTGAGGCAGATCATGGCCATCTTCCTCTCCCTCTATTTTTTTATTTATGGCGGAATGAACGCCTATTTCTTCTGGAAAATCAGAATAGCCTTCCGGCTCGGGCCCGTCGGATCAATCCTCCTGGCTGTCGGAGTCATCGGCTTGGTCCTGCTTCCGTTTTTGATCCGGCGCTTTGAACACCAGCATGCCCTGAGCGTCGCCCGGTGGGCGGGTTGGATCGGGTATTCCTGGATGGCTGTGGCGCTCTGGTTTTTTTCGGTGGGTCTGCTCCTCGATCTGGGCAATGGCGGGGGAAAACTTCTCCACCTGACGTTCGGATCACCCGCCTTCCACCTGTCGCCATTGACCACGGTTACCCTCAACCTCAGCTTGACCGCCATTCTCCTGATCGCCGGGTTGATTGAAAACTACCGGATCACGATCCGGCCCATCACCCTTGTGGCACCGACCGATGCCCGCCCGCCCAAACCCCTGAGGATGCTGTTCATTTCGGATACCCATCTCGGTCTGCTGGAAACCGAACTTTACCTGCGGGACATCGAACGCGCCGTGGCTGAAACCCGGCCAGACCTGATTCTTTCCGCGGGCGATCTCTTCGATGGACGCGGCGACCCGATGCCGGAAGTCGCGGCGCGGCTGGCACAACTCGAAGCCCCCTGGGGCAAATTTTCCGTCCTTGGCAATCATGAATTTTACGCGGGACTCACCGACAGTCTCCGTTTTCACCAAGCGGCTGGATTTACCCTTTTGCGCGGGGAAACCCGAACTCTAGAAACCAACGGGTGGTCCCTGGTCCTCGCCGGAATCGATTTTCCGGCACAAGGGGTTTGGGGCCGCCCGACCGCGGTCAACGACCGGATTACCGAGCCCCGCCATCCAGGTTGTTATCAGATCCTCCTGAAACACCTGCCCGTACCGTCTACTCAGCTGGGATCCCATTATAACCTGCAATTGTCAGGCCACACACACGGAGGCCAGATCATCCCCTTCAATTGGGTCGTCAAAGCCGTATATCCTTATCTTCAAGGTTTGTTTACGGTGGCCGACGGACGTGCACAATTTTATGTCAACCGCGGCACCGGCAGTTGGGGCCCCCCGATCCGCCTCGGCCCTGGCCGCGAAATCACACTCATTACCATCAAATAAGAATGGAGAAAGACCCATGACTAAAGCGTTTAATATCAATAATGGTGGAACCGTCTGGTCATTTGATTTTTTTGATAAAAATAAATTGCGCCTGCGAACCGTGGCTCCCGTGGGCTCACGGCCGAACTCGACTCTTCCGCCCACCGTGGCCCTGCTTGAATTGGAGGTCGCCCTGCAATGCACCGGCGAAGACCGTAATGCACACCATGGTTCCAAATTCATCGGCGGCACACCCGGCATGCGCTTGGAATTCGTAGCCCGGCGGGACGACAAGGTGCCCGGAGGTCGACGTATCGTGTTCGAGCATCAGGATCCGTTGCTGAAACTTCACGTCGAATCCGTCTACCATTTTTTCAACGGAATTCCCGCCGTGCGCCGCACCGTGAAAGTGCGGAATAACGGAACCGCTCCGGTTGGCATTGAATATCTCGCATCAGGGCTGATGCATAATTTCGGCCGATTTGGACAGAATTCCATCGAATCCAAATTGCGCCTGCATATTCCGCGCAACACCTGGGATGCCGAAGGCCAGTGGAAAAGGTTCACCCCGGCCGAAGCTGGATATGCGCTCACCGGCATGAGCGCCATCACCGCCAATAATACCGGCAATTGGTCCACTTCGGCCTACCTACCTCTGGGCATGATCGAAAACACCGAGGCCGGCATCACCTGGTTCTGGCAGATTGAGCACAACGGCTCCTGGCATTGGGAAATCGGGAATGGGTGGGAGGACCTGTATCTTTATGCCGGAGGTCCGGATGAGGACCATCACCAAGCCTGGAAAAATCTGCAACCCGGCGAGTCGTACGAGACTGTCCCAGTGGCGATGGGGTGTGTCAAAGGCGGATTCGATGCCGCCACCGCCGCACTCACGGATTATCGTCGCGCCGCGTGTATCCGGCCTCATGCCGATAATCGCAATTGCCCGGTCATTTTTAATGACTACATGAATTGCCTGTTTGCCGATCCCACCACCGAAAAGGAACTGCCCTTGATCGATGCCGCGGCCGCCGCCGGTTGCGAATACTATGTGATCGACGCGGGGTGGTACGCCGAAAGCAACGAAAACTGGTGGTCCACCGTCGGCCTTTGGCAGCCCTCGCAGACCCGTTTTGCGCCCGAAGGGATTACCGGTCTCCTCCGGCTGATCCGTGAAAAGGGAATGATCCCCGGGCTCTGGCTGGAAATTGAATCCGCCGGTGTCAACTCGCCGCTTAAAGATAAACCCGATGCCTGGTTTTTCACCCGTCATGGCCGGCGCATTGTGGATCACGGCCGATTCCAACTCGACTTCCGCAACCCGGAAGTGCGGGCGCATGCGGACGAAGTGATTAACCGGGTCGTGGGTGAATATGGGGCCGGGTACATCAAAATGGACTACAACGTGTCCTTCCAGATGGGAACCGGACGGGATGCCGACAGCTTCGGGCAGGGCCTTCTCGATCATAACCGAGCCTACCTGGCTTGGACGAGAGACGTTTTAACCCGCTATCCGGATCTCGTGCTCGAGAACTGTGCCAGTGGCGGATGTCGCATGGATTACGCCATGCTGTCCCTGTACCAATTGCAATCCTCCAGCGACCAAACCGATTACCGCAAATACCCCGGCATCCTCGTTGGAGTTCTGGCGGGAGTACTCCCGGAGCAACTAGCCGTATGGGCCTATCCCAAGTCGGACGGGAATGCCCGGGAAGCTTCCTTCAACATGGTCAACGCCATGCTATGCCGCATCCATCAGAGTGGGCATCTGGCCAACCTACCAGCCGAAAGTCTCGCGCAAGTGAAAGAAGGGATTCGCGTCTATCGGGAGGTGGTCCGACGTCACATCCCCAAGAGTCATCCCTTTTTCCCCTTGGGAACACCGGATTTCACCGATTCAGACAGACCGGTTGCCGTTGGACTTAAAAACCCGAAAGCGCAATTTCTGGCGGTCTGGCGTCTGGCTGGGAATGGCACCGTATCGCTCCCCAACCCGGACGGCATTGCTTGGAAGCTGCTCTACCCGTGCGATTTGGGCATTCGAGTCCGTCAAACCTCCGGCAAGCTCCAGGTTAGATTCCCGGAAAAATACATGGGCGCAGTGTTGACAAATCGCTAACTCCACAGAAACCGTATCAAACAAAAAGGGTCAGACATTTCTGTCTGACCCGTAGTTTCACCAACGACCAACCGTCGTTTCAGATTTCAAGGCATTATTGCTGGGCGGGATATGGACCGGATACCGGCGGCTCGATTGGAAGTGGTGCCTGGTTCTGGTTTTGTCCCTGACCGCCGACTCGCCCGGCGGGCGCGGCGACCGCCATAAAAGCCGTTGCAACGTTCTGGGCGAGCATTGGGCCAATCGTCTCGCCGCCAAAGGTGACCCATGCGCATTGGACGGAGGAGGTCAGTCCCGATTGCTTGAAATCGTGAGGCTTTCACCGCACGCCGTCCCCAAGTCAAAAGCAAAAAGGGCTGCCTGTTCAGGGGATAGCCCGGTCAAGGCATAGCGAATTACTGCCGCAATCTGCTCCTGCCCCTGCCCTCGCGCATGCGAAGCATGACCCTTACCGTCATGTTCCGTCGCACTTTCAAAAACAATAACTTTGACCACTTGGGCCGCTTGCGCAGGAGTCGCATCGGCGATCGAGGCCTTGACGGCCGAAGGGGTTTTAGCCGCCTTTTAAATTTGTTCGGACGTGGGGGTCGCAAATTCAGCACAGGTAATTCCGGTCAGGACAAAAACAACTCCAAGAGATATTCTTTCTCCTTGCAAACACTTATTGCGTATTTCAATCTACACCCGCTTTACGCCACTTTTTCCCTGGAAGGAATGCTATGCCGAAGTCGAACCGCCAGTTCATCCTCCCCATTCCCAAAACGCCGGATCCGTTTATCAACACTCCGCTGATTTCAATCGGCCCCAACCCCCAGGGGCTCGAGCAGTTTTGGATCTCCTCCTGGAATCACAACGCGGGATCGCTCGGTCTCTGTGTTACGGAACGGGGCGAAGTCCGGCGCTATCCCTTCAAAAAGGCGAGTTTACCCGGATTTTACAGCGCGGTTTCGGTCGACCCCAACGTCTTGTGGTTATGCGGTAACCTCAGCCAAGTCGTCCGACTGGATCTGCGAACCGGTCGCTTTGAAGCTTTCCCCACCGGGGCCCCAAAAGCCCTGGCCTTTCAGGGCATGATTTATGACCCGCCCTCGGGCCAACTCTTCATGGCCGCTTTCCCGCCACCCGAACTGTGCGCTTTCGCCTTCGACACCCGCACCCGAAAAACCGTCAAAATCTGGCGCGCCATCGCCGATGACCACTATATGCGCTGTAGTTTTCCCAATGGGGATGGCTCTTATTCCGCCGTCCTCCATTGCCCCGGCGAATCCCTCATCCGCTGGACCCCCGGCTGCGATGAATTACCCACCTTTTCTTTCAACCCCCGGCTCACTACCGAAAAGTTGGATGGAGGCACCACGTATTCCCTGATTTCCAACGAGCGGGGCCACCGCTATTTCCCCAATCTCGGCGGGTACGATCCGGCGCTGAACCGATTTGAGCCCCAAACTCCATTGCCCGAACGGGAAATGACCTGGTTCGCTCGCCGGGGCGAATGGGCTTGGGGTATCACCCAAGATAAGGGCATCGGCCTCATGGGCCGCTGGCACCTCCCCACTGGCCGGGTCACGAGCCTCGGATCGCTTCCCGACATGACCATCGCCAACATTAATCTCACCCGCTCTGGCGATGCGCTCATTGGAGTCAATCTCTTCGGCGTGTTCTTTCGCCTCAACGCTCAAACCGGGGTCCTCGAAATCAGCCGCCAATTGCCTGTCCTCTCTCATGGTCCTCTCGATTGCCTCTGCGCGGATGCCAAAACCCACACGCTGGTCGGCACTCCGTTTATCACCCAGCGATTCTGGACGTTTAACCTGCGAACCCGTAAAGGCGAAGATGCCGGACGCGCAGCCCCTGGCTTCGGCGAAGTGCTCCGCACCTGGTCGCTCCATAAAAAAATCTATATGGCCGCCTATACCGGAGGAGAGTTGGTTGAGTTCAACCCGCGTCAACCCGCTCGTTTTCCAGAAAATCCCCGGGTGGTAGCCGACCCGCCCGATGGGATGCGCCCCGTCGCCGGATGCGACGATGGCCGCCGGATCTTTTATTCGTGCAGTCATCCTTACGGGCACACCGGAAGCGTTCTGACCCGCTATGACGTGCGTTCCGGTGAAACCCTCTATTTCGACAACGCCTTGCCGGGATTGCAGATCCGCTCGCTTTTCCACGACCCCACCACCCAGTGCCTGATCGCGGGCGCTTCAGTCCTGTCCGATTGCCAAAGTTGCCCCCCCACCGTCAATCAAACGGCCCTGGCACTGATCAACCCTCAAACCCTCGCGCCCATCAAAATATTCCCCACCCCCACGGGAATTAACATGCTGGAGGTCCGCGGAGCTTTGGGGCCCCATCGTTGGTTGATCACCGTATCTGGAATTTTCACCCCCGACACCCCGCCGGTCACCCGCTGGTTTGCCTGGGATTCGAAATCCGACCATCTGCCGGATTTCCCCTCTCTGCCCGCCCTTCCCTTCCCCGGCTCCATTCAATATGCCGGGAAACCCGGCCTCTTTATCGTCCAGCACGATTTCAAATTCGATCTTTGGGATTTGCGTAAACCCGCCTTAATCCGCACTCTTCACCGCGACAAACTCGCCTACCGCGGCTTCGTCGTCGGTCCCGATTTCTATGTCGCCCGCACCCGTTCACTCATCAAAATCAATGATTTTTTAACATGACCAATCCAGGCGCAACTCTTTATTCCCGCGAATCTTTCGTCGCCACCTTCCGGGACCCCGATACCGGACGAAGGGTCCGCCAGTTGACCGACCACCCCCAGGGACGGGTTATGAGTTATTTCCGGGTTCCCAAACACATCCCCGATGGCTGGATGATCGCCCGGATCAACCTCGCCATCCATCCGGAATCCGGTCGGGTTCGGGAGTTGCCACTGGATCGGTTTTATTTGCTCCATCTCGACAAAACCACCGGACAAGGCTGGCTATGTGATTCCGCTCAACGTGAAATCTGGTCAGTTGATTTCCCCTTCGGTCTCCCGCGCAAGATCGCGACCCTTCCCGCCGATTGGCCCTCAAACCGGCATCCGGCAGGCATCACCTGTGATGGTAACTGGGTGATCGCTTCCGATTACGTTTCTGAAAATATCGACATTACCCGCGAACGGGATCCGGTCGCTCTCTGGCGCTATTTCAATCGCAAACGAAGCGGTTCCCTCTGGGCCTGGAACCTGCACGACCATCGGCTCATTCGTCTGGCCCATTTTGATACGCTCGGGCTGGGTCATATCCTACCTTCCCCCACCCACCCGGAATGGATCGCTTTTTCCACCGATAATTACGAGGCTGTCGGCCAGCGCATCTGGGCTGTTAAAATCGATGGAAGCGATCTGCATCCCGTCCGTCCCCAGGAACGGGGTGAATGGATTTCTCATGAATTCTGGATGCCCGATGGCCTCACGCTCGGCTATAAATACCAGGATCGCCGGCAGGATCCCGAACTGATGGAATTACCCTGGGCGGAATATGCGCACGTCCCCACTCATGTGGGTCTCGCCGATGTGAGCGGCCCTGAAATCTATCAGTCTGCGCCCCTGAACCACTATCATTCCCATGTCATGGTCAGCCCGGATAGTTCCCATCTGCTCGGCGAAGGCACCGATGGTCATTTCTTCATCTATGCCGCACGCCTGGACCGCACTTCGCCCCGCCTGGATTTTATCCCCCAAGCCCGTCTGCATACTCCCTATGTCCCCACTTCCGGCATGCACGTCAACGGCGGCTTTTCCCATGATAATCGCTGGCTGTTATACTGCGATCAGGTGGATCAGAAGTTCCAAATCTTTGCCGTCGAAGTCGCAATCTGAAAAAGCGCGATTCATCTGCGGCGGCACAAGAACTGACGCCATCCAACCTCCAAATTCCACACAAAATAAACGTGAATATCCGGACGGAAGAGGATATTATGACGCGTTTTTAGGAGATCATTATGGCACTGACACGCGACGAAATTCTTGAATATCATCTGGGCGGTAAAATTGGCTTGCGGGTGACCAAACCCATGGACACTCTCGAAGCCCTCTGCAAAGCCTACACTCCGGGTGTGGCTGAAGCCGTCCGCGAAATTCACCGCCATCCCAAAACCCTCTACACTCTCACTGCAAAATCCAATCTGGTCGGCGTGGTCACCGATGGAACCGCCATTCTCGGGCTGGGCGACCTCGGCGCCGCCGCCAGTATCCCGGTCATGGAGGGCAAAGCCGTCCTCTTCAAGGCTTTTGCCGATGTCGACGGCTGGCCCATCCCGCTTAACCACTGCCGCCAAAATGGACAAAACACCGGACCCACCGATCCCCAGCGGGTTATCGACGCGGTTTGCGCCCTCGCCCCGATGTATGGCGGGATCAACCTCGAAGATATCGCCGCGCCCGCCTGTTTTGAAATTGAGAACAAGCTGGACGAGATGCTCGACATCCCTGTGTTTCATGACGACCAATGGGGCACCGCAGTCATCACCCTTGCCGGCGTCTATAATTACGCCCAACTGACCGGCCGTGGGTTGCATGAATTAAAGACCGTCGTCAACGGGGCCGGTGCCGCCGGCATGCGGATCGCCGAAATGCTCAAGGCCGCCGGGGTCAAATCACTCTTGATCTGTGATTCCAAGGGAGTCCTGCGCTCCGATCGGCCCGGTTTGTCCGGCAAGAAAAAGGAACATGCCGTTACCACCACGGCCACCACCCTCGGCGACGCCCTGAAAGGCGCCCATCTCTTTATCGGTGTCTCCGCCGCCGATTGCGTCAAACCCGCCGAGATCCAGGCCATGGCCGATACGCCCGCCATCTTCGCCATGGCTAATCCCGATCCGGAAATCAAACCGGAAGTCGTCGCCCAAGCCCTTGGTGCCAAGCCGTATATCATGGCGACAGGCCGTTCCGATTATCCCAATCAGATCAACAATGTCTTGGGATTTCCTTTCCTTTTCCGTGGCGCCCTCGACTGTGGTGCCCGAACCATCAACCTGGAAATGAAAATGGCGGCCGCGCGCAAGCTCGCCGATCTCGCCCGCCTACCCGTCCCCCCGTCCGTGTGCAAAATTTACCGGCAAGATCTGTCGTTCGGCACCGGATACATCATCCCCAAGCCGTTCGATGAACGCTTGTTCCTGGAAATCCCCGTCGCCGTCGCCGAGGCCGCCATGAAATCCGGCGCCGCTCCTGCCGGCGCCCTCGATTTGAACGTCTATCGGCGGCAACTGGTCGAAAGAAATCGCGGACGGTTGATCACCGCAAAACCATAGGCCCATATGCCCCCTCACAACGCGTTCCCTAGACACAGCGACAAAACGCGCCTCACACGGCGCTACTACGAACGGGAGCAAAACGGCGTTAGTAGTAGGCGCGCAAGAGCGCCGTTCTTCGCTTCGAATGCATAAGGAGTCTCCCATGCCCGCTCCCATAACCGTCCGCTTCCATCGCACCTGTTCGCTCGGACCTGATCGCCTCAAAAAACTGGCACCCCTTCGGCTTGATTCCAAACTCCAATCGGCCAGTGGTTCTTCCATCTTTATCGATGACCAACGCACTTTTCAAACGATCGAGGGATTCGGTGGCGCCTTCACTGAATCGGCCGCATCCGTGCTCAATACTCTCCCCGCCGCCCAACAACGCCGTTTCTTTCAGGCCTATTTCGATCCCCTCCGGGGACATGGCTACACCTTCTGCCGGACCCACATGAATAGTTGCGATTTCTCGCTCGGCAACTACGCTTGTGCCGATGTCCCGGGCGACCGCAATCTGAACCACTTTTCAATTACTCGCGAGAAACAGTTGTTGATCCCCATGATGCGCACCGCCCAGCGCGTCGCCGGGAAACCCCTGCAGTTGCTCGTCTCTCCGTGGAGCCCGCCCGCCTGGATGAAAACCAACGGCGAAATGAATCATGGCGGCAAACTAAAACCCGAATTCCGCGCCACTTGGGCGCTCTATTACTGCCGTTTTATTCAAGCGCTGGAACGCGAAGGCATTCCGATTTGGGGACTCTCCGTGCAAAATGAACCCGAGGCCACCCAAACTTGGGATTCCTGCTGCTGGACTGCCGAGGAAGAACGGGATTTTGTCCGCGACCACCTCGGCCCCACCTTGAAACGCCAACACTTAGCCCATCATAAAATCGTCATCTGGGATCATAACCGCGACCGTCTCTATGAACGCGTCCGAGTCGCTTATGAAGATCGTCGCGCCGCCCGTTATATCTGGGGCGCCGGGTTCCACTGGTATTGCGGCGACCATTTCGACACGCTCCAGACAACCCATGACGCCTTCCCTGACAAAAAACTTCTCTTTACCGAAGGCTGCCAGGAAGGCGGGCCCCATCTCGGATCCTGGGTTCCGGCCGAACGCTACGCCCGCTCCATGATCCAGGACCTCAATCGCTGGACGGTCGGCTGGATCGATTGGAATCTCCTCCTCGACGAAAAAGGCGGCCCCAATCACGTCGGCAATTTCTGCAGTGCCCCGATCATGGCCGATACCCAGTCCGGGAAACTCCTCTTCCAAGGGTCGTATTTCTATATCGGTCACTTCTCTCGATTCATCCGACCCGGCGCCCGCCGTATCCTCTCCGTCGCCACCCACGACGATCTTGAAACCACGGCCTTCCTCAACCCGGATGGATCACGTGCCGTCGTCATCCTGAATCGCTCTGAAAAAGCCATCGATTTCACCCTGAAAACTCCAGCTGGCGGCGTGCGCAACCAAAGCCCCGCCCATTCCATTCTCACGGCGACCATTCCCCGCCGTTAAGTTCGACCGGAACGTCCATGAATTCAAGCGATCTGACCGTTTTGCGCGATCTCGCCCGACAATATATGGAGATTTGCGTCCAGCCGGTTCAAAAGGAACGCCGCGATCTCTGGCGCCGACATAACAGCCTCCAGCCCACCCGGCCCCCCATCTATATCCGTGCCTGGGCCTGGCAGGAAATGCCGCAATCCCAATGCCAGTGCACCGATCCCTTGTTCCGCCAGTACGAAGATTTCTTTCGTTCCCGCCTCTTCTGGAACTCTTTTAACGATGATTCCATCTTCGAACCTTGGATCACCGTTCAGGCGGTCCATGCCAGTGCGGGTTGGGGCCTTTCGGGGAATCGGATTTCTAGCGAGGAACGCGGGGGATCTTTCAAAATCGATTACCCCCTCAAATCCCTCTCTGATCTTTCGCAACTCAAGGTCCCCCGTCATGCCATCGACGAGAAACAAACCGCCACACAGGTCAAGTGCCTGACCGATGCCTTGGGCGACCTCCTTCCGATCAATGTCGATCGCGGACCCGCCTATCGCATGTGGACAGGCGACATTTCCACCGATCTCGGCTATCTGCGCGGCATCGAACACTTTATGATGGATATGCTCGATGATCCCGAAGGTCTTCACCGCCTGGTTAAATTTATGTCTGACGGCATTTTGAAAACGCATGAGGAAGCCGAAGCCGCCGGCGATTGGGGTCTCTGCGCCCAGCAGAATCAAGCGATGCCCTACGCTCTCGAACTCCCCGATCCCGCCGCCAATGTCAACGGTGTGCCCCGACGCTCGCTCTGGACTTACGTTGCCGCCCAGGAATGCACCGCCATTTCGCCGGCGATGCACGAGGAGTTCATCCTCCGCTATCAAATGCCCCTGATTAAACCCTTCGGCCTCGTCGCCTATGGCTGTTGCGAGGATCTCACCCATAAAATCGACATGCTCCGCCAGATCCCCAACCTGCGGCGAATCGCGGTTTCGCCCTTTGCCGATGTCGCCCAATGCGCCCAACAGATCGGCCGGGATTATGTCATCAGCTACCGACCCAGTCCGGCCGATATGGTCAGTTACGGATTCGATCCCGTTCGAATCCGGTCCATCCTGAAACGGGACCTGACCTTCTGCAAAAACGGAATCGTCGATATCACGCTCAAGGATGTCGAAACCGTCCAGAGCGACCCGAATCGTATCCGGCGCTGGGTCGCCCTCACCCGCAAAATCATTGACGAAGTCTACGATTGAAGCCGTCTAACCGAATCAACCGATGAATCACCTTCTGATAGCACTCGTGATGGCTCTTGCGGTAACAGGCCCGGCCCTTATCGTATCCGGAATACCTTGGGTCGCACTGGTGATTCTGCTCTGTTCGCTCCGTGTCATAAACTGGAAGACGGGCCGAATCATCCTGATTGCGACGGGTGTGTTTGCCATTCTGGGAATTGTCATCGTTGCCGGGATATTGTCTCTTGCCGGATTTTAAAGGCGACCAGACGTTTCGGTAGGGACACCTCGCCCTACCCGCCTTCCTTTTTTTATGCGAAACCCGGCAGTCCCGTCGGGCGGGGTGAGGGCTCGTGCTACGTAGTGAAAACAGAGTCACTGACTTCGCAGAGTTGCACATCCCGGCTCCAATTGCCGAAGAATGAAATCCGAAAGATCGACCTTCAAAATTCTACCGTTCAGAATTCGTCAATCTGCGGTTCCAGGGACATCTCACGCCAGCCAATAAACCTACAGACTAAGCCCCTACAGCCTATCAGCCTTCTTCCCTGCCGCCTTCTCCCCCTCACCGATACAACGGCCCCAGCTTTTCGCAGACCCGGAAATCATCCCCGGCATAGCGATCCCACAGGGTCGGACGGAAGATCTGTTCCTTCGGCACATTGTTCATGTCCATCGGGATGCGCAACATCGAATTCAGCGTCACCAGGTCGGCGCCGATCAGCCCAAACGAGTTGGCGTCGTGGTTCGGTCCGATCCGCGACATGTAATCGAACGAGGTCATGCCATACGGTGTCCAATAGGTCTCCGGCCAGGTCTTATCGGTCACGTTACTGATGTGATCCGCCACGGCCTGCGGCAATTCCACCGTCTCGCCTTCGACCACCGAACAGGTCAGCTCGTTACCTACCACATTGTACCGGTACGAGGTCATCGGGATCCCGCCCGGTGTGCGATAGTGGCTCGACAATCCGTCGCCGGGGAAATAGTCCAGGGAGGCGTGCATGTAGGTTGTGTTCTTGATCGCCTGCGCGATCAGTGCCTTCTGGGCCGCCGGCTGGGCGCGAAGCGCCGCCGCCAGTTCCTGCACTGTCATTTTGCGACCGCCTTTGACCAGGTCAAAAATATTGAGCGCATAGTCCAACGCTCCCGCGCCGGAATTCCGCTTGTCGATCAATCCTCGCGGAACGATGCGGCTGACATCCCGGCCGGTGGCCTTCTTGATGCTTGCCGGCGTCCAGTTGGTGCGGATATCGGCAAACAATTGAGGCACGCCCGACAGGAGATGCGCCAGCAACATCCCAATCCCGTTCTTGCTGTCGTTCTCGGTCGCCACAATCTGCGGCGCCCGGAATCCGTTCCAGTCGAAGGAACTGTTCAGCATGGATTCCACCAGATCGAAATTCGGATAGAGATCGGTCCATTGCCGCTGACCCTGGGTCCCGGCCGCGATCGCGTGGGCCCCCTGGGCATACTCGACATCCGCCTTGAAGCCCATCCGACGCCCGATCGCCGGATCGGCCAGCCGCGCGTTGCCGATCATCAGGTCGCGCACGATCAGCGCCATCTTCACGCATTCCGCCAGCAGGGCATCCGGTGCGGAGGGCCGTTTGCCCTTGCCGAACACCATCTTGAACTGGCGCATGAACTTCAACGCGCGATCAAATTCGTCGTGGTCGTAAAAACCCTTCGCAATCCGACCTTGCAGGGCCACCATGTCGACCGATACCGTGCCCATTCCAAGATAATCCGACATCAAATTCCGCCGCACATCCGACCCGATGATCCCCATCGAAACCGAACCGATCGACAGGTAGTTCTTACCGCGGATCTCGGCCGCCGCCGCCGCGCATCGTGAAAATCGCAGAAGCCGCTCGGACACAAACGTATTGAACGGCTTGCTTTCGTCTTCCAAATCGGGGCTATAGATGGCGAAGATCGGGCGCTTCTTCTCATCCATCGCCGCCGTGAAAGCCTTCAACCAAACCGCGCCCGGACGGTCGGTCTGATTCAAGCCATAGGCCGCCTGAATCCACTCGGAACTCCCGATGCCATTGCAGGCGCTCATCAGCTCATCGCTGTAAGACCAGGATCGCCCGATCCAGATGTTGGCGCTCACTCCTTCGCGCACATAGTGCTGCTGGGCCAGAGCGCCCGAGCGAGGTCCATACACGATTTCCGGCGCGACCACCACGCGGACCGGGGTGCCGTCGGGTAATTTAACGTTGTTGGCGATCAGGGAATAAACTTTTTCAACGAGCCGCCAGGTATTGGCGACATTGCTTTCATAGGCGCCGGTGCGACCATCCGCCACGGGCGTCAGGGCGATCGTGGGCACATGCCCGGCCAGGGCACGGGGAGTCGGCGTAAAACGACGCTGGGATTCAATCTGCTTGCGGAACATCGGGGGCATCATTGCACTCTTCAGGGCCATGGGAATCTCCTCCTGTGAATTCAAAACATTGGACTAAAATTACTCATCCCAACCTCGTCTGGCAATCAAAAAGGGAACGGGCCCCCCTGCCCGCTCTCTGAAAATCTACTAAACCACCGCAGGGCACCGCGTTCATTGGCATCATCGGCAAAGAAGCACCAGTATTCCGATGCGCTCGCGCCAACCCGTTCGGCCGGTCCCAGACTGAATCCTTCGATGTTTGAACGGCTCGGAACCCGGATTTCCCGTAGGGTCGTGAACCGACGATCGGCACCCTGAGGGGAGGATTTCAAATCCGTCACTTCCAACGTGTTGCCGTCAATATTGTGGAGGATGTACAATAAACCCGTCTGGGCATCAAAAGCTAGTTCGCAACTCTCACGACGGGCGGTTTGGTATTTCCCAACCGCTGTCCAGGTCCCATCCTTTTTCAAATCGAAGGCATACACATCGCCCGCTTGTGCCCGGCCAACCGCCTGGATGGCCACCAACATGATCCCCCCCAACCCAGATGCCCCATGGGCACTTCGATTATACACCTGCCCCGCTGAATCCTGGAACCCGCCTTTTGCCAACCATTCATCGGGGATGAAAGCCAACCCCTCCGGCCCATTGTTTTTCAGGTCACCCAGGCAGGTCTTAAGGGACCATGTTTGTCGAAGCTGGCCATCCTTGATTCCGTATTCCCGGATCTCAGCCTCTCGTTCCGCCAAAAGAAACACCGAGTCCCCCTCAAGATCAGTCTGGGTAATCGCCTCCAAATCCCCCCCGACCGGGTATTCTCGTTCTTTCTCAAAAACACCGGCGTTAAACTTCAAAACCGTGAAAGTTCCCGAATTGTTCGCCAACCAGAGCCGGCCGGTTCTGGAATTCCAGTAAATACCGCTCAAATTTCGTTTCCAAAGGCTGGGGTCTAAGGAAGTCAAATCGACGGCATTTTCCCATTTCTCGCCAGGCCAGGGAAGAATCCGCGGGATCGTGTCGGCTCCTAAAACGGGACCGCTAGGGAACAACCAACTCCCGGTTCGCAACATGGCCTGGAATACGATCAGCAAAAATAGCAGAGTGCGCTTTTTCAGTGTCATAACTGACTGACACTGTACCAGATTGCGTCTCTCGACACAATATTAGTAGGCCGCATATAGAATTGATGCATCGGCCGCAAAGGTATTTCCGGTCCGAATAACTGCACTAATTTTGAGGGTGAAATGGGGATCCGCCAACTTTTGCAGGGTGTTCAGGATCGCCAATCCCCCGCCATCACTGTTGTTCGATTGGGTTTCATTAAAATCCCCAGCGAATTTCCCGGTCACATTTGCACCCGAAACAGCATTTCCGGCACCATCCACCAAGCTAATCCGGGCTTGTCCGTATTTGACACCACTTTTTAATACGGTCGTCAGAATAATCGAACTGATGCGTATTTGCGGCAGATTGGTTTCGGTTCCACCAGTCCCGACAAGGCTGGATGTCGGATCCCGGGTAAGCGCCAGTGTGGTGATTGATTCGCCAGGTAAGGCCAAGCTCGGTCCAGACGTAAAGCTGCCCACGCGCACCCCGTTCTCCGTCGAACTGGTCCGATAGATCGCGCCCGTTATGATATTAAACCCGGGGATATTCACCACAAACCCCGTCGCGGCGGCGGTCGAGTCGTTGATGAGCACCACCGACACTGAACTGGTGACGGCATCCCGAAAGGCTGAAATACGCACGCTACTCATCCCGGATATCGCGCTGACCCGA
>CAIJXV010000003.1 GCA_903824675.1 uncultured bacterium
GCGCGAGCCTCCATCAACCCACCTTCTTCGGCGACATCACGTTCGCCTGACCGCCGATCGAGTTCCCAGCGCTGACTCGGCCTGCCCGTCAGGGCGTGTGGGACTTCGCGTCGCCCCCAGCAGCGGCGCCCTCGCCAAGCAGACGGTCGAGCTCCTCTCCACAGCGGCAAAACTCGGCCATCAACCCGCCGAACTCCGCGCCATCGAGGAGGCGGTCGCCCGCTCGGGACGCGTCCTGCAGGTCAACTTTGAGCTCCGCAACAGCGGCCTCCCGCGGCGCATCCGAGATTGTCATGGCCGCAACGGGCATGGAGCCCACCCATCCCCCCGGCACCCACGACTCCGAAACGCACTTCATTCATAATTGATTATCTCTTGAAGAACCGCACTCTCTTCCCGTTGGACATCACGCGGGCTTTTCCACGCACAAATGCGGGACGGCCTACGCGCAATCTTTAATACACTCTCCTACTCTTCGATTCTGCCGGGAATTCCAGCAGTGACCCGTCCGTGGATTCCAACCTTCAAAGGATCACCGCCAAAAGGCATAGCGCCGATATCCGGATTTGCCCCGCTCTTGGGACGAAGTGGGTCATCCAGTTCGGAGGGCAGAATGATACCCGATCCGATAGCTGGGCTGTCCTGCTGCAGACGATAGTCGTTTCTAGCCTTCGCCTCCGCACTAAAACTCACGAACTTGGGATCGGCAACTCGTGAGTTGGTCTCCCAGCCGGGCGGATACTTGGTTTTATTTTGCTGCGATAATGCACACTTTCTCACTGATTCCAAGTAATTGGCTGGCGCCGCCACGTCGGGATTTGGACACCAGTGAAGATTGCCATCGATTTGAATATCATCTCCACCAGGATTCGTTTCGAGATACGTATCAGGATACTGGCCGAGATAAATAAACATATTATTGAACACCCGCCGCGAAGCCTTAGGGAGATTATACCATAAAGTGCGATCGGCAAATGTGCGCGGCCCCACATTGGCAAGAAACGTGTTCTGATAGAAATAGATAGATTCAACGCCAAGCAACTTGCCGGCGCCATGCATAAAAAAAACGTTGCGTCCCTCGATTTTCCCGTTGGGGGAAACGGTGCCGGGTCGTCCAAAACGCGTACCCAAGCGCATATCCACAATGTTTCGCATGATGTAGATGCTGCCGTTTGGCCCACCGCGTGCGTGACAGGCAAACGCGGTGACGCAACGGGTGATCAGATTCTGGTAAAAATACAGATCGCCGCAGACGTAAGGCGTCGGACTGCTAAGGTAGATAGCGTCATCCTGCATGTTGTCCACCCAGTTGTGGTGAAAACGCATGTTGTTTCCATTGAAATAGATGCCATCGTGACCATCGGCAAATTCATTGTAAGCCATCTCCCAATCGTGATTGAACGGATAGGCAAACACTGTGGATTCCTCGAATCCCTCAGTAACCAACAGAGCATGGGTTGTCATGCGCGCGATATTGCGCAGGTTGGTCAGGCCGGTGTTCCCCCTGGCCGCACCGGGCGCGGTAGGGTCCGTGTTGGTGATACTTGTAATGAACGGATCCGAAAGCCTGGGAGTAAACGTCCGGAGCTCATTCTCATTGCGCCAGGCCCAAGGTTGCATCATGCCATAGATTGCCGAATTAACAAACCGCAGCGGTCCCGTACTGGAGGCCCTGATACCATAGGTGCCGGCAAAAATGGTCACATTATCGAATTCCAGATCAATCCCGAAGTGAAGAACGACTGCATTGTAGCCGCCCCCTCGAATAACCAGATCGTGGAATCGAACGTGCATGGCCTGATCCACGAAAAGCGGTGTCGAATTGAACGGCGTCACCACGAGTGGCACTTTGCGGGCATCCGTTTCCCCCTCGTAATCGGCGACCTGTGGCTTCGAGAGGAAGGGTTTTTGGATCGTGGTATGCGCCAGGCGTGCATGAATATATCCCGTTTCCTTGTCGTACCAAATCCCAGGGCCACAATAGACTGGAAGAACCATCAGCTTCTTGGCAGGATCGTCCATCCATCGTTCGTTGGTCGCTCGCAGATCCATGGCATGCCAGTACGTCACGAGCCCGATATTGGAGTCACCGAATAGCCCAACCACGTCACGGATATTGCGATAGCGTCGAGCTGACCGATACTCGCCCGGTGCGCCCTCCGCAAAAGGGACCCAGGCTTTATCCGGCGCATCCAGGAACTCCGGGATGCCACCATCCACGACCACCAGTTCGCCAGGATAGGAGCGGATGGTAATCGGTGCGTCTTCTTTCCCCACCACGCTACAATACACATTCTCGTGAAAGACGCCCTCGCGCAGGTAAAGGGTGTCGCCAGCTTTGAGTAACGGCATGGCGTGGTTGACCGTTTTCCATGGCGATTGCTCCGTTCCAGGGTTGCTGTCATTCCCACGAAGCGCGTCCACGAAATAGCCCGGCCCTTTCTCCATTGGCCGTCCGGCGGGGTTTGCGAGGGGATGCAGGGGCGGATGCGATACAATCTTTACGTCAGCCCGTCCAGGCACGCTGACAACAAGCATGATCATCAAAAGGATGGTGATCTTGGCAAAGACTGATTTCATATGATCAACCGTTTGCGTTACCCTGTTGTGGCAACGCCACGACAAATTCGATTTCTACGCGGCATTTTCCCAGCCCCGCTTCAACACAGGTTCGTGCCGGCGGATTCTCCGGAAAGTATTCCTTCCAGATCTTGTTGAGACATCGTTCGCGGTCATTGAGATCTCTCAAATACACTGTTGCCTTGACTACATCGGCAAAAGAGGCGCCCTGCTTTTTAATGAACTCTCCGAGCTCATCTAAACTCACCCGAATTTCTTTTTCCAGGGTTTCCGCTTCATTACAGTTACCGCTCGTAAAGAACAGATTGCCA
>CAIJXV010000004.1 GCA_903824675.1 uncultured bacterium
AGGAGATCAGCCACCCGATACGGGTGTCTGTACTGGGGGACGTTGAGTAAAGCCAGACCTATGGGCTGGCTTCGGGGAGGAGATCAGCCACCCGATACGGGTGTCTGTACTGGGGGACGTTGAAGTAAAGCCAGACCTATGGGCTGGCTTCGGGGAGGAGATCAGCCACCCGATACGGGTGTCTGTACTGGGTTAAGATTTGTAAAACCCGTGCCCGGTTTTGCGGCCGAGTTCGCCTCGGGCCACTTTTTCTTTCAAAAGACGACAAGGGCCCAGGTGCGGATTCCCACTTACACGAGCGCGCGTCTCCAGAATCTCCACCACCACATCCAGCCCGATGAGATCGGCTAGGGCCAGGGGGCCCATGGGATGTCCTGCCCCGAGCCGCATCGCGGTATCGATGTCCTCTGCCGAGGCGATGCCTTCCTGCAAAGCCAGCGCCGCCTCATTGAGGTAGGGGATCAATAGACGGTTGACGATGAAACCCGGCGTATCCGCCACCAGCACCGCAGTCTTGCCCAGGCGTTCGACCCATTCCCGGCCATCCGCCAGGGTGGCGTCAGAAGTGGCCGGTCCACGAACCAGTTCCACCAATGGCATGGCTGGTACCGGATTGAAGAAATGAATGCCCAGGACCCGGCCTGGTCCCTGCACGTCGCTGAAAATGTCGGCAATTCGGAGGGAGGAGGTGTTGCTGGCCAGTAGGGTTTGGGGCGACAAGCGTTGAGCCAGATCCTTGAATAAAGCCTGCTTGGCCGGAAGGTTTTCGATGATGGCTTCGATCGCCAGATCCGATTCGGTTCCCTCGGCAAGGCGATCGGTGACCCGGATTCGCGCAAGGACCGCGGGGATGCGGGCGGCATCGAACTTGCCTTTTTCGGCTGCCCGTTGGAGTGACGTGGCAATGGTGCTCACGGCTTTTCCCGCCAGCGCCGAGTTAATCTCGCACAGCAGCACCTCACACTCCGCGGCAGCGGCGGTTTGTGCGATGCCCCGGCCCATGGTTCCTCCGCCAATCACCAACACTTTGCGAATCATACGGCGTCTCCTGTCCATCGTTCCACCACCATCGCAATGCCTTCGCCTCCGCCGATGCATAGCCCGGCCAGACCATAACGTTCCTCCCGGCGGATGAGTTCATGTACGAGTGTGACCAGGATCCGCGCGCCGCTGGCACCGAGCGGATGGCCGAGGGCGATGGCACCCCCGTTGACGTTGACGCGAGCGGGATCCCAGGGCATTTGAGCCCGGACTGCCAGGATCTGGGCGGCGAAGGCCTCATTGATCTCAATGAGATTTATTTCATCCAGTTTTAATCCGGTGCGATCCAGCGCCAGGGCGGCGGCGGATACCGGGCCGAGTCCCATCCGGGCCGGTTTCAATCCGCCGGTGGCCCAGGAGCGGATTCGGGCCAGGGGGGTCAGTTTTAATTCGCGTGCCCGTGCGGCGGAAAGAATCAGAACGCCGGCGGCCCCGTCGCTCAAGGCGGAGGCGTTCCCGGCGGTGACTGAACCTCCGGGCTTGAAGGCCGGTTTTAACGTCGCCAGTCGTTCGGGAGTGGTATCCTGACGGGGGCATTCATCGGTGTCGAAAAGGAGGGGTTCTTTTTTGGGTTGGGGGATGGGGACTGGAGTGATTTCAGTCTTGAACCGGCCGGCTTTTTGGGCGGCTGCGTAGCGCTGTTGGCTGGCGGTGGCAAAGGCATCCTGATCGGCCCGCGCAATCGCGAATTCGGTGGCGAGCTGCTCCGCCAACAGACCCATATGGCACTGATCATACACATCCCAGAGTCCATCCCGGACCATGCTGTCGGTCAACTCACCATGACCGAGACGGTAACCGGTTCTGGCTTGAGGGAGTAAATACGGAGCGCGGCTCATGTTTTCCATACCGCCGGCCATGACGATTTGACGGTTTCCGGCGACGATGGCCTGGGCGGCCAGGCCCACGGCCAGCAGTCCCGAGCCGCAGACCTTATTGACGGCAAAAGCTGAAACGGATTCCGACAACCCGGCGGCCAAGGCCGCCTGGCGGGCAGGGTGCTGGCCGACTCCGGCTTGAAAGACCTGGCCCAGGATGACTTCCTCAACGAGGTCGGGTGTCAATCCGGCCCTCCGGGCGAGATCCGCCAGGACGACAGCGGCCAACTGAGGGGCGGCGACATGGCTGAGCGCCCCGTTAAAGGCGCCGAGGGGGGTTCGGCATGCGCTGACGATGACTGGTTCAGAAAGGTTCATAGAACATCCGTTGGGGTTAAAGACCGGAGACCCATGGGCTCCGGCTGGAAAATACGCGCATCCATGGTGCGCAGGTTCGGCGCGATCTCCGGCTCGAAATCCATCTGGGCGAGCACATCTTTTTCCAAGTCGATACCTGGCGCGATTTCGATCAGTCGGGGGCCCTTTTCGCCCAATTCGAAGACCGCGCGTTCGGTCACGTAGAGGACCGATTGTCCTTTTTCGCGGGCGTAGTCGGCGCTGAAGCTGACCTGTCCGACCGCCGGGATGAATTTTCGGTGACGTCCTTCCCGGACGATGCGCAGTTTGCCGGAAACAATCTCGATGGCGAGATCGCCGGCGGTGAAGGTCCCGCAATAAACCAATTCTTTGGCATTTTGGCTGATATTGACGAACCCGCCGACCCCGGCGACGCGCTCGCCGAATTTGCTGACATTCACATCGCCGCGGACATCGGCCTGGGCCAGTCCGAGAACGGCGAGATCGAGTCCACCCCCGTCGTAAAAATCAAATTGATACGGCTGGTCGATGATGGCTTCGGGGTTGACACTGGCGCCAAAGCTGAGGCCGGCGGCGGGGATGCCGCCGATCGGTCCGGCTTCGACGGTGAGGGTTAATTGATCGAAGAGTCCTTCCTCGAAAGCGATGCCGGCAACGCCTTCCGGCATGCCGATCCCGAGATTGAGAATGGCGCCGGGCCGCAATTCCAAGGCCGCGCGCCGGGCGATGATTTTTCGTTCATCTAAGGGCAGGGGCGGGAGGCTGGGGGGGGCCGAACGGAGTTCGCCGGTGTAAGCGGGGTTGAAATCCTCGGCGAAGGTTTGTTGGTGTTGTTCGGGAGAGGCGATGATCAGGCCATTGACCAGGATGCCAGGAATCCGGACGGAGCGGGGATCGAGGGACCCTGCCGGGACGATTTTCAGGACCTGCACAAAAACCTGGCCGCCGGAATTATGCACGGCCTGGGCCAGCGAGAGGACCTCGAAGGACCCCGCTTCCCGTTCCATGGTTACGTTCCCGCGTTCGTCGGCCGTGGTGCCGCGCAAAAAGGCCACCTGAATGGGGAAGGCCTTGTAGAAGAGCCATTCGCGACCCGCGAGGTGGATCAATTCGACCAGATCTTCAGAGGTTCGCGTATTGAGTTTGCCGCCGCCGAGGCGGGGATCGATAAAGGTATGCAATCCCACATGCGTGATCACACCCGGTCGCCCCCCGGCGATTTCACGGAAAAGATGGCTGATGACCCCTTGAGGGAAATTATACGCTTCGATCTGGTTGGAAACAGCCAGCGCTCCCAATTTGGGCGCCAGGTTCCAATGTCCGCCGACCACCCGCCGGACCAGGCCGGCATGGCCGAGATGATTCAACCCGCGGGTTTTGCCGTCGCCTTGCCCGGCGGCATAGACGAGCGTGAGATCGCGGGGATGGCCATTTGAGAGGAATCTCCGCTCCAAGGCTTCGGTCAGGGCTTCGGGGTGACCATTGCCGACAAAACCGCCGGTGCCCAAGGTTGCGCCGTCGGGAATCAGGGCTACCGCGTCTTCCGCCAGGAGGATGGGGGTCTTCATAAGGCCGTTTGTTTATACTATTTTCTAATCCGATGCACGCTTTTCCAGCGCTTCCCTGACTTTGTCTGCGAGGTCTTTTATTGAAAACGGTTTTTGGATGAAATGCATGCTGGGGTCCAACACCCCGTGGTGGGCGATGACGTCGGCTGTGTAGCCGGACATGAAGAGGATTTTGAGTTTCGGGTTATGGGTAAACAGTCGGTTGGCCAGATCCCGGCCATTCATTTCCGGCATGACCACGTCGCTCATGAGGAGTTGGATTTCGCCGCCGTATTTCTCGGCCAAGTCAACGGCCTTGCCCGGGGTGTTGGCGGCGACCACCCGGTAACCCAGACTTTCCAACATCTTTTTGCCCATGTTAAGGATGGCCATTTCATCCTCCACCAGCAGAATCATTTCGTGGCCGCGTGCGGCCGGAGTCACCGGCCCTTCCGGCTGGCTTCGCTCGACCTCGCCCTCCTGTCGGGGCAGGTAAATTTTCAGGGTGGTGCCTTTGTCGGGCTCACTATAGATATTGATGAACCCATTGTTTTGCTTGATGATGCCGTAAACCGTGGCCATGCCCAAGCCGGTGCCTTTGCCGATCCCCTTGGTGGTGAAAAACGGCTCAAAAAGTTTGTCCAGGGTCTCCTTGTCCATTCCACACCCGTCATCACTCACGGAGAGCAGCACATACTCGCCGGGAACGACTCCCCGGTATTTCGCACCCTCGTCCGCATCGAAAACGACATTGTCCGTTTCGATGGAGATATGGCCCACGCCGGTGATGGCATCGCGGGCATTGACACACAGGTTGGCCAGCACCTGGTCGAGTTGGGGGGGGTCGATTTTAACGGGCCACAAGGCTATTCCGGGCAACCAGGTCAGGGCGATATCCTCACCCATGATCCGTCGTAGCATTTTAAGCATTCCCTCCACCGTTTCGTTCAAGTCGATGATTTTTGGGGTGACGGTCTGCTTGCGGGCAAAAATCAGCAATTGCCGGGTCAGGTCGGCGGATCGTTCGGCCGCGCTACGGATTTCCTGCAGGTCCAAGGCGATGGGGAGGGTTTTCTCCACCTGTTCCAGAGCCATCTCCGTATGGCCGAGAATTACGCCCAGCATATTGTTGAAATCGTGGGCGACACCGCCTGCCAGCCGGCCGACAAACTCCATCTTCTGCGCTTGGTTTAACTGGGATTGTAATTGTTCCCGCGCTTCCTCCGCCCGCTTGCGATCGGTAATGTTAATGACAATTCCGCAGTACGCGAACACTCGTCCGGTCGAATCCCGTTCGGGTTGTCCCCGTGCCATGAGCCAGCGAGTCGCCTGGGAGGGCGCGTCCGGCAGGTTGACGCGCCATTCGATGTTGATCTCTCTTCCGTCTTGAGTGGCGGCCCTGATCGCCGCTTCGGTCGTGGAACGGTCGTCGGGATGGATGGATTGGATCAAGGCTTCGAGCGAAGGTTTCCAGGCATATCGGTCAAGGTTGAAGAGATGCCAGAGTTCTTCCGACCAGATTTCCCGGTGGGTATCCCTATTCCATTCCCAGATCCCGGCCTCGGCCGCGCTCAGGGCCAATTTCAAGCGGGTTTCGCTTTCCCGCAGGAATTCTTTTTCAGCGGCCAGCGCCGTGGTGCGAAGGGTCACCTCGCGCCGGAGGATCCGGTTCCACGCGAGAATGCCGGCAATCACCGCCAAGCTGATGAACAAGAGGCTTCCCGTGGCAACCCAGAAACCCGGAGCCGAGAGGAGCCCCTGGCCGGATTTGTTGATCCACCGTTCGTGGATCGCCTGCCGTTCGTCATCCGTAATAGAGCCCACACCCTTTTGGAGAATGTGGTGCAATAAGGGTTCCGAGGTGGGCGTGCCGATCGAGAGCCGGATGACGAAGGCCACTTCACCGGCGACCCGCAAATTGGTGATCCCTTTTTGCGAAATCAAGTAGGACGCGGTAGCCAGGTCGATGACGGCGGCATCCGAGCGTCCGAAGGAGACGTTGAGCAACCCCATGAGATCGTCCGCCACCAGATCGGGCACCAACCCGACGCACGCATTGGTGAGATATTCGGTGACCGCATAACTCTTGACCAGCGAGACCTTCAGTCCCGATAGATCGGCCTCCCGCATCGGGTTGAGGTTTTCCTTCCGCACGATCATGACGTTCGGGACTGAAACAAAAGGATCGGTGAAGTTTAAAAAGGTGGACCGTGAGGGGGTCTTGGTGATCGCGTTGACAATATGAACTTTTCCCCGATGCGCCTGGGTGAGAATGGCCTCCAGGGATGAAAACCGTTTTTGATTAAATTGAATCCCCAGCTTGGATTCGAGTAGCCGTAAATAATCATGCGCCAAGCCGGTGGGCTGGTGGTTTGAATCAAGGAAGACAAAAGGGGGATAGCCGATTTCGATCGCCAGGCAAAGGCGGGACTGATTATTGGTGAGCCAGAGGTGTTCCGCGGGGGTCAACAGGTCCGGGGTATTGCTATGGCCCGCGGCCATCGTAGCGAATAGGGCGCTCAGGAGCACATAAAAGAAGGCGCAACCTCTATTCTTTCCAGTCATTCTAATCCTCATTTTACAGTTAACAGGACTTATAACGGAGTAATTACCATAAAATTAATGAGAGGGCAAATATCGTTTGAGATCGCGGTTAAGAACACGACCGGAAAGAATTTTGTCTTACCCCCGTGGGGTGGTTGTATCCAGGAAGGACTGCGCGGCCCGCAAGGCCGCCCAACTAAAGAGCCAGGGATATAAATCTTCGTAATACCAGAGACTGGCGAAATAGAACCCGATGGGTTGAGGGCTGGGGGACTGGCCCTCCTTGAAAAAACCGAGCAACCGATCCCGCCCCTGGATGATGGCCGCGCGGGAATCGGCATGGCCGTCGATGGCCAGGGCTTCCACCGCGAGGGCCGTTTCTTCGCAACCGGACGTTCCACCCGGAGACCAACCCCAGCCGCCATCCCGGTTGGTGGTGCTGATCAACCAGGCCCGTCCCCGTTGGCGCAGATCGGCGATGCCCGGTTGGAGGTTGGGCGGCACAGCGGCCAGGGCCAGGAGAACGCGGCTGGTTCCATAGACCGGATTTTGGCCGCGCGGATGATCGGGATGGCCGAACCAGAGCGGGACCCAATAGCCTTCGCGGCGTTGGGTCATCCGTAGAAAATGGAACGCCCGCGAAGTAAAATCGAGTCCGCGCCGACGTTCGGAGGGCGGGAGAACCGGCCAGGCGAGGGCGAGCGCCCGGAGAGCATGCGCGGTCAAATCCGCGGCACTCCGATCGAAGGGTAGGTTTTGCCAGCCGGTACAGAACGTGGGAATGCCGCCGTCGGCGTTCTGGAGTTGGAATAACCAGCGGATTCCCTGAATGAGGGCCGGTCGGGTTTCGGGAGAATCGGGTGCCAGCCGGCAGAGCGCTATCACGGCGGCTGCGGTATCGTCAGCGTCTGGAACGCCGCCGGGCCGGTCAGTCCAGGCCCAGCCTCCCGGTGAGGCGAGAGTAAAGGGGTGAACCTGCTTCCATTGATTTTTAAGGAGCCATTGGGTGAGCGCCGGCTGGTGGTCAGTCAGAATTGCGGCGGGTGGGGTTTTGCCGGTGGTTCCGGCGGCGACCGTCAGGCTGGTGAGCCAGGTGGCGAGATTGGTGTCGATGGGCCAACTCCCGTCATCGCGGCGGGTGGTGCGCAGAAACTCGAGACCTTTCCGGACGACGGGATGGGCTTCAGCGCCGGCCCCTTTAAGGGCCATGAGGACGAAGGCGGTCAGAGGAATGGCTTCGAGAAATCCGCCTGATGCGGGTTGCAGGCGCGCGAGCAGTTGGAGCGCCCGGGGTCGCGCAAGGCGCCGGAGAGTGCGCAGGAACGGGTTGCGCGACGGGTATTGTTGGGCATGACATAGACCCAAGGCCAGGAGAGCTGGCAGGGCGTAACTGACCACGGGCAGATTGATTGCCCGGTAGAAGCGACGCGGGATAAGGCCGGCTTCGAAGGGTAGGGCGGGAAAAAAGGCCCAGGGGTTGTCAGTGCCCAATCCCCCGGCGAGTGCGGATTGGGTGAGAATGGGAACGGCAAAAGTTCGATCCCGCCCATAGCAATCGAGGACCGCCTGGATCCGAGCGGCAGGTGAGTCTTCACCGGTGAACCGTTTCAGGCAGAGCCGGGCTTTGTCCAGACAGACAGCCGGTGGGCGGGGGTTGGTGCGCCGATCGAGGAAGGAAAAGGCCAGCAGAGTTGCGCTCAGGTTGCTGTTGCTGACGAGGGTATCGCCCCATCCGCCATCGGCATTTTGATGGGCGATCAGCCAGTCGGCGGCGGAGCGGGCGAGGGGCTGGTCGTCCGGGGTTCCGGCCCAGTCGAGGGCGAAGCCGGCGGTCGCGGTGGCCAGGGCGCTGGAGGAGAGATGACCTTCCCAATGGTTGCCATCGCAAAGCGTGGCCGCGAGGTGGCTCTCGATCTGGTTTAACAAGGTGGCGGAATCGAACATGGCTGATTCCTTACCGTATTTCGTGCCAAGACACACGTTTTTTCGTTTTGGGGGCGTTATCGCGATCGGAATCAATAGAAAGGCTGGAAATCCGACCCGATGCCGATGCCCCCCTCCGGGGTCTGGAAATCACCCTTGGATTATGTTGATTCGGCATAACGCGCTGTGGTACCGGGGGGGCGGGACGTACAAGATTCGGATGCGGTTTTTATGGACGAATCCCGTATCCCTGGTATATCCTAACTGCCTTGTTTTCCCGGCTCGGGAACGGATATGGGTCGGTAACGAGGGAGATGAAACATGAATGTGACCGAAAAAATCATTCGCGAGCACTTGGTTGAAGGTCAAATGACGACCGGGGCCGACATTGCCCTGCGCATCGATCAAACCCTGACTCAGGATGCCACGGGGACCATGGCCTATCTCCAATTCGAAGCGATGGGCCTTGATCGGGTGCGAAACGAGCTGGCTGTCAGTTATGTTGATCACAACACGATTCAAGTCGGATTCGAGAATGCCGACGACCATCGCTATTTGCAGACGGTGGCAGCCCGTTATGGGGTCATCTTTTCCCGGCCGGGTAACGGAATTTGCCATCAATTGCATCTGGAACGGTTTGGCATTCCCGGAAAAACCCTGTTGGGTTCGGATTCCCACACCCCGACGGGCGGGGGGATCGGCATGATGGCGATTGGCGCGGGCGGAATTGATGTGGCGGTGGCCATGGGCGGGGGCGCATTCCATTTGACGATGCCCAAGGTGGTGCGCGTGATGCTGACCGGTCGTCTAAAGGCTTGGGTATCAGCCAAGGATGTGATTTTAAAGGTTCTCGAGATTTTTACAACTCAGGGGAATGTGGGTTGCGTTTTGGAATATGCGGGACCTGGCGTGAAGACCTTGAGTGTGCCGGAGCGGGCCACGATCACCAATATGGGCGCTGAACTGGGGGTCACCACCTCCTTATTTCCCAGTGATGAGGTGACGCGTCGGTTCATGCGGGCCCAAGGGCGCGAGCAGGATTGGCGGGAATTGACGGCCGATGCCGATGCCGAGTATGCGCGGGAGGTGACGATCAACCTCTCGAAAGTTGAACCTTTGGCCGCCGCACCGCATTCCCCGGATAACATTCGGACCCTGGCCTCTCTGGAAGGGCTGGCGGTCGATCAGGTGTTGATTGGATCCTGTACCAATTCATCCTACCGGGATTTGAAGGCCGTCGCCCGAATTCTCAAGGGGCGGGTGGTTCATCCCCGGGTCAGCCTGGGAATCGCGCCCGGCTCCCGGCAGGTGATGATGATGCTGGCAAAGGAAGGCTGCCTGACCGATCTGCTGAAGTCTGGCGCGCGATTGCTGGAAAACGCCTGCGGCTTTTGCATCGGCAACTCCCAATCGCCGGGGACGGATGGGGTTTCCTTAAGGACCTCGAATCGGAATTTCGAGGGACGGAGCGGGACCCGGTCGGGCCAGATTTACCTTGTCAGTCCGGAGACGGCGGCGATCGCGGCAATTGAAGGGGTGTTTCGGGATCCGCGACGGACACCGGCGTATAAGGCGCCTCGGGTTCGGGAGCCGGACGTTTTCCCCATCGACGATGCGCTGTTAATCCGGCCGCCTGCCGCAGGGACGCCGGTGGATATTTTCCGGGGACCGAATATTGGAGCCCCGCCGGTGAATGTCCCGCTGCCGGATGCCTTGCGGGCGGTGGTGGCGATCAAGGTCGGCGATAAAATCACCACCGATCACATCATGCCTGCGGGTGCCCGGCTCAAATATCGGTCGAATATCCCGGCCTACAGTGCGTTTGTTTTTGAAGGGGTGGATGCGGAATTTTCCAAGCGGGCCGGTACGGCGAGGGATCGGGGCGTGCATAACTTGATTGTCGCCGGATCATCGTACGGGCAGGGATCGAGCCGGGAACATGCGGCGTTGTGCCCGATGTACTTGGGCGTGAAGGTGGTCCTGGCCAAATCCATCGAGCGGATCCACCGGGCCAATCTGATCAATTTCGGGATCGTACCGTTGACTTTTGCCGATCCGGCCGATTACGAACGGATCGGGGCGGGGGAGGACTGGCGGGCGGACGATTTTCGCCGGGTGATCGAGTCTGGTGGAACGGAATTATGTCTGGTAGGGCCGGCGGGGGCAACGCCGATCCGGGCCCTACTGGAACTGACCGCGCGCCAGCGCGCGATCGTGTTGTCCGGCGGATTGTTGAATTTCACGCGCAACGGCTGACAGGTGACAAACTAACGAGGTCGAGCAATGAATTACGATAAGATCAAAGTGCCCACCGTGGGTGAAAAAATCCAGATGGGTCCTGCGGGAAAGCTGAAGACTCCCGATCATCCGATTATTCCTTTTATTGAGGGGGATGGGATCGGGCCGGACATCACGCGCGCGGCGATGACCGTGTGGAATGCCGCGGTGGAGCAGGCGTATGGCGGACGTCGCCGGATTGCCTGGATGGAAATTTATGCCGGTGAAAAGGCCAACGCCGTGTATGGCCGGGAAATCTGGCTTCCGGCAGAGACCTGCGAAGCGGTGCGCGAGTACCGGGTGGCGATCAAGGGGCCTCTGACGACGCCGATTGGGGGCGGAATCCGGTCGATCAACGTCGCACTCCGGCAGGAGTTGGATTTGTATGTCTGTTTACGGCCGGTCCGCTGGTTTCAGGGCGTACCCTCGCCGGTAAAACGGCCCGAATTGACGGATATGGTTATTTTCCGGGAGAATACTGAGGATATTTATGCCGGGATCGAATGGGCGGCCGAGAGCGACGCCGCGCGACGGATGATCAATTTTTTGCGCACCGAGATGAAAGTGACCCAGATTCGATTCCCGGAAACGTCGGGGATTGGGATCAAGCCGGTATCGCGTGAGGGATCGGAACGGTTGATCCGCGCGGCGGTCCGGTATGCGGTTGAGCAGAAGCGGCCGAGTGTCACCCTGGTCCACAAGGGCAATATCATGAAATATACGGAAGGGGCCTTCAAAACCTGGGGGTTTGACCTGGTGCGGCGTGAATTTGGGGATGTTGCCGTGGTGGCTGAAGACTTGCGGGGGGCGGTTCCAGCCGGAAAAGTTGTGGTGAAAGATTGCCTGGCGGACGCCTTTTTACAGCAGATCCTGACCCGGCCAGCCGAATACTCCGTCATTGCCACGATGAACTTGAATGGCGATTACATTTCCGACGCCCTGGCGGCTTGCGTGGGGGGGATCGGGATCGCGCCAGGGGCGAACATCAATTACGATTCCGGGCATGCGCTTTTTGAGGCGACGCACGGAACGGCGCCTAAATATGCGGGTCTGGATAAAGTCAATCCGGGTTCCTTGATTTTGTCGGGCGAGATGATGTTGCGGCACATGGGGTGGGGCGAAGCGGCTGACCTGATCCTGTCGGGGATGGAGGCGGCGATTTTAGAACGAACCGTAACCTACGATTTTGCAAGGCTGATGGAGGGCGCCCGGGAGGTGTCCTGTAGCGGGTTTGGCGAGGCGGTTGCCAGGCACTTAAAAAAAACTTAAGAAAAAGTTGACAACCTCGCTTGATTTGATACTTTGGCGGTTCGAATCATGGGCGAAGAAAGGGCTTCCGCTCTCTCGGCTCCGGGATTCGGACAATCAAAAGCACTGGCTTTTCGCGTTTCGGCTTATGGCGGAACGTTGAAAGAGGGTGTTTTTTGTTGTTCGCCGGAAACGGGATTGGATTGTGGATCGTGGCCCATGTAGCTCAGTTGGTAGAGCACATCCTTGGTAAGGATGAGGTCAGCGGTTCGATCCCGCTCATGGGCTCCAGCGCGGGGTTGTCGGGACACCGACGATACGCGCGGAGCAAGTTTTGGACAGCACATATCGGGTTGTGGATCAAAGAAAAGCAAGGAGTGAGGACAAAATGGCGAAGGAAACATTTGACCGGACGAAGCCCCATGTGAACGTCGGGACCATTGGACATGTCGATCACGGCAAAACCACCCTGACGGCGGCAATCACCAAGGTGCAATCCCTGCGTGGGTTGAGCAAATTTATTTCGTATGATCAGGTGGCGAAAGCCTCCGAATCACAGGGTCGCCGCGATCCCACGAAAATTCTGACGATCGCGACGTCGCATGTCGAATACAGTTCTGAAAAGCGGCATTATGCCCATGTGGACTGTCCGGGACATGCGGATTATGTCAAGAATATGATCACCGGCGCGGCCCAGATGGACGGCGCGATTCTGGTGGTGAGCGCCTCGGATGGGCCGATGCCTCAGACTCGCGAGCACATCCTGCTGGCGCGTCAGGTGGGCGTTCCTTCGATGGTGGTGTTTTTAAACAAAGTTGACACCGTCGACGATTCTGAATTGCTGGATCTGGTCGAGCTCGAAATTCGCGAATTGCTGACCAAGTACGGTTTCCCGGGCGACGATACCCCGATCATCCGCGGCAGTGCGTTGGGTGCGGCCCAGGCGGCTTCGGCTGATGATCCGGCGTGCAAATGCATCGGCGATCTGATGGCGGCGCTGGATAGCTACATTCCGGAACCCGTGCGCGTGATCGATATGCCCTATTTGATGCCGATCGAAGACGTGTTCTCGATTGAAGGTCGCGGTACCGTGGTGACCGGTCGGGTGGAGCGCGGTGTGATCAAAGTCGGCGAAGAAGTTGAAATCGTCGGATTGCGGCCTACGGTCAAGACGGTGGCGACCGGGGTTGAGATGTTCCGCAAGTTGCTGGACGAAGGGCGCGCGGGCGACAATGTCGGCGTTCTTCTGCGTAGCACGAAGAAAGAGGAAGTGGAACGCGGCCAGGTGCTGGCGAAGCCCGGGTCGATCACCCCGCATACCAAGTTCAAGGCTGAAGTGTATGTCTTGAGCAAGGATGAAGGCGGGCGGCACACGCCGTTTTTCAAGGGTTACCGGCCGCAGTTTTATTTCCGTACGACCGATGTGACCGGCGATGTGGTTCTGCCCGAAGGCGTCGAGATGGTGATGCCCGGCGACAACATCAGTATCGAAGTGAACTTGATCGTGCCGATCGCGATGGAGAAGCAGATGCGGTTCGCCATCCGCGAGGGTGGACGCACGGTCGGTGCCGGCACGGTGTCTGAAATTATCGCCTGAGGACGCCCCATGTAGCGGGCGTGGCTGACGGGGATCCGCGTGAGCGGTTCCGCCGGTCAGTCGGCGGATCACAGGAGAAAAGAGATGCCCAGGGATCAGGTGACATTGGCCTGCACAGAGTGCAAGCGACGGAATTACACGACGACGAAAAACAAAAAACTGACGCCGGACCGGCTCGAAATGAAAAAGTATTGCCGGTTTGAGCGCAAGCATACCTCCCACAAGGAAACCCGCTGATCATTTCGGCGTACAGGCCAGTAGCTCAATTGGCAGAGTACCGGTCTCCAAAACCGGGTGTTGGGGGTTCAAGTCCCTCCTGGCCTGCCATAATCGGGCGGATGGGGCAAGTGGTTGGGCGGCGGTTGTCCGAAAAGGTGAATAACGGATGAAGCGTTTGCGATCGATTGTCGGGGCCGTGGCGAACTTCCTTCGGGAGGTGCGGACAGAACTGGTTAAATCCTCCTGGCCGACGCGCAAGGAACTCGTAGACTCGACCGGTGTGGTGATTTTGGCGGTCCTGTTGTTCAGCGTGTTTGTCGGGATTAGCGATTTTGTTCTGAGTCGGATTATCGGTTATCTCATGCGGTGAGGCGGGGAACACACTATCCGGTGCTAAAAACATGAAGAAAGAATGGTATGTTCTGCACACTTTGACGGGCCAAGAAGCCAAGGCCCGGGAGAGCATTGAGCGCCGGTTGGATCCGGAGGAGCTCCGGGATTACATTGAACAAGTCCTGATTCCGACCGAAAAAGTGGCTGAGGTTAAAAAAGGGGTCAAGACCACGACCACGCGGAAGTTTTTCCCGGGGTATATCTTGGCGTATCTGTCCTTATACGATGAACAGCAGAAGATTTTAGACAAGGTTTGGTACTTTATCCGGGACACACCGGGGATCATCGGATTCGTGGGGGGAGAGCGTCCGGTTCCCTTGAGGCCAGCCGAGGTCGATGCGTTGTTGCATCAGGTGGAGGACAAGAAGGAAAAGGTCAAGCCCAAGGTGGTGTATCAGAAGGGGGAGAACGTCAAGATCACCGACGGGCCGTTCATGAATTTTACAGGTTTGATCGAAGAAGTGGATTCCGAGCGCGGGAAGCTGAAAGTGGCTGTGGCTATTTTCGGCCGGACGGCGCCGGTGGAGCTGGAGTATTGGCAGATCGAGCGGGCCTGAAGTGGTCCGCCGTTCCGGAGGGGCAACGCCGAGGCGTTGAATTGATATGGCGAAAAAGGTAACAGGCAAAATCAAGTTGCAAGTCGCGGCGGGAGCAGCTAACCCGGCTCCGCCCATTGGCCCGGCGCTCGGTCAGCACGGTGTCAATATCATGGAGTTCTGCAAGCAATTCAATGCCCAGACTCAGAGTTTGTCCGGATTGGTGGTCCCAGTCATCATCACGGTGTACCAGGACCGGTCGTTCACGTTCATTATGAAAAGCCCGCCGGCCTCCTCGCTGTTAAAGCGTGCGGCGGGTTTAGCGAAAGGATCGGCGACACCCAATCGGGATAAAGTGGGGAAGGTCAACCAACAGCAATTGCGGGAGATCGTCCGGACGAAGGCGAAGGATTTGAACGCCTTTGACGAAGATCGCGCGATACGGATCATCGCCGGTACAGCCCGCAGCATGGGGATTGAGGTGACGGAATAACCATGGCTAAACACGGGAAAACACATCGCGGTATCAAGGCCCAGGTAGCCGACAAGGTTTATGATCTTGCCGAAGCCGTGGCCTTTTTGAAAGCCCACCCAGCCGCCAAGTTCGACGAAACCGTCGAATTGGCTTTTCGGCTCGGCGTGGATCCCACGAAGGCGGACCAGGCGGTTCGCGGGACGGTTGCCCTGCCTCACGGTACGGGTAAAGCGGTCCGCGTGATCGTCTTTGCGTCGGGCGCTGCAGCGGATGCAGCGCGGGCGGCGGGGGCCGATGTCGTTGGGAATGAGGACTTGATCGAAAAGGTCAAGGGCGGATGGACGGAGTTCGATGTGGCCGTGGCCACGCCGGACGCCATGAAGGAAGTGCGCAAACTCGGCAAGGTGCTCGGTCCGCGGGGACTGATGCCCAATCCGAAAACCGGCACGGTGACGGACGATACCGCGAATGCGGTGAAGCTGTCCAAGGCCGGGCGGGTGGAATATCGCATGGATCGGAACGGAAACGTTCAGGTGCCGTGTGGTAAACTGTCCTTCGAGACGCCAAAACTGTTGGACAATCTGAATGCCGTGATCGGAGCCGTGCGCGGAGCTCGGTCTTCTTCAGTCAAGGGCATTTTTATCAAGCGTTGCACGCTCAGCTCGACGATGAATGTCGGTCTGCACGTGGATGTGCGCGATTAACCGGGGAACGCAGGACCATGAGAATCGAAAAAAAATCGATCGTCAGCGAAATGCGGAGTCAGTTGGATGCCTCCCCGTTCATCCTGTTGACCGATTATAAAGGGATGAAGGTGGAGCAATTCACTGAACTCCGGCGTCAATTGCGCGGAGTAGGGGCTGAATTGCACGTTGTCAAAAACCGGTTTTTCCGACAAGTGACGACGGAACGCGGCTGGAAGCGGCTGGAGGAGGATCTGGAAGGGTTCACCGCCGTCGTGTACGGAAAAAAAGACGTGACCGAGACCGCCAAGGTTTTGGTCAAGTTCAAAACGGACGTCAAGGTGCCGTCGATCAAGGCGGGCATGTTGGGGGCGACCTATTTGACGGCGGAGTCGATCGCCGATCTGGCGGAACTACCCAGTCAAAAAGTGTTGCAGGGGATTTTGGTGGGGACCTTGGCCGCGCCGATGTCTCGCCTGGTGGGTGTGATGACGCAGAAGCTGTCAAGTTTGGTGTATGTATTACGGGCCATTGAGGAAAAAAAGCGCGCATAATGCGGGCATGAAGTAAGTAGTCAAAGAGGAGAAAGACCATGTCGGAAGCCAAAGAACAAGTTCAACTCGAAGGTAAGATGGCGGAATTCGTGAGCTGGATTGAGACGATCAGCGTTCTCGAACTCTCCCAATTAGTCAAGGCGCTGGAACAGCGGCTGGGCGTTTCGGCTGCGGCCCCGATGGCTGTTGCGGCGGGCGCGGCTCCGGCGGCGGCCAAGGCTGTCGAAGAGAAGACCGAATTTACTGTCGTCCTGACCGAAGCCGGTGCGAACAAGATCAACGTCATCAAGGAGATCCGGACGATCACCGCGTTGGGCTTGAAGGAATCCAAGGATCTCGTGGAAGGTGCGCCCAAGACCGTCAAGGACGGCGTGACCAAGGAAGAAGCGGCGAAGATCAAGGAAGCCCTGGAGAAAGCCGGCGCCAAAGTCGAGATTAAGTAAGCACGGTCTGTCGGCGCCGAAGGTTAGCGGAGGAGAGGGTATCCTCTCCTCCGCCTCTGTGTTGTATGGGTAATCCTTGGTTACAGGTGCTGAATGGCTGAGCGTACGAATTACGGCAAACTAGTTGACGTCATGGACCCGCCGAATCTCATCGAGATTCAGACGGTGTCTTATCGGGAATTTCTCCAACGTGACGTTGCGCCCTCGAAGCGAAAGCAGACGGGTTTGCAGGCAGTTTTCAAGGAAGTCTTTCCGATTGAAAGCTACGACGGGCGATATGTTCTCGATTTCGTTAAATACGAATTCGGCGAACCGAAGATGGATGAATTGACCTGTCTGCGCGAAGGGGAAACCTTTGCGGCGCCGCTCCATGTCACTTTTCGCCTGAAAGAGGGCGAGGAAATCCGCGAAGAAGTGGTCTACATGGGAGAAATTCCGCTCATGACCCCCCAGGGATCTTTCGTGGTCAATGGGGCCGAGCGGGTGGTGGTCAGTCAGTTGCATCGGTCGCCGGGCATCTGTTTCGAACAATCCACCCATTCCAGTGGATCCATTCTCTATTCTTTCCGGATCATTCCGGACCGGGGATCCTGGGTTGAGGTTCAATTCGACGCCAATGATTTGTTGTGGATTTATCTGGATCGTCGGCATCGTCGGCGCAAATTCCTGGTGACCACTTTTCTCCGGGCCATCGGGTACGGAGCCGATACCGAACTGCTGGATCTCTTCTACACCTATGAAACCCTGTCGCTGGAAGGCGGCAAGAGCGGGCGCGTACTCACCCACCGGGTATTCAAAGAGGATGTGACCGATACCGAGTCGCAAACCGTTCTGGCGCGACGCTATGAACCGGTAACGGAAAACAGCCTGACCCAGATGAAAGCGGCGGGCGTCAAGTCCGTTGAAACCATCAATGTGTCATGGGATTCCGGATTGATGCTCAAGAGCATCAAAGACGATCCGACCCGGACGATGGACGATGCCTTGAAGGACATCTATCTGCGGTTGCGACCGGGTGATCCGGCCACTCCGTCGAATGCCCGACAATTACTGAAACGGCTCTTTTTCGATCCCCGTCGTTATGACTTGGGTCGCGTCGGCCGTTACAAGATCAATCAGAAGCTCGACCTGGAGAGCAAGGTCGGGAATGATTTGCGGGTGCTGGACAAGGAAGATGTTGTTGCGGCCATTCGTTACGTCATCGGCATTCGCAAGGGCGAGGGCATGGTTGACGACATCGATCATCTGGGCAGTCGCCGGTTGCGGACCGTTGGGGAATTGCTTGAAAACCAGTGCCGGGTGGGACTCGCCCGTGCGGAACGTCTGGTCCGGGAACGGATGACCCTTTATGATCCCGCCAGTGGGAAAATGGCGCCGCAACGGTTGATCAATCCCAAAACCCTGTCGGTTGTGGTGAAGGATTTCTTTGGCCGGAGCCAGTTGAGCCAGTTTATGGACCAGACCAATCCGCTGTCTGAATTGGCGCACAAGCGCCGGTTAAGCGCATTGGGACCGGGCGGGCTCAGCCGGGAACGGGCCGGGTTTGAAGTGCGCGACGTGCACGGTAGCCATTACGGCCGGATCTGTCCGATTGAGACGCCAGAAGGCCCGAACATCGGGTTGATTTCGTCCCTGGGTATTTATGCCCGGGTGAATCAATTTGGTTTTATCGAGACGCCGTATCGTAAAGTTGAAGCGGGGAGCGTCACGCGTAAAGTGGAATATCTCTCGGCTGATCGCGAAGAGAAATTTGTCATTGCTCAGGCGAATACGCCGGTGGATCCGAAGACCGGTAAGTTCCTGACCGAGAAAATTTCGGTGCGGTGGCGGGGTGAGTTCCAGGAAGTGACGCGAGACAAGGTGGAATATATGGATGTTTCACCCAAGCAGGTGGTCAGTGTGGCCGCCGGCTTGATTCCGTTCTTGGAACACGATGATGCCAACCGGGCCTTGATGGGTTCGAACATGATGCGCCAAGCTGTCCCGTTGTTGACGACGGAACGCCCCTTGGTGGCGACCGGTCTTGAAGCCCGGATTGCGGCGGATTCCGGGGTGATCGTATTGGCCCAACGCGAAGGCGTGGTGACGTATGTTTCGGCGAATAAAATCGTCGTTACCGAAGGGGATGGACGCGGGCGTGGGCGCAAGGAAACGGTTTACGAACTGCGTAAATTCATGCGTTCGAATGCCGGTACCAATACCAACCAAAAGCCGGTCGTCAAAGAAGGCCAGAAAGTCCGGGCTGGCGATGTGCTGGCCGATGGACCCGGGACTTCAGAGGGCGAATTGGCCCTTGGTAAAAATGCATTGGTTGCCTTTATGCCGTGGTGCGGCTACAACTTCGAAGATGCCATTCTGATCAGCGAGCGGCTGGTGAGGGATGACGTCTTTACCTCCATTCACATTGAGGAATTCGAGGCGGGTGCGCGCGATACCAAGCTGGGTCCGGAGGAGATCACTCGTGATATTCCGAACGTCGGCGAGGAAGCGTTGCGTAATTTGGGCCCGGACGGGGTCATCCGTATCGGCGCAGAAGTCCGGCCGGGAGACATCCTGGTGGGCAAGATTACACCTAAGAGCGAAACCGAGCTTGCGCCGGAGGAACGCCTGTTGCGGGCGATTTTCGGCGAGAAAGCAGCGGATGTTCGCGATACCTCCCTGACCGTTCCGAGCGGGACTTATGGGATCGTGATGGACGTCAAGGTCTCCGCCCAGAAGGAAATTCAGCGCGAAAAGATGTCGGCCGCTGAGCGACGACGGCAGAGCAAATCGGTGTCCGAAGACCTCAAACAGAAGCGACAGGATCTGGTTGATGAGCTGACCGAAAAGTTGAGCAATATTCTACTGGGTGAGAAGATTCCCCTCGATGTGGTGAATATCGAGACGGGCGAAATCATCATTCCGGCTAATCGCAAGATCACCAAGACGCTCCTGCGGAAACTGGCGGCGGAAAGCGACCACGTCGAAATCGAGAGCAGCCCGATTCAGATGAAGATCCAGGAGATCATCAGCGAATATCAACAGCGGTTCCAGGAGCTTGACCACGATTTCGAGGGAGCCATGGATCGGCTGGAGAGCGGCGACGATCTCGATGCCGGAATTATCAAGCAGGTCCGGGTGTATATCGCGAGCAAAAAGAAGCTGTCGGTGGGTGACAAGATGGCCGGCCGACATGGAAATAAGGGCGTTGTGGCGCGGATCCTGCCGGAGGCGGATATGCCATTCCGGCCGGATGGAACACCGGTTGATATTGTGCTGAATCCGCTCGGGGTGCCGTCGCGAATGAACGTCGGACAGGTTTTGGAAACCCATCTGGGATTGGCTTGCCGCATCCTGGGGCTCTGGGCGGCAACACCGGTCTTTGATGGAATTTCGGAGGACCGGATCCACCAGTTATTGAAGGACGCGGGCATGCCAGCGGACGGCAAAACACAGTTGTACGACGGGCGGACGGGTGAGCCGTTCGATCAACGGGTGGTTGTTGGTCAGATTTACATGCTCAAACTGCATCACTTGGTCAGCGACAAGATCCATGCCCGGGCGGTGGGTCCCTATTCGTTGGTAACCCAGCAACCGCTGGGTGGAAAGGCGCAATACGGCGGGCAGCGTATGGGAGAAATGGAAGTCTGGGCCCTCGAAGCCTATGGCGCAGCCTATACCTTGCAGGAATTGCTGACCGTCAAGAGCGATGACGTAGCCGGTCGGACACGCATTTATGAATCGATTGTTAAGGGAGAGAATACCCTTGATGCCGGGATGCCGGAATCGTTCAACGTGCTGATCAACGAGATGCGGAGCATCGGGTTGGATGTGCGGATCCAATCCACGGAAAAAGAAGCCTGATCATCCGGCGGGTTAGCCCGTCGGTGTTTGCGATTTAGAGGAGGCGACATTGAATAATACGGTGGCCAGAGAACGCTTCGGTTTGACAGGCGAGGAAACCTTTGATTCCGTTCGGATCACATTGGCGTCTCCGGAAGTGATCCGGTCTTGGAGCCATGGCGAGGTTAAGAATCCCGAGACCATCAATTACCGCACGTACAAGCCCGAAAAAGGGGGCTTGTTCTGCGAACGGATCTTCGGACCGACGCGCGATTGGGAATGCAGTTGCGGAAAATACAAACGAATCAAGCACAAGGGTGTGATTTGCGACCGTTGCGGAGTTGAAATCACTCTGTCGCGGGTTCGGCGAGAGCGGATGGGGCATATCGATCTGGCGGTGCCGGTGTCGCATATTTGGTTTTTCAAGTGTACCCCCAGCCGGTTGGGTTTGGTTCTCGATATGACGGCGCGCAGTTTGGAGCGCATCCTGTACTACGAGGATTATATTGTCACGGATCCGGCGGATACACCCTTGCAGGAGCGACAGTTGCTCAGTGAATTGGAGTTTCGCGAGGCGCAGGAGAAATTCGGGGACAACACCTTTTCGGCCAAGATGGGCGCGGAAGGAATTCGCGACCTGATGCGGAAAATCGATCTGGAAAAGACGATGGCCGAATTGGAAGACCAGATGGAGCAGACCCGCAGCAAGCAGAATCGAAAGAAAATTGCCCGGCGCATGAAAGTGATCGAAGGATTCCGCCTGAGCAATTCCCGTCCCGAGTGGATGGTTCTCGATGTGCTGCCGGTGATTCCGCCGGATTTGCGGCCTTTGGTTCCTCTGGAGGGCGGACGTTTTGCGACTTCAGACTTGAACGATCTCTACCGTCGGGTGATCAATCGCAACAACCGGTTGAAGAACTTGTTGCAGTTGAAGACGCCGGACGTGATCATCCGCAATGAGAAACGCATGTTGCAGGAAGCCGTGGATGCGGTGATTGACAACGGGCGGCACGGGCGGGCGGTTACGGGGGCGGGTAATCGGCCTCTGAAGTCATTGAGCGACATGCTGAAGGGGAAGAGCGGTCGTTTCCGTCAGAATCTGCTGGGCAAACGCGTCGACTACTCAGGACGTTCGGTCATCGTGATCGGTCCGGAACTCAAGTTGCATCAGTGTGGTCTGCCGAAGAAGATGGCCTTGGTTCTGTTTGAGCCTTTCATCATCCGCCGGTTGAAGGAACTGGGGGTGGTGCATACGGTTCGGAGTGCCAAAAAGCTGATCGAGCGCCAGGCCGACGATGTTTGGGATATTCTGGACGAAGTGACGAAAGATAAAACCGTCATGCTGAACCGTGCGCCGACCTTGCATCGATTGAGCATGCAGTCCTTTGAGCCGGTGCTGGTGGAAGGCGAAGCGATCAAGATTCATCCCTTGGTCTGTACTGCCTATAACGCCGACTTCGACGGTGACCAGATGGCTGTGCATGTTCCGCTCTCGATTGAGGCCCAGTTGGAATCGCGGCTGTTGATGTTGTCCACCAATAACATCTTTTCGCCTTCGAGCGGGAAGCCGGTCATGACTCCGACTCAGGACATTGCCTTGGGGGTCTATTACTTGACCTCTCTGGCCCAAAAGGACCGTCTCAAGGAATTGAAGATGCGGAAATCAGAAGCCGCCAAGACCATCGAACATCTGCCGATTCTGGCGGATGCGACGGAAGTCCGAATGGCCTATGATGATCAGGGTTTGAAGATCCATGATCGGATCCGATTCCCTAATCCTGACCTGCAGCACAAGACGATTTTTGGTGATGCGCAGAGCAAGATGCTGGTGACGACCGTGGGACGGGTCTTCTTTAATGAGATCTGGCCGGATTCGATGGGGTTTGTGAATCGTTGCGTGGACAAGAGCTTCCTGAGCAAGCTGATCTGGCAATGCTATCAAGAGGGCGGCCATGCGGAAACCGTTCGGGCACTGGACAAGCTGAAGTTTTTGGGCTTTGAAAACGCAACGCTGGCCGGTATTTCGATCGGGATGGAGGACATGATTGTCCCCCGCGAAAAGGCCGACATCATCAACCGCGCCCACAAGCAGGTAAATGAAGTCGATACCCAGTATCGGCGCGGTGTCATTACCGATGGTGAGCGTTACAACAAGATTGTCGATATCTGGACTCAAGCCACGGATGAGACGTCAACCGCCATGTATAAGGCCATTGACGAAAACGGGAACAGCGCAGAGTTGAACCCGATTTTCATTATGGTCGATTCCAAGGCGCGCGGTAGCCGACAGCAGATCCGACAGTTGGCCGGGATTCGCGGTCTGATGGCGAAACCGTCAGGCGAGATTATCGAGCGACCGATTCTGTCGAACTTCCGTGAAGGTCTGAGCGTACTTGAATATTTCATCAGTACTCACGGTGCCCGCAAGGGGTTGGCCGATACCGCCTTAAAAACGGCCGACGCCGGGTATTTGACCCGCAAGTTGGTCGATGTGGCGCAGGATGTGCGGATCGTTGAACAGGATTGCAATACCCTGAACGGGGTTGAAGTCCGGTCGATCGGTGAGGGTGAAGATCAGTTGGTTGCGTTACGCGACCGGATCCTGGGTCGGGTGGCGTTGAACGACGTGATCGATCCCGTGTCCCGCGACATGATTGTGGCCGCTGGCGAGATGATCGACGAAGCCGTCATGACACGAGTTGAGACGGCGGAGATTGAACGCGTCAAGATCCGTAGCGTGCGGACGTGCGAGTCCCGCCACGGGTTGTGCGTCAAGTGTTATGGGCGCGATTTAAGCACCGGTCAACCGGTGATGGTTGGAACGGCCGTGGGAATCATTGCGGCCCAATCCATCGGTGAACCGGGCACCCAGTTGACGATGCGGACCTTCCATATCGGGGGAACGGCCAGCGCCGTGTTCAAGCAACCCCATGTGATTTCTCGTCATGACGGAATTGTGAAATACGAAAATCTGCGCATCGTAAAAAATGCGCGGGGTGGATTTGTCGTATTGAATAAAAACGGTTCAGTGGTCGTCATGGATGCCGAGGGGGATCGTGAATTGGAACGGCATACTGCGGCAATCGGTGCGGTGATTTCCGTGGCCGATGGCGGCAAGGTGACCAAGGCGCAGAGCTTCATTGAATGGGATCCGTATAGCGTGCCGATTCTCGCCGAGCGGAACGGTTTGGTTCGGTGTCGCGATTTCGTAGAGAATGTGACCGTCAAGAAAGAGGTCGATGCCTCAACCGGCTTGATGGGAACGGTTGTCTTGGAACACAAAGAGGATCTGCATCCGCGGATCGAGTTGCAAGACGAAGACGGGCGCGAAATGCTCGCTTCCTACAGCATTCCTGCCGGAGCGCATTCGATGGTGAAAGATGGTCAGAAGATTTCAGCGGGCGAGGTGCTGGCGAAGACTCCGCGCAAGGAATCCAAGACGAAAGATATCACCGGTGGTTTGCCCCGGGTGGCGGAATTGTTTGAAGCGCGCCGTCCCAAGGACGCCGCCGAAATCGCGAAGATTGAAGGCGTGGTCGATTTTGGTCCGAACCAGCGCGGACGTCGTTGTCTGGTGATTCGCGATCCGGTGACGGGGGCTGAAGAACAGCATTTGATTCCTCTCGGAAAACACGTGGTCGTGTTCAAGGGGGATTATGTGCAAAAGGGACAGCAATTGACCGAGGGGCCGATTGTGCCGCAGGAAATCCTCGAGATTTGCGGACCGCAAGAGTTGCAAGAATACTTGACCAATCAGGTTCAGGAAGTTTACCGGCTGCAGGGCGTTGAAATCAACGACAAGCACATCGAAATCATCGTGCGACAGATGTTGCGCAAGGTGCGTATCACCGATCCTGGCGATACGGAATTTCTCTGGGGCGAGCAGATTGAAAAATATCACTTCCAGGAAGTGAATGATCGGGCCATTGCCGAAGGCAAGCGTCCGGCTGAAGCTTCGCCGGCGCTATTGGGCGTGACGAAGGCCTCGTTGGAAACAGAGAGCTTCATTTCTGCGGCATCTTTCCAAGATACAACCCGAGTATTGACCGAGTCTGCGACCTTGGGTCGGGTTGATGTCCTGTTTGGATTCAAGGAAAACGTGATCTTGGGACACCTGATTCCGGGTGGAAGCGGATTCCCGATGTATCGGAATATCAAGTTGGTTCCGTTGGCCGAACCAATTCCAGAGGAAGATCTTAAACAGATGGCGGAGGCTGCGGCCGAAAAACAATTGCAAAATATTTTAGGATAAGACTTGCAACGCGACGGTAAGGCTGATAAATTCCGTCATTTGTTTGTCGAAACAGGGAAAGAGGCATATGCCGACCATAAACCAACTGATTAGAGTGGGGCGGAAACCGAATCGCTCCAAAAGCAAATCGCCGGCGCTGACGGGGTGTCCCCAGCGGCGCGGTGTCTGTTTGGCCGTGAAGACGATGACGCCCAAAAAACCGAATTCGGCGTTGCGTAAAATCGCTCGGGTACGTTTGACGAATGGGGTTGAAGTCACGGCATACATTCCCGGTGAAGGGCACAATCTCCAGGAGCACAGCATCGTGCTGGTGCGCGGGGGACGTGTCAAGGATTTGCCGGGTGTGCGCTATCATATCGTGCGAGGGACGCTGGACAGCCTCGGAGTCGAGGGACGGCGGCGTAGCCGGTCGAAGTACGGTCTGAAAACCCCCAAAGAGACCGCGAAGTAAAGGGTTAGGAATTTATGGGCAGAAGACATCAAGCGGAAAAGCGGACATTAGTTCCCGATCCCAAATACAATAGTGATTTGGTGGCGCACTTGATCAATCACGTGATGAAGACGGGTAAGAAGTCCGTTTCAGCCGGGATTGTATATGACGCTCTCGATCACATCAAGGCCAAGCAGCCGGATTCAGACCCCTTGGAGGTTCTGATTCGGGCGATTGACAACGTCAAGCCGAAAGTGGAAGTCAAATCCCGGCGGGTGGGTGGCGCGACTTACCAGGTTCCGGTTGAAGTCAGTCCCGAACGTCAAATGGCTTTGGCATTGCGGTGGATCATCTCCTACAGTGCGACACGTAAAGGCATTCCGATGCGTCGTGCGCTGGCACTGGAGATTCTGGATGCTTATGGTGAGCAGGGCAATGCGATCAAGAAACGTGATGACACGCACAAGATGGCGCAAGCCAATAAGGCCTTTGCGCATTATCGGTGGTAGGGACGGGTTCTCGGAAACGGATTAAACGATGGTACCGACCTTGGAACAGAAAGCCAAAAGTGTGAAGCAGGCCAGCACTCCCGCTCGAGAAGCGGAAGGGCGTCGTCGGCCTTTGGCAAAAGTTCGCAATATCGGGATCATTGCCCATATTGATGCCGGCAAGACCACGACTTCTGAACGGATGCTGTTTTACTCGGGACGGGTGCACCGGATGGGTGAGGTGCATGACGGCAATACGGTCATGGATTGGATGATCCAAGAGAAAGAGCGCGGGATCACCATCACCAGTGCGGCGACCACATTCTATTGGCGTGATCATCAGGTTAATCTGATCGACACTCCAGGACATGTGGATTTTACGGTTGAGGTCGAGCGATCCCTTCGTGTTCTTGATGGAGCCGTTGGCGTTTTTTGCGGAGTTGGCGGAGTGCAGCCCCAATCCGAAACCGTTTGGCAGCAGGCGGACCGCTATCATGTGCCCCGTTTGGTGTTTGTCAACAAGCTGGACCGGGTGGGCGCTGATTTTGATTCTGTGGTGGACCAGATCAACCGGCGACTGGGATCAATCGCGATTCCTGTTCAGATTCCTTGGGGGCGCGAGGATCAATTTCGTGGTGTGATTGATTTACTGGAAATGCGTGGAATTCTTTTTGATGACACCCGCCCGGCGGATGCTCTCCGTTACGAACCCATTCCCCAGGAGTTCGCTGTGGCTGCAGAGCGTGCTCGTGCGAGTCTGATCGAGCAGTTGTCAGAAAAGGACGAGCAGGTTTTGGCCGCTTATGTCGAGAATCCGGATGTTCCTGCGGCAGTGTTGCGGGATGGATTGCGCCGACAGACGCTGGCGAATCAAGTCGTCCCTGTTTTATGCGGATCTTCCCTGAGGAATAAAGGAATTCAGCCCCTGCTGGATGCCGTGGTCGATTATCTTCCGGCCCCTCTTGATGCTTGCGCCGTGTCCGGGCACCATCCCAAGACCGACGAAATTATCACTCGTGAGGCTGATGATTTTGGTCCGATGTCGGCGCTGGCCTTCAAGCTTCAAAATGATCCGTTTATCGGCCGTTTGGTTTTTGTTCGGGTTTATTCTGGGCAGATCAAGAAGGGCCAGAATATTTATAATCCTCGGTTGCGAAAGCGCGAGCGAATTACCCGTTTGGTCCTGCTGCATGCCGACCATCGGGATGACATTGACACCCTATATGCTGGCGAAATCGGAGCGGTGGTCGGATTGAAGGAAGTAACCACCGGTGACACGCTATGTGTTGAGAATCAACCGATTGAGTTGGAGCGAATTCGTTTTCCTGAACCGGTTATTTCAATGGCCATCGAACCTCGGAGTCAGGCAGATCGGGACAAGCTATTGGAAGCGTTGTCGGCCCTGGCAATGGAAGATCCGACGTGTGTCATCGCTCGTGATGCCGAAACGGGGCAGACTTTGATCAGCGGGATGGGGGAGTTGCATCTTGAGATTTTACGCGACCGGTTGTTGCGGGAATTCAAGGTTCAGGCCAATACCGGCAAGCCCATGGTGGCGTATCGGGAGACGGTTACTTTGCCGTCCGAGGCCGAGCATGTATTTAACCGTGAAATTGCCGGTTCTGTGCAATTCGCCCGCATTGCCACCGCCGTAGAACCCCGGACGAGAGGTCAGGGGAATGCAATTGAATTTGAGGTGTCGACCGAAAAGGTTCCGGGTGCTTTCCGGGATGCCATCCGGCAAGGATTGGGCGATGGATTGGCGACGGGCGCGTTGGCAAATTGTGCATTAACGGACGTGCGTGTCCGGGTGATCAGCGGCGCCTGCGATGAGGCGACCTCGACCGATGTGGCTTTTCGCACAGCGGCAGTACTGGCTCTGCGGGAGGCCTTGAGCCGGGCTGGCGTGGTTCTGCTGGAGCCGATCATGAAATTGGAAATCATCACGCCATCCGAATATATGGGCGATGTGCTGGGCGATCTCAGCGCGCGTCGCGGCCGGGTGCGAGAGATGACGGCGCGGGGGATGGTGCAAGTGATCGCCGCCGATGTGCCGCTGGCGGAATTGTTCGGTTATTCGACCGCGATTCGCTCGTTAACCAAAGGGCGGGCGTCGTATACGATGGAACCGACATGTTTTGACAGAGTGCCTGAGGGAATTCAGAAACAGTTAGTCAACCGATGAGTGGAGCCATGGAACAACGGATACGGATACGGCTGAAAGCTTACGATTACAGGGTCCTGGATCAGTCGGTGGCGGATATTGTGGAGACCGCGAAGCGGACCGGGGCGCGCGTGGTGGGCCCGATTCCGTTGCCTACGCGGATTGAGCGGTATACAGTGAACCGCAGTCCGCATGCCGACAAAAAATCGATGGAACAGTTTGAGATACGGACCCACAAGCGGTTACTTGACATTGTCGAGCCAACCGCAAAAACAGTGGATGAGTTGAAGAAACTCAATATGCCGGCGGGAGTGGATATAACCATTAAGATTTGAGTAGATGGAACATGCAAGGGTTACTTGGAAAAAAAATCGGAATGACACGCGTCTTTGACGCAGACGGCCAGCAGGTTCCAGTCACGGTTCTGGAAGTGGGGCCCTGTGTGGTGGTCCAATGTAAAAGTCGTGATTGTGATGGCTATACAGCGGTTCAATTGGGGTTTGCCGAACAGAAGGAATCCCGGGTTGTCAAGCCGCAGTTAGGTCACTACAAGAAAGCGGCCTGTGCCCCCATGCGTCACCTGCACGAATTCGAGATGGAATCCGGCGAGGAAGTCAAGGTGGGGGATCGGCTCACGGCAGCGATGTTTGAGGGGACTGAATTTGTGGATATCACCGGCCTGACCAAGGGCAAGGGCTTCCAAGGGGTCGTCCGGCGACATGGCATGAGTGGCGGTCCGATCACCCACGGTGGCCATTCAAAGCGGCGGGTGGGTTCGATTGGCTGCCGTTCATACCCAGGTCGTGTGCATAAGAATAAGCGCATGCCGGGGCATCAAGGCAACATCCGAATCACTCAGCAAAATTTAAAAGTGGTGCAGGTCCGGGGTGCCGATAATCTTCTGCTGGTGCAGGGAGCGGTGCCGGGTCCGAAGGGAGCAGTGGTAGTGATCAGGCGTTCGATCAAGAAAGCGAAACGGGCATCATGAGCAAGCTGGATGTTGTAGACATGAAGGGGATGCCTGTCGGCCAGGTTGAATTTGCGGATGTTGGCACAGCCATCAAATGCGGGCAGCAAGCCGTTCATGACGTCATTGTGGCTTACCAGGCGGGATTACGGGCCGGTACGGCGTCGACGCTGACGAAGGGGACTGTGGCCGGAAGCGGCAAAAAACCTTGGAAACAGAAGGGCACAGGGCGTGCGCGTGCGGGATACCGGCGTTCTCCGGTCTGGCGTGGCGGTGGTGTGGCATTTGGACCCAAGCCTCGCAGTTACTCCCAGCGGATTCCTCGCAAGGTTTTGCAATTGGCCTTTCGACGGGCTTTTGCAGAAAAAGTTGTGGCCGGCGAAATGCGGATTTTGCAGGATTTGCAATTGGACGGTCCCAAAACGAGTGGGATTGCAGAGCTGCTCAAGCAGTTGAAAATCACCGGAACGGTCCTGATCGTAATGGATCATTTGTCAGACCATGCCGTCAAGGCGATCCGAAATCTGCCGGGTATCGAACTGGTCATGGCGTCCACTGTCAATACGTATCAATTATTGCGGTATTCGACTGTAATCCTGACCCGGGCGGCCTTTGATGTGGTGCAAGGTCGGCTTGAAGGACAGAAGGGGGAGGTTCAATGAAAAGCGTCAATGACATTATCAAGACTCTGGAGGTCACCGAAAAGGGGACGCGCCTGGCGGGGACGGAAAACAAATATTTTTTCGTGGTTTCACCTTCAGCTAACAAGCTGGAGATCAAGCGGGCAGTAGAGACCTTGTTCAAGGTCTCCGTGGTTCGCGTGAACACGATGAATTACCACGGAAAACTGAAACGTCAGCGCACCGTGCACTACGGTCGCACGCCCTGCTGGAAGCGGGCGGTGGTGACCCTGAAAACCGGCGAAAAGATCGATTTGGGATAGGGAGTAGTAATCCATGGCCTTAAAGAAATTTAAACCAACGACGCCGAGCTTGCGGTCCACAGTACTTTCGGCGTTTGATGAAATCACTAAAAGCACGCCAGAAAAATCGCTTCTGGCCCGGCATCGCGCGACAAGCGGTCGAAACTCAGCCGGTCGGATTACCATCCGACATCGCGGGGGTGGGGTTCGTCGGCATCTGCGACTCATCGATTTCAAGCGGGACAAAGCAGGAATTCCGGCGCGGGTGACTGCGATTGAATATGATCCTAACCGTTCAGCGCGGATTGCCCTGTTGACTTATGAGGATGGGGAACTCCGTTACATTCTGTCCCCTGTGGGGTTAAAGGTTGGTACAGTGGTCGTTTCTGGCCCTGATGCAGAGCCGAACGTGGGGAATGCCCTACCTCTGGCGAAGATCCCCTTGGGATTACCGATTCATAATTTAGAGCTGGTACCAGGGCAGGGTGGTAAAATGGTGCGCAGCGCCGGCCAAGTGGCGCAGTTGATGTCTCGACAGGATGATTTTGCCAATGTCCGATTGCCGTCTGGCGAAATTCGCATGATCAGTCTGCGGTGTCAGGCAACGGTTGGCCAAGTTGGGAATCTGGATCACGAGAATGTGAAGCTGGGTAAGGCGGGACGCAAGCGATGGAAGGGCATTCGGCCAACGGTGCGAGGGGTGGCGATGAACCCTGTGGACCATCCCATGGGTGGCGGTGAGGGGCGGACCTCAGGCGGCGGCCATCCGGTCAGTCCGTGGGGTAAGCTATCGAAGGGTCAAAAGACCCGTAACCGTCGTAAAACGTCGAAACATTTCATTATCAGCCGGAGAAAATAATTTATGCCGCGTTCAGTTAAAAAGGGGCCGTTTGTCGACGTCAAACTCCTGGCAAAAATCGAGAAGTTGAATCGGGACGGTCAAAAGCGGGTGATCAGGACTTGGTCCCGCCGCTCAATGATCGTTCCGGATTTCATTGGACACACTCTGGCTGTTCACAATGGAAAACAGCATGTTCCTGTTTATATTACGGAAAACATGGTGGGCCACCGGTTAGGTGAGTTTGCGGCGACCCGGACATTCCGTAAACACGGAATGATGACCGATAAGGCGGCGACCCTGACGTGATGATTGAGGATAAGCGATGAACCTTTTTTGCCCAGGCCGATGGGGCATGAGGGTGGTGGGGTTGGGGCTCTGGATATGTGCTCAGGGCGTACTGGCGCAAGACGGGGCCGCGACTACGGAAGTTGTGGATTTGCGCAGACAGGTGAAATACTTGTCGTCGGCTTTGTCGGCGGCTCGAATTGAGGCAGATGCCCGCTCGTCGGTTCAGGGTGCGCGAACGATGATGCCCGTCAATGGGGATATGGGTGATGGAGGAGGACGGCGGGTACCGGAAAATGTTCGAGTAGCGGATGTGAATGTTGAGTTGCGGATGGTAGTGGTCGGGTCGGGGCGGCGGCAAGGGGTGGCTCCGGGAATGGTATTTGCGGTGTTACGGGATGGCCGTAGGGTGTCTCGTGTGCGGGTAGTGGATGTGCGACCGGCAGTGGCCGGTGCGGTTATAGAGGAAACGGTCCCGGGTTTTTTCCCGTTGGCGGGGGACCGGGTTTTGTTGGAAGGACAGCGGGAATAGGTGTGTGATTTTATGGAAGTGACAGCGGTAACTAAATTTGTGCGAATCGCGCCGCGTAAGGCGCGCAATCTGGTTCGTGCGATTCAGGGCTTGCCTGTGCCGCAGGCGCTTTTGATTGCCGAATTCAGTGAACGCAAAGCGGCGCGTTGCATCGGGAAAACGCTCAAGTCGGCGGTGGCCAACGCAGAGAACAACGCCCATTTGTCGGCGGACACTCTACGGGTGAAAGAAGCCGTCATTGAAGAAGGGCCCGCGTTCAAGCGGTTTTGGCCTCGGGCACGAGGGATGGTGAGCCCGATTCGCAAGCGGACAAGCCATATCCGCATTACGTTAACCGATCAGCCGGCCGCTTGAGCGGTTGGAGGATGAAAGGAGTTGGGTTTTGGGACAAAAGGTCAATCCGATAGGACTAAGAGTCGCCGTCAATAAGGACTGGCGATCGAGATGGTTTGCCGGCAAGCGGACATTCGGCGCCTTGCTGAACGAAGATCTTGAGATCCGGGCACTGATTCTGAAGCGTCTGAAGGATGCAGCAGTGGCGGACGTGATTCTGGAGCGATATGCCAACCGGGTTCGGGCGACGATCTGTACGGCGCGACCTGGGATTGTCATCGGGCGTAAAGGCCAGGATATTGAAAAGATCCGTGAGGATTTGGCGAAAAAAACGGGCAAGGAAATCTACCTTGAAATCCGCGAAATTCGGAATGCTGACACCAATGCGCAGCTCGTGGCCGAAGGAATCGCGCTTCAGTTGGAGCGGCGGGTTTCATTCCGTCGGGTTTTAAAGCGCTCGATCAAGATGGCCATGGACATGGGAGTTCAGGGCGTCCGGGTAAAAATTTCCGGCCGCTTGGGCGGGGCGGAATTGTCCCGTGTGGAATGGTATAAGGAGGGCAAGGTGCCGTTGCATACCTTACGGGCGAATATCGAGTACGGGTTCGCTGAGGCGGCGACGACCGCCGGGCGGATCGGGGTCAAAGTTTGGATTTGCAAGGACAAAGAAGAGCCTGAAAAAGCAGTAAGGGGGCGTGCCCATGCCACTTATGCCTAAACGTGTGAAGCACCGATGTTTTCATCGGGGCAGTATGAGCGGAAAAGCCCAGACGGGAAACGTCTTGTCCTTCGGAGAATATGGGTTAAAAGCTCTGGATCGCGTTTGGTTGAAATCCATTCAGATTGAGGCCTGCCGGGTGGTGATGAATCACCATTTAAAGCGGCGCGGCAAGATCTGGATCCGGGTTTTTCCAGACAAAGCGATCTCGAAGAAACCGTTGGAAACGCGCCAGGGTAAAGGCAAGGGGCCGCTGGATTTTTGGGTGGCGGTGATCCGGCCGGGCGCGATGTTGTTTGAGCTGGAAGGCGTTCCGGAACAGATGGCCCGAGAGGCCTTCCGGTTGGCGGCGGCCAAACTGCCGATTCGCACTAAGTTTGTGACCCGCCACGGCTGACCAGCCGGGCGACAGAATGCAGGAAGTTTATGAAAGCGGCAAAATTACGCGAGATTACGAAGGAAGAAATCGCCGACCGCAGTGCGGAGACGCAGCGTGAGCTGTTGAATCTACGCATTCGCAAGGGGAGCGGGACGATTGAAAAGCCGTCCCAATTGCGGACCTTGCGGCGCGACATTGCCCGCATGAAAACGCTTCAGCGGGAAGCGGCGTTAAAAGAAGCGAGGTCAACATGACAGGGGTAGAAGAACCGCGCGGGGTACGCAAGCAGCGTTCCGGCGTCGTGGTCAGTAACAAGATGCAGAAGACGGTAGTAGTCCGAATTGAGCGCCGGGAACGGCATCCCGTTTATGGCAAGACCATGACGTTGGCGCGTAAATTTTCCGTTCACGACGAAAAAAATACGGCCCAGGTTGGCGATACCGTGCGCATTGAGGAAACGCGTCCATTGAGTCGGACGAAGCGCTGGCGCCTGGTTGAAGTGGTGGCCCGGGCGAAACAGCAGTAAGGGAGTTCGGAGTCATGATTTCGACGCAAACCAGGCTGGATGTCGCGGATAACACCGGAGCGCGAAGCGTGATGTGTTTCCGGATTTTGGGCCAGCGGAAAACGTACGCTAATATCGGCGATGTGATTCGGGTTGCCGTAAAGGAAGCACAACCCGGGGGAATGGTCAAAAAGGGCCAAGTCTGCCGGGCGATTGTTGTTCGGACCCATCAGCCGATCCGTCGGTCCGATGGAAGCTATGTTCGGTTCGACAACAACGCTGTGGTTCTGGTGGATGAGAAACTGAATCCATTGGGAACTCGTATTTTCGGCCCGGTGGCCCGCGAACTTCGCGAAAAGAATTACATGAAAATCATTTCGCTGGCGCCGGAAGTGCTATAAGGGAAGGCGGAACGCATGAAGATCAAGCGCAATGATGTCGTGGTGGCGATCAGCGGGAGTCAGAAAGGGGCTGGCCGGACAGGCAAGGTTCTGAAAGTTGATCTGGAGAAGAACACCGCGTTAGTCGAGGGTTTTAAACTGATTAAACGCCACATGAAGCGGAGTCAGGAGAATCCTCAAGGGAAAGTTGTGGAGCGGGAGTCTCCGATACAATTATCTAACCTGATGTTGTATTGCTCCCAGTGCAAGCGCGGGGTGAAAAGTGTGCGTCGCCTCGAGGGGGATCAAATCCGCCGGAAGTGCAAACGCTGTGGAAATGTTTTGGACGCTTAATCAGTGAGAAACTTATGACGATGGGATTGCAAGAGAAATATCGGAAGACGGTTGTGCCGGCTTTGATGAAATCTCTGGGAGTGACGAACCCGATGAGGGTTCCCCGGTTGATCAAGGTATCCGTGAACATGGGGTTTAATTCCACCGTGGACAAGGATAGCATCAAGGCCATTACCGAGGATCTGGCCCGGATTACGGGGCAGTTGCCGGTCATTACCAAGGCCCGGAAAAGCATTTCGAATTTCAAGTTACGACAGGGAATGCCGGTCGGTGCCAAGGTGACGTTGCGGGGCGGGAGAATGTTCGACTTTTTAGAGCGACTCATTCACGCGACCCTTCCGCGCATCCGGGATTTCAGGGGGTTGCCGGTCACGGGTTTTGATGGACGGGGAAGCTATACCTTTGGGCTCCGCGAGCAGACCATTTTTCCGGAAATCGATCCCGATTCGGTTAAGCGGGTCCAGGGGATGGACATTACGATTGTCACGACAGCGAAAGAGGACCGTGAGGCGCGGGAACTACTGGCTCAGCTGGGGTTGCCGTTTGCCAAGGCGGAGCGATCATAATCCAGGATGGGGGAGGCTCAGTTGGCGAAGATATCACAAATGGTGAAAGCGAGTCGTGCGCCTAAGTTTAGCGCGCGGCGGTACAACCGTTGTAAACGGTGCGGCAGGCGGCATGCCTTCATGAAAAAGTTTTTATTGTGCCGGATTTGTTTCCGGGAATTGGCGTCCGTCGGTCAAATCCCAGGGGTCGTGAAGGCCAGCTGGTAAGGTGGAGCGATTATGAGTTTATCCGATCCCATTGCTGATCTGTTGAATCGCGTCCGGAATGCCCATACCGCGGGATTGCGTGAGGCGGAAATTCCGCATTCCCTCGTGAAGGAGAAAATCGTCCGTATTTTGAAAGCGGAAGGGTTTATTGACGATTGTTCTCTGGCGGCTGACGGTGGACGAAAATTGTTGCGTTTGAGCTTGAAATATTACGGCCAGCGTCAACCCGCAATCAAGGGTTTGCGTCGTGTCAGCAAGCCTGGTTTGCGGGTCTATGCGCGGAAGGACAAGTTGCCGCGCGTGTTGGGTGGTTTAGGGATCGCCGTGTTGAGCACCTCGCAGGGGATCCTGACCGAACGGGAAGCCCGCGCACGCAATCTCGGTGGTGAAGTTCTGTGTTATGTCTGGTAATGAGCCGGCCTGAGCCCGGCGAAAAATCAACCGCCCGATGGGGCGGGTGGGCAAGGAATGGTTGAAATGTCTCGAATAGGCAAGAAACCGGTTGCGATTCCGAGCGGAGTCACCGCGACGGTCAAGGGATCTGAAGTGATCGTCAAGGGGCCCAAGGGCGAATTGCGTCACCATCTGCCGCCGAGCATCCAGGCGGTCGTTGCGAACGGACAGGTGGTATTGACGTCGTCGGATCCGACGGCGCAGGGAAAAAGCTTCTATGGGTTGACTCGTACACTCGTGGCCAATATGGCGACAGGGGTGACGGCAGGTTACGCCAAAGAATTGGAACTGCAGGGCGTAGGTTTCCGTGCGGCTGTGCAAGGGTCTAAACTGACTTTGACGATCGGCTTTTCCTCGCCGGTGGAATTCACTGCCCCCGTGGGCATCACGGTTCAGGTCAAGGAGACCTTTATTACCATCAGCGGCGCGGATAAGCAAATGGTGGGTGACACTGCTGCGCGGATCCGGTCCATCTATCCGCCCGAGCCCTACAAGGGCAAAGGGATCCGGTATCGTGGCGAGCATGTCAGGCGCAAGGCCGGAAAGACGGTGGCATAATATGAAACAAGTGATTCGGAATGAAGGACGGGTGCGCCGTCACGCGAGAATTCGGAAGACAATTTCGGGTACTGCGGAACGACCGCGGTTATGCGTGCGGGTATCCAATAAAAGCTTATATGTGCAGTTCGTCGATGACGAAAAGTCGGCGACATTGGTATCAGCGACAACTTGCCACAAGGCGGCTGAAGGTGGCGGCAAGAATATGGCGGCTGCGACTCAACTCGGCAAGCAGGTTGCTGAAGCAGCCTTGCAGAAGGGTATTCGCAAAGCGGTTTTTGACCGGGGCGGTTACAGGTATCATGGGCGGGTGAAGGCGATTGCCGACGCCGTGCGTGAAGCCGGAATTCAAGTGTAACGAACAGGACTCTCCATGGAAAAGCAATCCAGAATGAATCAAGGGTCAGGGTCGACATCGCCCTCGCCTGAATTTGAAGAGCGGGTGGTGTTTGTCAATCGCTGTGCAAAAGTGGTCAAGGGTGGCCGCCGGTTCAGCTTTAGTGCCGTGGTGGTGGTCGGAAATCGCAAGGGCCGTGTTGGCTATGGATTCGGAAAAGCTAACGAAGTGGCAGATGCGATTCGCAAAGGCGGCGAGGTGGCTCGGAAAAACCTATTCGCGGTCACCATGCGGGATCGCACTATTCCCCATGAGGTGCGAGGCCGTTTCGATGGAGGTTTCGTTCTGTTGAAACCCGCGTCCCCGGGAACCGGAGTCATTGCGGGGGGTGGAGTTCGGGCGGTTTTAGAGCTTTCCGGGATTCATGATATCCTGGCGAAATCTTTAGGCAGCGCCAATAAATTGAATGCAGTAAAGGCGACGGTGGATGCGTTGAAGCAACTCCGGTCTGCTGATGAAATTCGGGCCATTCGTCGCACTGGGGCGACGGGGCCAGTGGTCAAGACGGGGGGTGAGGGATGAAGCTGGAAGCATTGAGTAGTGTTCCGGGTGCTCGTAAGCGCGGGATTCGAGTAGGGCGCGGGCCAGGATCTGGTTTAGGGAAAACGAGCGGGCGCGGGCATAAAGGACAATATGCCCGGTCAGGTCATAAACACAAGCCCGGATTTGAAGGGGGACAGATGCGGCTGGTCCGACGTCTGCCCAAGGTCGGTTTCAAAGCCCCTCGGTCCAAAGTGTTGGCGCCGGTAAATGTGTCCCGGCTCGATCAGTTTTCAGATGGGTCCATGGTGGATGAAAAAGTACTCCGGGATGCGGGTGTCGTCAAAGGTCGCTGGGATGGCATCAAAATTCTGGGCGGCGGTGACTTGCACCGTAAGCTGACTATTCACGCCCATGCGTTTAGCGGAGAGGCAAAAAGCAAAATCGAAGGTGCCGGCGGGGTCTGTGAACTAATCGTGCGGACTCCGGCGAAAGCCTGAGCAGGTTGTTGATTGGCTTGATAAGCGGGGTAACGGATGTTTTCGGCATTTGGCAATAGCTTCAAGATTCCTGAATTACGGGCGCGAATTCTTTTCACGCTCGGGTTAATCTTTGTCTGTCGTTTGATTGCCAACATTCCGACTCCGGGGGTGGATGCAGGGGCATTACAGGCGATGATCGCCGATCTGGAGAGACAGACCGGTGGAGGGTTTTTAGGGCTGTTGGATATGTTCAGTGGTGGCGCACTTCAGAATGTCGCCATCGGTGCTCTGGGAATCATGCCCTATATTAGCGCTTCGATCATTCTTCAGTTGATGACCGCGGTTGTTCCTTCCTTGGAGCGTTTGGCCCGAGAAGGGGATGCCGGGCGGCAGAAGTTGACGCAATACACCCGTTACCTCACGGTGTTAATTTGCATTGTTCAGGGAATTTTCCTGGCAATGACCCTGTTGAATCCGGGTAGTTTAGGATTGCAGGGCAGTGTGGTGACCATGTCGTCGGTTTCATTTGTGATTCTGGCTACCGTATGCGTTACGACCGGGTCAATGTTGATTATGTGGCTGGGCGAGCAGATCACCCAACGCGGTATCGGGAATGGCATTTCATTGATTATTACGGTGGGTATTGTCAGCCGGTTGCCGCGAGCGATTGCCGCAGCGTGGCAGATGTTCACCACAGTGGGGACTCCGTTTACCCTGTTTCATCTGGTCGGGCTCCTGATCATGTTGTTTTTGGTGATAGCCGGCACGATCGCGGTCACTCAAGGGCAGCGGAAAATTATGATCCAGTATGCCAAACGGGTGGTGGGAAATAAGGTCTATGGCGGACAGAATACGTATATGCCGTTGCGGATCAATTATTCCGGTGTCATGCCGATTATCTTTGCGCAGTCGATCCTGATGTTCCCGGCGATTCTATTTAAAAAAATTGACCTTCCGTTCTTTCAACGATTAGGTGATTTGCTCGCGCATGAATCTGCCCTATATATGGTGCTCTACGGGTTGATGATCCTGTTTTTTTCATATTTCTGGGTGGCGACACAGTTTCATCCCGTGCAAATCGCGGATGACTTGAAGAAACACGGGGGTTATGTTCCAGGGATTCGCCCTGGGAGAGCAACGGCTGAATATCTCGACAACACCATGACCCGGATCACTTTGGCAGGAGCTGTTTTTTTAACGATGATCGCGGTAATCCCGACCCTTCTCGCTACAAAATTGGAGATTCCGTGGATTGTGGCTGCGTTTTTTGGAGGCACCAGCCTCTTGATCATGGTTGGCGTGATGCTGGATACTATGCGGCAAATTGAGTCGCATTTATTGATGCGCCACTACGATGGATTTTTGACCAAAGGCCGGTTGCGTGGGCGTCGTTGAAGACGTCCTGCCGCAATATGGGGCACAGGAGACTATCGGTTTGAAAGCGATCATTTTGTTGGGTGCGCCCGGGGCCGGGAAGGGGACTTTGGCTGAGGGGATTAAGGCTCGAACAAAGTTTATTCACATTTCGACGGGCGACATGTTGCGCGACGCTGTCAAGAAGGGTTCGGCCATTGGGCGCGAGGCAGAGACTTTCATGAAGAGGGGTGAATTGGTTCCAGATGACGTCATTTTGCGATTGGTCGAGGAGCGTTTGGATCAGGGATCTCCGGATGATGAATACCTTTTTGATGGTTTTCCCCGAACCTTGGAGCAGGCTGAAATGTTGTCGGCATCGCTCCGGCGGCGGGGGAGCCGAGTCATGGCGGTGTTTTCTCTGGAAGCGCCTCGGGAATTGCTGATTTCAAGGCTTTGCGGGCGGCGATTGTGTCGCCAGTGTGGAGCCAGTTACCATGTCGTCAACATCCCCCCTCGCAAAGCCGGTATTTGCGATGTTTGCGGTGGAGAACTTTATCAGCGGGCCGATGATCAGGAATCAACGATTTTGAATCGCCTTGAAGTTTTTACGCGCCAGACGGAGAGCCTGATCGCCTATTACGAGGGGATGAAGGTTTTGATCCGGGTGGATGCGGCTCAACATCGCGATCTGGCGGTTGAGGCGATTGTCGGTCACATCCGTAAATTACCTTCGGTATGATCACGCTTAAAAGCCCCGATGAGATCGAGCACATGAGGCGCAGCGGGGCCATTGCCGCCAATGTATTAGATGCGGTTCGAAAGCGGATTGGTCCGGGCTTGACCACTCAGGAATTGGATGATTTTGCCGCCAGTGAAATGGCACGGGTTGATGCGCAGAGTGCCTTTTTGGGTTATCGAGGTTACCCGGGACATATTTGCATCTCGATCAACGACGAGGTCGTTCATGGTATTCCGGGGCCGCGACGGATCGCATTGGGTGATATTGTCAGCGTTGATGTCGGGGTTAAGTATCAAGGGTTCATTGGAGACACGGCGGATACGGTGGCAGTGGGTGTAACCGATTGGAATGTTCGACGATTGGTTCAATCGACCCAAGACGCCTTGGCTGCGGGGATTGCGGCGATAAAGGTGGGTGGGCGTATTTCGGATATTTCGCATGCAGTGCAGAGTTTGGTGGAAGCTCGTGGATATTCGGTGGTTCGTGATTTTGTCGGTCACGGGGTGGGGCGGCAAATGCATGAAGAGCCACAGATTCCAAATTTCGGCCCACCTGGGGAAGGTTGCAAAATCAGGGTGGGAATGACGCTTGCGATCGAGCCGATGGTGAATCTCGGAGGGTACGAAGTGTCGGTCATGCCGGACAAGTGGACCGTTCGGACGCGCGACCGAAAACCATCGGCCCATTGTGAGCATACGGTTGCGGTATTGGAGGATGGTCCGGTCATTTTGACGCTGGTTGATGGGGTCAATAAATAGGTTGACAAACCTGCGTAGCAATTATAAAAATGCTGTTTTGTTTAATGGAGAATAAGTATGAAGGTCCGAAGTTCCGTCAAACGAATTTGTGAACGCTGCAAGATTGTACGGCGTGCCGGGGTGGTGCGGGTGATTTGCAATAATCCCCGGCATAAACAGCGTCAGGGTTAAAGGATTGGATAAGGAGATCAGGCATGCCCAGAATTCTTGGTGTGGACATTCCAGGGAAAAAGCGGTTGGAATATGCGTTGACTTATGTTTACGGGGTCGGACAGACCTTGGCGGGAGAAGTCATTCGCAAGGCTCGTCTGGATCCGTCAAAAAAAGCGGATGAATTGACCGATGAAGAACTGGCCCGGATTATTTCCATTTTACAGACGGGTTATCGAATCGAGGGCGATCTGCGGCGTGAGGTGTCCCAAAATATTCGGCGCCTGATCAGTATCGGTAGTTACCGAGGGTTGCGGCACAAGCGGGGATTACCGGTTCGTGGACAGCGGACCAAGACGAATGCCCGAACCCGCAAGGGACCGCGCCGCACGGTAGGCGCCGTGCGCGGCAAGGAAGTGCGCTCGGAGGCGCGCAAAACTTAAAGGCAACAATCCAGCAAAGGTGTTGAAGCATGGCGGACAAGAAGGATAAGGCGGAAGTGACCGAGACTCCGGTAGCCGGGGAAGCCGGTGCGGCTCCTGTGCAATCGGGTGTGGCTGAAGGGGATGCGGCCAGTCCGGTTAAGCCAGTTAAAGTCAAGGGTGCCCGCGCGGTGCCCTTTGGAGTGGCGCACGTTTTAGTGACGTTTAATAATACGATCGTCAGTATCACCGACACCAAAGGGGGCGTGCTGGCCTGGAGCACCTCCGGTCGTGCGGGATTCAAAGGATCCCGTAAAAGCACAGCATTTGCGGCTACCGTAGTGGCGCAAGAAGCGGCGCGACAGGCGGTTGGCCGTGGGATGCATGAAATAGAAGTCCGCGTGCAAGGGCCAGGGGCGGGACGTGAATCCGCGATTCGCGCACTTCAATCCTCGGGTTTGAACATCACGGTTGTCAAGGACGTGACGCCGATGCCGCACAATGGGTGCCGGCCGCGGAAACGCCGTCGCGTTTAATTCAGAAGGAAAGTCAGCAGGAGAATTTGCATGGGGAGATATACCGGACCAGCGTGTCGCTTGTGCCGTCGGGAAGGCATGAAGCTATTTTTGAAGGGCGCCCGTTGCCGGATGGCGAAATGTGCCATCGAGACCGGGCGGGTGGCGCCTGGAATGCACGGCAAACGGCCGCGCAAAATGACGGACTATGGCGTTCAGCTTCGCGAGAAACAGCGCATGCGCCATTATTACGGCATGCAGGAGGGCCAATTCCGTCTGTTTTTCGAGCGCGCCCTGCGTCGCCGTGGGATTACAGGCGAAGCTCTGTTGCAGGCCTTGGAGACGCGGCTGGACAACGTTGTTTTTCGCATGGGGTTTGCGGCCTCGCACCGCGCGGCCCGGCAGTTGGTGCTGCATGGGCATGTGACGATCAATGGTCACAAGGCTTCCGTGCCCTCCATGAAGGTGCCGGTTAACGGGGTAGTGGCCATCAAGGCAATGAAGAAAAGCCAAGACTTGGTTCGTCAGGTGTTGGAAGCCGGGCATGTGCCGGAAGTTGCGTCTTGGATTGCCTTGGACCGTGAAAATATGAAGGGGGAGCTGTTGCGCATTCCGACTCGGGATGAAATTGCGCCCTTCGTCAACGAACAGTTGGTGGTGGAGTTGTACTCCCGATAATCCGCAGTGTACGCCAGTCATAAACATAACCCAACCGAAATGGGAAGAAGCTGAGGGATACGACGATGCCTATACGACTCAGTCGATTTGAAATGCCGAAGCGGTTGATTAAAGAAGAATCGACCGCGACCGGAATCTATGCCAAGTTTGTTGCCGAACCCCTGGAATCCGGCTACGGGCGGACGGTGGGGAATTCCCTGCGGCGAGTGCTGCTTTCGTCGATCGAAGGCGCCGCTTTTACATCAGTCAAGATCACCGGAGCGCCTCATGAGTTTTGCGCTCTGCCGGGTGTGCGTGAGGATGTCACGGATATCATCCTTAACCTCAAAAAGGTTTTGTTAAAGACGACGTCTCGAGATCCACGAGTTTTGCACCTCAAGGTCAAGGGACCCGGGGATGTGACAGCAGGAATGATTAAGGCCGATGCGTCGGTGGAAGTATTGAATCCTGACTTGAAAATCGCTACGCTGGCTGAAGATGGAAAAATCGAGATGGAAATGGAAGTTCGGTTGGGTCGTGGATTTTGTCCCGCCGAATGGAATAAGGAAGGAATCGAAAACGAAATCGGACGGATTCCGATTGATTCCATTTTCTCCCCTGTGCGTCGGGTTAATTTCTTTACAGAAAATACCCGGGTGGGGCAACACACTGACTACGACAAGTTGATTTTGGAGATTTGGACTGACGGGCGGGTGACGCCGGACGAAGCCCTGACCATGTCAGCAGCCATTCTCCGCCACCACTTGGATGTCTTCGTTAATTTCGACAAGGATGTGGTCGAATTTGAGGAAGCTGAAAAACAGGTGGATTCCGAGCGTGAGCGCTTGCAAAAGGTTTTGGCGATGAGCGTCAACGAAATCGAACTCAGTGTTCGTGCGGCCAATTGCCTGAATAACGCCAACTTGACGACGGTTGGTGAACTGGCGCAGAAGACCGAATCCGAGATGTTAAAGTACCGGAATTTCGGGCGAAAATCTCTAAACGAAATTAAAGCCAAACTTCAGGAACTGGGGATTACCTTAGGAATGAAGATTGACCCGGAGCTATTGAAGGCCTCGGCGCGAACGGCAGCGCTCGCGAATAAGCCGGAGTCCGCCGGCAAAGACAAGAAGAGTGCGGATAAGGACGAAGAGTAACCGGCCGGGGTGAGGGAGCGAGATCGATCATGCGACATCAAAAAAATTCCGTTAAACTGGGGCGCTCACCATCGCATCGCAAGGCGTTGGTGGAGTCCCTAGTCAGCAACTTTATCGCCGAACGGCGTATTCGAACCACGCTGCCAAAGGCGCGACAAGCTCGCCAGTTAGCCGAAAAAATGGTGACCTTGGCAAAGCTGAACACGTTGGCGGCCCGACGGCAAGCGATTGCCGTTCTTCAGGATAAAAGCCGCGTCTCGCAACTTTTTGCCGAGATCGCGCCTCAGTTCAAGGACCGCAAGGGTGGCTATACCCGGATCACCAAGATTGGGCGGCGGATCGGGGATGGGGCTGAGATGGTCTACTTGGAATGGGTCGGGTTGGCCTATGTTGACCGTCGGAAGAAGGAAAAAACTGAGACCAAAGATCAGCCGGACAAGGCAAAAGATAAATCGGCCAAGGCAGAGGATAAGCCCGCGACCTGAGCCGGTGATAACTGATTAATGAATGCCTTCCGCGAATGGTGCGCGGAAGGCATTCTTTTTTTACAGACTGACTGGGAGACCCCATCCTTTACTGCGAGGTTTGATTAAGGTTTCATCCAGGTCTTCGGTCGGCAGGTCTGCCGGAATTTCAGCCAGGAATATGATCAGGTAAACGCTGCCGTCATCCTGACGGACCGGGCGGAAATCGCTTGGTAGCGTGCTGAGGTTCACCGTTACTTCGAAGCCGGATCGACCGGACAGGGCGTTAAAGCCAGGTAATTCAAGGCAACGGCGAAACGCCTGAGGTCCGCTTTCTGGATGAATCAGAAGCACCAGGACATACCGTCGATTCATGGGCGGCTTGCGTTTGAAAATAGCACGGGCCTTCAAAGTGCCGGCACTAATCCGGTTCATGCGGGTTGGGATTTGCAAAGGAACCAGGAAGCAATCTTCCTGGGAATTTGGAATCTGCATGTTAAAGAGCGGCATGTGCCTCTGGGCTTGCTCTGTGAGGCGGCGATCCTCACCTTCAAAGGGATACCCGTCAAATTCAAAGGTCAATCCCGGATTGGTTTTTTGCAGAAGGGTTTGCCAGTTGAATATTTCGCGGGTCACTTTGTCTTTCAGGGTGGGGCTCGAAGTGACTTCGTCGTGCAAATCATAGAGGAGGGCAGCATTTGACAGATATCCGGCGAGGGTCGGATTGGCCTTGAACCCGGATTGAGCGGATCGAGCGACCTGTTGAAAAACATTGGATCGGCAAAGTTCAAAGGTGCCCATGATTTCTGCCTTTTGAGCTTCAGCCGGTTGTGCTGAGATTAAATCATCCTTGAGTTGCCGGGCCTGGAGAAAGGTTTCTATTCGAACCACACACTGGGTTGAAAGATGGAGCAGACGGATGCGGTTCGTTTCGAAATATTCCCCATGAAACGCGAGCAGGAGTTCGTCGATACGGGACTTGTACTCACTTCGGACATCATGGTACTTGATCATCTCCAAAGTGGATTGTACGGTCTTCCAATCCGAATTGGCATGGGGGCTGGCACGGAACACGGCGGCGGCTTTTTCAACGGCCTCTGCAAGCGTCGCATCGGATTTAAGGAAAGGTTCCCATTCCTGTTTGAGCTGATTCAATTGTTTTTTTAATTTAGGGAAACGGGGTTGGATTTGGGCAATCCGGGCGAGCACATTGCTGACTTCGCTTAAGGGATAGGCCGTTCCGTGTTGGGCGACTGGAATGGCAGCAGCCACGACACTTTTGTCGAGATCCATGGTTTCACCACTGGATTCATCGGTGGCGGTCACCCGATCATTTGCCGACTTGAGATTGCGGACCCATTGGCTGGACCCATCGGTCCGGATCAAGAGATGTCCGGCGGAGAGAGAGGGAATAGTTCCTAATAAAAGGAGCACAAAAAGCAGGGCGAATTTTACAAAGCGGGATCTCATCCCCATATAATGCATTTTCAATCCTATTTATGGATGAGATTCAAGCCACTCGATCAGGGCTTTGACGGATCCATTGGCAATCAAACCCAGTGACTCCTTGTCGCCGATCGGGGCTCGTTCTTTCGCAAGTTGGGCCAGGTCGGCATGTTGAATGGCCTCCCTCATCATTTCCCAGCTGATGGTTGATACTGGCCCCAAACGGGAGGGGATCACAAAAACAGAGACATCATTCAAATATTCATTGCCGGTGTCCCAGGGGTCACGGAATGGATAATAGAGTGCGAAAAACCAGGTTCCGAGGCAGGTTCCTGGGTTGGCTGGTACTTTGCGAATTTGACTATACAGTTGGCTGGGCATGCTCGGGTCCTTGTCCCCATAACAGGGAGTAGTGTATTCCATCCAAGGTTTTGCGGTGATAATCCTGGTTTTTGCCGCTGCCTCGTTGGGGTGATAGAAAAAATGGCGATAATACGGCATCCAGATTTCGCAATAAGGGTCCAACAGTTGGAACGTTTTCAAGGTTGCCGGCTCGCCGGGATTGAAAACGCGCCGAATTCCCGGATTCCATTCGTGTAGGCGTTTGGCGGTAGCGATAAATTTACCCAGTTCCACTTCGTTTGCGCCGGAGGGCTCGTCCCAAACGATCATATAATAGTCGGAGGGCACGAGTCCCATCGCTTTGATGGAATCAAGCAGGGGTTGGTAGTCACCATTTGAGGCTCGCGCCCGGACTTGTTGGAGGAGCATGCAGCGCCGGTCCATTTCCGTCTTGGATATCAAATCTCCGCACCAGACTTTGAATCCATGCGCCTGGTAATCCTGCAAATAAGCCTCCCCCTCGGGGGGCATGGTATAACCATGCACGAGTGTAGGAGATTTGGGAGTTAGTTTCACCGGAGAGATGCGCACATTCAGAGCCACGGTTCGGGTGGCGTATTTTTTGCCTGAATTACGTCCCACGGATGATAGTTTAAGCCAAGCCTTGTAGACTCCGGGTTTGATGCCTTTGGAATTCAGGGTTAACCATAGGGCGGCAGTATTGAAGGGTGGAAGGGTGATAAACGGACGGCGGAGCAGGCTCCAGCCGGACCACATGGCGCGGGTAGGGCCATAGGGGGTGTAGGCCACCGTGCGCCAGGTGAGGGCTTCGGCATAGGATCCTCCATCGCCTTCCAGCCGACCGCCTTCAACGGTGACTGAGACCGGTTCATCCACGACGGAACGGAAACCGAGTTGGGCCGATTGATAGGCATCTGAAACCATGATCAGGGAATTGGAAGGGGATTCACACTGGGGGGCATTGGGCCACCAGGTTTGCCCCATGGGGAACGGTTCGACAAATTGACATAAGAAGGCATCTTTTGAGGTGGCGCCCAAACTTTTGGCGCGGCCAAGATATTGTTGGGCCGATTCTGGCGGCATAACCTGGCCCCGGGGAACGTAGTTGGGATCCGTGGTGATGTGGAAATTATGAATCCACCGATAACTGACCCCTTGCAAATTCGGCCAGGGCAAATTGGCGATGTGCCAACGGAGGGTTGGATGGGTGGCATTCGCGGGAACTTCAATATATCCGATTTTTACCCAGGAGCGCTGGGAATCGATATCCGGAGGATAGTTTCGCTGATCGCGTTTCCAGTGGAGTTCGTTAGTGGGATTTCCCTGTAACCCTACCCAAAGTTGCCAGGGCTCAAAGTAGCCCATGTTCCGGAACTGAACCCAGAAATAGTAAGTGTGGCCTGGCTCGACGTCTTCCGTGTAAACCGCTTCCCCTTGAAAATTATAATAGGTTCCGCTGACGAGTTTATCGCCACCACTCCACCAATCGCATTCCTTGCCCCCGGACCGCTCTCCGATGCGGGCGCCGTTAATGACGTAGTGAAGTTGCGGTTTGATTCCGGACCGGACATCAGATCCCAATTCACGGGCTTGTTGCCGGACCCGCCATGGATTGCCCAGCAGGTTCCAGACATCATCGAAGATGACCTGTCGATGAAGATCCCGGTAATCGTAGGAATTGGATTGATCATCGGCGGCCAACCGGTCCAGTTCCTCTCGCCAAAAGCAATACGTGGCTTGGAAGAGTTTAGGATTGGATCGGGCCTGGTCCCAATCTGCCGGTCGGAGCGCTCGTTGAGCCCATTCCGATCGGGCTGTCGTGTCCAAAGGCATTTCGCGGGTCCATTGGATGCCCTTCGGCGCAGAGGATTTTCGGAGGGCATCGAGAGTTTCGGCGTTCGGCAAATCGTCCATCCAGGCATCGGTGAGGTAGAGGCATTCGATTTTCCGGGGAGCATACCCGATCGTTTTCGGCGCCTGCCATTGACGGACGACATAGCTGAAGGTCATGACATACTCGCCCGCGTTCAGGTCCGCCATCAGGCAATGCCAATTCAAACCATTGGAGACGGCAGGTTGATGGTAATATTCCTCGTTGATGACAGGGCCATCGGCCTCCCGCCCCTTGAGATAGACCCGCAGACGGGTGCCCCCTGTGAGGTTGGTCCATCCCTCATACCGAATCCCGAGCCGGTAAAGCCCGGTGCGGGAAATTTGTAGGGGGAGGGAGAAGGAGGGACCATCGTCCGCATTGGCTCCGGATAACCCCTCCCCCTCTTTTTTCCAGCCCCATGATGGAAGCTCGTTCATGGGGATCAATTCGGGATCAATGAGGATTTGATAGGTGGATTTCGGTGGTGTGAGGGATGGAGAGCCTACGTCAAGCTTGTGGGATTTAACATACGCTTGGAATCGTTGGATGGTTTCAGGATTGTGGTTTAAGTGCCAGAGGGTGAAGCCAATGGAGTAGGTGGGTCCCAAGGGTTCGTCAACCGTCATGCAGGGCGTCCATGATTCGATGGGGGGGAGTGGGGTTGCCGCAAAATTAGTGGCCGGAGAAGCCGCATTCAGGCGAACGGAGAGGATCCCACATCCGATGGCAAGAGCGAGGTAAAATCTCATTTTCAAAGACATGGAATTGATTTCCTTTCAAACTAGTGGTCCATTTTACTTCAATTCAGCAAGAGGTGCATTAGTTTTATGATTCTTTCGGTGCTTTCCCGACTGGTTTTTGCCTTGTTTCGGGTTGAAGGGCATGGCAAGCTAAACCCACATTACGTTCAAGGATTGGCATTATATGAAACTGATATTTGAGAGCAATCGTAGTCTTCCTTCCCGGGTTCTTTTATACCTGTTGTTATGCGTCGTAATAGGCTTTGTCGCTTGGTATTCAATATTTGATGGGCAAGCACAATTGGTACCCCTGTTTCCCAGTCTTCCCCTGACGAAAATTATTTATTCCCTGCTTATTCTGGTGGGCGTGACAGTGTCCTACGTATTGGGGGTGATATATGCGCGAGGGCATGTGATCAAATCCAAGGGAATTCCCGGCGAAGTCAAGATGTTGAAAAACGCCCTGAAATTCTTTTTGGTCTTGTTGGGGTTTATCTTGTTCATATGGGCATGGTTTTCAGTAGGGGCTATTGGGACACTTTTTTTTACATTTGGGGGCATGTTTTTGGGGTGGTCGCTTCAAGCCCCGATCTCAGGGGTTGCAGCTTGGATGTTGATTTCGATCATGCGTCCGTTCCGTGTCGGTGATCGGATCCAACTGCCGTCCTTCGGCTTGGTCGGCGATGTGGTGGATGTTTCGGCACTCTACACCACGTTGAACCAGGTGGGTGGGAGTGTCGGAAGCGAGGAACCGGCGGATCGGACCATTCTGATCCCCAACGCCATGCTTTTTGGCGCCTTAGTTATCAACTATACCCCTAAGCATCAGGATGAATTGATCCGCCAATCTCATTCCCATAATGAGAAAAAGGACGGAGACATATCATCCTACATGCTGGACGAATTTGTTTTGCGGTTAACTTTCGATTCAGATTGGGATGAGGCTGAACGGATTTTGTTGGAAACCGCACGCGAGGTGACTGCGAATATCATTCAGGAGACCGGCGAACAGCCCTATATTCGAGCCGACATGGCCGATTGGTATGGCGTTTTCATGCGGCTTCGTTTTTTGACCAATGCCACCATGCGCCCCAAAATCATCCATGAAATCAGCAAGCGGGTGTTTAAGGCCATTCAGGGCAATGACAAGGTGGATTTTGCCATCCCCTATATTTATTCCGATAAAAAGGGGCAGGATATGGCGCCCCCCATGTCGATTCGCAACATGGTTTCGCCCTCTGGTGCTGCGGAGAATGCGACTCCCCGTTCCAGTTTTGAAAACATGAGTTCGCTGTCCAAGGGTCAGGAATAAGTGCCTGGAGACTCTTCGATTTCGAACGATGATCCGGCAATAATTGCAGTGGCGTAAAATAAGGGTTGAAAAGCATCCACCTCATAGCCTATGATAATTGATCATTTTTCAAATGGTTCAACCCAGCGAGACTAACATGGCACGAGTATACAATTTTGGTGCGGGTCCGGCGGTTCTGCCTCTGGAAGTTTTGGAACAGGCACAGGCCGAGTTGGTTGATTTTCGGGGATCGGGGATGTCCATCTTGGAGCACAGCCATCGGGGCAAGGAATATTCTGCTGTTCACGAAGAGGTGGTGGCGAATTACCGGAAGTTGTTTAACTTGCCTGAATCCCATGCCGTTTTGTTTCTGCAAGGCGGAGCCAGCGGTCAGTTCGCAATGCTTCCCTTGAATCTTTTGGGAGAGGGACAAATTGCAGATTATACCCACTCTGGCGCTTGGGCATCCAAGGCCATCAAGGAAGCCAAGATCATCGGCCAAGTAAACATTGTGGCCGATACGTCGAAGGCTGTTCCCGCGCGGGTTCCGCGGCCGGACGAGTTGAAATTGACGCCCGGCGCTGCCTATGTACATATCACCACCAATGAGACGATCGGTGGTACTCAATGGAAGAGTTTCCCGAAGACCGAAGCCCCGCTGGTGGCGGATATGTCCTCGGATATTCTTTCCCGTCCCTTTGATGTTTCCCAGTTCGGGCTGATTTATGCCGGGGCACAGAAAAATCTTGGGCCGTCGGGCATTGCACTCGTGTTGATCCGCAAGGATCTGGCGACGCGGGTTTCGCCCAAAGTCCCTGTATTTTTCAGGTATTCAACCCATTTGGAGGAGAACTCCCTCTACAATACTCCGCCCTGTTTCGGGATTTACCTGATGATGCTGTATAGCCGGTGGACTTTGAAAGTCGGGCTGGAGAATTTGTACCGGCAGAATCGTGAGAAAGCCGGTAAGTTATATGCCGAAATAGACCGGACCGGTTATTATCGCGGGACTGCGGATGTCTCCTGCCGATCGGATATGAATGTGACATTCCGTTTGCCGAGTGAGGAACTAGAAGAGAAGTTTATTAAAGAGTCCTCCGCACAGGGGATGAAAGGTCTTAAGGGGCATCGGGTCGTTGGAGGAATTCGCGCGTCGATTTATAACGCATTTCCCCCGGCGGGAGTTGACGCCTTGGTGGCATTTATGAAAGAATTTGAACGGAAGAATGGATGACCGTCTTCCATCGTGATTTTAACGCGCCTATAGCTCAATTGGATAGAGTGTCAGCCTCCGAAGCTGAAGGTTGCTGGTTCGATCCCAGCTAGGCGCACCATTTTTAGACCATTAAATACTTATTTCACCCCTGTAAACATTGGATAAAACGCACATTGTGCCGTCGGGGTGGATTATTGTGCTTCTCCGCGTTTATATGTGATTCCATGCAAACTTTTCAAACAAGTATCAAACAAATTTTTAAGTTTTTTAAGTATTCCTGCATTCAGCCGGGAAAGCTACGTGTCGAGTAAACTGAGGGGGCGGGGGAAATGTTTGATAGGGGGTCTCAAACAATCGCTAGAATCGCCACTTCATCCACCCATACCAGGCCAGCGTGACGCCAACCGCACGGATGCCAGCGCGGATCGCATCCACGCCGTAGGCGCGCTGAACCCGGTAGAAGCGTAGGCTCGTCTGCCACCCGTTGTGCCCGGTCTGGCAGTCGAAGTCATGTCGCAGGCAGGGCGGGAAGTAGATCGTGGGCCAGTAGATTTCCGAGACGCCGGTGCAACCGTCGCAGTCCCGGAACCAATCCCACTTGTCAGAGTCCAGCGCCGCACGCACCAGTGCCTGCACGCCCGTAGGCACGTTCAAAACGTCAAAGGACTCAATGATCCGGTGGTATTCCCTATCGCGGTCCAGGCCCGCGCTACGGCCCTTCCCGAGGCCCAGGATGCCACATCGCCCACTCATCAGTCGTTCTCCTTGTGCCGGATGCACGGCCGTTCGCTCAGGTATTTGGTCAGGTCTTTCATGGCGTCCGATAGCTTGTCCAGCCGCTCGCCGAATTTGCAGCCCTGCTTGTAGATGATCCAGACGCAGAAGCAGCAGACCGCTCCCAGCACAACAGTCAAAGGCCACCGCCCAACCGCCTCGACGGTATTGCTGTCCGGTACCGCCACGGCCAGGCTCGCGCCAAGGCCCGCACCACCAGCTAAAATCGCTTCAAGTCTACCGTCCATGATTGCACCTCAATGTCCGTTTCGTCGTGATCCACGCAGGCCGCTTCCATCATTGTCGGGCTTCCCCACCAGAATCCGGCGCCGTTCCGTTGCGATTGAAACGCCCGCCCAATAAAGTTCGGTCAGCTTCCGGGAGCCGACATCGTCACCCTCCGTGGCAGCCTTGAGCGCGGCGGCGCGCAGTTCGCCCAGGGCACCCTCATTCCAAATGTCGAACCAGGTCAGGAAGGGATCCACTTCCATGCCGGCAATCGTGTCGACCCACCGGAAACTCGGTAGATCTCCACCCACAGACAGTCGATTCCCGGGCAAGGCCAAGGCGAAAGGTAAATCCCCTGTCAACAGGCCAGAGCCAACGCATCGCCCAAAAACAGGCGAAGCCGTTGATCCCCAATCCTTCGACAGTCGAGACAACGTACCCGCTGCACCAATGTCCGGTTTAATCCCATTCACCCCAGGGGCCGCGATAACTTGCGGCACGCCATTGTCAACCGCCTCAACCCGAGCCAACCGGACAAAAGACCGGGCATCACCAATGACGGGCTGAACATGCGCTAAACCGGCCCATGCCGGCACCG
>CAIJXV010000005.1 GCA_903824675.1 uncultured bacterium
CGCCTTGCGGCGGCACCCGCAATTCACAGCGGCAAAGGCTGGCGATCCAATCGCGGCCTTCGCGGTTGTGCGGGAACTCACCCGACAGGAGCGCATCACCCGGCTTGCGTCAGAGCACCCCGGCGCGATCATCTGCCCGGTTCTCGCGATCGAACGCACAGGCATCAACATGCTCCCGCTCGCGTTCGCGAAGTTCGCGGGATCGGTCGGCGGTCTGCGGGTTGAAACGGGAATCGTGCAGATCAACAAAACCCACCACACGGATTCGGACGCCATGCACCGGCTCTTGAATCGGCCCGAATTTGATGGCATAGTCATCCCCGGTCAGGAGTACATCGTCGTTGATGATGTCATCACCAGCGGATCCACGATTCAGGCGTTGCGCCTCTTTTTGGAATCGCACGGCGCGCGGGTTGTGGCCTTCACCGCACTGGCCGGCAGCTTCAACATCATTACGGGATCATCGCTCGAAATCACTCTCACGGAGGAAACGCTTCATGGCCTCGAAACCAAATTCGGCATCGCATACTTCACCCAGTTCTTGCGCCAGCACCACATCGCCCAGGCGCCGGCAGAACTCACCAACTGTCAGGCACGCTATCTCCTCTCGTTCCGAAACCTTGACTCCATCCGAAGTCGAATCGCTCCGCAGCACAGTCAGGTCCGCCTCGAAGAAACTCGATCAACTTCTCACCAGCAAATGATGCTGGCTTTTGCGTGATCCGGCTTCGCCGGGTCGGGTCGCCATCGGGCGCACCCGGCCCGGCTTTACGTCTCTTCCGTCTTCCCGTACTCCAGCCCTCTCCCCCATATCCTGGCCCCCCGTGGGGGCCCCCCGCCTGCTTTTACCTGAACAAAATCCCCTCGTAATCAATCGCAACACGCAATTTCACAAGGAGTTAGGCGTAAAACCAGACATATTGGTTTTCAGTGACTACGCCCTGAAACCCTCTCCAAAAACGGCCCGTTCTGCAATGGATACCCCTGTTACCGACGCGCACTCCCACCTTACGACCCGCAAACGGTTACCGTTTTCGGCGCATCCCGCATCTTCTTCCGTGCCGTCTTCGCAATGAACAATTCGCGCAGTTCTGGGAACAACCGCATCGCCCGCTTGTGCCGAGCTTCTGCTCCGGCAGTAGTGATCCGCTGTTTCCGTGCAATCTTCGGATACGTCAACCCTGTGAACCGCCAACACACCACGTCTCGCAACTCCCGAGGAAGACTCAACAACCGGGCAACGAGTTCTTCCATCACGCCTACCGGCATTTTTGTTTCGGTCGCGTCCCCTTCCTCGGGGAAGGGATCCACGTCGTAGACCGGTTGGGAAGGTCCACCCTTGCCGGGATCATAAACCGGACGGTCCCGGTCAACCTCCATTGTGCGGATCGAAATTTCTCGCAACTCGCACTTGCCGCAAGGTGTCCGCCGAAAGCGCGTCTTGGCGTACTTACCCACTTCCAAGTCTTCGCGATGTTTGCACTTGTGACATTCCATCAGTCCACCCCTCCATCCGTTCCGGCCATCCCGAATTTCCACGTCAGCAACCCCAGCGCGTCCGCTGTGTCCAGCGTAACGCGCAGATGGGGATACCGACGCGCCATCAGTTCTCGGATCATCCGCTTTCGGTCCGCTTTTTCCTTCGGCAAAACACCAAGGCTCTTCATCCACACGCACGGCGCCACGGCCTCAAAAGGAATTCCAAGCGTGTAGAGTGCCGCTTCGATCTGACCGCAATGCCGAGCGAACTTCGTCGCCGCGTTCGGATGGTCGCCAGGCATCCAGAGCCCGACCTTCTCGATCACGCACGCGATCCCCGGCAACCCCGTCGCCAATTCTCGCAACCGGTCCACCATCGCCGTCATCCCTTCCGGAATGCTCTCCGCCCGGACAACTCCATCACCATCCAGCCAGGCAAACCCGCCGCTGGCCCCCGGATCGATCGCCAATAATATCTTCATGTTCCAACCCTCCATGACGGCATGACGCTTGATTTCGCAAAATCCCGCCTACCGGCCGGTTTCGCCTTCACGCCGTGTTCTCGATGTTTCACGCTTGCTGATTTCCCCTTATCCCTCCATTTTGAGGAATTAAGTGTCATAGTGTCATGCAACTCCGCTTCCCTTTGATTCCCAACGACTTCCGCCATGACGGCACTGCCGTCATGTCCCGTCATGGAAGCGTCATGCCCATGACGCTCATGACGCCCATGACGCACCCCATGACACCACCGAAGCACTAGTGTCATGCGTTCAGAACGGAACATCAGACACCCCCTCCCGCCCCCAGAATTTCTCGATGTCCACCCGCCAGAAACGCGCGGTCATGTTGCGCTCAAAGCGCAGGTATCCGCTGCCCTCCAGCTTGGCGAGCAACCGCCCAATCCGGCTGGGCGTGATGTCGCGGAGCAGGGGACCAAACCCCTCCACGCCGGCCAACTGCGCCATGAGATCCGTCGCCGTCCCAGCCCATTCCGACGTCTTCTCCGGCAACTGCTTAAGGAAAGCGCCCAACAACTCCTCGAATTGCGCCGTATCCGAACTCTGCCGCGCTTCGGCCAACAGCGATTCCTCGATATACGGCTTCACCCCATACCGGACCGACCCCACGACCTCTTTCGGCATTTCCCAGTCGTACAACCATCGCCCCAGATAGGGCAATTCGCCTGTGATGATCTCCACCACATTCGCGGGAAACTCCCGTTCCATCGTGCGCACCCGGAACAGACAGACCTTGTCCTGGTTGCTCACGTCCAGCGCCGGCAGGATACGGATGGACTCCGGGTCCAGGTTCGTCGTCACGATGATCCGGCCGCACCACTCAACGGTCTGGACCTTCTTGAACTTCTCGTCCGCGCTGAAAATCCGGTTCGCCACCATCTTCTTGAGCAGCGCCGTGTAATGCCGGTGCTTCGCCGCATCGGCGAGAGGCGTAACGTCATCCATGGTCCAAAGCGGCATCTCGAAGAAACTGCCGGAAAACTTCGTCTGACCCGTCAGGTAGTCCGCCGCATCCACATGTCCGCCGACCAGCTTGGACACGATCACGTTCGACAGCAGGTTCTTTCCCTGATCCTTCTCCCCGCAGAGGAAAGTTGCCTGTCCGGGCAGGAGTGCCCGCCGCCAGCCCGTCTCATAGAAGCGCTTCAGCCACGCCAGGAAAAAATCGAGTTGTTCCTGGGGTTCAAAGAACCCATCCAAAAATGCCGCGATCCAGGGAAAACCTTCACCCCACTTCAGAGGTCCCGGTGCGGGTTCGATCACCCGCACCGTACTGACATTCAATACGGCCTGACCGCTCACGCGGATCAGTCCGATCGGCTTGAGCACCGCCGGTGCCGCGCAAACCACCCGTTTGTTCTCCTGAACCATCCGCAGGGCATGATCCACTTCCGAGCAACTTTCACCCCGCGGCACGCTGGCGCTCAAAGCGTGTTTTGACTTCAGCCAAAGCCGCATATCTTCCCGGCCAAGTGACTGGAATCGCCCGTCGTCCCCCTGTCGCCAATACTCCCGCCCATCAAACCAAAGCGTCGCGATCACCCGGCCCAGCCGGTCCGCCTCATATTCCTCGACGAACCGTCTCCCGAGAATCGCGCCCCAGGGCACGAATGCCGATGGCCCGGTGAAACATTGCATCCCGCTCTCGCGCACGACGGCCGATGTCTCGTTATCCGCCGTAAAGTCCCAAAACCGGACCCCGCGCGCCCCGAGTTCGAACGACCCCTGCCACCTCCCCGGATACTGCCGGACAACCTCCTCAGCGACCTTCTCGACAGGAATCGCCGTATGCAGCTTGTCCCACCGCATCCCTTCGCCGCTTTGCGCCATCCATTGCCAGACCAGGTTACGGGGGACCACATCCTCGCTCAACCGAACCCATTCAACCCCGGCTTCGTAATACGTCGCCGGGTTGCAGAGTGCCTCCTCATCCAAACCCGGAAAGATCGCGCCGACCTTCATCTTCTTCCGAAAGACCTTGAGGAACGCCTTCGCCGCCTCATTCGACGGCACACACACCGGCTCCTCGAACGCCCATATCAGCCGGGCCCCCCCGGAGAAAGTCCGGCTTACCCACTGCGGCCTGAACTCCACCTTCACCTTTTCCAACACCGCCGCCCGCTCTTCGACCGTGATCGAGGCGTCGTAATCCGCCACGACCCCGTGCAGCACCACGGCCTTGTTGCTCTCCGTCACCCGCAAGAGCGGGTCCAGGCCCTCGAAGGCGGAGTAGTGCAAATGCTTCGTGCTGGGTTTCTTCCGATACTCCAGGAACGCATCCTTATCCGAGAATCCTTCCATCGCCCGGTTCGGGAAGGTCCACGGCTCCGCTATGCGGGCCGTCTGACTAACCAGGTTGTCGATCGCGTAGAGCTTCATCCATTACCTCCGGTTCATCCTTCATCCATTGCCCGGCGCTACTTCTGGTAACGCGGCGCAATGGCGCTTTCCACCGCCAGCGGCAAACGCTTCATCCATGCCGGCGGCGTTCTCATGATTCCTTCGATCTCCCGCCGGACCTCCTCCGCTCGGTCCGCCGGAGCGTGACAAATCACCTCGTCATGCACATGGAAGACGATCTCGATTCCCGCGTCCCGCAGCCGCAGGAGGATGTCCGCGAAAACCTCACGCGCCGTTCCCTGGACAAGGTTCTCCACCAACTTCGCCCCATACATCCGCTCGCGGTTACCACCACGCTCCGTGCAGGCCGAATAGCTCCGCGTCTTCGGGTCATATCCCACGTCGAAGTAACGCACGATTCGGCCCGAGGGGAGTTCCATCTCGAAATGCTTGTCCGTCCGGGCCGCTTCCGCGATGGCCCGGTCGAACCGCGCCCATAATCGGGTGATGAGCGGGTTCATCTTCCGGAAATCCTTCACCGTCCGCCGGCATTCCTCCGGTGAAAGGTCCAACCCGGCCAAATTCTTCGCCACCTTCGCAAAACGATCCGCCGAACATCCGTACCCGAGGCCCAGCACCCGGGCCTTTGCCAGCGCATACAATTTGGGATCGGCCTTCTTCAGCGGCAGGTCCGGACCGTTTTGCCCGTTCTGTCCGTTTCCCATACCTTCCACCTCCCAACTCACACCTTCCACCCGCCCCGGCGGCCATCCCATCGTCTCCCGCGCGTGGGCTTCATAGAGGGGCATGCCATTGCCCAGGTCGGCGAGCAGTCGCTCGTTGCCGCAAAGGTACGCCAGGATTCGCGGCTCGATCTGTGCCAGGTCGGCGATCACGAACACGTGGCCCGGTTTGGCCACGATGCAGTTCCGGAGTGATACCCCGAAAATGTCCTCACGCGGCAGGTTCTGGAGGTTCACCAGGTCGCCGGACCACCGCCCGGTGTGCGGCGCTCCGCAATACCGCAGGATTGCCGGGATCGTTCCATCCTCGCGGCGCATGGCCCGCATCAACTCCAACTTTTTCAACAGGATGTTCGTCCGGCGCCAGATTCGGATCGCGCCGACAAACGGATACTTCTCACCGTACTGATCTTCCCACTCAACGCATTCCTCGCTGTCCTTCGCCAGCGATGCCGGAGCGGGAATGCCAAGTTCCCGGCACTTCTCCCGCACGGCGATGGACGAGAGGGGCGGCTTGCCATCTTCCGCCCAGGGGATTTTCTGCTCCGCTTCCCAGTTCAGTCGTTTCAGCCCGTCAATGGATCGGTCCAATAAGGCCCAATCCACCCACACACCCCGGTTCGCCATCTGCAACGTCATCAAAGCGAGGTTCCGCTCATGCAGCGGCCACTCGCGTCCATAACGCTTCCATATCTCCAAACACGCCCGCGCATCGGCCAAACCGGCCTTGCGGACGATCTCCAGGTCGTAGGCCATCAACTCATTCGCGTGTTTGCCCTTCATCATGTCGCGATAACTCTTCGGCACGTCCATCCCGAGCAATGCCCGCGCCGCACCTGCCAAGTTCCGCGCCGCCTGTAGGAACACCGCCAGGTTAGCCGTACAGTACCAATGCGGCATCTCCGGTGTGCTCACGCCCGGCAAAGTGCCCCGCAACTTAGCCCAAACCACCGCATCGAAGAGGACGTTATGCGAGACCCATACGCATCCATCGATCCGCTCCCAGGGGGCGTCCTTTGGTTCACCGACCCATTCAAAAGGCCGATCCTCCCGGTCCTTCCCGCATATTGCTACCTGGTAACACTCGAAACGCGGATCCTCGACATACGCCCACGGCCCCGCGTCCGTCACCGCGTAGTCCTTCGCCCAATACGTTTCAAAATCGATTGCCACAGTCATGGTGATCCTCCATCTATCTTCAGTTCCCAGTCCGTGCGGGCATCGGCCGGTGTGCACCCCGGCCTTCGCCTTTACGGATGTCTGATCACTGAAAACTGTTCACTGTCTGGACTCACTCACCGCTACGCGGTGTAGACCCCCGCCAGGAACTTCTGGAACGCTTCGTCCGTCTTCCCGCTCGCGCGGAAACACGGAACGAAATACATCCCCTTCGGTCCCTGCCGCTTGGCAACCGATACTTGCCACACCCCAGTCCGGTACCCGTCCCGGAGGAATGTCGCCCGTGCCGTCAGGACGGTCCGGCCTGCGCTCGTGAACGCCGACTTGCTCAAAGTCCACACGGCGGCGGCATACGCCTTGCCGTTGAACTGGAAGGGGAACAGTGACGTATCCGCGCCTTCCGGCGCTTCCAACGCGCAGATCACATCCAGCCTGGGTGCCCACGGCGGCGCTTCGCGCTTGCCGCTATCGCTATCCCGCCAATCGATCCAGCCCCCAAGGGCCTTCACCTCGTCCAACGTGTCAACGACTTGGCCCATCTCGTCGGACCCGAACTCGGTGTTCTCCTGGTAACGCTTCTGCGCGTGCAGGATCACCATGTTCAGCGGTGCCAAACCATCCTTCCAGAGCACCTGCTCCTTCTGGAACACGATCACCCCCGGCCCGAACTGGTCGCCCAGTTCGCCGACCTTCTGCGTCAGGTTGATTCGAGGCAGAACCAGGTCATCCCCCTGAATCTCGCCCACCAGATCGTCATACTGCCCACGCACCGCCAGAGCCTGCCCTGAGCCAGCCGTGGGCTTCGCTTCGCGGACCGCTACCGCTGTCGCCGTTGGCGCAACGGAGGGTTCTTTACTCTCAACCGATTCATTGAAACTTAACTTCACTGTCTCTTCTCCTCTGCGCATTCTGCGCACTGATAACTGTTCACTGATCACTGTTTACTGTCTTCACCCCCCGCGCACCCGCGCGAGGTAGTACATCTCGGCTCCCGTTGCCAGGATGCCCATATCCGTCAGCCTTTCGTTTAGCGCCTCCTTTTGTTTCGTTTTTTCCCCGCGCTTCGCGCGGACCGCTACCGCTTCCTCCAACTTCGCCACACTCACCGGACCGCACACGGCCAGGAAATCCTCAAGCGTCAACTCGTCCTTCATCGCCGCCCACGCCGCCAGGATGTCCTTGATCTCCCGTTTCCCCGACTTCGACTTCAACTCGAAGCCCGGAATCGTTTGCCCGGCCTCCGTCACGAACTGCATGTTGTGCGCCTTCACACTCTCAACCCATTTTTCAAGCACCAACGCCAGTCGGCGTCCGATGGAATGCTCCTCAGGTGTGGTCCAGGTGGAGGGATGGAATTGGGACGGGATTTCCAGCACTGCGTCGCTGTAGTTCTGCGCAACGACCAGCGCCTTGCTGTACAACGCCGGACACGTTCCCCGATTCCCGCAGTACCGGCAGATTTCGTCGGTTGCATTCAGCAGGTCCTCGCGACCCTCGTCGAACAACGCCGCCCTCCGCGCCAGGATCGTCTCGATCCGCGTCTCCAACCGCGGAATGTCCGACCGCGTGAACTCGCCCCGGCTGATCTCGTTGCAACGCGGCGAAACAAACAAGATGACCACCCGATCCATGTCGGCCATACCGTGGAGGATCGCCAGCGCATACGCTTGCCCCTGGTTATTAATCTCCGCGTCATCCACCGGATTCCACCCGAACTTCCAGTCGATCGCGTAGACCGTCCGGCCCTTCATGATCAGTCGGTCCACGATCCCGCGCCGCTTGATGATCGGCACCGGGAAGTCCTGCTCCCGCAGATCGCGCTGCGCGCCAGGCAGAAGGGGAGCCACCACACCCAGGCACTTCTCGACCAGTTCCCGCTGGTCGTCGTTCAGGCCGGCCATGTCGCCGGTCTCGCACGCCTTGTGCAGCCGTTTCCCTTCGTCCGCGAACGCCTGATCCCCCTCCTTGTCATTCGCGAATCCCGGACAGATCTCCACGTACTTCAACCCGCTCGCGGTAATGTCAGTTCTTTTCATGATTTTGCCCTCATTCGCGGATGAGTTTGCTCATCCAGAAAACCCCAAGCACAATCGGCACATCGCCGAAATGACCCTTCGTTTGCAGCATGTAGACATAGCCCCCGATGACCATCGCTGTGCCGCAAGTCATCCTGAAGAAAAGCCACAAGAACTTCATAAACTCCAAATGCCGTCTCATCGTCTCGTTCAACTTGTCCTGATCACCATTCATCGCAACCGTCCTTTCCGCACATTACGTGCATTTACTGTTTCACAACTGCTCGACACGCATCTTCATGCCGGCACCACCTCTCTGCCGCCGTCCAGACCCGCCGCAAGGTCGCCGTCGTTGAGGACAGCCATATTTGCGAGCTTCGCCCGGACCGCCTCGCACGCCCGCTCCTCCACCGTCCCCGCCGCAAACACAATCCGCTGCACACTCTTGCTCCTGGCATTCGCCCGATGCACCCGCCCCAGCGCCTGCTTCAACTGCACCGCACTGAACCCCGGCGAGATCAACGTCAAACGCGGGAACTCCCCCCTCAGATCCTGTAACCCATCCAGCCCTTCACTGGCCGTCGCCAGATTCACCGCCACGATCCGGACCTCATCCGCGCCAAATCGGCGCAGGATGTTGGCCCGTTCATCCATGGGCGTCTCGCCCTCGATCACCGGCAGGTCCGGTAAGAGCTTCCGCAACGTCGCCAATGTCGCGCGGAAGTTCACAAAGATCACCACCGACTGGCCTTCCTCGACGCCATCGGTCGCCATCTCCGCCAGCCCCGGCGCCTTGAGAAGCTCCGCCGCTTGCCTCGCCCTCAGCGCCACCACCAGTGGGTTCAAAAGTCCGTGTTCGTCCGTTGTGTCCGTGGCATTCAGAACGCCGGCGTAGGCCTCCGCCACCTCATCCCCGAAGTCATACGCCTCCGCTGTCACCAGCGTCGGGGGAAAAGCGTCACCCAGGTCCGCGATCCGGACTCTCGTGCCGCGCGGGGGAATGCCATTTCCACGGAAGATGCCGTCATGCAGACGCGCAAGACCCTGGCGGGCCCGCGCAATCTGGAGTGCCCGCCGACTGCCATCCCGAGCCGAACCCTTTGGGAATTCAATCCCACCCCAGAAATTCCGCACGCATCCATGGGTTGAACAGAACCGCCAGAAAGTCTCCCCGTCATCGTGCAATCGCAGCACAAAGCCCAGCGCCCGTAGTTTCAGCGGCGACTCCGCCGCCGTCGCCGAAAGGCATATCGTGGGGATTCCATAACGGCGGACCGCCGCAAGCATCTTGGAATTCAGAGAATCCTGCCCAGCACATCGGTGGACCTCATCGAGTACGAGCAGGGTCCCGACCGGCAGCCGCCAGGATGCCGTCCGAGTTCGTCCGTGCGTTGTCCAAGTCAGAAAAGGCGTCCGCCCCGCTCGAATCCCCTCGTAGTTCAGAACGAAAACCGGATCAGGCAAACCCCAGTCGCGGCACGCCTTGCGCCAGACCGGGATCAGGTTCTTCGGACACACGATCGCCGGTCGCAGCCCCAGTTCTTTGCAGACCGCGCACGCCACATGCGTCTTGCCGACGCCCGTGTCGCTCGCATCAAGGCCCACGCAATGCGTGCGTACCGCTGCGGCCAGCCGCTCAAAGGAAGCAAGTTGATAGGGGAGCAGGTTCACGCGACACCGTCCGATTCCGCGATAGCGGAATCGCCGCGCCGTAGTTCGCCTGGGTGAGCAGGCGTCGAAGGCGGGCCAACAAACCGGCCCGCAGCATGATCGTAATCAAATTCTCGGAAAAGATCGCCGACCGCGTTCTCGTCCCCTTCATCCACCAGCGCCTTCAATTGCTGAAAGCGCGGATCGCCCGTTCTGTCCGTTTCCGTCCGTTTTTGCCTTCTGCCTACTGCCTTCCGCCTACTCGCCTTCTTGGCCACCTGGCCCCGCCGCGATTTCTTGCCACTGGAACCGAACTCTCCAGCCGCCAGCGCCACCAGGTCCTCGCGCCGCACTCGGAATGACCCCGGAAAGAGTTCAACTTTTGCGATAGTTCCGGCTTGAATGATGCGCCACAACGTCGACCTGCTGACGCCCAGGAATTCCGAAGCCGCATTCATCCCCAGGAGAAGGGGGCCCTTGCCCTGAACCGTGCTCCGCTCTGGTTCAGGGTCACCCCGTAGGACCTTAAGGGCTGATTCCTTCCGTTCTGGCGTAGCCGCCACCACCGCCGCGAGGAGATCATTCGTGAGATCACTCATCCCTCACCTCCGATTCCGCGACGGAATCGCCGCGCCGTAGCCCTGCAGAGCGGGCGTAGGCGGGCCGGTGAAAATCGAAGTGGTACTCCAGCCATAGGTCATGCACCGCCTCCTCGTTTCCTTCTGAGGCCAAGTGCAAGAGTTCGTAGTAGCGAGGGTTGCGCTTCGTCGTTTTATGTTTTTGAGCTATTTTTTCTTTGTTACTGATTGCCACGATGCTTCTCCTGTTTATTCACAGGCGAGACCATCTCGCTGTGTGGCAGGAACGCAGGATTTCATCGGGCAATAAAAAAGGGGTTGCGATTGCTCGCAACCCCTTGGCAGGCAGACACTTTCAGTGATTTCAGGCAGATTTCATCGGAAAGCGTTTCATGTATTTCTTGGACTCTTCTTCGATACCGGGCTTCGTTTTATGGAAGAATGCCTTGTCAGCGGCGGATGCAGCCAAATAAGCCCCAATCGTAGTGTCACGGTCGGTGGGGTCCTCGGCCCAGTCACGTTCAACTGGGGAGAGTTCCTCTGGATGGGTTCTTCCTTCGTCGTTTTCGTGACCGCCGCTTTTGGTGAACCGGATTGCTGGGCCTGATGCGTCACAGGGCGGAAGGCCGTTCTCGCGCAATTTTATATTGATCTCTGAAACGCGCCGGCTGAGAGTCGGCGTGCTGTTTACGATGCCGGATTGCCGCAGCGAAGGGAGCGCGTCTTTCTGGCTTCCGTCGGCATTGCGAACGGCGCGCCAAATCGCCTGTTCCTCTACCGTCAAGATGTCGGCAATCTTGTTTTGTATCTCGAGGGCCAAGGCCTCAGGAACCAACCGCGCCTCAGCAAGTTCGGTCTGCAAAAACGGAACTCCGCGCACATGACGCTGCACGATCTCTACACCCGCTCCTAACTTTACGATGGCGCCGGGCAAAAGACCGGTCGTGTTCTTAATAATCTGCACATCAGCATGTATCGCGTCCAGCTTCGCTGCTTCGACAGCCGTTCCAGGGGCCTGTTGCCCGTGGGTGCCAGGTGCAGTTTGTGCCGCAACCACAGGCAATGTGGCGCGCCGTTCCTTCCCATACTTCGTAAAACTTATCGCAAGCGCAGCGGGGTCGCCTTTGACCGCCAGCGTGATTTCCTTGCCAGGACCAAGATCCACACCAGGCTCGGCGCTTATGCCAGGCAATTCATCTGCCGGCACCAACCGAATTGATCGGGCCGAACCAATGCCCACATTGGTAATCACAATCTTCCCGTTCTGTCGCACCGGAGTCATCAATGGCCACAGGGGGAGTCCAAAATGTCTCAACACCTCCGCATCGAGCGCTGCCAGATCATTCACGGGGTCCCTCAGCACCTTGTTCCCATCCCCGACAGACATCGGTACTTTCCCCTCTATGATAAGCCGTAGCGATACCGGGCATTCCGCATGATTTGCTGGCAACGCCTTGGCGGCATCAACGCACCAGTTAAACTTGTTCAAAAGCAGGCCGACGTCTCCTACCACGCTCGTCAGTCTCGCATGAACCTGGTCCATTAGATTCGCCACCACCTTCATTCGTAGACCAAGGGTCATGCTGTCAAGTCGCCCACGCCATTGCTGCACAGAGATTTCGTCGGTATCGGCATCCACATCCCAACCATCCTTCTCTCGTTCCCCCGCCCAGGCCAGAAATGCCCCCTCCACCTGCGCCCGCGTTTCGGCGGGTACAAAATGCAGTTTCGCGCACACGATGGCCGCGGTAATCGCCCCGAGACGTGACAACCTTGCGTCAAGTCGGCACACATCCAGCAGTTTAGCAGCCATCAGCGGATTTCCGGTAGCCATGTCGTCCAGCAGACTCTTGACATGCACGCTCACCACATCAGTCAAAAGCAGTTGGTCAATAGCCAATAGATGCGGTCCCCATTCGGTTTTGGGTTCGTTCAAGTTCAACCCTGCAAAGAACTCCTCCCTGCTCGCGGGCTTGTTCAGTACCTTCCGGAATGACGCGAGGTCAACCGTCTCTGGAAATAGATCCGGTTTCGTATGCAAAAACTCCAGTGAATCCTGGTTTTCCTGGTAGTAATTTTCATCAAGTATGGAGTCCCTGGTCACATTGACTATCCGATAAAATGCTTCCGCCTGTTTATCTGGTTTCGTTGTTCCAACCCGGAGAATGAGTTTTGGAAACCGTAATCGCAGGGCGCCGGAAAGCCCTCTGATGAAGAAACGCACCCGTACAGGCACTGAAAGGTCACTGGATTTTACTTCGATGTCCGAGTCAAAGGACTCGATTTTCACCTGTTTATCGGCCCAGACCTCTTTCATTCGTGGGGCATCGGGATCGATGTGTTCCCGGCTCTGGAAGAGCGCATGATCAATACTGCGGTACTCCTTGCCGGAAGGGTCCGTAAATCGCACCATAAAGAGACGGCTTACAAAACGGCTGAAGCATAAATTACGCAATTTCGCTAAGTCGAATTGTTGCTTGGTGACGGCGTTTGGCGGGATTCCTAAATAAACATTATTGAACTTCTCCAGTTTTTCTTCCGAGATCCTCCGTCCGCCGCCCGTGGTGATGAACCACAGCAACCCGTCTCTGCCTCGATAGTACCGTATGGACGCGGTTTCCACGACTACATCCTTCCAGGAGTACCACAGCGGCGTTCGTTCCTCGTAATTGTAAGTGCGCACCGTGAGTTGATCCTGAAGCCCGAGCACAGCGGAACATCCACCTTCCTCTGAGGAGGAACTGCGGGAAAATACACCAAACCGAGTGGTAGGGGAAAGCCATGCCGCCCCTAAGCATGCATCCAACTTGGCAAAATCAAACGGCACTGTCGTCTGATAGGACTGAATCGTGATCTCACGCTGGTCGAGGATTCCCTCGGCGCGTGGCGCTATCTCCACCGATTCAATATGGTCTTTCGGTTCGTATCGGATGGCCATTTCTTGCTCCTATTTACCCTCAACTCCGCATCTACTTCTGGCATTCTATCGCTGGCAAACGAAAGCCCCGGAGGCGTCAAAAGCGTACCGGGGCAGCAAAAGGCTCACTCGTGATAACTCGGGGACGCTAACAGAATACGATTTAAAAGGAAAGCACCGCTTTCCCATATTCCAGCCAGCACATCTGTTTTCAATTTCCTCCGAGGTGGGGTGGGCGTCCCTGCCCTGAGCCTGCTTGCAGTGAGCGTGTCGAACCCGTCGAAGGTCCTTCCGCGCCGTATTCTCCGCTTAGCGACCTTGGTGTTCAAAAGTAGATAATAACGGAAACGGATTGAAAAGCGCTTCCTATAGGAGTAACTTCTTCCCTATTCGTGCTGCCCGGCCCCCGGGTGCCGTAAAAGGCGTGAAACCGGAAGGAATATGCCAACACTCGACTGGATCGAAAAGAAAGCGGTTCTGAACCACCACAACGAGGTGCCTTTCCACTTCTTGCAGGATGTGCCCGACCTTTCCGTAGGCGACTCAGGGTCCGGCAACCTTCGCGTCGAGGCCGATAACCTCCTCGGGCTCAAAGCCCTCCTCCCGTATTACTCGCGCCTGGTCAAGTGCATGTGCCAAATACCGGCAGTCGAGCATCAAGAGACTGACGAACTGTAATAAACTTGAGTATGGTGTCCCTGGAATCCTCCAGAGCGAAGGGAACCGCGAAGAATGCAAAACAAGTCACTGAATCGAAACCTGCACGCCGCGAGGGCGGCCAAGCAGGACGAGTTCTACACCCAGTACGTCGACATCCAGAAAGAGGTCGAGGCTTACCTGGAGTTCGACCGCGACACCTTCCGCGGCAAGGTCGTCTATTGCAACTGCGACGACCCCTTCGAGAGCAACTTCTTCAAGTACTTCGCCGCCAACTTCAACAAGCTCGGCCTCAACAAACTCGTCACCACCAGCTACGACGGCTCCCCCATCGCCGGCCAACTCACGTTATTCCCGGAATATAACGAGGGGAATGGCAAGCGCAAGAAGCCCAAAGCGCTCGCCGTCACCCTCGACCGTGTCAAAGACGAGGACGGAGACGGCGCTGCGAACGTGACCGACGTCGAGCTTTTCCTCAAACGGAACAAGGCCGCCAGGATACCGCTGAAAGGAGACGACAAATACCCCGGGGGCGATTTCCGCAGCACCGAGTGCATCGCACTCCTGAAACAGGCGGACATTGTCGTCACCAACCCGCCCTTCTCCCTCTTCCGCGAATACGTGGCCCAACTTATGGGGCACGGAAAGAAGTTCATCATCATCGGCCCCAAGAACGCTATCACCTACAAGGAGATATTTTCGCTTATCAAGGACACAAAACTATGGCTCGGGACAGGATTCTCCAATGGTAACGCGTACTTCAGTATTCCTGCCGGGAGTAGTCGGGAGTTTGCGGACGGCGTCTATGACGAGAGCACGGGACTCGTCAAGTTTCGCAATGTGGGCTGGTTCACAAACCTCGACCACGGACGCCGCCACCAGGAGCTGCCCCTCATGACCATGTCAGACAACTTGAAGTTCAGCAAGCACAAGGAGATCAAGGGCAAGGCGGCCTACGACCGGTACGACAATTACGACGCCATCGAGGTGCCCTTCACTGACGCGATCCCAAGCGACTACGTAGGTGCCATGGGCGTCCCGATCACTTTCCTTGATAGGTACAACCCCGACCAGTTTGAGATTTTGGGAATTACCGACCGTGACAATAACTCCGGCGTCAAAACTAAGGAATACACCGAGGCAGACGTACCGAATTGTGGCGATCTTAATCGCCGAGGAGTTGTCCGAGTTGGCAACGAGTATAAGCCAATTTACGCTCGCCTCATCATCCGCCACCGCCGCGTTGACCGGCGCGCAAGAGGGACGATAAAGTGAATACCAAGCTGAGAACCGACATCACCGTCGCCGACATATGCGCCGGGTTTGTGTACAACCAGTTGGAGGGCAAAGGGCTGTTCGGGTTGGGAGGGAAGCTAACCATCCAGCCGGAGTACCAACGCAACTACATCTATGCGGATGGTGGCGGGAAGAAAGAGCAAGCGGTTATCGAATCGCTCCTAAAGGGGTATCCGCTGGGACTGATCTATTTCAACAAAGTTGCGAAGGACAAGTTCGAGGTGCTGGACGGCCAGCAACGTATCACCAGTATCGGACGGTTCGTTACGAACAAGTTCGCGATCATGGATAACGCCAATCCGAAGAACTTCGACAGCCTGCCCGCCGACCAGCGGACCAAGATTCTCCGCTCGGGATTGCTGATTTACGAGTGCGAGGGGACCGAGACCGAGATCAAGCAGTGGTTCGAGACGATCAACATCGCGGGGGTGCCGCTCAATCCCCAAGAGCTCTTGAATGCCATTTACTCGGGGCCGTTCGTGACGTTGGCGAAGGCCGAGTTTAGCAACAGCCAGAACGCGAACATCCAGAAATGGAGCGCGTACGTCAGGGGCAGCGCCAACCGGCAGGAGTTCTTGGAGCGGGCGCTGGACTGGGTGAGCAAGGGCGATAACGGCGGCTACATGAGCGCTCATCGCAATGACAACAACATCAATGAGCTCAAGACCTACTTCAACAGCGTGATCGACTGGGTTTCGACCGTCTTCATTGACGTTCACAAGGAAATGCAGGGATTGGAGTGGGGCAGACTTTACGAGGAGTATCACGGCAAGTCCTACGATCCGAAGAAGATGTCCATCGATGTGAATGGGCTCGCCGCCGATTCGTATGTGACGAATCGAAAAGGGATCTTCGAGTATCTCTTAGGCGGGTCGGTAGACAAAAAGTTGTTGGCGGTTCGGGTGTTCGATGAAAAGGTAAAGCGCGTCGCCTACGCTAAGCAGAAGCAAGCAGCCGAGGACAAGGGCAAGTCCAACTGTCCGCTCTGCGCGACAGGGACCAACGCGAACAAGAGCAGAATCTATAAGTTCGAGGAAATGGACGCCGACCACGTTTCCGCGTGGAGCAAAGGCGGCGACAGTTCGGCCAAGAACTGCCAGATGCTCTGCATTACCCACAATCGGGCCAAAGGTAATCGATAGTGTACTGGGTCCGCAATCTGGAACGACAGGAAGAGTTCTCGTTCTGGCTCCAGACCGCCAGCGATAAATTCTACCCCGATTTCGTTTGCAAACTCACCGGGGATCGTTTCCTCGTTGTGGAATACAAGGGGGCCGACCGATGGAGCAACGACGATTCCAAGGAGAAACGTCGCCTGGGCGAACTCTGGGCACTGAAGAGCGCCGGCCGCTGCCTCTTCATCATGCCCAAAGGCAAGGACTTCGACGCCATCCGCGCCTTGCTGACCCACTCATCCAGGGGAATTAAATGATGGAAGAACAGGATTAACCTATGCCGAAATTCATCGGATTAGCAGGCGATTTTCAGAAAGAGAAGGCGTTCAACCGCCGGTTGAACGCCATGATGGCCTTTTTCATCCTCTTCGCGGTCACCACCTTTGTTCTGGGCTGGGTCTCCGGATTCATCTGGGGACGGCGCAGCTTGTGGAGTTACCTCTTGGCATTCATCGCCTTCGCCGTGGCCGTGCCGGCCTACAAATTGTTTGAGAAACTTTTCGACAAGCAAATCCGTACCGCCCGGTTGGAGGAGGTCGGCGCGGATGGGGAGCGCGAGTTCCTGAAGTTCTTGAAAGACCTGCCCGACACCTACACTGTCATCAGCGACCTCGACTTTGCTGACAGTTACGGCAACATCGACCATCTAATCATCGGCCCGACCGGAGTATTTGCCATTGATGTGAAGAGTTGGCGCGGCACAGTCACGTCAGATGGAAAAGGCGAACTCCTTCTCAACGCGAACCCAACAGACAAGCCACAAGTAAAATACTTTACCCGTCGCGTAATGGACCTAAGGTCTCGCCTGAATGCCTTGACCAAACTCGAACCATTCGTCCAATGTCTTTTTGTCTTCACCCACACCCATATCAAAGCCAAATGGGGTACAACCGGCCATGTCCATTGCATCAGCGGCGAGCAAATTGACGAATACATCACCGGTTTCCGTGGCGCAAAACCCATTCCCCCCGCCGACATCCCCCGTCTCATCGCCGGGGCCAAAGCCCTCAAGGATTCCATCGCCGTCAAAGAAAACCCCAAGTCATGATATGTGTTAAGCCAACTCATGTGATTGAACACAATCGATTAGCGTGCGTCGGCACTGAAATGGCTTCGGTCTTCGGACCAGACCCCGCCACTATGACGACCTTCGAAAGCCTTGAAATGAGGTGGAAACTATGACAGATTGCCCCGTTATGGACGTTAAGAGATACCGCAAACCGCCGCTCACGGAACGTGTTGTTTCATTGGGATTTTCCATGGACGAGGAGAACTTTCAGACAAAACTCGATTCTTGGACCGCGATTATGCGCCAGGCATTCCCAGAATCCGAGATTCATACCCAATGGGAGATTCAGGTCGCTGAAAAGAACGGCATGCCTTATATCCCCAAAGATAAGCAGAAAATCACCACAAAGTATCAGTTCTGGCAACGCAAAGGGCCGCAAAAGGACCGATGTATACAAGTTTGGCGCGACAGGATTTCGTTTAATCTCCTTAGTCCGATAGGGGATCCGCGTTCATACCAAGACCTTCAGGCCCTCTATGCGGAGTGGTGCCCCAAATGGGCCGACCACTTTTCCGTTCGCTCGGTCAGTGGAGTTAACTTGGAATACGTCAATATTCTTTCAAAAGAAACCGTTCCGTCTTTCTGCCAAGCAAGCCGTATCAATATCGGGGAGATTCTAACGGCATTTTGCGCGCCTGGCCCATTGAAAAATCTCATCCCGCCATTCAAGTTCCAGTTCAATTTCGACGCAAGCACACAAGACTTTCCAATGCACGTTCGAGTGGCGCTCACAAATCAGAAGACGGAGGAAATTTCCCTGCGGCTCCTTTTTCGAGCCGCGACTGAAAAGCCGGGGCGCGAAGTTTCGCTTGACGCCATACCACTGGAAATGGATACTGCTCACTCGATCATTTTGGCTGAGTTCGATGCCTTTTTCACCGAAAAGGCGAAAACAAGCTTTGAACCCGTATGATTCTGACCCAGCATAGCGGAAGCTCAGATTACGCCACTTGCGCAATCCACGAAGCTGAGCGTACCCCCATCCCCATCGTTGCACAGGGCAGCCCGTTAGATTTCGACGAACCTGTCGAAATCAACTTTAAGCGCCGCTTCCTTTCGTGTGGCGGTCACCACATCAGCCTTGCCGCGGATCTCACCGCCGAAGCGTTCCTCAACGCCGGAGTATTTCGGATAAAAGGCTGGGGGGTTCAGTTCGGCTTATACGATGAAAACCGCTTCAATATTGATCGTGTCCTCCTGCGCAAGTTCTTGGATCTCTATAGCAAGGCTGAGGCAGGATGCCTCAAAGACGATGAACGGAACCAATGGATATCGATATCTACCCTGGTGGATTATCAGCGCTTTTGCGCTGAACGTTCGCCTGAAGTCTACGTGGAAGGAACTCTTTTGGGCCGGGAACAAGACGCCTGGCGCGTAAGGTGGCATGACGGCACTGAACAACGTATCGATATCGTTGTCGGCAGGCCCCTCGAAATAATCGATGTTGGCCAGCGTTTTGGGGCCATGATCCGCATGGGCAAAGGCAACACTATCGTTTCCGTCACAAACATTTCGTTTGTTGCCGAGCCCGCGGCCACAAGTGAGGAACTCTGGCAATCATGGCCTACGGTGAACTCCTAGTTGATTTCTGGGAAGTGGGCCAAGGTGATTGCACGGTGATCCACCTTCCAAGTGGCCAACTTATTCTTATCGACGTAGGGCCCCTTGGTTCGCCTGTTGTGGAATGGCTGGCCAGACAACCGGGGTACCGGATTCATTCGATAATCATCACGCACAACGACAGTGACCACGCAGGTTCACTGACCTCCCTCGTTGAGTGTTGTCGAAAAAGAATCGGCAGCGTTTTTGTAATGGCCGACCGTAACGTTCACGACCCGAAATTCCGGGATCTCTTTCGAAGAGTAGATCAGGCTTGGAAAGCAAAGGAGATTGATGACCTCCGACGTCTCGAAGCACCAATGCAGATTTGGCCTGACAGCAATTCGCCATCAACAGACAATCGAATCGGTCTAAGCCTCAATGTTCGCCATCCAACGCTATCTGCCAATGTTTTATCTGGATCACCCAACGAAACCTCATCGATCATCACCCTCACTTCGCTGACATCTGAGACGATCCTATGGGCCGGTGACACGACCATCGAAAATGTGGCTGCGGTTGCAACTGGAAGTCATCCGGCTTTTATGCTGGGCCCGCATCATGGCGCCCCAGAGGATCGTCAAAAACCACAATTCCCCGCACTCCTAAAGAGCGTCAGTCCCCACACCATTGTTGCGTCGGTGGGCACAGGGAACCGCTACGACCATCCGTGTGTCAGTTATATTAAACATGCAAAACGTGCCGGAGCATCGTTCACCTGCACCCAGCTGACGAAAAATTGCGAAAAACCAGGACGCCTCCACACTGTTTTCAATGGTGCGGCTTATCTCGGTTTGCCCCAAACACGTAAAGGATTTGCATGCCGCGGCACCTTCCGGCTGACATTCAATGGCACCAGATTCGTGACTGACCCACTTGCCGACGCACAACACCTGGCGGCAGTCCAGAAACTAGCACGCCCTAAATGTACGCGGTCTTACTGAAGGGCCGTCCCTACCGTTTATCGTATCCCGTCCGCCCCATCATCCCGTTTCGCCTGACATCGCAACCGTCGCGTATACCAGTCGCAAGAATGCCGACCCCGGCATCGGCTGTGGTTCTACGAGCGAGAAGTACAACAACCAGGACTCCAGATACTTCGCGTCCGTGATCACGATATGTTGGTCCACGTTCCCGGCGGCATCGTGGTTGTAGAAGACCTTTTCCGATGCGCCATAACTCGCCTGCACCAGCCGGTGTTGGGCGTCGTAGGTGTAGGTGATCGAATTAGCTCGAACTGCAAACGGAACCAACAGCAGGCCGATTAGAAAACCCGTCAATGCCATCTTGGTCGTCATTCCTCGTCCCCTTTTCGTTGTTTGTTCTTATCGCCCGATAAATGCCCCTTTTCGCGCCGCTCGGCGTTGAAATTCCATTTGTCATGCGTCAAGAAGATTTGGGCAATTTGGTCCTCCATGAATGGGATATCGGCAAGTCCCCGTACCTGTGTTATCCGGCCTTCAACAACGGCGATTTGGTCGAATCTTCTGCCGTCTTTGAGAATGACACTGACAACTTGATAACCCATACCCGTTTCCGGCTTGTCCACGAGTACCGCCAACCATTTTGGAGATAGCTCGATCATGGTCAGTACCCCATCCAGAAGTTTACTTCGTTGCCTGTTCCGCCAGCAACTGGACGCGGTCCAATGATCGGTGTTCCCGCAGGCGGTGTTAGAGTGATAGCATTTGGCCGAGGAATCTCAGGACTTGGCAGATTGTAGGTCGGGACACGCTCAGCGACAGGAACTATTCCTTCACTTGCTGGAGCAGCGAATGTCCCAGGTGTCACACCGCCTGGGGGGGTGATTCTTGTGAAAGCCGGATTGCCTGATTCATACCTGATGAACGTCTCGCCCGGTGCAGTCACACGATAAGTACTAAGCGCCGTTGAACTCTCTGCGGCCGTCGCAGCGCGACCGACAGCAATGGGAACGGCTATGTTAACTGCTGTTCCGATTAAGAACTCATTTACGCCGGCCGTCGATTGGTCCACCGCATAGAACGGCGAGGCGGGGTCTGCGGGGACCCCGAAATTTAAATCCGTGACCTGTTGTACGTTATCATTCTGCGGTGCGCTGAGTGTGTCTTGGGAATAGTACGGTTGCGGACGGCCTTGCAAGTAGTATCCGTCCGAGCAGAGACCGTACGGATCATGCCAGAGGAGCGGGTTCCCGTTGCCATACATGAAGAGGTTCCCACCTCCGCCTAGCCCGATGGGATCGGCGGAAACGAAGCGCATGAGGCCCGGATGGTAGTAACGGTGCCGCATAAAAAAGAGTCCGGACGCGTCGGCTCGGACGGCGTAACCCCCGAGCCAGACAAAGGGTGTCACGGTGGTGCCGGTGCGATTAAGCGTCTGGCCGTAAGGACTCAAGAACCATTGGTCCGTAAGCGTGCCCGCATTGTCGGTCAAGGCCAGCGTGGAACCCTGGCCGTCGGCATGAAAGTAGCGAATAGTCCCGTTTGTCTCGACTTGGGCTACGAGTCCACGCCCCCAAACAAAGTACCGGATCGGATTGCCAGCCGAATCCAGTTCCGCCAGCGGACGGCGGAGCGGGTCGGCATAATCCAGAACGAACCACGTCACATTGGTCTGGCCAGCCGTAATGGCGACCAACTTGACCCGGCTACCCTGGCCATCATAGGTCGCGACGGTCGTAGTGGAACCGGACACCGCGTTGGTCAACCGGTTCTCGAAATCGTAAGCCAGCAGCATCCCGGCGGCATTGGTAAGGTTGCCGTTGGGGTCCCCGGCGCAAAGACTGGTCGCCCACGCAGGCGCGTCAGGCGTCGCCTTTCCCGAGATTTGGGACAACTCGTCCGCCTCATTCTGGCTGAATTGCTGGATGGCGGCCGTCAGTTGCGGCAGCAACCCTGCGGCAACGTCCATCGCCGTGCTGTCGCCCGCCAAAGCGTAGGTGTAGGTCCGATCGATGAAGTTACTTCCGCCGCCCGCGTAACGGATACGCGACAGCCGGTTGGCGTCATCCCAGTCCCATGTGCCGCTCGCGCTATTCGGATACGCGATGCCCGTCTTTCTACTCAGCGTGTCGTAGGTGAAACCCGTTTTCCGGGAAGCCCAGTCGGTAACGTTCGTGACGCGGTTCAGTGGATCGAACTGGTAGGCGACCAGCTTGCTATCCGCAAAGGTGACCGCAGTCCGGTTCCCGGCAAGATCGTAGGCGTAGGCGACTTGTCGAGTCGGCGCACCAGCGCCGGATGCGACAACGTTCGTGAGCCGGTTCATGCGGTCATACTGCCAGCGGTTGGTGCCGATCGTGTCCACCATGTTTGTCGGCAGTCGGTTGCCGTTGTAGGCAAAGCGCACCGTGATACTGCCCGGATAGGTGATGTTGGTCAGGTTGTTAACGGAATCGTACCGGTACTGGGTGGTAGTGCCGTTCGCATCCAGCCGGCTGAGCCGGTTGCCGACGGAATCGAAGGAGTAGGACGCGGCATTACCGACGGCGTTAGTGGTTGCTCGGTGCCGGTTCATCGCATCGTAGGCGAAGGCCATTCGCTTGCCTTCTCCGTTCACGAACGCTGTGAGATTATTGAGCGCGTCATATTCAAAGTGCTCGGACGAGCCATCGGGCTTGATCAAAGCCGTTTTCCGGTGGAGGGCATCGTATTGGAATTGCGTGGTAAAGCCATCGGCATCGGTGGTACTGATGAGTCGGCCCGCCGCGTCGAAGACGGACGCGACGGTGCGCGTCCCTCCGGGAAGAACGTCCCACGTGTTGGTGGGCCGATTAAGGGGGTCGAACGCGTAATGCGTCACATGACCGAGTGCGTTGGTCTGCGCGGTCACGTTGCCGTTGGCGTCGAGGGCGAATGAAGTCTGGTTGCCCAGCGCATCGATGACCGCGATCCGGCGTCCCGCTTTATCGAACCGGTTGCTTGTAACATGACTGAGCGGGTCGGTTACGGAAACGAGCCCATCGCGGGAATCGTAGCGGTTCTGAATCGTACCTCCGTTGGCGAGCGTGATGGCGTTCGGCTTGTAGGTCGCCGTATAGCTGGTCTGGTTGGTGTTTCCATTGCGGTCAATGGTCTTGGTGGGCAACCCGGCGGCATCAAAAACATTGCTCGCCGTGAATCCGGCCGCGTCGATGTCGGAAGTCAGCAAGCGCCGCTTGTCCCAGGTGAAGCGGTTGGTCCGACCGTTCGCATCCACCGTCGCGACGAGGTTGCCGGCCGAATCGTACTGGTTGCTGATCGTACCGCCGTCAGTGCGGGCAAGCGTGATCTGATTTCCGTAGGAGTCATAGGTGTAAGCGGCTGTGCGGCGGCCGTTGCCTTCCGTGAGTTGCTGCAAAAGGCCTTTCGATGTGTAGCCCATCGTGGAAACGTTGTTCAACGCATCGGTGATGTTGGTTACGTGGTGCTTCGAGTCGTACCCGTAACGCGTGATGTTCCCGAGCGGATCGGTCACGGATGTCAGCCGGAACTGGCTGTCGTAGGCGTAGGCCGTGCGGTTGCCCAAGGCGTCGATCCGGTTCGTGACGTTGTGATCGTTATCGTACTGAAAAACCGTGGCGTAACCGCGGGCATCGATGTTGGTGATGAGATGGCCCTGGGCATCGTAGATGCGGTAGGTCCGATTGCTGAGCGCGTCCTGGGTGCCCAGGTTCCGGCCGTCGTCATCGAAGTAGTGGACGGTGCGCCCGCCCTGCGGGTCTTCCTCCACACCCCGCCAGCCGCTGATGTAAAAGTTCCAGACATTGCTCGCGCCATTCATCTGGCTCTCGACTTGCCCGAGACCGTTGTAGGCGTTGCTGACGGTGAGACGGGAAAGCGGGTCGCGGGTTACCTTCAACCAGTTGTTCGTATCGTAGGTGTAGGTCCAGGCGTTGGCGCCGGGATCGACGTAAGTGACGAGATTGCTGGCCGAATACAGGTAACCAACGGATCGCCCCGTGCCTTCGACCACGTTGGTCAGCAGTCCGGAGGCGGAATAGAGGAAGGAGAGCGTGCGGCCGAAACTGTTGGACACGCTCGTAACGTTCGTTGAAGCGTTGTAAGCATAACGGACCGTATTGCTGTCCGCATCCTGCCGCAGGGCAAGCGTGCCGTTCGTGTTAAACGTCCAGCGGGTGCCGTAGCGCTCGTCCAGGACGAACTGTCCGACTTGTTTCGCCAGGGTTGCGGTAACGCCCGGCGGCGCCACGTATGAACCGTCGGGCAGATGCGCGAACTCTAAAGCGCGGTCGCCCAACTGCACGAGCACGCTGCCCTCGATGGCCTGGTCCATGCCCCATTTCGTGGCCAGGGCGGCGGCAGTCCACTGCTTCACATCGGGCGTCCCTCGCAAGAGGTCAAGCGTGACGAAACCCTGGGCCATGAGGGCAACGGCTTCCACCGGTCGGCGTTCGCCGAAAGCGAGGTCGCCATGGCTCAGGGTGTTTGCCCGGATGTCGTGGTTGTGAGTCCACCCCAACCCCACGGGACCGTTGACCGACGCTCGTCCGCTGTTGTACTTGCGGGTGAGTCCGAGACTGCCGGCGCCATCCGACCCGACGGTCAAGTCGCCCCGCTCCGCCAGGAATTCGCCGGTGTGCAAGTCGATCGGATCGAGCGATGTCGTCACAGGAACCGAGTAGGGCTGTGCGTCGTACGCATTGAAGCAGATATTCCGGGCGACACTCGACGCGTACAGTCCGACCGTCGTGCCATAGCCTCCGTTCAAGCCGCCGCTGATCGTCGCCAGTATCGTGCTGCCGGAAAATTGAAAGTAGCCGACGCCATGCCAGGAGCGAACGACATTCGACCCCTGTTGTGGAAGAAGGAGCATGTTGCCGGGCGTGCCCATCCAGGTGTTGAGCGACGCAAGGCTCGCGTAGTTCGTCAAAGCGGGGCGAACCACCGAACTCCAGTTGTTGGATGTGGCCAGGAAGGTTTTGAAGCCATTGGTGTTGTTGATTTGGAGCAGTTTGATCGTCGATACACAGGACCGCGACTTGTCTTGCGTCTGCTCAAGAACGCCGTGCTCCAAGGAGCTGGCGCAAAATATGGCGGCGCGTTTCCAAGCGTTCGCATCCTCGGTTGAGCCGGTCTCCGACTGCTGGGACACGCCTACGCCAACATCAACGAAATAGCTGCTCTCCTGTCCGATGACTCCAACGAAGAAGTGCGCCAGACTAACGCAATGCGTGAGCCTGCCGAGCATCTGGCGGGAGAGTTGCCATTGCCGCAGCGCCGACAATCCGGCCACATGAAGGCCCCCGGCCAGCACCGTTTCGTCGGTTGCGGGTCGCCCCGCGAGCAGATTCCGGGAGAGACTGCGATTGTACTTCGCCACCAAACAGGGGGAACTCCCCTCGAAATCGCAGATGAGGACGTAGGTGGAACCACTCCTCAATGTGAGCAATGCCGTTTTGTCCGCGTATCCGGCCACCACGTAAGGATTGTCGACGTCAACCCTGAGCGTGTAAGCATTGCTGACGACGGTAGCGCCGCCGGTCGCCATGAGTTTTCCATCGAGCCACAACTGGGGCTTGTAGCTATCGGTGGCGTTGTGGGTCAACGACAGCCGACGGGCAGCCATCGCGGGACCTTTTAACGTGGTATCGATCCCCGCGTACTGGATTCTAACTGTCGCCACAAGGTTGGTTTGAAAGTGATCCACCGTGTTGACGTCGGTCACGGCCAACGCATGCGGCAAGTTGGTGCCGAGGGGAGCGAGCGGGATCGGGACCGCCTTACGACCATCCAGCAATTCGGACAGATTCGCATCGGGGGCAGTGGCCTTTATAGATGCCAGGAGGTTCGTAGAATAGGTCGTCAACGCGGAGGCGATGTTGGTCTCGTTCAGGTTCTGAACGTAGTCCGTTGTAGACGTTGCGCCTTGCAGGGCCATGGACATAAATTGTGTCTGGCTGTACCCCATCGCGGAGGCGAGATCGAGGCTGTTGACCGAATTGAACTCCTTGAATGCCGGATCGAGCCGGTACCAAGTGTTGCTGAGGAGAATCTCCACCCAGAACCGGGTCATCACGTAGTTGGTCCCCGAACTGCCCACTTGCGGATTCCCTGCATTGTATACCAGCGTTGGCACATACGACTCTCCGACACCCAACCACCGCGCCAGATCGGCCTTGGCATAGGTCACCTGGCCCTGGGCGAACCGAGTGGTATAGCCGGCGACACGCAGGAGAGAGGCGAGAAGGGCGGACTCGTCGGCGTCATTGCCACGCCCCGCCATGAGACATCCATGGGCGCCATTATGTATCCCGTAGGTCGGCGGTCCGAACTGAATATGGTTGCGCACATACTCATAGATGAGGAGCGGGTCATACTGGAGGGCTCGTGCGCACGCGACAATCTCGGCCGTGGCCTCCGTCTCATTGGTCGTCACCGTAGTCCCTGGCGCATCGCTGAAGGATTTATTGCCTGGCATATTGGTGGTCTCGGTCGTCAGTTCCAGGAAGTCCCAGCCCAACTCGTCCTGAGCCATGAGCCGATGGGCGAGCAGAAAACAGACAACCATAATCGCACCCACCAACCGCGACCCCGCAACCGGTATTCTTGTCTGGCCCGCGTTTTTCTTCATGGTCTCCCCCTTCGTCATGGCTCCGCCTCCACCCTCAGGTCGTCCAGCACAAGAGGCCCCCCTGTGCCATCCCTGATATTAATGGCTCGCAATCGGGCCGGGGTGTCGTCTTTGAACTTGAGTCCAGTCAATTTTTCGATGCCGTTCACGTAAAGATTCCACGTCTTGGTAGCGTAGTTCTGCTCGACTTTGAGCGCGACCCACTGGGATACGAGTAGCGTGTTTGAAGCGGCAACCCACGTTCCGCCTCCCTGGCCATCTCCGTCAAAGGCGACGACCCCTGCAGTCGCATTGAAACTGACAAGCGCGGTGGCCCCACTGGGCAGGTTGGTGGGCGGCACGGTTTGTGTTGGGTTCCAGTAGACCCATGTCTCCGCCGTGACAACGGTAGCCGTCGAAGCCAATCCATGGACGTATGTCGCGGCGAGGCCGGCACTTTGCACGGCTTGGAAACCGGATCGGGCGGCAAAGGATTGAACGGCTACCCCTTCTGTCGCCGTCCACCCTTGCTGACCATCCAGAATGCCCGCAACATAGCCGTTCGTGCTTTCAAACCCGGCGGTGAAGGGCAGTATCGAATTGAGCATGTGTAAGGGGTCTGTCCCAAACACATGGACTTCCGCGCCGTCGGAAATGCCGTCGCCATCCGTGTCCGAGTTAGTGGGGCAGGTTCCCGCATGGAACTCGTCAAAATTGGAGAGCCCGTCTAGGTCGAAATCCGCCCCCAGTTGCCAGATCGCCACCACCTGGTTGCTAGACCATTCCATCCCATGGACCCGCACGTCGTCCATGGAACCTGCCCAGTAATTCGAAGGCGTCGCCCCGGTGGTCGCTCCCAGTCGGGGTTTCGTGGCATCCTGATCCACGTATCCGAACGATGTCCCCCACTCGAAGTTCGTCTCGGCCCTCAATATCCCATCCACGTAGAGCCGTAACGCCTGGCCGCCGTAGGTCCCCGCTATGTGCCTCCACTGGCTGTTGGTGAGCGTACAGGCATATTGTGCCGATTTGGCCCCCGATGCGCAGATCCTGAAGGTCAACTTGCCCTGCTCGTACAGGAGTTCGTACCCGGTATTCGTGCCCACCGGCTTCTTGCTGTAGAATACTGCCGTGCCATTGGTCAAAGTCAGGCTCGGTTTGGCCCAGAGCCCCACGCTCACGTAACCCGGCTTCAGGCTGGTACTGTCATTAAACTGGACATAATCATCGGTTCCGTCAAAAGCCAAGGCGTTGCTGATCACGCCCATACCCCAACTATTGGAAGCCATGTTGCACTGCCAGCCCTGGTTCGAAGCCGACGTGGAGTCCGCCACGTTCGTCCCCGTCGCTTCGTCCAACTTCCACCAGGCACCCGGCACATCCTCCCCGCCATAGTCGGGATCAAGCCCGTAATCCAGTTCCCACCAGTCCGGCAATCCATCGTTGTCGGTGTCCGGATCAGCCAGGGTAATATCGATCCCCGTGACATTGGTGTTCAAATCCACTGGATTGTTCGCATATTCCGCCCGCGCTTCCCAATAATCGTTCGACGCATTCCCGTTCGAGTCCCGAAAGGCTTCAACACAATAGTTCGAGTAAGGATGCAGGTGCGTGATGGCATATGAACCCGGCGCTTCCAGCACGTCGGCCCCAATAACCGTTCCATCGCCATCCGACAAGGTCGCCACGACCCAAATCACCCCCGTCTGGCCGCCAGTGTAGCCCACCGTCCCGTTGATATTCCAAGGATGGCTTTCTTCGTCCTGAGGATCGGTGTCCGCCGCGTACTCCTCGCCGCTGGTGTATTCATCCCCATCCGGGTCCAAAGCCGCATCCGCCGCATTGGTCGGTGATAGGCCGTTTGCCGATTCCCACCAGTCCGGCAGTCCATCACTGTCAGAATCGGGATCCAGGAGCGTCACATCGACGCCGATCACGCGGTTGGTGATCCAAAGCGAGTTGCTGGTTATTCCGTTCGCTTCCATCGCACTAAACGTCGAATTTCCGTCGCTGTCCCGGTAGGACCGAATCCAGTAGTTGGTTCCCGGCAGGTTGACAAGGCGGTACAACCCCGGCTCGCACAACACCTGGCAATGATTGGTCGCCCAACTCGTATCGTTTGTCACCGCCACCACCCAGACCATCCCGGTCTGACGTCCCGCATAGAAGATCGCGCCGGAAACATTAGGCGGGTCATTCGGGTCCAAAGGATTGTGCCCGTTCGACACCTCCCAGCCGTCACCCATGCCATCATCGTCAGTATCGCTGTTGAGAACGTCCGTATACCAGGTGAGTTCCCCTTCCACGTAGGTCCCGCCATTAGTTCGGGCGCCACCGGGATAAACATTGGTCCCCACGACCCCACTATATCCATCCACCAGTCCGTCACTGTCGCTGTCCCGCTCGGTCATGCTCGACCCGTAAAGATATTTCTCACGCCCGTCGACCAAACCATCCCCATCAGTATCGAGGTCGGCATTCCCGGCCGCATAGAACCGCCGGAAATAATTCGTGGTCCCCGTGTCCGTCCAGAATATCGCGTTGGTCCCTGTCGTTGCGAGATTCGTGGCCGCCAGCGACCAGTCGTAATCGGAAAGGTTGGTGGTAGCGTAGATCTCCAGCCGGTTGGTAAAATCGTTCGGGTAGGCAATTTCCAATTTGACGTTGTTCGAGACCACTGACGCCGACTGGATGATGATGTCGGTCTCCGCAGCCAGGAGCCGCATCAGCAGCATTTCCCCGCCTCCATTGGACTTGGCGGCCATGAGCGACGCATTTGCCTCCTCCGGAACGTATACCAGTTCTTGGAGTTGACGGTCCAAAATGAGGTTATACCGGATCACGAGCCGCGACGAATCGAACATTCCTGTATACCGCCGCCAGTCATCCCCGGACCAGGCCGCACGATCCGCATCATTGAATAAAGCATAAACCCACCAAGTCGGATCATAATCCCGCTCCGCCGGTAACGAGGCGATTTCTTCTTGGTTTGCATTTACAAACACCCGGTCCCGCGTCTTGGGGTCTTCCCAGACATATACAGGAAACACCATCACTCCGTTGAGATGGCGCGGCAATAATCCTTTAAAAAAGGTTTTCGGAAACCCGGCCGGGTCAAACGGCATCGGATTCGGGTCTGCCACCTGCGTCCACCCCCAGGGCACATCCTCCGGAAAGGCGAGAGGCATCCAGGCCCATTGCTGGGCCACATAATCGGACGCCAGGTCCTGAAGCGAAGCGACTTCGTAATCCTTATAATAGAGATAAGTATCCCAATCGTAGTACCCGGGTCGATCCAACTCACTTGGCAACTCGGCTTCTTGACCCGTCACAGAAAGAGCCACCAGTACAAAAACCAGCACGGCTTGACACCAGCCCTTAACCCATTGCTTCATAAAGCGCTCCTGGCTCAGCCACCTGTTGTTTCCCAAACACGCGCCCGATCCCGCCCCACTGGAATTTCTCGGCACTGGCAGTACCGCCTCAGCCCTCGAACCCGATCCTTCATCAATTCCTGTCACTTTACGCTTCACACTCCGGGATGCAAACTATATCCGTGTAAGATTGCGGGCTCTTCGGTCAACTCACATCTCTTTCACCAGCGCTGCGATCCGCTCCGCGTCTTTCTTCCACGTTTCCGCAGTCATCTCCGCGCAGATGCTGAGTACCTGCTCTTTGGAACTCTTGCTTTTGCCGTCGTCATTCCCATTCGTCAGCAGCCGTGGCAGGGCTCCTTCAAGTGCCGCCCGGACTTGTTCCTGTCCCGGGCGGAAATAGTGCGTGGTAACGACCTCGACGGTCCGGTGTCCGCTGATGAGTTTGACGGTTTCAATGGGGACTCCGCGCGAAAGCGCCTCGGTGATCCACGTCGTACGGAGGGAGTGGAAATCCAGCACCGATGCCTTTCGCGCGCACTGCGCGCGTGTTGCATGGATCTTGGCATCCTTGAATCCTGCCAGGTCGAACGCCTTCCGCAGACGCCAGGTGATGCCCTGCTGGTTCTCCATCTGCATCGCAGCCACATTAGGCCAGACATACTCGCTCTTGCCATTTCGCCGCTCGTGGGCCAGGGCCAGTTCCCCCATGAGGTGCTCGTAGATTGGAATGCAGACCGTTTCCCCGGTCTTACTGGTCTTGATCGTGATACTGGGGTGGGGGCCCTTCATGTTCACGTCCTCCCACTTGAGCAGACAGCAATCGCCCCGCCGCATGGCCGTGCTCAGTCCGCAAACGATGATCGGACGGCAGAACTCGTCATCCTTCACCGCATCCAGAAGCTTCTGAACTTCCGCCATGGTGAACGGCTTGCGGTGAATGTGGTGTTCCTCGTGCGCCGTGATCCCATCGAAAGGATTCCGCAGAACCCCGTATTCGACCTGAAGGAACTTGAAGATAGCCCGCATGCGTTTCAGGGAATCGTTCCAAGTTTTCGGCGCTACCTTACGGCCGGCCTCCACTTCCATGAATCCCCGAGCCATCTCACGGGTCACCTGAGCGGCCTCTAATAATTCTGGGTTTTTCACCTGGACATATTCCACGAACCGTTTGATCGTGGCATGCACATCTGTGACGTAGCGGGGGTGGAGTGTCCGTCGTTTCTTGGGCATCCGATCCCAGGCGCTTTGAAGGTCGGCAATAGGGAAGGTGAGGATCTTCGAACCGTACTTGATCTCGTGAAGGTTCTGAACCAGAGATTCCGCTGACTTCTGGCTCCGGGCGTCTGTGATCAACTGCTCCAGCTTCGATTGCGCCTGACCACGGGACCGCTCGAACGCCGTGTCGCCTTCCTCACGCAAAGATTCCGGCGGCAAACCCTTGACTTCTACGCCTAAATTCGTAGCATACCGGTTCCCATTGACCATGTATGCACCATACCACCATTTGGACTTGAGAGTGCCATCCGGTTTCCGTCGGAGTTCCAGGGGCATTGTGACCTCCTATTTTGTCTGTAAGCGACAAGGAGAACACTACGCCACAACATGGACAATGGCAAGGTGAAAAACAAAACTTTTAACAAAACTTTACAGGTAAAAAAGCCTATTTTGCTATATGCGGGAGTAATTCAGTGGCAGAATGTCAGCTTCCCAAGCTGAACGTCGCGGGTTCGATCCCCGTCTCCCGCTCCACTTCTTTTAGCCATATTTCCTAATGATTTCGCCTTATTTTAGCGGTTTATTTTGATTATTCTGCGTTTGCCTATTTTGCGCATAGATACACAAAAGAGCCCTTTTAGGCAGTCAAATTGTCACCAAATTATCAACAGAATTCCTTCCCTTCGGAATCGGTCAATAGTTAAGAAAACGGATATTGGCGCCCATCTGCACAGCACCCAGCCAGTCCGAGGCGAAAAAACGCCAGCTCCCCCTATTACGGGAATCGCCGGCGTTCCAGGTTTAACGACTCACTCAACCCGCCTGCTCCATGCAGCGGACCAGCCGATAGCTCCGCGTCATCCAGTTTGAACGCACCTGTCGCGCCCAATCCGGTTCACGGACCGCGCTATCTGCGTCTTCGCCCCAGGCTTCCCGAATACCATCGGCTGCCTCTCGGCGTATCGTATAGTTATAATGCGTTTTGATGACTTCTTAAGGAGGTGGGGTAGACTAGGGAGATTGACCTGTGGAACGAATTCCACAGGTGGCGGAATGGGTGCTATAGCGACATATTCCACCGTCGGAATGGAGTTATTTCGCCTGCCTATCTTCCAGAATTGAAAGATGCGGGATCCGGGGTCCTCCTTGACGGCAGGGTGGGTGGGTGTCAATATGACGGGGATCGCAATGCAAAAAAGAGGCTCTTAATGGCTATTAAAAAAGAAGGCACGCAGTTTCTCCGCTGGTTCGGACCTTTACTCGATGCGCTTCGTGCATTGGGAGGGTCTGGTACTCCAGAGGAAGCGGTGGACAAAGTCGCTGAACTCTCCAAAGTGCCGGAATCAATACAGAATGAATTGATGGAATCCGGGCAACCCAGGTTCAGGAACCAAGTGGCTTGGGCGCGATTTTATTTAAAACGGGAAGGCTTACTCGATTCTTCAACACGCGGAGTTTGGCGACTGACAGAGAAGGGGCAGAAGACGAACCTGACCTATGCTCAGGCGCAGGAAATATTCCGTAAACAGGTCAAGATTGATTCGGATGCGCGAAAAGAGAAGGCCAAAGAACATCCATCTGAACCAGAACGGGATACCCCCGAAGAAGTTGACCTGACCATTGCTGCGGATTATCGGGATCGGCTCTTGGAAACGATTCAAGATCTCCCTTCTGGCGGGTTTGAGCGCCTATGTCAGCGGTTATTGCGCGAAGCGGGATTCCAGCAGGTTACGGTCACAGGTCAGAGCGGTGACAATGGAATCGACGGGCATGGCATTTTGGAGCTCAATGCCTTTGTTACCTTCAAAGTTTTGTTCCAATGCAAGCGGTATAAGGGAAGCGTTACGACTTCCCAGATTCGGGATTTCCGTGGGGCTATGGAGGGCCGGGCTGATAAAGGGATCATTCTCACCACGGGTACGTTCACGCAGGATGCCCGGCGAGAGGCGAGGAGGGATGGAGCCCGGCCTATTGAATTGGTTGATGGTGATAAACTGGTCGATATGTTCGAGAAGCTGGAACTTGGTCTGAAACCCAAGACGGTTTTTGAAGTGGACGATGCGTTCTTTGATGAGTTTCGCAAATAAATCGACGGAATGAACGTCATCTATAAAATTACCTATCCGAACGGGAAGATCTATGTCGGGCAAGACCGGACAGATAGCATCAACTATTTTGGCAGCGCCAGCAGTGAACTCATCGCCAAGGACTTCAGCCGGGAACAAAGGTGGGACTTCACAATCCGGAAGGAGATTCTTTGGGAATCGGAGTCGGCATCTCCCTCAGAGGTGAGTCAGAAAGAAGTAGAGTTCATCCGGGCACTCAAGGCGAATGATCCGTCTGTTGGCTACAATTTGTGGCCAAAATTCGGCTGATAAGGCACACGGGTGCCCAGTTGCCTACAAGAATCTTGCACCTGACCGTCCATTCGTTATCGGAGCCACACGCAGTACGGCCGCGCAATTCGGGCTATTGCAACAACTTTACGATAACGGGATTTCATTTTTTCGGGGTGCGCCGTCATATCTTTCTTAACTGTGCATATAGTCGAACAGCCGAGTATGAACCTTAAGGGCTTCTGAATATCTGCTAAGTCTCCGTAATTCCACAAATCCAATAGTCCACTGACTTCGGTTGTCAGCATATCGAAAACAAGGGCAGCCGCACTGTTGTCCAACTTTCCTGTGACAGGACTTATGTCTTTCGGGAGGGGGAGCCATACCTCTCGATTTTCAGCGTACTCGCTGGCTACTTCCTCCGTTGTGGTCGGGCGTGCGCCACCCTTTGACGCGGGAGAAATGAATATCGCGTATGCCGGAGCGGTCTGGCAGATTCCCTGGACTTGAAGGGGCCGTGCTTTGGGCGATCTCATGAGCCAGAAGGTTTTGCCGGTACGGTCAATATCCGCTGTTTTTCTCTGGAATATCTTATCAACTCCTTCACGGGCATGGTCTCCCATCACGCTTATTACACACCGGGAGCAGTTCAGTGCATCTTCAAGTAGCTGCATATTCATCCCTTTTGTCAGTAAATCCCCGTTCAACGTCGATACTCTACTCCCGGCATCGCGGGCCTGTCTAGCCTTTCGCGGCCAGCCAGGGTCCGGTCACCAGCAAGATTCTTGCACCTGGCCTATGACAGTCGAGGTTCGCCCGGACAACCTCGGTGGCGCGATTAACATCGCGCTTGTGTTTTAGACCTTGCTCGGGCACGCTTTTTTCAATGAAAGCGCTTCTTCATACTTGCCTCCTCGGGCGGGTTCCCATATTCCTGGGCCGGACACGCGGGCACTGTCGAGTCGGCCTGGATCATGGCGTTCAAGATCCGGTCGATGCCGGCGTCAGGGTCTAGCCTATTCCGCGATGCTCGGAGGCAGGTGAGACGCTGACACATGCTTCTATGTCATGAATTACGGACTACTTGGGAAATGCGATATCGAGGTCGTGACGATCGGCACCAGCCATCCATATTCCGTGCTTAAAATCGGTGTGGATCTCCCATTAAATCCTAGATCTAACGCATTTATGCGAAATAACCCATGCGTGAGTCTCGTTATTTAGCGCTTATTGGGCTAATTCTGCAGTTGGCATGGCACCTGCTATTTATGTAATTGTCCTAAGATTGGTTGGATAAAACGGCATGGGCCACGCGCCTTATAAAACCGTTCCTTCTGGTCGAATGGAGTGCCAGCAGAGCAGGCGAAATAGCTCTGAAAACGCAAGAGGCCGGGTTGCCCGGCCTTTTGTGTTTTAGAGGACAATTTGCCGACGGCGGGGGGGGACGAGATTGGGAATGTGGTTGCCGCGCAGGCCTTGTTTTGCGACCTGGACTCCGCCTCAGTTGGGCACTCGACCGCATGGCATCAGACTGCGGAATGGGCTGAAAAGGGCGACAGCCAATCAGCCGAAGAAGGCAAAAGCAGGTAACGATGTCGGGAAAGTGTTGGATCCGGATTTCTGAGGCGTTAACAGACTTTCACTTTGCCTTTTTGATGGTCTCAGACCATTACCCACGGAACTCCCGTTCCATCCTTCGTCGGGCGCATCTGCGATTCGGTGAAAATTCACCTATTTCCTTGATAACCGCCCCAGATGGGGCTTCGCCCGTAACCCGATTCCCCGTTGTTGTGGGCCGGGCCTCTGCGCCCGGCGTCCGCGGATCCATCTCCCGACGCCCGCCACAGAGGGCAGGCCGACATCGATTGAAAACGGTTGGGTAAACGCCCTTTAGGCGGTTTCTGTACACCGAATCGCAGATGCGCCATCCTTCGTCCCCTGTCCGCTTTTCGACTTGCAATACCCCCGATAGACGGGTATTTTTAAAGACAGTTTTTGGGTAACGTCCAGCACGGGTTATATTTATGGAAAAAGAAGAACAAACGACTGAATCCTTGGAATCGGCTGCCTCCGTAAAGGAGACCCCGTCGATTCGTGAACTTGAAGTGCTCAAGTCCTATTTTTTTGAACGGGGTTGGCGTTGGGTGGTGGTTATCGTCCTGGCGCTCCTGGCCATGGGCGGGTATCAGATGTACCGGGTGAATCAACGAGCCCAGATCGAACGGGCCTCGGCGATGCTCATGTCTGCATCCAACCTGACGACGTTACAGGATATCGTCAAACAGTATCCGACCACGCCGGCTGCGCCGATCTCTTTACTCCTGCTGGCCCGTTCGCATTTTGACAGCGGGAATTATGCCTTGGCCGATGGAGCCTATGCCGATTTTCAGCTGCGTTATCCGACCCATTTCATGGCCCTTTCGGCGGAATTAGGGCGAATCAATTGTATGGAAGCCCTGGGTCAGGTGGAAGGCGCCTTGGATGGTTATGCCGGGTTCGTTCGGGCGAATCCAACCCATTTTCTGGCTCCCCTGGCTCTGTTGGGTAAGGCGCGGGCCTTGACCATTCTGGGACGGTATGGGGAAGCGCGTATCGATTATGAAAATTTCATCGCGGCGCATCCCGATAGCCAGTGGGCTCAGGAGGCCGAAGCGGCCCTGTCCCTTCTCGATCGCTCGCGCCCGACGCCGGACGCTCCCGTCAAGCCGGCGGAAGCGCCCGATAAGACCTGATCCGGATGAATTTCAGAGCCGAAAGCTGGATACCCCAAGTTTTGGCTGAACGGCGCGCCCAAGGGTTGGGGCGGCATCTGGTCCAGATGCCCCGTGCCGGGGGCAAATTCTTTTCCGATGGGCGCGAATGGCTCAACTTTGCATCGAACGATTATCTCAATCTGGCGGGCCATCCCGCGGTTCTAGCGGCATCGCGGAAAGCCTTGGATGCGTATGGTGCGGGTGCAGGGGCCTCACGCCTCGTTTCGGGTAATCTTCCCATTCATGAGGAGTTGGAAACCCGCCTGGCTGAATTAAAGGGATATCCTTCCGCCTTGGTTTTTGGCAGTGGTTTTCTCGCCAATGCCGGCATCATCCCCGCTCTCGTTGGATCGGGTGACACCCTCTTTGCCGATCGTCTTTCGCATGCCAGTCTCCTCGATGCGGCCCTGTTGTCCCGTGCCCGGCTTCATCGGTTCCGACATAATGATCCCGGGCACCTACAGGTTTTATTGGAACGTCATGGCGGGGGAGCCGGTCGTCGGTTGATTGTGAGTGAATCGGTTTTTAGCATGGATGGGGATCGGGCGCCGCTCGAGGCCCTGATCGGATTGGCCGAACGCCATAATGCCCTGCTTATGATCGATGAAGCGCATGCCACGGGAGTACTGGGTGAGGAGGGTGCCGGTGCCTGTCATGCGGTTGGCGGCCATTGCCCGGTGAATCTGGCCATGGGGACCCTAAGCAAGGCGCTGGGAAATTACGGTGGATTTGTCGCCTGTTCCCCCTCCATGCGCGATTATTTGATCAACCATTCCCGCGCCTTGATCTATACCACGGCCTTGCCTCCTGCGGTGGTCGGCGGGGCCCTCGGCGCGTTGGACGTGCTTCGGGAAAATCCCCGGATGGGGAGTGAACTGCTCGAACGCGCTGATTATTTTCGCCAGCGTCTGATCCAGGCCGGTTTCCGGGTGGGCGATTCGACGACCCAGATCATTCCGGTCATTCTCGGCGGGGCCGAGCGGATGGTTCAATGGTCCGCTCGCCTTCGCGAGGTGGGGGTGATGGTTCCGGCCATTCGCGCGCCGACCGTGCCGGTCGGCACTGAACGGTTACGTTTTTCCATCACCCTGGCGCATACTCGTGCGGATCTTGAGCGGGCTGTCCAGGCGTTGTGTGACACCTCACCGGTTGTTCAGGGTGGGGACTCATGAACACGGAGGGATCGATGACTCCAGGCCGGCGCTTCTCGGCAGCGGCCGAAACGTATGAGAATTTTGCCGGGGTCCAGAACCGGGTGGCCATTCGTTTGTTGGAATTGGCTCAAAACGAGATGCCGCGGGGTGGGCCATCCCGGATTTTGGAAATCGGATGTGGAACGGGAGTGTTGACCCGTCTTTTACTGGAAACTTTTCCTGCAAGCCGTCTGCTGGCGCTGGACCTTTCCCCGGGCATGATCTGCGCGGCTCGCAAACGGATCGCCAACCCGTTGGATACCCTGGGCTGGGTGGTTGGAGATGCCGGGGATCTGCCCGTCCATTCTGTCTTTGATGCCGTCTTCAGTAGTTCCGTTTTGCATTGGGCTGACTCCCCGCAGGCGGCCATGCGGGAAATCGCGCGGAGTCTGAATCCCGGCGGAGTGGCGGCACTCGCGGTCATGACCAAGGGAACCCTGGCTGAATTGCACGCCGTTCGGCGCCGGATAGCTCCCGATAACCTTCCGTCAGCAGATCTCCCGTCGCCGGATCTCCTCCGCGATGCGATAGGCGACGCGGGTCTGGTAATCCGGAAGGAGGCGCCGGTCGAAATCCTCGTTACCTATCCTTCTGCCCATTCCCTGTTGAATGCCTTGCATGACCAGGGTTTGACGGGAGGCCGGTTTTCGACATCCGGTCGTCCGCTCTCCCGCACCCAATTGCGAAATCTGATCGCAGCGTATGATCGCGATTATTCCGGTCCGGAAGGGGTTCAGGCGACGTACCGGATTCTATGTCTGATCGCTGAAAAATCGTCGCCTTGCCGTTGTCCAGGCGATCTCTGGTGACCGGTGGGCGATGAACTTGGCGAGGGGAGAGAAGATGATTGCGACTCTTATAAATCCGAAATTGACGGTTGAAATCGACACCCGTGGGGCGGAATTATTGCGGATTCGATCGAGTGACGGCTGTGATTATCTCTGGCCCGGCGATCCTGCGGTCTGGGCCGATCGGGCCCCTCTTTTATTTCCGATTGTCGGGGGTCTTTGGCAGAATACTTATCGGTTGGCCGAACGCGCTTTTATCCTTGAACAGCATGGGTTTGCCCGGCAGATGCCCTTTGAACTTCATGACCTTTCAGATCGGCACGCGACCTATGTGCTGACGGATACCGCGGTTACCCGGCTCCAGTATCCTTTCGCCTTTCGGCTGGAAGTCCGGTATTCCCTTGAAGGCGCCACGGTGTCCGTCGAATATCGATTGACCCATCCCCAGACCGAACCCCTGCCATTTTCAATCGGTGCCCATCCCGGCTTTCTTTGCCGGTGGCAGGCGGGAGACACGATGGAACACTATTATTTGGAATGGGAAAAAACCGAAACGGCTGACGCGCATGTTTTAAAAAACGGATATCTAACCGGCGAGCGACGCTGCGTATTCGAGGGCCGTCGGCAATTGCCATTGAAGGCTGAATTATTCGCCCGTGAGGCATTGGTCTTCACCACCCATCAATCCCGGTCCGTGCGCTTGCGCCGAAGGGATGATTCACGGTTTGTCGAGGTGGAGTTCAAAGGGTTTCCCTTCTTGGGCATCTGGTCCCGACCCGGGGCGTCGTTTGTCTGCATTGAACCCTGGTACGGTTTTTCAGATCCCGTTGGATATATCGGTGATTTCAGCGAAAAACCGGGGATTCAACTCCTGGAACCGGGTGCCGTGTTTTCATGTTGTTACCGGATCAAAATTGGACAGGAGATCGACCCGATTTTCTAAGTCCTCGGTGCGAAAACAGATAGTTTGCATTAAAACGCCGGAATTTGTATAGTTCGCACGTTTGTTATCCGGCGGGCAGGGGCGGGTTTGAATTCAAGGAAAAGTTTATGACTACAGAAACTGAAGGCGGGAAAAAGGACGAAGCGATCCGCGTCGAAGGCGTGGTGCTTAAAGTTTTGCCGGCGACCATGTATCGGGTCCGGCTGGAAAATGGGCATGAATTATTGGCTCACATTTCCGGTAAAATGCGCAAGAACTTCATCAAGATCACGACCGGCGACAAAGTGACAGTGGAAATTTCGCCTTACGATTTGACCAAGGGTCGGATCACCTTCCGGCATCGCACCTAAACCGGCTTCGCCTGTGAACGAATAAAACCCGTGTCTTGAAAAAAGCGGGTTTCCCTGACTCTAACCCGCTCCATTTTTGGGGCTTGGGTGCCTTTACTTAAGCCCGCATATTCATCGTTCTGTCGTTTAGCGGCATTGATGTCCCCACGACAATCCAGAAAAAATCAGGTCAGATGCAAACTTTTCAGGCAGGCTTTGAAATCCGAGGGGAGAGCGGATTCCACTCGAATTCGTTTATTTAAAACCGGGTGTGGAAAGTCGATGATGGCCGCGTGGAGCATCTGGCGGGCGACCTTGCGCAACGCGTCTGGCAGGGCTTTGCGGGTCCCATAGGCGGCATCGCCCACGAGGGGATGTCGCAGGGTTTGCAGATGGCGCCGGATTTGGTGAGTGCGTCCGGTTTCGATTTTAACGCGGAGATGGGATGCCTGGGGATTTGAATCCAGAACCCGCAAATGAGTGATGGCCGGTTGACCATCCAACGGTTCACGGATGACTTGTTCACGGGGTTCCACGGTGCCCCGAACCACGGCATGATACAGTTTTAAGATTCGCTGATCCTTAAACAAGGGGATCATGGCATCGAAAGCGCTTGCCGTCAGGGCCACCACGAGACAACCGGTGGTGTCCCGGTCCAGCCGATGGACCACTCGCAGGTCGTCCGTTTTACGGATCGAGCGCATCAAGGCCTCGATTCCCTTGTCCCCCGTGGTTTCGATCCCGGCGGGTTTGTCGATGACCAGGTAATCGGCGTCTTCATGGAGGATTCGGGGCACGAAATGGGTGGGGGCGCCGGTGTCGACTCCGAAAAATTCGATGCGATCCCGGGGTTTGAGCGGATGCCGACTCATCCAGATCCGGCGTCCATTGACAAACACCCGGCGTTCATCGATGAGCCGTTTGGCGTGGTTACGGGACAAGCCCGTGCTGGCCGCAAGAAAATCCTGCAACGTGGCGCCCTTGGTCTGGGCGGGGACGATCCATTCACGGGGTTTCATCTCAGGTCACCCTGCCGGTGGCCGCCCACTCGCATCCCCGCAGGAGAAGCTTCTGGAACTCGGGATTGATGAAAGTATCCATGACATGTCCTTCCCAGACATGTCCCAGGATGCAGTGAAAAATACGGCCTTTGCCGTAGGATTTGACGATCACGACGGGTTCGTCACGGCCCGTCCCGCCCGACTCGGGAGACGAGAAAGCCGTTGCGAGGGTTTGAAACGGGGTGTGGTGCATATGGACGAGACGGTGATAGAGCTCGTCCGGGTGGTTTTTCAGGACCCCCGGCAGGTTCTGGGTGATCGGATGGGTCGGGTCGGTGATTTTGATGTCGAAATTATGATAGGCACCATGAGCTGTGCCTTCCCGCCAGGTCAAGGCGCACATTTCTTCAAATTCATGCCAGCCTTCGAAGGCGTTATTGGTGGCATGCAGGATGCAGACACCGGCCCCGTTCCGGACGGCTTGGACAAAATTCTGTTGCGCCGTATCACCCCACGACGGGCCATTATAGTCGATGAAAAATAACTGGACCCGTTTCAAGGCGCCGGCATCGGCCAGCGTTTCGATCGGAGTGGTCGTCAGCGTCACCTCGAAGCGCCCTGTTTTTTGCATCAGTTCCTGGCAGAACGGGGCGGAACGGGACCAATCATGATTGTTAGCACCCGTGATCAGCAGGGTTGCGATGGACATGTCGACTCCGGATGAGGAGGGTTGGCAAAACGATGAATATTAGGAACACGGGGATGATTGAATCCGAAAACGGCTTGCGAATCAAGTTATCGTTTTCCAGAGGAGGATCAGGTTCAGACAGATGACCACGATGGCAATCATCCAAAGCCAGATTTTCCCCCAAGAAGTGTTGGCATGAGATCCCATCACCTGGGGCGATGAGGTCAGGTAAATCTGGAGTACGATGGTGAACGGCAGTTGGATGCTTAACAGGACTTGCGAGAGAATCAGGGCCTGGAACGTGTTGGTGACGAACATGACTCCGAGCAATGCCAGCCCGACGGTAAGTCCCACTCCCATTCGGGACGGGGTGTTTTGAATATCATAATGCCGGCCGAACAATCCGGAAAAAATGGAACCGCCGGCCATTCCCGCCGTGACGGTTGCCGTTAGTCCGGCACAGAGCAGGGCGAGGGCGAAAACGGTGGCGGCCAGGGGACCGTTATGTCCCAGGATGGGGTAAAGCATTTTTTCGGCCTGTTCCAGGGAGGTCACGACTGTTTTTTCTCTGAAAAAGGTCGCGGCGGCCAGCAGGATCATGGCGCTGTTGATCATCCATCCCACGATCATCGATACCAAAGTGTCCAGCCATTCGAATTTCAGGTGGCTTATAATCGCGTGTTCGCCCTGGGTATGCCATTCCCGATTTTGGATCACTTCCGAATGCAAGAACAGATTGTGCGGCATCACCACCGCGCCCAATACGCTCATGATAATCAGGATCGATTCGGGGGGTAGGGCGGGGGTCACCCAGCCGGCTACCGCGGCACCCCACCGGGTATCGACCAGCGTCAGTTCAAACAGAAAGGCAAGCCCGATCAAGGACACAAACCCCACGATGAGTTTTTCCAGGCGCCGGTAGGAATTCCAGATGAGCAGCCCCGCCACCACCAGGGCAGTCAAGGTGGCCCCGATTTTGAGCGGGAGATGAAACAGCATCTGAAGCGCAATGCCCCCCCCTAGGATCTCAGCGAATGCCGTGGCGATGGAGGCTAGAACCGCCGACCCCAGGACCGGACGCGATATCCAGCGCGGAAGGTGAGAGGTGGCTGACTCGGCCAGACAGGATCCGGTGACGATTCCCAGATGGGCGGCATTATGTTGCAGGACGATGAGCATGATTGTGCTCAGCGTGACCACCCATAAGAGCTGGTACCCATACTGGGAGCCGGCGGCGACATTCGAGGCCCAGTTCCCGGGATCGATGAAACCAACCGTCACCAGTAGGCCGGGGCCCAGGAACCGGAGCGCATTCAACGCGCCGACCATTTGTTTTCTCCCCACCCAATGCTGGCGAAGATGTTCAGTCAGTCCCATGGGGATATCCGCCTCGTGGTAACACGTTGTTGTGCTGATAACAGGGACGATGCCCGAAGGAGGCGATAAAATCAAGACTGCAATTGAAATCGGGTGGCCGGCCTGGAACCATTGGGCCGTTTTTGAATGATAAGGAGGAGAACCTTGACGGCATCCCCCTCTGCTCAACGGGTTCCACGTTGTTCGCCTCGATTTCGATGTTGAGCCCCGGTTTCGACCGACTCTGGCCTGCTGTTGGCCCGCGGGTGTATAACCCCATCGGCCGTTCGTTTCAATCGATGCCATGCCGCTGAAATGAGATTCCGCTCCGGACCTTATTTCTTTCGCTTAACGCGCCTTCCTCCCGTGGGGTCCAATAGTTTGAAGCCGGTGGTGGAATCCAGCATACGACGGGCTTGATTGGGGCCGAGTTCGAGCAGGACAATTTCAAGGACTTGCCATACTTTAACTCCCGCACGGACACAGCCGGTGATCGTTTTTGTTCGTCGCCCCGCGGCGATATGCATATGCAAAATGGCGGTTCCCCCGGCATCTGGAAACAACGTGCCGACGCCGGCAATTTCATGGGCGTCGGGGAGGCGTGTGAACATCGGCGTGACGGGGCGTGCGGCGCGATGGCGGGGGCCGACAACCAGACGGGAATCGATATCGGCGCCCCCCACCGCCCAGAGAACTGCGGCGGAAATCCCGTGATCCTTTGCAAATTGCTCGACGATTTCGTGCAGGATTTCATCCTGCTCCAATCGCAGGATGAACACCCGGTTCAAAGTGGTCTGTGTGTATTTCATTGATTCTTCGCTTGATTTTGAGACCGGGGCTGTCCTACGCTTGATGGCCAACCGATAAGGAGATGCCCCATGTCATTCCGCAACTTGAGTCCACAGGATATGTTCTTCAAACTGGCGCTTGAAAACAAGCCCCGATTTAAATTCGATCCCCGGAAAAACTCAAACTTCAAGGCCTGGAAAGCACAGGCGATCCCCGCGGTGAAAGCCTGCCTCGGCCGCTTTCCGGATCGCGTGCCGGTGAATGCTCAATTGATGGCCGAGTGGGAGCACGACGGTCTGATCAAACAGCGTTGGTTGATTGATGTGCAACGCCATATTTCCGCCATCCTGCTGGTGAACCGTCCCCAGTCGATCAAGCCCCGGGAAAAACGTCCGGCGATCCTCTGTTGGCACGGGCATGGTGCCTTCGGCAAGGAACCGGTGATGGGTAACTGTTTTTCGCCCGAGGTCCGGCAGAGTGAAGCCAACCATAATTATTCCTATGGGCACCAAATGGCCAAACAGGGGTTTGTGACCTATGCCATCGACTGGATCGGGTGCGGGGAACGCAATGACGACAATAAACCCAATTTTAAAAACAATCGCGGCAATCGCGATTGGTGCAATCTCTACTATTTGCACGCCACGATGCTGGGGATGACCTCGATTTCGATTAATGTGACCCATGGAATGGCGGCGACCGATTTTGTCAGCACCCTGCCGTTTGTCGATGGGCGTCGGTTGGGGGTTATGGGGCTCAGCGGCGGAGGAACGATGACGGTTTGGACGGCCTTTTGCGATCCGCGGTTTTCGGCGGTAGAAATCATCTGTTACAGCGACCTGTGGCCCTATTTCGGCATCCGCGATCTCAATTATTGCGGGATGCAGGTGGCGCCGGGTCTTTTTACCCTGGTGGATCTGCCCGATCTGCAGGGATTATTGGCGCCCAAACCCCTGTTGGTGGACATCGCGGCCAATGACACCTGTTTCGTGATCGATACCGCCATGACTTGCTTCAAGCAGGTCCAAGGTATTTACAAAGCCGCCGGAGCTGCCAAAAATCTGGAATTGGATCTTTTTCCCGGCGAACACAGTTGGGGTGGGAATAAATCCGTCGCTTTCTTCCGCAAACACCTGAAGGGTTGACTATGAAATGGGTCGGCGCCCATGTCAGCATTGGGGGAGGAGTCTCCAACGCCCCGATCAACGCGGCGGCGATCGGGGCGACGGCTTTTGGCCTGTTCACCAAGAACCAGCGCCAATGGGCGGCTCCTCCTTGTCCGGATGAACAGGCTCAAGCCTTCAAATCAGGTTGCGCGGAAAAAGGATTTCAGTCGGCGCAAATCCTGGCCCACGATAGCTACCTCATCAATCTTGCCAGCCCAGACGCCGAGGCGCGGGAAAAGTCCTACAAGGCGTTTTTAGACGAGATGCAGCGATGCGCGCAACTGGGTATTTCCCTGCTGAATTTTCATCCGGGAAGTCATTTGAACCAGATTCCACTTGAAAAAGCACTGGCTTTTGTGGCTGACAACATCAATCGGGTCCTGTCCGCTACTCGTGGGGTCACCGCGGTCATTGAAAATACGGCCGGGCAGGGGTCCAATATCGGTCGTAGTTTTGAAGAACTAGCCGAGATCATTGCTCAAGTTGACGACAAAAAACGCGTGGGCGTTTGTATCGACACCTGTCATGCCTTTGCCGCGGGATACGATTGGCGATCCCCTGCGTCGTATGCGGCGACCTGGAAGGCCTTCGAGTCGATTATCGGGCTTAAATATTTGCGCGGGATGCATCTGAATGATTCCAAGGGGGAATTCAACAACCATTTGGATCGTCATGCCTCGCTGGGCGCCGGAACCCTGGGTTGGCCTGTTTTCAAACGATTGATGCAGGATTCGCGATTGGACAAAATCCCGCTCATTCTGGAAACGCCCGACGATTCAATCTGGGCAGAAGAAATTCGGACGCTTGCTGAGTTTGAGCGTGCAGCGGGATAACCCCTAGCTCATCGGCATAAGATCTGGAAGGAGCCTTCATCAACTCGAGAGAACGAATTCACGCAGCCATGGACCACAAACCGGCCGATCGTGTTCCTGCCCGTTTAAATGCCTATGGCCCCGAGCCCGAAGCCCTGGCAAAGAATCTGGGGATCCCCCTCACGGGCAACTGGCTCATTCGCCTGCATGAACGCCTGCGGATCGACATGGTCAAGGTGGAGCCCTGGATGACTCCTGCGGTTGAAGCCCTCCATATCCCGGAGTGTGATGGTCCCTGGCAGGCGCTGGAACGCTTGGATCAGGTCGATCGTCGATGGGCGGATCTTCATCGTCATCCCGACAGCTTTAATTATGATCATTTGCCGGCTTTCATTGAGAGTTGGGACGCTACGGGGAATCCCCCGGCGATTCAACTGGGACTGGGGGGGCTGTTCGGCGTTGTCCGTCGGCTTCGCGGCGATACGCAGGCCCTGATCGATCTCGCCGAGGGGCATGAGATCATGATCCATATTCTCGATACCCTGGAGAACTATTGTTCCGGTCTTATCGACAAGGCCCATTCGGCGTTGGGCGGGAGGATCGATCAAATCTATGTGGGAGACGAATTGGGAATGCAGACCGGCCTGATGTATTCACCGGCCAGTATTCGCGAATTCTTTTTTCCGCGCTTCAAGCGCCTCTTCGCGCGTTGCCATCGTTACGGTTACCGGACTTTTTATCATAGTTGTGGCGCCATCGAACCGCTGATTCCTGATTTAATCGATCTGGGCGTCGATGTGCTCAATCCCATTCAGCCGTATGTGCCCGGCATGGACCCCGAAGGTCTCGCTGCCAAGTATGGCGGACGAATCTGCTTTTGCGGCGGATTGGACATGCAACGCCTGATGCCGTTTGGGACTCCCGCCGAAATTCGTGCTGAGGCGCGGCGTTATATGAAATGCCTTTCGCCCGGCTATATTCTGGATTACGCGAATGTTTTACATCCGGATATCCCGACGGAAAACAGCCTCGCTTTGTACGACGCTCCGAGGACTGATTTTTAATCTGAACGTCTTACCTTCAAAATTCGGACCTCATCATTCGTCAATCTGCGGTTTGAATGCGATCCAGAATTCCGCGCGCTCACTCCCCGGCTGTCCAGTGTCCCCGTTTAAGCGACTCCCGCCCGAAGCGGCTACGGATTCTGTCGACGGCTCGGTCCAGCGCTCCATCGCGACGGTGGGTTGTCGGAGGCGGAGCGAATTCCGGGAAGAGCAGCAGTTCCGATGGCGGACATTGGCCCGGAACACTCAGATGGGAGACGCCCACGCCGAGCAAGCGGATCGCTTGTTGGGGATTGAGTCGTTCGAACAACTCCATCACACAATGCAGAAGGGCTCGATCGGTATTGATCGGTTCGGGCAGCGTCATTTGTCGGGTCAGGGTCTTGAAGTCGGAATAGCGCACTTTGATCTGGGCCGTGCGGGCGACCCAGCCTCCTGCGCGCAGGCGCGAAGCCACCTCTTCGGATAGTTCAAGCAGGACTTGCCGCCAGGCCGTCGCGTCGGTGGAATCCACGTCAAACGTGGTCTCGTTGGAAATGCTTTTTTCTTCGCGACGGGGGTCCAGATTGCGCTCGTCGAGTCCATCCGCCAGTCCCTTGAGATGCGCGGCTAGCCCTTTGCCCAGGATGGACTCCAAATGGCGTTCCTCAAAACGCTGAACATCACCGATGGTTTTCAGGCCGACTTTCAGCAGAACGGATTCGGTGACCCGGCCCACTCCCCAAAGACGCCCGATGGGCAGAAGGGCGAGAAACCTGCGGATAGTGTCGGGATCGTCGGGGATGATAGTCAGCCCGTCCGGTTTATTGAAATCACTGGCCACTTTGGCGAGGAACTTATTGCGGGCAATACCGATCGAGGCGGTGAGTCCGAGCTCCTTCCGAATTTTAGCTTTAAGGGTCTGTGCGAGGTGTTCCATAGACGGCCAGAGATGACGGATTCCAGCCAGATCGATGAAGGCTTCATCGACCGAAACCGGCTCGATGTCGGGCGAAAACGTTTCGAGCAGCGTCATCAGCTGATGGGAGACTTCTTCGTAACGATGCATCCGGGGTTTGACAAAAATACCCTGGGGACAGAGTTTGCCTGCGGTTCGGGATGGCATGGCCGAACGCACTCCGAAAACCCGCGCTTCATAAGAGCAGGTTGAAATGACTCCGCGTCGATCGGGGGGGGAACCGACAATGACCGGTTTGCCGCGCCATTCAGGATGGTCGCGTTGTTCAATAGCCGCGAAGAAGGCGTCCATGTCGAGATGAAGAAAGGAACGGAGGGGGACGGTCATGGAGCTTGATCTTTCGAGATACGCTTGATGCGCGGCCTCAAAGAAGGCGAGCGATTCGGTGAGTAATATTCAGATGGGTCCATCTGGATGGCTGTGGCGATGCGTCGATTGGCGCGGGGCATGGGGTAACGGTTCAACTCGGCGGGTTTGATCCAGCGTAAGGCGGATGAAGAATGAGGGGCCGCCCGCCCGGCGATCCAACGGCACCTAAAGGCGGTCAACGTGATGCGAAAATGGCTATAGGCCTGTTGCAAAGTGAGATACGGCTTATCGATGGTGACCGTCAAACCGGTTTCCTCATGAATTTCACGAATGGCGGTTTGGGCGAGAGATTCGCGGCCTTCTCGTTTCCCTCCGGGAAATTCCCATAATCCACCTAACATTTGACTTTCCTTGCGTCGGGCGATGAGAATCTGGCCTTCCTTCCAGATGATTCCAACGGCGATACGATAATGAGGAATTGTCCGGGACGGCGTGGATGGCTTTGCCGGCGGGTTCGCTGTGTCAAATGCACAATATTTACGAATGGGGCATGCAGGGCAATCTGGTTGACGGGGGATGCATATCAGTGCGCCCAGTTCCATGAGGGCTTGGGTAAAATCAGAAGGGGGCTGGCTGGCGAGGGCCGGTTCAAGAAATGCCGTCACTCCGGCCAATGTGCGCACGGATCGGTCGGGTAGGGGCTGTCCCCGCAGGCGTCCGACGACGCGCAGAACATTGCCGTCGATTGCGGGGGCGGGACGATGGAAAGCGATTGCCATCACTGCGCCGACGGTGTAGGGGCCGAATCCCGGAAGACTGCGCAAGGCCTCGGGATCAGACGGAATGATGCCGTTGTGATTTTGAATAATCAGTTGGGCAGTCCGATGGAGATTCCGGGCGCGGGCATAATAACCGAGTCCTTCCCAGAGCTTGAGTACTGACTCAAGCCGGGCCTGGGCCAGACTTTGGAGGGTCGGAAATCGTTGAATGAATCGTTCGAAATAGGGAATAACCGTGTTCACCTGGGTTTGTTGGAGCATGAATTCGCTGACGACGACTTTGTAGGGGGCAGGATCGTCTCTCCAGGGCATGGGCCGGTGATCCTGTTGGAACCAACGGACCAGCGCAGAAGACCAAGGGGGCGGGCGGGGCTGTTTCGGAGCAGATCTTGAAGGTGCGGTTGTTTTCATAATTGTCCAACGATGCGGATCAGTTCACGAAGACGGGCAGCGGGCGCCTTGGTTTTAAGACGCGGTAAAAGTCCGTCTTCAAGCAGGGCGAGTTGGCCACCCCGGGATGCGAGAATCCGTTCCTCCCGGGTCTCGAGCGATGTGAGACCTCTTCCGGCGGCGGCAATGCGAAGGCGCGCCATTAACAAGAGGCGTTCGACGGCGGGGGGGCGGGGACCGAACCGGTCGGCAAATTCGTCCCGCAGTCGATCCACCTCGGTGGCGCGGCTACATTCGGCAATCTTCCGGTAGAGACTGACCCGAAGGCGTTCATCATCGATATAATCGACCGGAATAGCGGCCGAGTTGTCGGCGGCGGCCGATGCGGGGGTAAGGTCGATAAAGTCGAGGCGCAACTCGATTTCAGCGAGAGGGGGAAGGGTTTCGCCTTTCTGTCGGGCAATGGTGCGTTTCAGCAGTTGGCAATAGAGCCCGAATCCGACCGCGCCAATGTGGCCGCTTTGTTCGGAGCCCAGCAGATTCCCGGCGCCGCGGATTTCAAGATCGCGCAGAGCGAGGCGGAATCCGGCGCCCAGCGCCGAATGCTGCGTGATGGCTTGAATCCGTTTGCGGGCGATGGGGTCGATCCCGGCTTGATTGGGCAGAAGCAAATAGGCATAAGCTTGGCAGCTCGCCCGGCCGACGCGGCCCCGCAATTGATAAAGTTCGGCGAGTCCGAACCGGTCGGCGCGGTCGATGAGGATCGTGTTGGCATTGGGGATATCCATGCCGCTTTCGACAATGGTGGTGCTGAGGAGAATATCGCACTCATTGCGAACAAACCGTTCCATGATTTCCGCCAGAGCGGCGGCGGGCATCTGGCCGTGGGCAATTTCGATCCGGGCTTCCGGCACCAGGCGATGCAATCGTTCCCGGACCCGGTCGATGCTCAGGATGCGATTATGAATAAAAAAAACCTGCCCTTCCCGGTTGAGTTCACGAAGGATGGCCGAGCGCAGGACTTCGTCTGAATCCCGGGCCACGATGGTTTCGACGGCCTGGCGTTCCTGGGGCGGGGTCTGGATGGTGCTCAGATCGCGGGCGCCGGTCAGGCTTAGATAGAGCGTTCGGGGAATGGGGGTGGCGGTCAGCGTCAGGACATCGACCATGCGGCGGATCTGTTTGAATCGTTCCTTGTGTCGGACGCCGAAACGTTGCTCTTCATCGATGATGACAAACCCGAGATCGCGGAAGACGATGCCCGGCTGTAGCAGTCCATGGGTTCCGATGACGATATCGATGGATCCGTCGCGCAATCCGGCCAGGACACGTGCGCGTTCCGTTGGAGTACAGAAACGGCTCAGCATGGCCACGGCGACCGGGAAGGGAGCCATCCGTTCGCGGAAGGTATCGAAATGTTGCTGGGCGAGGACGGTGGTGGGAACCAGGACGGCGACCTGGCGGGCCGAAAGGACGGCCTTGAACGCCGCGCGCAAGGCCACTTCTGTTTTACCGTAGCCGGCATCACCGCAGATCAGGCGATCCATGGGCCGCGGCTTTTCCATGTCGCCTTTGGTATCGATGATGGCTCGATCCTGATCGGGTGTTTCCGCGAAAGGGAATGAGGCTTCAAATTCATGCTGCCAGGCGGTGTCCGGGGCGAAGGCGGTACCCACTTGACTTTCGCGGGCGGCCTGGGTTTCGAGCAACTCCGCGGCCATGTCTTCAATGGCGCGTTCGGCGGAGGCTTTTTCGCGTGCCCATCGTTTCCCTCCGAGGGCGTGGAGCGGGGCGGATCGTTTACCGACGCCCACATACCGGGTCAGCAGATGGGCCTGGGAGACCGGGACATACAATTTGGCCTCATCGGCGTATTCAATGGCTAAAACTTCCTGCAGGGTGTTGTTCAGGGAGATTTCGCGCAGACCCAAGTAGCGTCCAATTCCGTTTTCCACATGGACCACCAGGTCTCCGGGCTCCATATCGGTCCAGTCGGTGATTCGCGCGCCACCGGGGGTGTCGCTCCGCCGGACGGAAGAGCGCCGCCGTTGGACTTTTTGGCCGTACAAATCGGATTCGGCCACCACCCAGAGATTCAAGGCCGGGCTATGGAATCCACCGGAGAGCGGTTGCTGGGGCTGAATTCCGGGATGAAGGATCGGCGGGGCTGTTTCTTTGAACCGTTCAGCCGTTCCGGGCGTATCAAAAAACAGGAGTACAGATTGGCCGCGCCCCGCTTGCTGCGCGAGGTCCTCAAGCAAATGGTTTCGGGCGGCTGTGACGGCGTCGGGTGGCAGCGCGTTCCGGGCTTGGGCGCCCAGCGCCGGAATGGGCTTGAAATCGAGATCAAGGGGCGCACATTCGGTTGCGGATGGACCCGCGCCGATATAACAGTGTTGGAGGGTGTCATGGGCGGCACAGCGGGCCAGTAAATCATCAAACGCCAGACGGGGTTGCGTGGAGGAGACCGGCGCCTGATCGAAAAGTTCTGCGTGATGTTCAATGGACGGGTAATCGGACCAGACCAGGATGGGATTATTAGCGAGATGATCGAGGAGGAAGCCCCACTCACCGCCTTTTTCTGCAGTGAAAGGGAGGATTCGGATTCGTTCAAGCCGGACTTGCGAGCGTTGGGAGAGAGGATCGAAGGTTCGAAGCGATTCCACGGTATTTCCGACGAATTCAATCCGGAGAGGTTCGGTTCGGTTGGGCGGCCAGAGGTCGACGATTCCGCCCCGGGCTGCGGCATCACCGGACGACTGGGCTTCAGGATTGAAGTGGAAACCGAAGGAGAGGAGGGTTTGAAGAAATTCTTCCCGCCGACAGGCTTGGCCCGGTGCGAGCTCGATGGCCCGGGCTTGGAGCGCGGATTGGGCCGGAACGGTTTGCAAGAGGCCCTGGATGCAAGTGGCGATGACCGGTGCGGATTGCCCCTCAAGGGTTTCGAGAGCGGCCAGACGGGGACCATTGGCATCGGCATCCGCCGCCGAAGACGGGGTCGCCGGGCCGCGAAGTTCGGCCATGGGAAACAGGGTCGGTTCGGGATGGGTTGGGGGGCGCAGAGAGAGGAGGTCCCGGTGAAAATGATCCAGGGAACGGGGGCCGTCCCCGATCCAGAGAATTGGACGGCGGAGCGCGAGTGCGAGACCCCAGACCCAGAAAGCTTCAGCGCTGGTGGGGAGATCAGGGATCAGGGGGGGCAGATCGGGTCGGGCCGAATCAAGGAATCGGCGACCAATCCAATTGACTAGAGGAGGGGTCCACATGGGTTGAAAGGATAGCATGTCGAGGGTCCCAGAACAACTAAATGCCCTTTTTAAGGCATTATCGGCCTGTAATTTTCCTGTTTCCCCGGCTTGCCAACCGCAGGGCTCTTCGATAACATCCCCTTTTCCGAAAACGCCCGATTTGACTGTTGGGTTGGGATGAGGTGCATTGAAATGGCGGAACTGAAGGCAGGGAGGTATTGATGCCCAATACAGTGTTGATTGGCGCCCAGTGGGGCGATGAAGGCAAGGGTAAAATCGTGGACGTTTTGTCCCGCGAAGCGGATGTTGTGGTCCGCTACCAAGGGGGCAGCAATGCCGGCCATACGATTGAAATCGGGCCAGAGCGATATGTTTTGCACTTGGTCCCCTCTGGAATCCTGCATGCGGATAAAATCAATGTCATCGGCAACGGATTGGTGATCGATCCCATCGCGCTGGTATCCGAGATCCGGGATTTGCTTAAACGCGGGATTCAAGCCGCTGGCCGGTTATGGATCAGCGACCGCGCGCATCTCGCATTAGCCTATCACCAGGCGGTGGATGCTTCCCGGGAAGGACGGGCGGAGGGCGACCAGAAAATCGGGACCACCAAACGGGGTATCGGGCCAACTTATAGCGACAAGATGATGCGGATTGGTTTGCGAATGGGGGACCTGGTTTCGGATGATTATCGCCGTTTGATCCCCCAGCGGTTGGAGGAGAAGAATCGCCAGCTTTGCGCCATGGGGGCCGCTCCTCTCGATTCTGCAGAGTTGGTGGCCCAGTTGGCCGAGGCTGCGGCCTTTCTGGCGCCCTATATCACCGACACCATTGTGCTTTTGAACCAGGCCTATCGGGCTGGGAAAAACATCCTGTTTGAAGGTGCACAGGGGACCATGCTGGATATTGATTTTGGGACCTATCCTTATGTCACCTCGTCCAATTCGACGTCGGGTGGCGCCTGTACAGGGACCGGACTTCCGCCGCAGTCGATTCAACGCGTGGTCGGAGTGATCAAGGCCTACACCACCCGGGTCGGCGAAGGGCCGTTCCCCACCGAGTTGAATGATGCGACGGGTGAATTCATCCGCCAGCAAGGCCGTGAATTTGGCGCGACCACCGGGCGTCCGCGCCGGTGTGGCTGGTTTGACGCCGTGGTGGCCCGCTATGCGGCCATGATCAATGGTATTGATTGTTGGGCCATGACCAAAATTGACGTACTCGATCAGGTGAAGACCCTCCGGATCTGCACGGCTTACGAGGCCCATGGCCGCCGCTATGAGACCGTCCCGGCTGACATCCGGCTCCTGGCTGCCTGCAAGCCGGTGTATGAAGATTTCGAGGGCTGGCAGTCCAAGACCAGCGACATTAACCGATATGAGGACCTGCCCGTGCGTGCCCGGGCCTATATCGACCGGCTCTGTGCCATTACCGGGGTTCCCGCGGGCATCGTTTCCGTGGGTCCGCGCCGGGACAGCACTTTTCGCCTGACTCTTTGATGACCTGGGGAGGATCGACCGTGACGGATGCCACCAAGACCGGGACTCCATCCGGAGCCGTTGTCACCTCGATTCCCCGCCATGTGGCCATCATCATGGATGGAAATGGGCGCTGGGCTCGGCAGAAGGGATGGACGCGTCTAAAAGGTCACGAGGCGGGCGCCGAATCCGTTCGGGTGATCCTTCGTTGTTGCCGGGAGTGGGGCATCCACTATCTGACCCTGTATGCCTTCAGCGTCGAAAACTGGGTGCGACCTAAGCCGGAAATCGAAGGGTTGATGCGGTTGTTGGTCCATTTTCTCCGGAGTCGGGAATCGGAATTGCATGAACACCGCGTGCGGTTGAGGGCGATCGGACGCCTGACCGATTTGCCCCTATCGGTGCAAACCGAATTGAAACGGGTGGAAGCTGCTACGGCTGCCTATACGGATGGGGAGTTGATCCTGGCGTTGAGTTATGGGGGGCGGACGGAAATTGCCCAGGCGACCCGTGAAATCGGGCGCAAGGTCAAGGCCGGTGAGATCGATCCGGAAACCATCGATGAACGGACCGTGGCGGCCCATCTGTACGCTCCGGATATCCCGGATCCGGACCTGATGATCCGGACCAGTGGCGAAATGCGGTTGAGTAATTTTCTGCTCTGGCAGTTATCCTATACAGAGCTTTATGTGGCCGGTGTGATGTGGCCGGATTTTCGCGAGGCGGAATTCCGCATGGCCATTGAGGCGTATGGCGCTCGGCAGCGCCGGTTTGGCGATACGGAAGTGAAGCACTAAACCCTGAGAGGGCGGGATGCTCAACCAACGATTGATTAGTGGAGGTTTGCTGGGGAGCTCTTTTCTGCTCGCCGTCTTTTTTTTACCGGCCTTCTGTGTGGGTCCGGTTATGATGGCCCTGGTGAGTTTTGCCCTCTGGGAGTTTTACGGCTTGCTGGCGGCGGCGGGCATTCCCTCCTTTCGGGTGATCGGAACCGCCACCGGCGCGGCCTGGGTTGGGTTGACCGCGATCGGTTATCTGACGCCCGGCCGACTCCCCGGTTTCCTGGCGTCCGGCGAAGCCGAAATGTTTCTGCTGGCCCTGTTGGTGGTTGTGATTTGCGTCCGGATTTTTCCCCAAAAGAACAATGTCCAACCCCTCATGACCCTGGCCTGTACGGTTTTCGGGGTCCTCTACGTGGCTTTTTTTCTCAATTACATCCTGAAAATTGTGCTGGCGTGGGATACGCCCGTCTGGTCGGCGCACATCGGACGCACCGGGCGGATTTACGCCCTTTTCCTGGTCGTGGTGGTCAAGGTCACGGATATCGGTGCCTTTTTTGTCGGCCGCTCGCTGGGACGTCACAAGATGTTTCCCCGGATCTCGCCGGGTAAGAGTTGGGAAGGATTGGCGGGTGGCCTGTTAAGCGGGGTGGCGGTCGGATTGGTTCTTTACGGTTTCTTCCGACTCCCCGGCGCCGATGGCGTTATCCGGTTCGGCATGATTTCCATGACTTGGATCCAGGCCGGAGTGTTGAGCCTCATGCTTTCTGGAGTGGGCGTGCTTGGCGATCTGGTCGAGTCCTTATTGAAGCGGGCGACCAGCGCCAAGGATTCAGGGACGTTGATTCCCGGCATGGGTGGAATTCTTGACGTGCTGGACAGTCTGTTGCTCGGGGCTCCCTGTCTTTATTATTGTTTTCGCGTCTTATCCTAATCGACGGGAAATCAACGTGATCCCCCCCCAAAAAATCGTCATTTTAGGTAGTACCGGTTCGATCGGGCAGAGTACTCTCAGGGTGTGCGCTGCTCTGCCGGAGCAATTTGAAGTGGTCGGCCTCGCGGCCATGAGCCGTATCGAACCCTTGATCGATCAGGCGCGGTTACACGGGGTCAAGACGATTGCGGTGGCGGATGTTCAGTCTGCCCGGATAGCGGCGGACCGGGCACCCGACTTGACCGTGTGGTCGGGCGCGGAAGGGATTGAACGGATGGCTGCGGGGGAAGGGGTCGATACCGTCTTGTGCGCGCTGGTTGGCATGGCGGGCTTGCGTCCCGTTTTGGCCGCCTTGGAGCGGGGTACCGATGTGGCCTTGGCGACCAAAGAGGTGTTGGTGGCAGCCGGTGGACGGGTAACCGCATTGGCCCGGAGGACCGGCGCCCATATCTTGCCGGTGGACAGCGAGCATAGCGCCATTTTTCAATGCTTGCAGGGACAGTCCGTGGGCCGCGTCAAACGCCTGGTCCTGACGGCTTCCGGCGGGCCCTTTGCCGCCCGGGCGGATATCGATTTCGAGAAAGTAACCGTGGCGGAGGCGCTGAATCATCCGCGGTGGAACATGGGTAAAAAGGTGACCGTGGACTCGGCCACGCTGATGAACAAGGGGCTGGAGATCATGGAAGCCCATTGGTTGTTCGATGTCCCCCTCGATCGCATTGACGTGGTGATTCATCCGGAAAGTATCGTCCATTCAATGGTGGAATTTATTGATGGGAGCGTGTTGGCCCAGATGAGTCCACCGGATATGCGGTATGCCATTCAATACGCCCTGACCTGGCCGGGGCGGTTCGATGGCGGTCTGCCGCCCCTGGATCTGGTCAAGGTCAGTCCGTTGCATTTCAAATCGCCGGATCCCTCCCGGTTCCCCGGTCTTTCCCTGGCGCGATCGGCGGCGGCGACGGGAGGGACGATGCCGGCTGTTTTGAATGCCGCAAATGAGGAGGCCGTGTCTCTTTTTCTGGAGGGACGGATTCCGTTTGCGGGGATTTGGCGAACCGTGGAAGTGGTGATGGCCCGGCACCATTCGATTCGCGATCCGGAGTTGGAGGCGATTTTAGACGCTGACCGGTGGGCCCGGACGGCTGCACGCGAGACGGTTAATGCCCGGTAAGCCGGGATGTATTCAGGTGGCATCTCCGCGATGCCGCAGAAATGGTGATATATGTCAATTTTGATCGGTTTATATGTGGTTCTGGTTGTGGCCCTGCTTTTTGGCCTGTCAATTTTTGTCCACGAATTCGGTCATTATCTCGCGGCCCGGCTCTGCGGCCTCGTGGTGGAGACTTTTTCGATTGGGTTCGGACCGGCCCTATGGAAGCGCAAGGTAAACGGGATCACTTACAAAATCGGTTGTATTCCGGTTGGGGGGTATGTCTCCCTGCCTCAGTTGGATCCATCGGGGATGAAAACCATTCAGGGAGCGCCTGAATCGCCCGAAGGGTCGCCGGCTAAGAGCACCGAAAGGGTTCCCGAGGCGGCGTCGCTTCCTCTGCCCCCGGTGGCTCCCTGGAAAAAAATTGTTGTTTCACTGGCGGGTGCGACCGGCAACATGATCTTTGCCGGGCTTCTGGCGTGGATCGTTTTCGGCTTCCGCGGCACCTTGCCTTTGAATGAGAATAGCACCCAAATCGGCGATGTGGCGCTTACCTCACAAGCTTATGAACAGGGCTTGCGCCCCGGGGACACCGTTCTGTCTGTAAATGGGAGCCGGGTGACGACCTGGCAGGAAATTTTGCAATTTGCGGCCCTTCATGACCGGGTGACTTTGCGGGTCCGTCCGCCGGATGGCGGAGTCGAGCGCGAATTGACCTTAACGCCCACTCCGGATCCGACTTTCGGAATACCCATCCTGGCCGGAGTTGAAGCCGGGCGGGTTTGCCAGGTTCACCAGGTGGTTGAAGGTTCAACTGCGGATCGGGCCGGGATCCAGCCGGGCGATATCATTCGAACTTTTGATGGCAGCCGGATTGCCACCGGCAATCAGCTGATTGAGCGGGTTCAATCAGCTCAGGGGCGTGAAGTGGAGATCTCCCTGCTGCGCGATCGCGAGTTGCTCAACCTGAAGGTCACGCCGGTTCGCGACGAAACCGCAGGAATGATCCGGATCGGGATTGTCTTCGATCAGCGATCGGCTGATCTGATGATTGAAACCCTGACCCTCACCCCATTTGCCCAAATCAAATACGATGCCACGGCGATTGTCCGGATCCTGAAGGCACTGGTGACTCCGAAGCAGGCGGGGAAGGCCGCCCGGGGAATGGGTGGATTCGTGAGTATTTTTGCGGCTTTCTGGATTTATACCCAGGCGGGGATTCTGATCGCTTTGGGGTTCACCCGGTTCCTGAATGTCAATCTGGCGATTTTAAATCTATTGCCGATTCCCGTTCTGGATGGGGGGCATGTGGTGTTCTCGGTTTGGGAATGGGTTACCGGCAAGCCGATTCATGAGAAAGTCATCGGATGGCTGGTGAATATTTTTGCCAGTCTCCTGATCCTGGCCATGGTGTTATTGACCTGGCAGGACATTTCACGGTGGGGGCGGATTCACCGCGAAGTGAAATCGGCAAGGGAGGCGGCCGCATTGGAAACAAACGCACCGGTGTCGGAGGCGAAGACGCATGTCGCTCCCTGACGCCATCCCGTCCTTCAGTTCTCCGATGGGGCTGCGACGGCCGACCCGGCGCATCCAAGTCGGTGCCGTGGCCGTTGGGAATGGCGCGCCGATCACCGTTCAGAGCATGACGAAAACCGATACCGCCGATATTGAGGCGACGTCGGGACAGATCGCTGAACTGGCGGCGTTGGGATGCGATATCATCCGCCTGGCGGTTCCCGATGAGCGTGCGGCGGGTGCTTTAAAAACGATTTGTGAGCGGTCGCCTCTTCCGGTTGTGGCCGATATTCATTTTAATCATCGACTGGCGTTGATGGCTCTGGATGCCGGTGTGGCAGGTTTGCGGATCAATCCCGGTAACATTGGCGGGGAAGATCGGGTTCGCGAGGTGGTGCGGGCCGCGCAAGGGCGCAAAGTTCCCATCCGGATCGGCGTCAACGCAGGATCGTTGGAGAAGGATTTGCTCGCCCGTTTTGGCGGAGCCACCGCCGAAGCCTTGGTGGAAAGCGCTTTGGGCCATGTGCATTTGCTGGAAGCGGCCGGGTATCAAGAGATCAAGATTTCCGTCAAGGCCTCGGATGTTCATCGGACGGTGGCCGCTTACCGGCTTTTGTCACAGCGGACCCCGTACCCCCTTCATTTAGGCCTGACCGAGGCGGGAACCTTCATGGCCGGGACCGTTCGGTCCAGCGTGGCTCTGGGAATTCTGCTGGCCGAGGGGATTGGCGATACCATCCGTGTCTCCCTGACCGATCGACCCCATGAGGAGATCCGGGTCGGGTTGGAATTGCTTCGGTGTCTGGGTTTGAGATCGCCGGGACCCCAGGTGACGTCCTGTCCGACCTGTGGCCGGATTCGGATCGACGTGATCCGGCTGGCCCGACAGGTGGAAGAGGCTCTGGAGGTCTTTTATCGGGCCCATCCCGGCCGGTCTTGTCCGCGGGTGGCGGTTATGGGATGCATGGTGAATGGGCCGGGGGAAGCCCGGGAAGCGGACATAGCGATAGCGGGCGGAGACGGCAAGGCGGCCTTGTACGTCAAGGGCCGTCCGGTGGCCACGGTTCCCGAAGACCAGGTGGTGGCGGCCATTCTTGAGCAGGTCGAGCGATGGGGCCGGGTGGAGTGACGGGCGGACCGGATGCGGATCGAGGATCGGGCTTGATTACAGGGTCTAAAGTTTTTATCTTCTGCGAAGTTGATTCATTTGAAAACGGAAGGGTCTGATATGAAGAAAGTGCTGATTCCCACCAAGTTGGATAAGGCCGCGGTTGATTTGCTCCGGGCGAATGGCGCCTACGAAGTCATCCAGACGGAAACCACCGATCTGCCCGCCCTGGCCGCCCAGCACCCGGACACCCATGCCTTGATCGTCCGCAGTGAACCGGTCAACGTGGCGGTCATCGACGCCCTGCCCAATTTGAAAGTGATCATTCGCGCCGGAGCCGGATTCAATACGATCGACACCCGGCATGCCCGCAAGAAGGGTATTGATGTGATGAACACCCCGGGTGCCAATGCCAATGCCGTTGCGGAAGAGGTGGTGGCACTGATGTTGGCTGATGCCCGCCACCTGATCAAGGCGGATGCGTCTTGCCGCGACGGGCAGTGGGAAAAAACCGCGTTCATGGGGCGGGAAGTGGCTCATAAAACGGTGGGTATTGTGGGGTTGGGGAATATCGGTCGCCTGGTGGCCCAGCGTTTGTCGGGATTCGAGGTCAAATTGCTCGGATATGATCCGGTGATTGCCCGCGAACGCGCCGCTGAAATGGATGTGGAATTAACCGATCTCGCGACGATTTTCAGCCGGTGCGACTATGTCAGCCTGCATGTTCCCGAAAATGACGAGACCCGGAAAATGGTCAATCTGGATCTGTTGGGCAAGATGAAAAAAGGTGCGACCATCATCAATTGCGCTCGGGCCGGGATCATCGATGAAGATGCCCTGCGCAAGGTCAAGGCTGAAAAAGGATTGCGGTTTCTGAACGATGTCTATCCGAAGGATGCAGCGGGACCCAAATCGGTTGCCGATATTGCCGACATCATGGTGCCGCATTTGGGGGCCAGCACCAAGGAGGCCAATTTGATGGCTGCGACGCGGTCGGCCGAACAATTGATCGAATACGATACCAAGGGGTTTTCCAGCTACATCGTCAACCGGGACATTCCCGAAGGGTTGGATCCCGCCTATGGCGATCTGGCCTATTCCCTGGCCAAGGTGAGCCGTTTGTTATTGGGGGGAGATATCAAGTTAAGCGCTGTCGCCACCAGCTTTTACGGGTCATTAGAACCCTTCAGCGATTGGCTTTTGGTGCCGACCGTAGCCGGTCTTTGGGCTGAATTTGAACGCGTAATGGATGCTCAGGCGGCCCTCCATTTCCTATCCGACCGGGGAATTGATTATCGCAACCGCGAAATCGATCGCAAAAAAGGATTTGAAAATTCCATTACGATCGATCTGACCGGCAGCGTCGATGCCTCTAATTTGCGCCAGGTCAGCATTCGGGGAACCGTGGCGGAAAAAACTCTGATGATCGCCCGGATCGATGAGTTCGAGAAACTTTATTTCGAACCGAAGGGTTTTACGGTTTTCTTTCAGTACAAGGATCGCCCCGGGGTGGTGGGGATCATCGGACACCGGCTGGCAGAAGCCGGGCTCAACATCGAGGATGTCCGGCATTCACACAATACGGCCAGTGATCAATCGCTGGCGATCATGCGGGTGAACAAGCTGGTCCCCGAAGCGCTGGTTCTTAAGATCGCAACTGAAATCAAAGCGATCCGCGCCTTCAGTATGGAGCTTTGAACCTCTGAATTCGTTTGATGTGTCCTGAGAAGACGCCCCTGCCTGGAAGAGGGATGTGTGGGGTGTGGATCCAGTCCGCCGGGGGATTTTACTCGCCCGATTCCGGAAAGAGCATGGCGCCCCCGAATTCCATCTGAAATTCGGGATCAAGCGACAGGTCTATGTGTCGGACTTTGCGTCCTAATTCAGCGGCCCGCATCCGTTCGGATTCGGCGAGCAGGAGTCGCTTGGCGCCGAAAGAAGCGGCATTCCCAACAAATTGGATGCGCTCGGTGGGGATGGGGGGGAACATTCCGATTCGTTTGGCATTGTGGCGGCGAATATAGTTGCCGAACGCCCCGGCGAGCAGGACCTGGCCCAGTTGCTCGGGTTCGACTCCCGCCTGGCGCAAAAGAATATTGATACCGGCTCGAATGGCGCCATTGGCCAATTGGAGTTCCCGAATGTCGCGTTGGTAAAGCAACAAGGGCTTGCCGGATGCGGTTTCATCGGCCGTAGCCATCAAAAAATGGGTTTCAGCGCCATCGGTCACCAGCCGTTTCCGCAGGGATTGCGGAGTTTGGGCCGGCACTTCCTCCACGGGCAAAATTCGCCCGGTCGGATCAAGCAGTCCGGTTCGGAGCAGTTCAGCGGTCAAATCGATCAAACCTGTTCCGCAAAGTCCCACCGGGCGTGACCCGCCAATCACCGACCAGTGCATGTCCCCATCAAAGGTAAACTTCTCGATGGCCCCGGCGGCGCCCCGCATGCCATTGACGATACGGGCACCCTCGAACGCGGGGCCGGCCGCGACGGAGGTGGCGGTTAGTTGGCCTTGATGAAACAAAACGATTTCACCGTTGGTGCCGATATCCACGAGTAGAACGGTCTCGCCGAAATGATCCATGCGGGTGGCTAGAATCCCCGCGACGGTATCGCCGCCCACAAAGCCACCGACTTGGGGGAACACAGTAAATTGCGCCTCCGGATGAAGGGCCAGGCCCAATTCCACAGCCCGTCCAGTCACCGTTTCCCGGAAGGCCGGCTGAAAAGGTAATTCGCCAAGGGCCGAAGGATCGATGCCCAGAAGTATTTCCTGCATGGTGGTATTGCCGGCAAAAACGACTTCATAGACCTTGTGCAAGTCGATTCCCGCGGTGGCGCCTAATTCGGTCAGCAAGGCGCGGATGGCGCCGATGACGGCGTCCTGAAGAGCCGCCAAGCCATGAGCGTCCGCGCGGCATTTGAGAATGCGGGTGACCACATCGTCGCCAAAAGAGGTTTGCGGATTCATCCGGGCGGCCACCGCCAGTTCGGTGCCATCGGATAAACGAATCAGGGTTCCGACCAGGGTGGTGGTGCCGATATCGAAGGCGACGCCATAGAGGGCGGAGCGGGTGTCGCCTCCTTCGATTCCGATCAGATCGTTACCCACGGTCACAGCGGTGATTTGCCCGTTGTTTTTCCTCAGACAGCCCGGCAAGGCTTGCAAGGCCGATAATCGGGGAGTTAGCGGCTTAAAGGTTTGGACCAGCAATTCCAGATCCGATGCGGCGGCTTCCCGTTGAGCCGGGGCCAGGGATAGAAAATGCTTCTGAATTCGGGGATTCAGCGTGAGGTCGCCCTGGCTATCACCGGTCAAAATCTGGGCCCGGTTATCCAGCAGGGATCGTTCGGGGATATCGACGACCAGCGCGGCGGTAACCTGGGTGTCACATGCCAGGCGATGGCCGTGGGCAATGGCATCTGCTCCGAGTAACCGGATTTCACTTTCGGAGGGGGGACAATGGGCGCCGTGGACACGGACTTTGCACTTGCCGCAGGTTCCGCTTCCACCGCAAGGCGCATCCAGGGTGAAGCCGGCGGCGGCGGCGGCATCGATCAAGCGCGTTCCCGCCTCCACATGAACCGTACGTCCGGTTGGTTGAAAAGTAACTTTAAATTTCCGGTGTGTCATAAGCCTGCTGAGAGGGTTCCCAAATCAGTCGGTTAAAAATACCCGAGATGGGGACGGGGATCAAGTGCTTAAAGTAACCCCATGTTCTCGCCTCAAGACACTCCGGCGAATGGCGACCACAGAATTTTCCGGTTGCCCATGCGGCTCGCAGAGACGCTTGCCCTCCAGTAGAATTTTCTCGCCTTGCTCGATGTCGTTTTTTTGGAGGGTGAACGTCCTCGTGAGCCACTGAGACGCAGTAGAGAACTTCAATATCTGAGTGCGGTGCATCGCTACGCGAGGATAAGGGGGGAACCCATCTTCGCCGGTAACGGGTAAGGACGGGTTAGGGTTCTCACGGCGTCTTGAAAAACCGCGTGATGGCTGCCTGGTCGAGAATACCGGATCCCCATCCATTGGTGGAGGATCCCGCGGGAACAGGCGACAGCGACCTCAAAAGACGGGTGACCGCATCAGCCGGTGGCGTCTGGGGATGTTGTCCGAGGTAATTAGCCAGCGTTCGGGCCACAAAAACGGAGGAAATGGAGGTGCCGATGTAATCGCCGGGAGGTCCTTCATGCCCGATGGGAAGCGACGCAAAACCCGGCGCGGTCAGGTCGACAAAAGAACCCGAATTAGAATCGACCCAAAGCGATCCATCGGGGCCGGTTGCGGCAACTCCGATGACTCCGGGAATAGCTGCCGGGTACATGGCCTGTCCGGTGGGCTCATTGCCGACGGCGGCAACCATGAGGACCTGGGCATTCAGACCCTGAGTGATGGCTTCTTCGAGAAAACCGCTGGCATCCTCGCTCCCCCAACTCATATTGATGACCTGGGCGCCATTGGCCACCGCATAATCCACGCTACGAGTCAGGGTCAGGCTGGTCGCGTAGCCCTGATCGTCGAAGGTCCGGATCGGGATCAGCGGCACCGAACCGAGCCCGGGGCTGTCGACAATGCCGGCGGGATTGATGAGTCCACCTCCGATCAAGGCCATCTGGGTGCCGTGTCCTTGGGTGTCGCCCAAGGGGCGGGTGGGATCGGTGGAATCCAGCGAGGTCAGGACCAAGCTTTTGAGGTCGTCGCGAAAGGTCAGTCCGGAATCGAGGATAGCCAGGGGCACTGAATGTCCATCGGTGAGGATGGATGCTTTTTCAGCATAGGCTTTCGAAGATGAAGAGATTTGATTTTCGCGACCCGGCAGCGGGTAGACATAGTTGGGTTCCGCCCGGGCGATCAATGAATCGCCCTGCAATTCCTGAATCAGTTTTAACAGGTCTGTTGAATCGGGCACGACGACCCGGTAAATGCCGCGGGTCGGATAGCTCTCGATAATGGTTCCGCTGATCTTCTGAAGGAGTTTCCGAAACGCTTCTGCCGACACGCCGGGTTTCAGCCTCAGCAGGACTTCGCCTTTGACGAAGCGCGAGATCCGCTGCCGTTCGCGATGAGTGGTTGTTTCGGGTGCAATGGGCTTCAGGGTTTCGAGTTGATGGGTGCCCCCTTTGGGGAAAATTTGGATTTCAGAGAGGCGGGCTAACCCTCCCATGGGACCCGGAATCTGATCCCAGACCAAAACATAATCCCATCCGCTCAGAATTCGGGGAAGTGCATTTTCCAGGGACTGGGAGGGCAATTGCAGGGTCAGCCGTCCTTCCACCCGGGGGTCCATTCGAACGGTCACGGCATGGCGGGTCAATTGTTGGAGAACTTCGCGCAAGGGGGCATTCTGACAGGTCAGAGACAGGCGATTGCCGTCAATCAGATTCAAGTGGATGGGGGTTTCGGCAGGGGCTATGACCGGAATTAACCCCAACCATAAAATAACCGCTCCGTTTAAAAAGAACGTTTTCATCATCAATGACCTTAGCCTCTCGATCAGATGCCATCTATTATGGTCTTTCCGGGAGAGTCGGTCAATCCAGCCGTTGGGATTTCGATTTTAACTTGCAGGGGTGCCTGAAAAATTCGATAGTCCTTGGCGCATGAATAAATCTGATCATATTCATCTGGTGGGGGTCGCCGGGGTCGGCATGAATCCGCTCGCCCAAGCCCTGCTGGCTGCCGGGTACTCGGTCAGCGGTTCCGATCGTTTTTTGGATCAAGGTCAGGATTTGGATGTTTTACCGAAACTGGCACGAGCTGGCGTTCGCCTGGTGCCGCAGGACGGATCCGGCATAACGTCCGCCACCGTATCGGTGGGAATCAGCACCGCCATCGAAAAGGACAATCCGGATTTATTGGCTGCTCAACGTCTCCGGATTCCCATTCGGCATCGTTCTGAATTGCTCGCAGATCTCGCCCGAGACCGAACCTGTGTGGCCATTGCAGGAACGTGCGGGAAAACCACCACAACCGGTATCGTCGGGTGGCTTCTCGAAGCGGTGGGTGCCGATCCGACGGTGGTCAATGGCGGGATTTTGCTCAACTGGAAATCGCCGGACCGGATTGGCAATGTTCGCGTCGGGAAGGGGCCGCTCTGGGTCATTGAAGCAGATGAAAGTGACCGGTCCTTGTTAAATTTTAATCCCGATTGGGCGCTCGTCACCAATATGTCGGCGGATCATTTTTCGTTAGACGAAACCCGGACGTTATTTGCCCGGTTTTTGCAGCAGGTTCGTCTCGGCTATATTGGCGGTACGGAGAGCGGGCTCCCTCCGGATTTTGCGCCGCGTCTAAAAGCGCGATCGAGCGAATTCCGGTATGGCGGTCAGGATTTTACGGTTCCGCTTCCCGGTTTTCACAATGCCGCCAACGCTTTTCAGTCGGTTCAACTCTGCGAAAAAATGGGCTACGGCCTGCCAGCTCTGGCCCAGGCGTTGACGCGGTTCAAGGGGATCCATCGGCGCTTGGAACAGGTGGGGCAGGGGGCGGTCGATGTCTATGATGATTACGCCCATAATCCCGCCAAGATGGCCGCCGCCTGGCAGACGCTGGCTCCGCATTATCGCCGGGTGGTTGCCGTCTGGCGTCCCCATGGCTTCACTCCCCTGGCCAACATGATGAGCGACCTGGAGGACACCTTTGTTCGGGTTTGCCGAGCCCAGGATCGGCTTTATCTCCTGCCCGTTTATTATGCAGGGGGGAGCGCTGATCGCCGCCGGGATTCCGATGAATTGGTTGAGCGGCTGCGCCAGAGGGGCGTGTCTGCAGAATGGGCTGTCGATTATGGCTCTTTGGAGGATCGGATCCGGGCAGACCGTCAATCCGGCGATACGATTTTGATCATGGGCGCGCGCGATCCGGAATTGCCGGTGTGTGCCCGGCGGATGGCCGCCTGGCCGGACCTTTAATCATCGGGCCGCCGCACGCACCGCCGCGACCAGCTTGCGCACATCGTCCTCGCTGGTCTGCCAGGAACACATAAAACGGGCGCCCCCGGTGCCGATAAAGGAATAGAAATGCCAGCCCGCCGCATGCAGGGCGGCGGTGGTCCGGGCGGACATTTCCGTGAAAACGGCATTCGCCTGGCAAGGAGACATCAGGCGAACTCCCGGGATTTGTTCCAACTCATCCGCCAGAATGCGTGCCAACCGGTTGGCATGGGCCGCATTCCGCAGCCAGGTTCCGCCTTCCAGCATTCCAATCCAAGGGGCCGAAATGAAACGCATTTTGGAGGCCAGTTGGCCGGCTTGTTTGCAGCGGTATTCGAATTCATCGGCCAGTTCCCGGTTGAAAAAAACAACCGCTTCACCGATGGCCATGCCATTCTTGGCGCCTCCCAGGCAGATGACATCCACGCCGGCCTTCCACGTGAGAGTGGCGGGTGATACTCCGGATGCGACGACGGCATTGGCGAAACGGGCCCCATCCATGTGGACCCGCAGTCCGTATCGGCGGGCGAGGATCCCCGCCGCTCCAATTTCATCGGGCGTGTAGACCGTCCCCAGTTCCGTGGATTGGGTCAGGCTGAGCACCCGCGGTTTGGGGTAGTGGATATCGGTCCGCCGGAGGATGGCCTGTTCAGTGGCGGAGAGATCGAGTTTGCCGCCCGGACCGGGGATGTGCAAAATCTTTGTGCCATTGGAGAAGAATTCCGGCGCGCCGCATTCGTCGGTTTCCACATGGGCCAGTTCATGGCAGATCACACTGTGGTAGGATCGGCAGAGGGACGCCAGGGCCAGGGAATTGGCTGCCGTTCCGTTGAAGACAAAAAACACCTGGCAATCGGTTTCAAACACCTTCCGGATGCTGGTACAAGCCCGTTCGGTCCAGGCATCATCGCCATAGGAGGGTTCGAAGCCATGATTGGCGTCGTCCATTGCCCGCCAAGCTTCGGGACAAATGCCGGCATAATTATCGCTGGCAAACTGGTTGAAACGGGGCGGTTCTGGGTTGCTTCCGGTTGTCATGGGCCGATTAGAAGTGAACTGACAAACCGGCGCCGAGCGAGACTTCGTCGAAGACCTGGGCCTCAATTTTGATCGTCATGAATTCATCCGGCATGAAAGACAAGCCCACGACGGCACCCATATTCTGGTCTTCATGGAAGTCGACCGAGCCGAATTCGTCGGACCAGGTCCCGTCAATCATGGACATTGCAGGACCGCCATAGAGCGAGATCGTCCGGACATCGTCGCCGAAGTGAATCAAGGGATGGTTGGACAGACTGAACAGGAGGGCTGAATAAAACTCATTCCACTCCAGATCGCTATACCAATTTTCGGATTGGGACGCCCGATAAAAGGATTCTGCTTCCACGCCGAAGTAATAGGGTTCATCGGTTGCCAAGCGGTAATCGATGAGGCGGGCCCGGCCGCCGACACGCCATTCCCAGTCTTTATCGCGGGAACTGTCGTCCCCCTCCAGGTCGACATCCGTCATGCCGGCCCCGGCTTCAAGCGTCAACCACGGCACGAGATCGAGTCCGATCAGGCCGGTCAACCGCTGGACGCTCATCTCGGGCATGCTGCCTTGTGCGCCACTCGGGACAATGGCCCGGGTTTGATCCTGAAATTCCAAGCCGAAGGAGAGGAATGGTTCGCCGCCCTGGTAAATGCGGGCGGGACGGTTGGAGGACGTTCCCAGCGATAGGACACTTTGGGAATGCTCTTCATCACGAAAAGCACTGGCTTGGAGTTGGGCACTCCCCATGAACAGGGCACTCAAAAAGATGCCAATGACCAAGTGATTGGAAAGACGGTTTTTCACAGGCGACCTCCTACGGGTTATTCGAATCTGAATTAATATTGAACTGTCGCTATTTGCTCGCATTTTGCGATGGACCGGGAGGGATGTCAAGTCCCTGATGTGGGCTGATTAGCCGGGTTTTGGATGGCCGGGTTCTGTCCTGACCGTCTGTACTTGTTTTACAGTTTCCCGGATCCGACTTTACTGGGAGGCGGATGATGAAGGGGGGCGTCGTTGGCGGACGGCTTCGTAGAGGAGGAGGGTTGTGGCGGATGAGACGTTGAGCGAGTCGGCTTGGCCGAGCATGGGAATGCGAACTTTCAGGTCAGCCTCGCGCATCCAGAGATCGCTTAATCCATATTGTTCCGCTCCGACGACAATGGCTACGGGGCCGGATAGATCAACGTCGAAATAGTCGGCCTCGGCATGGGGGGTGGCGGCAAGGATGCGGATATTGCGGGCTCGGAGCCAGGCGAGGGTGTCGGGGGATGAGGCTTCGGCGACGGGAACGGAAAAGAGCGTACCGATACTGGCGCGGACGACGTTGGGATTGTTGAGGTCGGTACAACGATCGCAGACGATGAGGGCCTGGACCCCGGCGGCATCGGCGGAACGGAGGATGGTGCCGAGGTTTCCCGGTTTTTCGATCGCTTCGGCCACAATCAGGAGGGGATTGGGAGGGAGCGACAGATCGTTCAGCGAGCGTCGGATCTGGGGCCCCAGGGCGAGAAGTCCCTCCGGACGGTCCCGGTACCCGATTTTTTCGAAAACCGGTCGGGAGCACTCGAACAGGAGGGCACCCGCTTCGCGGCATTGAGCCATCAGACCGGGTTCATTGGTGCCTTGAAATAACTCCGGGCAGAAATACAGTTCGACGGGGCGATACTGATTGTCGAGTGCGCGCTTGAGTTCCCGGAAGCCCTCGATGATCATGAGTCCATCGGCGTCCCGGTGGGACCGTTGGCGCAGGTGGACGATGTTTTTGATCCGGGAATTTTGCGCACTGGTAATGAGATTGGTGGGTGTCATGAGATTTAATCGAGATCGACTTCAACGTCGAATAGTTGAAAGGGTTGGGAGGGAATGGGCCGGTCGGTATAAATCAACCGGCGACTGTCAGCGCTGAAATTACATTCGACCTTCTGGCCGCGGAACGGGATGTAGGGCGTATGGATGGTGGCGAGGGGAACCATGTCCAGTCGGGTTGAATTCCAATCAAACCGGGCGGCGCGGACGAAACTGTTGCCGTCGGTACCCTCGCCCGAGACGAAGCGACTGTCATTGGAACGGTAAAGATGGACGTGATAGGAATTGAGGGGATCGGAACGATACACTTCGCGGCCGGCGAGGTCGGCGATGCCGAGGTGTGTGGTGGCCGGGGAATATTCCGCCCAGTGATGGATTTCGAGGTTGGGATCCTGACGGCGGTCCTGGTAGGTATAGCCGATGTGACGGCCATCGGCCCACCAGAACTCATGAGTGGTCATTTCTCCGTATTCCTGGAGGCGGATCGGGTGATGATCCGATCCGTCAATCCGGACGGTCCAGATGCGCTGACCGAGGGCATCCGGCATGTCGCGGCAATATCGGATAAGCCCGGGATCGACCGGTGAAGTGTCGACATGAAGCGGACATAAGCCCTGCGTGGTCAAGAGGAGGGTCTGTTGGGCCGATGCCAAATGATAAGCAACCAGGGATCCATGCCGGGGTCGGCTGAAATAATGATTGATGACGTTCGGATTTTTGACCGTTGGAATGGGATATTTATCCAGGTCTTGGTTGGCTTCCCGCAGAATGAGATAGGCGCCATCGATCGTGATATCTTCAATTCGCAAAGGCCGGAAATCGGGCAGATCGGCGTCTTTGACGGGTGATCCGTTGGGAAGATCGAGATGCCAGAGTTCATGGGGTCGAGGAGGGCGGCCGTCGGGACCCAGATTGGGCGGGTATCGCAGGAACCAAACCCGTCCGTCAGATTCGCGCATTTTGAGGGGATAAAAAGACCAGGGCAACAATTCCAAGTCGCCGGAAGCCGGATCGAGGAGCAGCGCGTTTCCGTAATCGTGCTGGCTGCGGATCAGCATGCGTCCGTCGGGACACAGCTTATAGAACCTGAAGTATTCGAGCAGGACGCCCTTGGGCAGGTTGGTTAATTGACGGATTTTTCGGCCGGTATTTTCGTCCTGAAAATAACGGACATGATTGACGACGTGGGATCCGGCTTCCCAGGCAGGAACTTCGGCCGGTTCTTTGGGGTGGTTCAAGGAAGTCGTCATAAATGCCAGATATTTACGCGGACCGGCGGGGAAGTCAAGCCCGGTTGCGTTTTTGCTTTACTCACCCCGTGTCATGGGGCACGATGAACCCCGTTGCCAAGATGATTTTGGTTTAAAAGAAGAGGTTTCGCATGATGCGATTGTTGACGTTGGGATTAATGATGTGCGGATTATTGACGGGATGTCTAACGACCTCGTCCTTTCAATATCTGAATGTGCCGGACGATGAAGGACGGGTTTCGGTTGACGAATGGGGGAAAACGACCCGGATCAAGCCCTTGCGGGAGATGAGTTATTTCAATTTTGAGACTTTCCAACAAGCGGGAATGGTTGAAAATGTCCAGATGGACAAAAACTTCATCTATTATTCCATCACCAAGCGGGTCGCGATGAACAAGGCTCTTGCGTCGCCCGATGGTCAGGAGGGCTATTTGACCATCATCGAGCGGTATCGGGTGAATGTGGATGAGCGACTGCGTGAGCGTTAATCCGCCGTTCTTGAGGAGACCGGATCATGTTGATCGTAATGAGTCATACCGCCACAGCGGCTGATGTCGAGCGGGTGATGTCGGCTGTACGGGCTCGCGGCTACGATCCCAAGCCCGTGCCCGGGGCCGAACGTACGGCCGTATGTGTGTTGGGGAATAAGGGGCCGGTTGAAACGGCTTTTTTTGAAGACCTGCCGGGCGTGAGTCAATGTATCCGGGTGACGCGTCCCTACAAACTGGTCAGCCGGGAAACCCATCCCGAGGATACCCGGGTGGACGTGAAGGGATCGGTGGTGGGGGGCGGTAATTGGACCGTGATTGCCGGGCCCTGCGGGGTGGAATCGCGCGACCAGATTTTCAGGTCGGCCGAGGGGTTGGCCCAGCGCGGTATCCGGTTGATGCGGGCGGGTGCCTTCAAGCCGCGGACCTCTCCGTATAGTTTTCAAGGAATGGGGGAAGAGGGACTGGCCCTGTTGGCTGAGGTTCGTACCCAATTTGGGGTGGGCTTGGTGACCGAGGCGATCGACCACGAAAATTTCGACTTGGTCGAACAAGTGGCGGATATGATCCAGATCGGCGCCCGGAACATGCAAAACTTTTCTCTCCTGCGACGCGCGGGAAGAAGCCGCAAGCCGATCCTGCTGAAGCGGGGATTGGCGGCGACCCTCGATGAATTATTGATGGCGGCCGAATATATTCTGGCCGGTGGCAACGATCATCTCATCCTGTGTGAGCGGGGCGTTCGAACTTTTGACGATTATACCCGCAATACGCTCGACTTGAGTGCCATTCCCGCGGTCAAAAAACTCAGCCATCTGCCTATTCTGGTTGATCCCAGTCATGCGGCGGGCAAATCGGAATATGTCATTCCGCTGGCGATGGGCGCCCAGGCGGTGGGCGCAGACGGGTTACTGGTGGAAGTACATCCCGATCCCGAACGCGCCTTAAGCGACGGTCGGCAATCCCTGGATTTCAAGCAATTCGATGAATTGCTGGCCCGGTTGAAGCGATAACGCCCCGCCTTCAGATGGTTCAGTTGAGAGGAACATCGCCATGCGGATACGCCTGATCTTCTTTGGATTTGGCGGATTCGCTTTGTTAGCCCAGATGTTGTTGTTCCGTGAATTTCATGTCATTACGGCCGGCAACGAGTTGAATTTCGCCCTGTTCATGGGCGCCTGGTTTATTTCGATTGCCCTGGGGGCCGGCTGGGCCCGTCCGGGACTGGATCGCCGCACCCCCGCTTCTCTGTATGCCGCGCTCACCTATTGTGCCTGGAGCCTGGCCTTACTATTGCCCTTGCAGGTGTTGGTGATTCGGCATTGGCGGATTTGGATCGGTGCGCTGCCGGGTGTCGCGATGAGTTTTGAGGCATCGGCTCTGGCGATGGTGGCGGTCGTATTGCCGACCGGTTTGGCGATTGGCGCAGCCTTTCCGACGGGAGCCCGCTGGGCGCTTTTTACCGATCCCCACGGGGTCGGGCGCATTTATGTGGCGGAATCCCTCGGCGCCCTGGGCGCGGGGCTCCTGTTCTCCTTTGTTCTGGTCGGTCGACTGCCGGCTCTGCAGATGGCCTTGCTGGCGTCCGGTTTTTTGCTGGCCATTTCCGCCCTGATCCCCGTGCGCTATCCCTGGGGAACACTCCGATTGATCGCGGCCTTGGCGATGATGATTTATGCGGCCTGCCCCCCGGGGTGGGAACGGGTGGAACAGCTATCGGAGTTAGCTCGCTGGCGGGGGGTGGGTATTTTACAGAAAACGGATACCATGGGGGATCCCGGCCGGTCGCGATGGGTGGCGGCCCGTGATACACCCTATCAAAACCTGACGTTGACCGAACGGGACGGGCAGTACACCGTTTGGGCAAATGGCAATCCGGCGTTTGTTTTTCCGGATTCCCTTGCGGCGGAGCATGCGGTGCATCTGATGATGGCGCAAAAGCCGACCGCCCGGCAGATCTTGATGATCGGGGGCAATCCGGTAGATGACTTGCCAGAACTCCTGCGGTATCCGGCGCAGGCGGTGACCTATCTGGAGCCGGATCCCGGCGTAATCCGATTGATAAGGGATTCGGTTCCTTCGTTGCTCGCCACCTCCTTGAAGGATCCGCGCGTCCAGTGGGTGAATCAGGATGCCGTATCCTGGTTGCGGCATCAGGCGCAACAGTATGATGTCATTTGGTTGCAGGGAGATGAACCCGTCACCCTGGCGGCCAACCGCTATTACACCCGGGAATTTTTCAGCCTGTTGCGTTCGCGTTTGGCACCCGGGGGCGTATGCCTGTTGGCGGTGGAATCCTCTGAGCAATTGAAAGGCCCGGCCGCCCGCCGGTTGGCTTCCATCGTGGGCGCTTTGCAGTCCGTTTTTGGTCAGGTGATTTGCCTGCCGGGAAGTCCGACGCGGATTTGGGTGACCGCTACGCCGGGCATCCTGACGCTCGACCGGGAGCCATTAGCGAAGCGATCCGAAGCCGCAGGGTTGCAAACCCGGTTTTTTCATCCGGATTTCATCCGTGAGACAGATCTATTGGATGGCGATAAAATCCGGGTGGTTCGGGATCGTGTGTCTGCAATATCGGTTCCCCTGAATACCGTGCTCCGACCGCAATCCTGTTTTGAAAGTTTACGACTTCGGTTGTATGGGGAAGCCGCGGCGGATGGACTTGAGCGCGCGGCCTTGCAGTTGGAACAGAAGACGGCTGGTTTGAAAAGGATTCTACGGCATCCCCTCTTCTGGGGTGGATTGCTGGCGGCGTTGGTTGTTGCGATTTGGGGGATGCGACGGCGGCCTGAATTGCGACAAATGGGGGGGCGGCTTGCGGCCGGATATGCGATCCTCTTCATGGGCGCAATGGGAATGACTTTGGAATTGATGATTTTGGTGGGATACCAAAACGTGGAGGGTGTCTTATACTCGCGATTAGGTCTATTGGCGGCCCTGTTCATGTTGGGCCTGGCCTTGGGCGCAGAGACGGTACGGTGCGGGGCGAGTTTGAAAGGATATCGGGCAGAATGGATGATTTGTTTCGCCTGGGTATTAATGGGACTTTTAAGCCTTGGATTCCCTTTGTTATTGGCAATGGGTTTGGAATCGACGGCCAGCGGGGCGATTCGCTGGGGAGGAGGGGTATTGTTTTTTGTGTTGTCGGTCTTTGCGGGGTGGGGGGTAGGGCTGGTATTCCCGGCGGCTTGGCAGATGGGGGTTGCAACGGGACTCACGCGGTCAGGGAGTACGGCGGCCTGGGATGCATTGGATCATCTGGGCGCTGCCGGGGGGAGTTTGTTGACGGGCGTGATATTGATTCCCGTTTTGGGGATCGAGGGAACGGCGCTGATTTTGCAGGCCGTATCCATCGGGGGGCTTGGGTTAACCGTAATTTGCCTGTTCCTAATGAATCGTAAAAACAGTGCCTCGATCCGGTGGTTCTGAAAAGAAGAAGAAGGTGCCGGGATTACCGTTTTGCCAGCCCGTTCCATTGGTGCTTGAGAAGTTGCCCAGATAGGATAACGGCGCGACATCGGACCGGATTACGCGGCCGAGGATGCCGTCCAAGTATCGAGTCCGGGAATAGTCCCTGACCCCGATCCAGACCGCGCCCCGTCCGCCGCCGCCCCCGCCGCCTGCCGTTCCACCGTTTGCGCCCATCGCACGCATCAGGCCATTGGTTCCGCCGGTAAATGCACCGCAGATCAGGTAAATGCTGCCGCCGGATGCGCCGGCTCCATAATTGACCGGACTGGGACCGGTCAAACGCGCGGCATTGGCCGATACCGTTCCATGAAGGGTCATTTTTCCGGATGCCTGGATCAGAATGGCGCCGCCGCCGTGGTGTCCGAGATATTGCGGATCCCCTCCATACGTCGGACCGCCGCTGCCGGGATCGGTGGGGGCATTCGTCGATCCATAGGGATTCCCGCCCACAGGGCCTGCCTGGCCATTGCCGCCTTTGCCACCGTATCCGGCTCCGCTGGAACCCGCTGCGCTGATTCCCCGGCCCGGTCCGTTGTCGTTGGCATATCCCAGGGCGTCGGCATTAATGGTCGCTCCGGTATGTAACGTGAAATCACTACAGGCAATCCAGATCCGGTTCGACATTTGGTTGGTGGTAAATGCCCCGGGGAGAGAGAGGAATCCATTGCTCCAGACCGTTACCGGGCCGGCGACGGTCAGGCAGGTGTTCCAGTTCGAGAAGACGAGAGTTGCGCCATTGCTGACCAACAGACTGTTGATCGTCGCTGCGATGCTGACGAGCGAGGTGCCTGATTTGAGAATAATGGCATCATTGGAGCCCGGGACACCAATCGGCGACCAGTTGGTGGGGTTGAGCCAGTTCTCGCGTCCGGTCCACGTGCGGGTCATTGCATTGGTTGTTGCAAACACTGCCATGATATTGGAACGCGGGCGGTCTTGGATAACGGTCATGGGATTGAGGGTTTCCTGCCCGTAGGGCACATCCCCGCCCAGCCAGCCGGCAAAATAATAATTCGGATCGGGAGTTGCCAATAGGCCTGAAACGCTGGTTCCATTGGTATACCAGCCATTTTTATCAACCCAATTAACGCTCCCAGAGGGGCCGGCGGAAATGGCTAATTGATATTCGTTTGTCCAGTACCAGGTGAGCGTCAGGTTGGTGTTTGCCGTGAAAACAGCCTGGGTCGTCACGTCATTTGTGATTAAAGAGCCCAGCGCAGTATCGGTAACCCGCCAGCCGATGCAGGCGCGGCGCAGGCCGCTTAATTCGTTGGCGGGCGATGTCACGGTGTTGGTGAAAACCGTATTGAGGGGCATGGACCATGCTCCATAAGCGTTCGTGGTGGGGGCGCCATATTGTGCCGGGCTGCCATTGATGGTCACGGTGAAGACATTGGCTCCGATGATTTTCATGAATTGGGCGGTGCCGGGTATCGCGCCATTCGGCGGGGACGTGTAGTAGCCGGTTCCATTGGTGGCGGCTGTCATTTGGCCCAAGTAGGCGGGATGTTGATAATAGAGGTTCAGACCGGGAACGTCGCTATTGGCCAGAAGCAACTGTCGCTCGGTTTCTGAGAACCCGATGGCAATGGAAACCCGGCCGCCGCCTCCGGCGCCAGCCGCGGTTCCCCCGATTCCGCCGTTGGCCCAAATACTTCCGGAATTTCCGCCGCTCAAGGAGTTGCACAGGAGGAGAATGGCGCCGCCCGATCCGCCTGCGCCATAATTTGAGGGACTATTGCCTGCCGCGCCATTGGCGTTGAGTGTTCCATCGATAATCGCATCTCCGATGATCTCAAACCAGATCAGTCCCCCGCCATTATTATAGGTTAATGCAGCCCCGTAGCGGGAGCCGCCACTGCCGGGGTGTCGGGGTGCGTTGGTGACGCCGTACGGACTGCCTCCCGCCGTACCCCCCTGGCTGTTCCCGCCTTTTCCGCCATAGCCCCCTCCGGCATTGCTCGTCCCTTTTCCATAGCCGGTGCCATACGCAAAGCCTCGGCCATAGGCATTGACGCCGCCGCCCATCTGGATGATGAGATTCCCCCCCACTTGGAATCGAACCGAGCCGCCGTTCGTCGACTCCGAGAAGGGATAAATCCAGCAATTGGTGGCAATGGTCAACGTGCCGGTCACGGTTACGAGCGTGCCATAGGCATTGGCGGCATTCGTCCTGCCGCCATACACAATCAGGGTGGAACTGTTGGTCATCAACAAATTGCCGAGGCATTGGATGGAGGCATTGGTGGGGATGATCAGGCCGCCGGAGACCATGGACAAACCATTCGAAAAGATCCAGTTGAAGCCCCCGGGAATCGCCATCGTCGAATTGCTGAGCACCATATTATTGGGCATCCACTGGTTGGTCGAGCCGAAGTAGATATAGCCGTTAAACAAGTTCAAACCACCGCTGGACCAGGCGAGGATCGCTTTCTCCATCAGATCCGGATTGGTGAACCAGAGTGTACCCATTTGAGGCGCATAGGCTTCGGAGGGCGCGGAGACATCTACGGTTTGCCATCCGGCGACCCCCCGATTGGCCGAGCAACGCACGCCGGGCGTGCCGACCAGATTCTGATAATCGATCGCGATCCGCCCGCCGCCGCCCCCGCCACCGATGTTGCCTCCGCTTCCGCCATTTGCCCGTACGATGCCATTGGTGGTTCCGCCAAAGGTGTTGCAGGTAATGTAAATGGCTCCCCCAGATCCGCCGGAGGCATAATTGACGGGATTAGGCGATGAAACGTTCCCGGCATTGGCGGATACCAGGCCGTTGATGATGACCGAGCCCGAAGCCTCAATCCGTACGGCGCCGCCGCCATGATGTCCCACGTAGGACGCGATTCCACCGTACGGCGGGGCACCGCTGCCTGGGTCGAGCGGCGCATTGGTGGATCCATAGGGCTGGCCGATGGGCGGAGCGGTGGATCCCAAGCCGCCCTTGCCGCCGTAGCCCGCGCCACTTCCACCGACCCCCGCGGATCCCGCGCCCCGCCCGTTTCCGTTCGCAAAGCCCAACGCGTCCACGTTAATGGTGGCACCGGTATGGACGATGATATTGGAGCAGACGAGCCAGACCCGGTTCGACATCTGGTTATTGGTAAAGGCTGAAGGCAACGTGAAAACACTGGCGTTACGCATAATCACATTGGTGGCGATGATGGCGGTGGTCCAATTCGTGCAGGTCAGGGTTCTGTTGGAAATAATCAGGGCGCCGAGGGGAGCGGTAGAATTGGTCAGGAACACACTGGTGATGGTGGAGATCGAACTGTCGATTAAGACCACATCCCCGGTGGAGGGTGAGCCGGAAGGAGTCCAGTTGGCGCCGGTGAACCAGTTGCTGTCCGAGCCGGCGGTGGCGCTCCAGGTTTTGGTGACGGGCAGGAGTCCGATGGTGAAGGGGATTGAGGGATTGGCCCATGAATCCCCGAGCGAGTTGGTGGCATAATAGCGATAAAAATAGGCTGCCCCGATATTTCCGGTGATCACGCAACTGAGTGGGCCCGCCGGCGTTCCATCCGCGAATTGATTCGTGTACGCCCAGGCGCCTAAATTCGCACCGCCGTCCGTCGGTCCCCAGAAAACGAAAACCTTGGTGCCCGAGCCGGACCCGGTTGATGCCAGTGTGCCATTCAGTGTGGCGGCGGCGGAGAAGTCGACCGTGGCGCTGTTGTTGGAAATAACAGGACGGCCCCCGTTGTCGGGGTTGCCGTAGGTGAGGAAGGCGGTGTTTGCCAGATTCTGATAGGCTGCCGACATCCAGTTGGAACTACGATCCACGGCGGAGATCTGCACTTCATCGATTCGTCCGTCAAACGGGATGTTATAAGCCGATCCCGCGGTGCCAATTCGCAGGGTGGTGCCTGCCGCACACGGAAGGGCATTGGTGATTTTGGCGACGGGGACGCCATCCAGGTAGAAAAAGCCGTTCGTATCATTCCGGGTATAAGCGACCTGTTTCCAAGCCGCGGCAGGTAGGGTGGTGCCACTGGTCCGCCAAGCGGTATTGTAGAAAGCGAGTTTTCGCGTGGCATTTGTCAGGGGCAGATAAAATCCGGCATTAACAGCTGAATAGCATCCCAAAATGGCCATTTCATTGCTACCGTTTGCGTCCATGTTGACCCACGCGCTGATCGTATAGGCGCCGGAAAGAGTGCTGAAGTTGTTCGATGCTTGCAGATAAGCGGTGGGGGTGAAATCGCAGGCATTCCCCGCCATGCCGGGCGCGATGGCCATCGTGCCCGAGACACTGCTTCCGCGTCGGTTTGTGCTCGAATCGATCATGGCGGAGGTATTGGTCGCCATGTGCCAGACACCCAGATAAGCGTTTGACCAGGTAGCGCCATTGGTAGCGGTCACCGGCAGGTTGGCACTCTTGCCCCAGAAGGCCCAAATCTGAGTGGTCGCATCGGTTACCGCCGAAACTTGGACCCAGACATAGGAATTGCCGTTTGTGTTCCACGTCTCTACCTCGTAATTGAGGGGCGTTCCATTCGAGGCGCTCGAAAAACGCAGATCTCCATAGGGCGGAGTGAGAAAGTCGGCATAGCTGAAACCGGATCCGGCCGGAGTATTGCTCAAAACCACCAAAACCGGGAAATTCGTCAGGGTCTCCGCAACGGTCGGGGGGGTATAACCCGCCAGCGTGATCGGCATCCGCTTGTTCCAAGTGGTTAAGTCCTCTTGCGCGGTGACAACGGTGGCACAGAGCCAGAGAGCCGCCAGAAACCAAGTGATGGATCTGGGGCGTAAGTAAGGGGAACAGGTCAAATTGGGCATCGGGTATTTCTCCAAACAACGTTAGAGGAAATATAAAGAAAATCACGGCCCAAATCAATCAATAACCGGCATTGCATCGGGTTTCTTTTTTTGCGACATTTCAAATTCTTTTAAGGAGATAGCCGCTCATGACTCAACGCCGTTTTGTTATTGTCGGAACCGGGACCCGCGCCACCTATTCATGGGTCGACCCTCAATTGAAGGAATTTGCCGATGTCGCCCAGGTGGTGGGATTGTATGATGTAAATCCGCGTCGGGCCCAAGCGTGCAATGCGATCGTAAAAGCGGACCTCCCGGTTTATTCCAGTTTTGATGAAATGATCCGAGAGGCTAAACCCGATGCTTTGATGGTGGCCTCCACCGATGCGACCCATGCGGATTATGTCATTCGGGGCCTGGCGGCCGGTTTGGAGGTCTTTACCGAAAAGCCGCTCTGTACCACTTTTGATCAAGTGACCCGAATCCGCGAGGCAGCCCGCCAGGCGGTGCGTCCCGCCTGGGTGACTCATAATGCCCGGTTCCTTCCGGCCGCACAAACGATCAAACGCGAAATCCAGGCGGGCCGGATCGGTCAAATTCGGCAGGTCACCTTTCATGAATTGCTGGACCGATATCATGGGGCCGATTATTTCCGCCGATGGCATCGGGATTTTCGGCAGAGCGGGGGGTTGCTGTTGCAGAAGGCGAGCCACCATTTTGATTTGATCAACTGGTGGTTGGATAGCCGGCCGCTCCGGGTCAGTGCGCAAGGCGGCCTCTTTTTTTACGGCAAAAACGGACCCTTTCGGGGCGAGCGTTGTTCTAACTGTGCCCATTCCAAAGAGTGTGTGTTTTATGCGGATGTTTTTGAAAACGACCTGATCCGGCGTCTTTTTAAAGAGACCGAAACGGAAGACGGTTATTTTCGGGATCGATGTGTATTTGGGGATGAAATCGATATTACCGATACCGCCAACCTGACGATCAGCTATGAAAATGGCGTTCAGGTGTCTTACTCGCTGGTGGCCTATGCCTCCTACGAGGGGCAGCAAGTGGCCTTGGAGGGAACCGAAGGGCGTTTGGAATGGAATTTGCGACAGACCACGATTTGGGCGATGGGGCGAAAAAAACAGGGTATGTCATCCCTGGTTCAAAGCGGCCAGCAATTCGATCGGGTGACTTACACGGCGCCCTATGATGATCAGGTGGAAACCGATTTGACACCCCCGCCGATCGAAGGTTCCCACGGGGGGGCTGATTCCCAATTGCGGGATATGATTTTCAGGGCGTCATCCGCGCCGGATCCGTTGGGGCGGCGGGCGGTTTTGGAGGAGGGGATCCAGGCGGTTTTGATTGGCATTGCCGCCAATCGCAGTATCGCGTCAGGCGGGCGGCCGGTGGACATTCAAACGGGCGAACCGGTATAAGTCGGCGAGCAGGGTGAAGTACCTTGACCGGGACCCTCAATACCTGGCGAGATGTCGGCCCGCCCTGTGGCGGGAGTCTGGAGAGGGAGGGGGCTGGAACTGCGGACGCCGGGCGCAGAGGCCCGGCCTACAACAACTGGGAATCGGGGTTGCAGACGAAGCCCCACCTGGGGCGGTTTATCAATGAAATAGGCGAATTTGCACCGAATCGCAGATGCGCCCATTCAGATTGCCCGGACGCGGAAAAACTTGACAAAAACGCGGTTTTAGACCAAATAATGACCCGCAAACGGGTGGGATGCGAGTAGCCAGTCGATAAAGTTGTGAAGGCGGTCATTAGATCATGCTGAAATTCAATCCAGGCTATAATACCTTCGATTCCGATTCCTATACCGTTCATTTGGAGAGTCCGAAGGACCCCAACCTGTTTCGGGATATTTTCCCGTATGACGAAGCGCCCCGGATCGGGTTTAATCATCGCCTGGTGCCGATGCGGATGCCGCGCAACATCTGGATCACTGACACGACGTTTCGTGACGGACAGCAGGCCATGCCGCCGTATTCCGTCCGTCAGGTGGTGGACATCTATAAGATGCTACACCGGTTGGGCGGGCCAGAAGGGGTGATCAAGCAGTGTGAATTTTTTCTCTATACCCCCAAGGATCAGGAAGCCCTGGCCAAGGTTCAGGATCTGGGTTATCGATATCCGGAAATAACCGGATGGGTTCGCGCCACCCGCAAGGATCTGAAACTGGCCAAAAAATTCGGTCTTAAAGAGACCGGCATTTTGACCTCGGCGTCCGATTACCATATTTATTTGAAGCTGAAAATGACCCGGCGTCAGGCGATGCGCGAATACCTGAGGGTGGTGCGCGACGCGTTGGAGGTGGGAATTGTTCCCCGGTGTCATTTAGAGGATGCGACCCGCGCCGATTTTTATGGATTTATCGTCCCCTTCGCGCATGAATTGATGCGCTTGGCGGAAGAGAGCAAGTCGCCGATCAAGATCCGGATTTGTGACACCTTGGGGCTGGGCGTTCCGTATCCCGGCGCCTCGATGCCCCGGTCCGTTCCCGGCCTGATTTACGGATTGCAATATTATGCCGGAGTGCCCAGCGAATGGCTGGAATGGCATGGCCACAACGATCTGTTCCTGGTGACCTCCAATGCGGTGACGGCGTGGTTGTATGGTTGTTCCTCGGCGAACGGGACGGTTTTGGGGATTGGGGAGCGAACCGGCAATCCGCCGCTCGAGGCGCTGATCCTGAATTACCTGCAACTGCGAGGCAACGATGCCAAGATCGACACGACGGTCATCACTGAACTGGCGCAATATTTCGAAAAAGAATTGGGCATTGTCATTCCCCCCTGGCAGCCGCTGGTGGGGCGTCATTTTAATACTACCCGGGCGGGTATTCATGCCGATGGGTTGTTGAAAAATGAGGAAATTTACAATGTTTTCAATACGGAGAAACTGTTGCGCCGTCCGGTCAGTCTGGCGCTGACGGATAAGAGTGGATTGGCCGGGGTTGCACTGTGGGTGCGAAAAGCCTTCCCGGATGCCAAAAATCATCCCGCCAAAAGCGATCCGCGGTGCCTGAAAATATTCGAATGGGTTGCCGCCGAGTATGAAGGCGGTCGCAATACAGCGATTACGGACGATGAGATGCTTCGGCAGATGGGATTGCATTTAGCCGATTGGTTGAAGGAAAACGGATATGAAGCGTAAGATCAGGACCTATGGCGATCCGGTTTTAAGGCAGCGGGCGCAGTTGGTGCCGGAGGTGACGGAGTCGCTGTGCCGGTTGGCGGATGATCTCCTGGAAACGATGTATGCCGCGCGCGGCTTGGGGTTGGCTGCTCAACAGGTTGGCGAAACCTGTGCGTTGTGTGTGGTCGATGTCCCTGCCGAGTTGGATGTCGAGGAGGAAGGCGGTCCCCGATTAAATCCTGATGTGATCATGCCCCTGACGCTTTTTAATCCCGTTATTCGGCATGAAAGCCCGGTCAAGATTTCCTGCGAAGAGGGCTGTCTCAGTTTTCCTGATGTTCACGTCTCAATCCGCCGGTCGGCTGAAGTGACGGTTGATTATGTCGATCGTGAAGGGCATGCGGGGGAACTCATCGCAAAGGGTTTACTGGCAAGGGCGATTCAACATGAATTGGATCACCTGGGAGCCGTCCTGCTGGTGGATCGCATGTCGCCCGTCAAGAAAATCAGTTTGTCCGGACAACTCAAGAAATTAAAAAAAGAGACCTTGGAAGAATTGGGCGCGTGAGACGGGCGGAACGGCGCTCATGCGCGCCTACTACGAACGAATGAGGGGTCTGACTTCCCGTTGGTCGTAGCGCCGCGAGAGGCGCGTGAGGTAGGCGGAACGGCGCTCATGCGCGCCTACTACGAACGAATGAGGGGTCTGACTTCCCGTTGGTCGTAGCGCCGAGAGAGGCGCGTGAGACGGGCGGAACGGCGCTCATGCGCGCCTACTACGAACGAATGAGTGGTCGGCTTCCCGTTGGTAGTAGCGCCGCGAGAGGCGCGTGAGGTAGGCGGAACGGCGCTCA
>CAIJXV010000006.1 GCA_903824675.1 uncultured bacterium
GCTCTATTCTAAGCAATCTTATCGGCATCATGGATATGACATGCCAAATCTTCGGTAACATTGATTCTGGCGCAGCCGACTATTCCCCCTCCCTATAGGCAGATTTCCTTCGGTAACATTTAATGTGGCGCAATTCGTTGATCTTTTGCGTCCGCTTTATTGATTGCGGGTGCCTTTCGCGATATAGTAAATTAAACCCTTGGCAAGAACTGTTATGCGGTTGACGGAACTTAGGCGGGTGTGGCTTTAATTGGGAGAACTAATGATGACTCGATCCCTTGGATTGCGGTGTTTTTTGATTTGGGGCCTGATGACCTCCTGCGCTTGGGCGCGATTGATCGGGGGGCAAGCCTGCAATTTCGATGGTACGAATGCAGACGGACGTGCGAGGGCTGATCTGGGTGTGTTCGATCCAAACACCGCCAATTGGTTTATTTTCAGCAATAGCAACGGGCCTGCACTGGCTTTCCCGGCGCAATGGGGTTTTCCTGGAGCCGCACCGGCTCCGGGCGATTACGATGGAGATCGGGTGGGGGATCTGTCCGTGTATCATCGGGATTCAGGGAACTGGTATATCCGGTCGATGAAAGGGACCGTGCTGGCGTTCCCCGCCAATTGGGGCTGGTCGGAAGCGGATGCTTTTCCGGCGGATTATGACGGTGATGGCCGGACCGATTTGGGTGTTTACAACCGGACGACCGGAATGTGGTTTGTGCGTTCTCTGGCCGGCGCGGTATTGACGTTTGGAAAAAATTGGGGTTGGACCGAATCGGTGCCGGTGCCGGCGGATTATGACGGGGATGGGAGAGCTAATCTGGCCGTGTACCATCGGCGATCCGGTACGTGGTATATCGATTCTCCAACCGGGACTGTGGCCTTTGCCCGGGCTTGGGGATGGAATGGCGCTTGGGCGGTTCCGGGCGATTACGATGGCGATGGAATTGCGGACTTGGCGGTGTATGATCGGGCCGGGGGGAAGTGGTATATTCAGACCCTGGCGGGGTCGAATCTGGCTTGGGGTGTGAATTGGGGTTGGGCTGAGGCGACTCCCGTGCCCGCCGATTACGATGGGGACGGACGGACGGATTTGGCGGTTTACGATCGGAAATCCGGCCTTTGGTATATTCAAACTTTGGACGGAACAACGCTGGCTTGGGGCGTGAATTGGGGTTGGAAAGGGGCTGTGCCGATTCAGACGTATGCCTTGCGGTCGAGTGAAGGCCTGGTCCTGACGGCGTTTGGCGATAGCATCACGTATGGGGAAGGGAGTCTTTCGGGTGGACCGACAACTGCGTATCCCGTGATGTTGGAAAAGAAACTGAATTTTCAGTTGGGAGGCTATTTCATCACGGTTAATAAAGGTAAATCGGGCGAATATACCTGGAAGGGCAAATTGCGCCTGCCTTCGGTGCTGGATGAGATGGTTCCCGATATGTTGCTCCTGATGGAAGGGGTCAACGATGCCTTGTACGATTATATGTTCGATGCGACGGAATTCAATCTGGGTGAAATGATCGCCCAGGCTCAGGCGCGTGGTGCTAAAGCGATTCTGGCCACCGTGCCCCCGACCATTAAATCCGATTATGCCGACCGTTCGATTCAGGCCGGGCGAATCCGGGCTTTTAACCCTTATGTTTACACTATTGGCGAAAAATACAATATCCCGATTGCCGAAGTGTATGATTACATAACCTCCCGTCCCGACTGGGAACAGACGATGATGGATCAGGAGACCGCCAACCATCCCAGTCCGGCCGGGCATTTAAAAGTCCGCGATGCTTTCTACGATGCGTTCATGACCCGATTTTATGAGGGTTCCTATTATTGACGAACCGGCAGGATCGGCCACCGGTTATGAACGAGCACTATGAATACGTTATGGAACGAATTGTTTGATTTAACCGGTCGGACGGCTCTGGTGACCGGTGGCACGAAGGGTTTGGGGCGCGAAGTGGCCTTGACTCTGGCGATGGCTGGCGCTGATGTGGCCGTGTGTAGCCGGAATGGCGCTGAAGCGGCGGCTGTGGCCGAAGAGATCGCCGACCGGACCGGGCGACGGACCTGGGGGACGGCCGCGGATGTGACCTCGGAGGCTGAGGTGATCCGTTTGGTGGAGCGGATGGGGGACGAACTGGCTCCGCCGGACATTCTCGTAGCCTGTGCGGGGATCAATATCCGCAAGGGCAGCGATGAACTGACTGGTGACGAATGGGATTCGATCCTGGCGATCAACGTCAAAGGCAGTTTCCTATGTGCCCGTCAGGTTCTACCCGGGATGCGGAAACGCCGGTTTGGCCGGGTGGTTTTTTTAGGGTCGATGCTCTCCTTTATTTCGATTCCCGGCCGGGCGGCATATGCTTCGAGCAAGGCGGCTCTGCTGGGATTAACCCGGACGCTGTCACTGGAATATGCCCCGGACGGCATTTGTGTCAACGCCCTATGTCCGGGACCGTTCGAGACACCAATGAACCTGCCATTATTGCAGGACAAGGCTAAATATGAGGCCTTCATTGCCCGGTTGCCCATTGGACGCTGGGCGCAACCACGCGAAATTCGCGGTATCATTTTGTATCTGTGTTCGTCGGCCTGTAGTTTTATGACCGGATCAAGCCTGGTCATTGATGGAGGATGGACTGCCCAATGAAAAAGAAAACACCCGCTCTGACATCCGGAACTGTTCCTCAATATATCGGTGTGGATTACTATCCCGAGCATTGGACTCGCGAACGTTGGCCTCTTGATGCGCGGCTGATGAAAGAGGCGGGATTCAATGTTGTTCGCCTGGCTGAATTCGCTTGGACCTTTATGGAGCCGGAGGAAGGGTGTTTTGATTTTGCCTGGTTGGACGAGGCGATTACGCATCTGTATAAAAATGGGATCTCGGTGATTTTAGGCACCCCGACGGCGACCATGCCGGCCTGGCTCTGCCGCAAGTATCCCGAGGTGATGCGAGTTCTGGAATCCGGTCACCGGGAGATTTGGGGGACCCGCAAAAATAACTGTCCAACCAATGGGACCTACCGTCTATTGTCCGAACGGATTACCCGGGCCATGGCGGCGCATTACACGGCAAATCCGGCGGTGATCGGTTGGCAGACGGACAACGAATTTGGCGGGCAACCCTGTTACTGTGATACCTGCAAGGTTCAATTTCAGGAATGGTTGCGGGCCAAATACGGGACCTTGGACAACCTGAACAAGACGTGGGGAACCCATTTCTGGAGCCACAGTTTCCGGGAATGGGCCGAGATCATGATTCCCGGGGAACTCCATAATCCCGGGATGTGGCTGGATTATAAACGGTTTGTGACCTGGCAGGAGGTGCGATTCCAGCACGAACAGATCGCCCTCGTACGCGCCGGGTGCCCGGAGCATTTTATTACGCATAACTGTATGGGGTTGTATCAAAACCTCAATTATTACCAGTTGGCCGAGGAGTTGGATTTCGTGTCTTGGGACAATTATCCGGTTTGGGGCGCCCCCGATATTCCCTACGATGCCGCGATGGCCGCCGATCTGATGCGGGGTTTGAAACGGCGTAACTTCTGGATCATGGAGCAGTCGGCCGGGCCCGGCGGTTGGAACACCATGGGCCGCAACGTCCGGCCCGGTGAACTGCGCAAAGTCGTTTACCAGCAACTGGCGCATGGCGCCGACAGCATTGTCTGGTTCCGGTGGCGCACCTGCACGGCGGGACGGGAGCAGTACTGGCACGGATTGCTGGGTCACGACGGGGTTCCTTTGCGCCGTTACCAGGAAGCGCGAACGACGGCACAGGAATTTCATAAGATCAAGACGCATCTGGCCGGCACCACGGTTTGCCCCTCCGTGGGAATCCTCTACGATTACGATTCGCTTTGGGCGGTCAGCAACCAGCCCGGTTTCACCGGTAACCAATATGTGGCCAACGTCCGACGTTATTATCAGGCGCTCCTCCGGGCGGGCGTGAATGTCGACCTGATCCGGCCGGGTTCCGATTTGAATGCCTACCGGTTGGTGATAATGCCCCAGCAGTTCGTCCTGCCGGATACGCTGGCTGACCAGGTTATCGCCTATGTGGCCCAGGGGGGGGTCTTGTTGACCGATTTTCGGACCGGGGTCAAGGATGAGGGCGGGTTGTGTTACGAGCGAACGCTTCCCGGAAAACTCACGGATCTGCTGGGGATCGTCATCGAGGAATATGAGGCGTTGGATGACCAGATGAAATATGCGGCAGATGGCGTTGAAGGGTTCCCCAAAGCCTTGACCGCGATTAAATTTGCCGATTGGATTACCGCCGGGGACGCGGAAGTGCTGGTCAAGTATCTCCCCTGGCACATGCAAGACTTTGCGGCTCTGACCCGGAAACAACACCGGAAAGGGTGTGCCTATTATCTGGGGACGGTTTTCAAAGAAGAGTCCTTTTATGATGCCCTGATCGGGACGCTTTTGAAGTCGGCCCGGATCACCCCGCTATTGACTCCTCCCCCAGGGGTGGAAGTGAGCTTGAGAGAAGGGAAGACGGGTCGCCTTCTTTTCCTGTTGAATCACACCGAGGAAATTCAACGCATTGGAATCCCCTTCGCCGCTCAGGATTTGCTGACTCGCAAGAAAATCGTTGAACGGATCGAATTGGAGCCCTATGGGGTTGCGTTATTGAAGATGGGATAGGGAACGGGTGATGCCTGATCGCCTTGATGATTACATTGCCGACTTGAGGGTGTCCGCCATCGGCGAAGACTCTGGGTGTTGTATCCCTCGAAGCCGTTTATTAGCCGTAGGTGGGGTGATGAGATCCCGGGGGATTAGAATTTGTAAGAACACTGAGCCGTGACGCGCGAGATCCAGTAGTCGGTCGTCTCCCCATAAAGAAAACCACCCGCACCAATTTCCCAGTTGTGTTGGAATTTGCGGGTATATTCCAAGACGAGATGCAAACCCATTTCGACCGTTTCACTGTCAGAGGTGACATCCCCATTCTCAAAAAGAAACACGGGATTGATTTCGAATTCGAGCCGATTAACCTGATCCTTGCGGATGGTGTGCGCCGCAAGTCCCAGGGCGACGAAGGAGTCGGGACTGTAGTAGGCGGGGGTGGAATCGGCGAAATGTTCAAAATAAATATTGGGCCGCAAAATGGTCCATTTCCCGGCCTCACTGTCGAGGATGGGAAGCTGGTAATGGGCGTAGGCGAAAAATTGCTCGTTGTCATCCTGCTGGTAATCCGCGCCGCCCACCTGTAGCCGAAGCTGTTGTTCAGACACCGGCACCCAATCGGCCGTTGCCCAGATGCGGTTGATACGAGCATTCTGATCGATCAATTCCAAATCGTTAACCCGGGGATATTGGCGGGGATTAAGGACATCATGGATTGTCCAAAAAGATTCCGAAGCCGCCTGCAGAGACCAGACGGAACGGTTTTCCTGTTGGAAGTGAGCGCCCAGTTGTCCCCCGATCAGTTCGTCGTCGTCAAAAAATTCACCGGATAACCGGCCGGAAATCCATGCCTGTGGCTGGATTCTGTATTCGTCCAGGAACACATGAAGGGCCGTGCGTTCAAAGTCATTGGACCCTGCGGTTGTCCCCTGATCCTGTGAAAAATCGCCCCACAGGGCCTGGAGCCGCAGAGGCAGGGCAGGATCGGGCCAGAAAGCCACTTGAACTCCGCCCTGAACCACTTGAATATCATTAGCGTCACGCAAAGCGTTGAAAATCAATCCCACCGAGGGCTGGGTTTCAGCCTCCAAGCTCTGTTGGGCGGCTTGAATGGCCTTTGGATCGTCTTCAACGGCCGCATTCAGGGAGAGCACCATTGCTCCGCCCAGGAAGCCCATCGCCAGTCTGTGCCCACATTTGTTTAATTGCGTCATGTGGAAGTCCTCCCCATCAACGTCGTCGGCTCCGGTTTATTTATCGCCGGCCTTGCGGATTTGGTCCAATTGCCGATCCGCCGCCGCTTCTTCGACTTTCAGGTCGTCGGCGACTTTTGTTGGGAAATCGGCGGCTTTTTTGTAACTCTCGCTTGCGGCTTTACGATCGCCCATGGCTTGGGCGGCTCGACCCCGCCAGATCCAATATCGCCGTTGGGCGGTTTTGGGATCTTTGACCAGCCCGTCAAAAATCCGGAAGGCTTCCAGCTGCCGGTCCCGCGCCATGGCCACCAATCCCAGCCATTCCAGGCCTTCTTCTTGGTGGGAAATGGAATCCTTATGTTGCTCCAGAATTTTAGCGGCCTCGCTGGTTTTGCCCTGGAGATGGAGCGCCTGTACCAAACCCAATTGCGCGTGCCAATCCTGTTGGTCCTGATCCAGACGGGCCCGGGCCCATTTTTCAGCCTCCGGGAACACATTGGCCGCCAGCGCCGCCCGCATCAGTTCGATCGCCTGGCCATCCCAACTCTTGACCGCGGCCACATTGGTATAAAGGACATAGGCATCCGATTCCCGGCGCACGTTAATGAAAAAGCGGGCGGCTTCCAGCCGGACCTCGGGAATTTTCCCCAACGGGCTGCCCAGCAACTCATCGTAAAACTTTAGGGCCAAGATGACATTCCCAGCGCTGTCCCGAGCCGCCCGGGCCATTTTGAGAACCAAGTCCCGGTCCTGCTCTGCTCCACCGATCCGTTGATAAGCAATCAATGCACCGGCCATATCGCCGGCATCAACACTCAAATCACCCCAGGCTTCCAAAATTGTTCGATCGGCAGCCGGGTCTTGGGCGAGTTCCCGATACAAGGCCCGGGATTTATCTTTCCGACCTGCTTTTCGATCCTGGCCTGCCAGCCAGATTTGTTCCTCACGGGTCAGTGGCCGCATTCCCGCCAACTGATCGAGGAGATCCGCGGTTTGGCCCGCATCTCCCATCATCGACGCGGCCCGCGCTGCCGTGAGTAAATGGTCCTGCGACACCGGCTTGAGCGCCAATAAGGGGGTTAGTGCCTCCAGCGCTTCGCGGCCCTGACCCAGTTCCAAACTCGCCTGGGCTACCCCCTGGCGGGCGGAGGCCATCGAAGCTTCGGGGCCGGGCCCGGCGAGCACTTGGCGATAGGATTTTACAGCATCTTCGTTGTTCCCGTTCCACCGTTGGAGATCGGCCAGTCGCAGGGTTAAGGCGGTTGAATTACCCCATTTACGTGTCTCTAGTTCCACCACCAGTGGAATCGCTTTCGCATACTGCTTATTGATCTCATAGACGTTCGCCAGATCATTCAGTATGCGTGGATCATTTTGCGGATCAGAGGGTGATTTCACAAGCGCCAGAAGTAGTGGTTCGGCTTCGGCATAACGATGGAGTTCCATGGCCAACTCTGCTCGGGCTTGAAGATTGTCGGGCGCTGCATCGCGTCCATAAGCTGCATACGCTTCTTGGGTCTGCCCCGCCGCCCACAGGGCAGCGGCGGCGGCCAGACGGGCTGTGCGTGCGGACACCTCGTCCTTTTCTGCCAGGGACAACTTGAGATACCATCGGGCAGAGGGTTCATGTCGGTTTAAGACCCCGTTCATTTCTGCGAGTTTGCGGAAAAGTTCACGTTCCAAATCGGGAGCGGGATGATTCGCCAAAAGCAGTTCGGCTTCCCGGATGGCCGCGTCAGCCGCCCCGGCTGACGTCAGAATTCGTAGGCGCTCCAGCCGCTGTCCGGCGTTCAATTGTTCGTCCGGAATGGCCGAAACCAAATCTATGGCCCGATCCGAATTACCGGCGGTGCGGAATTGCCCCGCCTGCAAGAGTTGTTCCGGGACGGTCAAGGGGCGAAGCGTTGCCAGTTGGTCAAAAGCGGCAACGGCGTCGGTGGCCGCGCCCGCCTGCATAAAGGCCCGTAGGGCAAGATTCAGAACATCAGGGTTGACGGGGTTGTCAGCGACCAATATTCGCGCCCACGGCAGAGAGGACTGGGGATCGGCTGTCTCAATTCCGGCCGCCGTCAGTCCCCACACCACCGCATTGGAGGTCGTGTTGTCAATGGGATGAGTGAACGACTTGCGATACCAAACCACAGCCACATCCGGTCGGCCGGCCCAGTGATACAACTGGCCGATCCGGGCACATAAATCCGCAGTTTCTCCTTTTGTCCGGACGATCGCTTCGTAGCGTCCGGCCGCCGCGGCGTGCTGTTGGATGGCTTCTTCCTGGATCGCCGTTTCGCGCAACACGTTCACATCATCTGGTCGCTGGCTCAATAATTTGTGCAAATCAGCCAACGATTCCGAATACTGCTGGTATTGTGCCAGAATTTTCGCCCGGCGTAACCGGTTGGCGGGCGTCAGTCGATCCGGTTTCAGACGGAGGATCAAGTTGACGGCTTTACCCGGGTTCCCCATGCGATCGTGAATTTGTGCCAATGCAAACCAAGCTTCAGGGTTTGAGGTGTCGGCATTAAAGGCTTCGGTGTAGGCCTCCAGAGCCTCATCGAAATTGCCCAGAGCGGTTTCGATGTCCCCTTTAAGAATCAGGTAACCTCCAGTTCCCGGACTTGAGTTGAGGGCGCGTTCCACCTCGGGTTTTGCTTCGGCCCATCGATGGGCCGCAACCAAGCGCTCGGCTTCCCGGAAGTGATCCACAGCATCCTTCCAATATTCGGGTTGGCGTTGCTGGGCATAAAACAACACCCCCACGAGCCAGAGGGCCACGAAAATTTTGGTGGGCCAATAATGATGATTAGGATTCTTTGATTCCATAGAATTCATATGGCGATTCTCCTTCCGCCCAACGTTTGCGGCGAATTGCCGCCGAAATAATATGAAACAGTGTCCAGATCGTGAAGGCCGACAGAAATGCATTACCGGTAATCAGTCGCACCGGGCAGGTTTCAGCCCAGAGGGCATAAACCGGCGCAATCACGTTTGCCCCCACCAGTAAAATCTGGGGCAAAACCGCGAGAATGGCCGGTCGGTTCCGGAAGGTCTGACTGGCTGGGCCCACATTATTGGAGTGATATCCGGGTTTCTTTTTTCCCTTCGGATAAAACAACGCCCGAATCACGTTGATGAAATGGACGGGAAACAGTCCGGCCAAATGCCGGAATTGGTTGCCCGCCTGCCCGCCCAGGCACATATAATGGATCGATAATACCATCAAGAAGAAATAGAGGCCCCGGAGCACCAGGTAATGCCCGATGTTTTGTGAGAAGATCGCATTGCCGGTCAGGCAGGTCCACACGGGAAGCAGGAAAAAAAAGGGGAGCATGAACCCGGAAAAAATATAGGATTGGGCCACGGTTAAATAATGAATTTTATTTTTGAACGACAATCCCTTTTTAAAGAGCGGATTGTCGAAAAAAAAGATCCGCATCGTGTCCAGCGCCCATTGGCCGCGTTGCTGGTAGACCCCCCAGATCGTGGTTGGCGACAAGCCCCGGCTGAGCGGATGATTGAAGTAGAACGAGCGCCATCCCCGTGCATGCAGTTCGTAGGACGTGGTTAAATCCTCCACCAGATTCCAGGTGACAAACCCCCCGATGTCGTCCAGTGCGGCGCGCCGGTAAATCACCCCCGTGCCGCAGGCCATGGCGGTATCCATGTTGTCCATTGCCAATTGCACGACTCCGTAAAAAACCTCCGATTTGTTATAAAACGGGTCGTCGTCATAAACGAAATACCGCTGTTGTGATTGAACAAAAGCCACTCGTTCAAATTTCATGTAGCCGGCGAGTTTTTCGATGATATCCGCGTCCGGAACCTGGTCGGCATCCATCGTTAAAATCAGTTCGCCGGATGAATGGGCCAGTCCGAAATTTAAGTTCCCGGCCTTGGCGTCGACCTGGGGAACTTCAGCGCGTTTGCGTGACAGGTAGTGGAAGCCCAAGCGTTGCGCCAAGGACTGGACTTCATCCGAGGCCCCATCATCCAGGACATACACTTGAAGCGGACCCTTCCATCGGACCGATTTAATGGCTGATAACGTCTTGGAAATCACTTCTATCGGTTCGTGGTAAGTCGGCACAAAAATATCCACCGAATAATCCTTGGTGGGGGTCAAACTCATGTCTGGTTTGAAACGCAGGCGCCAGAGTCCGCCCATGGAAAGGATAAAGAGCCACAGGCAGAATGCCTCAAAGAAAATATAGAACCACGCGATGACCGGGTGTGAATGATTGTGATAGTAGACGGCCCAAATCAGGTAACACAGGCCCACCCCGATGGTTAAAATGGCGGTTATCTGAAATTTCAGGCGCCGGGGCGCGTCCTCCCGGTCATGGTAGCGCCGGTCACGGGGCGAACTCGAAACGGTTGGATCAGTTTTCATGTTGGACCACCCCTTGGGAAAGTCACTTGAAGTTACACCTATTATCGTGCTGTCTTGAGGGCCGCCGCCGGAGACCACGGGTTCCCTTTTCACTCGTAGCGTACACCAATGCAGGGTGAAGGGTAGTCCAGTTTGTCCGAAAAAAGTGTAGGTTATGGGGGAAGGACAGCTATCGGTGTTTGTCCTACAGAAAAGAAAGACAATACCCTTGTCCCAAAGACCGCCCAGCCAGTGTGGAATGGGAGTGATTGATCAAATGCACATGGGGGCGGCAGAACACCCTATCCGGATGAATTTAAATTCAATCCGTCAGGTTCTTTTTCTGCACTCTCACGCGTTCGTGCCCGGCGCGACGCCCACCATTGCTACCCCGCATAGAAGTGACGGAGATCACAGGGCGGGGGGTACCGGCAATCCTTTAAGGGCCGCCAGCGAGCGTTGGAGTTCTTCTTCCGGCAGGCTGTAATTAACTAGTTTGCCGTCGAAGTACGCCTGATATCCGCTCAAATCCATGAGCCCATGGCCGGACCAATTGATGAGGATGACCTTTTCCTTGCCTTCTTCGCGGGCCGTGTTGGCTTCCTCGATGGCGCAGGCGATGGCATGTGCGGTTTCAGGCGCCGGGATGAAGCCTTCGGTGCGAGCCCAGAGCACGGCGGCCTTGTAGCAGTCCAATTGCATCATGGCGCGGGCTTCGATCAAGCCTTCGCGCATGGCATGGCTGACGAGGGGGGCCATGCCATGATAGCGCAGACCGCCGGCATGGATGGGCGGCGGAATGAACGTATGGCCGATGGTGTGCATGGCGAGGAGAGGGGTCATCATGGCGACATCGCCGGAATCATAGAGGTAGGGGGCGCGAGTCATCCGAGGACAGGCGGCGGGTTCAGCGGCAATAGCGCGAACTTCCCGTCCGTTGATTTTATCCAGCAGGAAGGGGAAACTAATACCTGCGAAATTTGATCCGCCCCCGGCGCAACCGATGACGATGTCGGGGTAAAGATTGATTTTCTGGAATTGCTTGCGCGCTTCCAATCCGATGATGGTCTGGTGCAGGCAGACATGATTGAGCACGCTACCGAGGCAGTAACGGGTATCTTTTGAAGTGACGCAATCCTCGATGGCTTCGCTGATGGCGATGCCGAGGCTTCCGGGCGTATCCGGTTGTTCGGCGAGAATCTTCCGGCCGATCTGGGTGCTGGGGTTGGGGCTCGGAACGCATTCGGCTCCCCAGGTTTGCATCATTATTTTTCGGAAGGGTTTTTGCTCGAAGCTGATGCGGACCATATAGACTTTGCACTCAAGTCCCATGAGTTTGCAACCGAGTGCGATTGCACTGCCCCACTGGCCGGCACCGGTTTCGCTGGTGAGCCGTTTGATTCCGAATTCCCGGTTATAATAGGCCTGGGCGATGGCGGTATTGGTCTTGTGGCTGCCGGCGGGGGAGACGCCTTCGTTTTTGTAGAAAATCTTGGCTGGGGTTTTGAGCGCTTTTTCGAGGCCGACGGCGCGGATGAGGGGGGAGGGGCGCCATTTGGTAAGAATGGCAAGGATTTCCTCCGGAATGGGAATCCAGCGCTGGGTGGAGACTTCCTGCTCAATCAGGTTCATGGGAAAGACGGGAGCGAGGTCGCCCGGGCCGACGGGCTTGCCGTCTTTACCCAAGGGCGGAGGGACGGAGTGGGGGAAATCGGCTTGGATATTGTACCATTCGCGAGGGATCTCATGGTCTTCGAGAACAACTTTGACAGGTTCGAACATGGTGATTCCTTTCCATAGGCGGATATAGAGTCCAACGGAACGGAAGAAATATACGTTAACTGTTTCTGTTTGCAAGAACAAAACAGATGAAGACAACGTAATGTTGCGCTATATAATAGAACAAAACAAAAAGATAAAGAAGACAGGATCGGTTTGTACTGGAAGGATGGGTGGAAGATTATGGCGGAAGAGTCGACGATTGAATGGGTCTGCACCCAGTACCGGGAGCGGGTCAAGGCTTTATTCGAAATGCTTGATCTCGAACGCGATGGCCTGCAGGCTGTGAAGGCGGCGGTTGCGGGGGACGACCCCATCGGGGCGTGTACGGCGTTGCTGGCATACTACCGCCAAGGTCATTCGGGAACGTGGTTGCGTTGGCCTGCGGTCCGCCCAGGGTTTACCCGGGACAAGTCGGCCGATGCCATCCTCAACGATAAGTTTTCGTTTTATGGACAGACGGACCGCGTCCCCCGCACACCCGGCGGCGGCCTGGAGTGGACGCATCCGGGACCGTCTGACGATTGGGAATGGACGCTTGCGCTCAACCGTCATTTTCACTTGGGGCAATTACTCGATGCGTATCGGGTCACGGGCAACAGCGAATATGTCCTGCGGATTGACGAACATATTCGCGACTGGATAAGCGCCAGTCTGCCGTATCCCGCGCGCAGTAACGCAACGGCCATCTGGAGAGGGCTTGAAATTAGTTTCCGGGCAAAAATATGGGCACAGGTTTTTTTCGGTTTGCAGCAAGACGCGTTGTTTACCCCCGCGGCACGGTTGCTCATGCTCACCAGCCTTCCTGAACATGCCCATCACCTGCGACACTTCCATAATCCCAGCAGTAATTGGACCACCATGGAGCTTTCTGCGCTGGGGATGATTGCCGCTGCCTGGCCGGAATATCGAGAGTCTCCGGCCTGGCTTAATTATGCTTCCGCTACGCTCACTCGCGAATTGGCGAAACAGGTTTACCCCGACGGTGCGCAGCATGAGCTGACGAGTCATTACCATTGGGTCGCCTTGAGCAACTTTGAACAGTTTGCCGATATCTGCCGGGGCGCGGGACTTTCCTTGCCGGATGAATATGGTGCCCGGCTGGAGAGCATGTGGCAGTATCTTGCATTCACCCTGCGCCCCGATGGTCACGGGTTGCTCAACAACGATTCCGATCTCGACGACAATCGCGACCGTGTACTCAAGGCGGCGAAAATATACAATCGTCCAGATTGGGCTTATATCGCCAGTCATGGCGCCAAAGGGGACCTGCCGGAAGGCGGCCCCTCGTTCATATTTCCCTGGGCCGGCCAACTCGTCTTTCGAAGCGGGTGGGAGACGGACGCCCTTTGGGCTTTTTTTGACTTGGGCCCGTTTGGAACGGCGCACCAGCACAATGACAAACTACACCTTTCGGTTTCGGCCTTTGGTCGCGATCTGATCGTCGATTCGGGCCGCTTTACCTACTCCGGAAAAGATGTGCACTTCCGGAATCATTATGCCTTGGTCTCGCGGGCGCATAATGTGATTCTCCTCGACGGCAAGGGCCAAGGGCCGGGTCCCTTATGTGCCCAGGCGCCGATTGCCGAGAATGATTATTCCATCTCCTCTGGGATGACGTTCGCGAGGGGGACGTGTGACCATTTTGATGCCCTGCTCGGGCAGGCCGTTCACACCCGTGTCGTTATTTGTCACTCAAACAATTTTATCATCGTAGCCGACCGAATTGAGACCGATCGGGCTCGCTCCCTTGAAACGCTATGGCACTGGCATCCGCGGTGTACGGTGGTGATGGACGGCCAGACGGTCCTTTCGACCGACGAAGGCTTGGGAAATCTGCGGATTGTCCCGGTGGCCGGGTTTTCTTGGAATAGTAGGGTACTGAAGGGGCAGGAGGATCCGCACCTGCAGGGCTGGTACAGCGAGCGGTACAATAAATGGGAACCCAATCCCACCGCGGTTTTGACCGCCGATATTGATGGAACCACGTCGTTCGCCTGGCTGCTGCTGCCAGCGCGGGGAAAGGTGCGAATGGTCCGGGGTGAGATTCTCGATACTACCGCGGATGCCCTACGCTTGAGGATCCAAATTCAGGGTGAAGCGGCGTTGACCTTCAGTGTCCCGTGGCGGAATCGCGTGCCGGTGGTGGAATTGGATGGTCCCTGACAAGCCTCCGGCAAGTAGCGGGTTCCTAACTCGTCGGCTCACCTATTCCTCATCCGTGGGAACCGAGAGTTCTTTAGACCATCTCCTACGCGCTTATCCTAAAGGTACCCTTTTTCGCGCAGGGCGGTATCCAGGGCCATGTTGAGTTCACCCAGAATGGCACTTGTTTTTTCGGGGGTCTCGGTCCAGGCGAGGATTTCGATGGAAAGATTGGCGGACGTGACCGTGCGGACCTCGACGGTTGGCGCGGGGGCCGAGACGATAAGCGGGTTTTTACGGACAATACCGCCCACGAGTTCGGAAACATCAGCGAGATTGGCGGTGCGGAGGATGACGAGGGGAATATGCAGACGGGTACGCCGGGAAGGGTTGGTCCAATTGACGATATTGGCGGTGACGAAGGAGCCGTTGGGCACGAGGACGGTGATGCCGTCATCGGTATTAATGACGGTATTGCGGAATCCGATTTCCCGGACCGTGCCTCGTTGGCCGCCGACATCGATATAATCTCCGACGCGAATGGTCCGCCCAAAATGAATGAGGAGGCTGCTGACGAAGTTATTGATGATATTCTGGAGTCCGAAGCCGAGACCGACGGTGATGGCGCCGGCGAGGAGGGCGAGATTCTGGAGTGAGGAGCCGGCGACATTCAGTCCGACGACGAAACCCAGCAGGATGATGAGATACCCGAGAATGGATCCGAAAGTGGCGCGGGTCGTGGCATCCATGGGCGTCCGGCTCAGGACTTTTTCCAGAAAAAGGGATTTGAGCCGGCGTGAAAGCCAGATAAAGAAGAGGAAGACGAGGATCCCGCGGGTCAGGCTGCCGACGGTCATGCCTCCGAAGATCCCGTGGTGCCAGATGGCGCAAAGGGCCTGGAGTCCGATCAGAAAGATGTGGACGACGTGCTGGACGGGGGCAGGGGTATTGGGGGCGAGGAGGAATCGATTGATCAGTTGCCACCCGAGGAGGCTGATGAGGGTGAGTCCGACCCCGGCGAGGAGGAATTGGGCGGCGCGGAGGATCAGGGATCGCCAGACGCCGGCCGACATTTTACGGGTGAGTCCCCAATGGAGGACGGCATTCCCCACGAGATTGATCGCCAGCCAGAGGAAGGCCATGCCGGTGAAGCGGCCGATAGACTGGGCAAAGGCGTCGAGGCTGGCGAGGCGAGGGAGGATGGCCAGGGTGCAAACGCCGATGCAGATCCAGGCGATGGATCCTCCGGTCAACCGGAGCAGAATATGATTGGAATGCCGGCTGAGGAACCGGCCGAGTAGCGTGGGGTGAAAGAGGAGACGGAAGAAAGCAAAACAAATTCCCAACAGGGCCAGTCGCGCGAGCAGGGTTTGGAGGGTCCAGGCGTTGATCGCCGGGGCGGCGGCGAAATACAAGGGTGCGATCAGGGCTAGAATCAAAGAGGCGGTGTTCAGGGCACAGAACAAGGCGCCGCGCAGGGAGGCGGAGGGAGGCGGCTGAAAATTCGCAGCCCCTGCGAGGGCGGCGGAGCGGATGAGGATCCAAACGAAGAAAACCGGCCCGGTATATCCCAGAATTTGGAGCCCGGGATTGAAGGGGAAAACCGCGGCAACGGAAAGGCCGATGAGTGTCCAGGGCAGGGCTTGAAGGATTTCAGCGATCAGGAATCGTCCGGGCGCCGAAGCATGTCCCCGGCGCAGGCGCTTGGCTCCGAGCCGGGCAATGAAGAGCAGGACCAGTCCGGCAAGACCGCCGAGCAGCAGGATACTGAGCGAAGGATATTCGGTGATATGAGCCGCCTGATTGGCATAGACCTGGGTGGCGAAAACGAGATCCGCTCCTGCGCGGCAGACAAAATCGCCGAGTTGGGCGAGCGACATCCATTCCAGGCGCGAATCCGATTGACGCCAAAGAAGCGCGGTCGTTTGGCGGTCCAGTTCGGCGAGGGTGGTGCGACCATGGGTGAGCCAGTCCCGGGCGAGTTGTAGACGGTCTGCGAGTAGCGCCCGTTGAAAGGTCAGATAGAGCAATTCGGTGGCGGAGGCATCCTCAGAAGGGGTTGGCATGAGCTCGGACCAGAAGGTCGCGAGATCAGGTTCAATCTGGTGGGGAGGCGGCAGGGACTCGCCGGCCGGGCGTTGAATTCGACCGGTCAGGCTTGTGAGCAAGCGGGATGCTTTTGAGTGTTCGATGGTCCGGGAGGCCCGCGCCGTTTCGATCTGGCGATCAGTCTTTTCGAGCAAGGCTTTCAGGCTGAAGACATATTCGTCAGAAGTTTTGAGGCTGTCGCGGAGGAGCCGTTCTTCTTGTTCGATGACCTTGGGTGAGCCAGCCTTGGCGGAAGCGTCGAGGCGATCGGCCTGTTCATGGGCGAAAGCGGCAATGGCTTTTTGCAGGGCGAGAAACTCATCCCAGGCGGCGGCTTCGGCTTCCCATCGGGCCCCGATTCGTTGTTGCCTGGTATAGTCGCCCTGGAGCACGGGTATGTTTTCGGCCGACGCATCGCTGCTGATCCGATGGAGCAGGGCTTCCGCCGCCTGTGCGGCCGCTGCGGCCGACTGGTTGGCGGTCTTGATCCGGGCTTTGACTTCAGTCCGAAAAGCGGCGAGATCGGTGTCGGCCTGTTGGGCTCGGAGTTGGGCGGCTTCGGCCCGTTGCGCGAGATCTTTGATTCGCAGGGCTTCGGAAAAAACGCGGAGGATCTGGAAATCGGATCGGGCGAAAGCGAGATTGCGCCCCGCGTTGCGTTCGAGGGAATGGTTGAAGACGGCCCATTCCCGTTGGATTTCGATACGCCGGAGGAGCAGAGACTGGCGATTTTCAAGGGTTTTTTTCAGGGCCGCGTCAGGGGTGCCGGCCGCAGTGGCTTTGAGCGCCGATCGCACTTCCTGGAGGTCGTGGTCGATACGCTCGATTTCGGCGAAGGCGTTTTCGCGGCGAGCGCGGTATTTACGGATTTGGGACCGCTGTTGATCGATTTCCTTCAGGGCCTCCCCGACGCGGGAATCGCGATTGGCGATATTTTCCGGCGTTGCGAGCAGAACCTTCAGGTCCAGGCGTAACGCCAGATCGAGTGATTCGGCGCGATGCTGCCAGGTTCCGGCCTCGCGCTCATATTCCTGACTGCGTTTCTGGAGCAAGGCCAGGTGGTCTTCCGAAACATCGATGCGGTCCTGGATCGCGGCCGATTCGGTTCGGATGCGACGGATGGCAGGGGAGTCGTCGCGGACCAACTGGGCGACCCATTCCTTTTGGACGAGGGCCAGATTGGATCGGCCGGTTTGAATTTCGGTTTCCAGCCGTTGGATCTCGGCCGATTGATTCGAGCGGGTTTGGCCGGCGATATGCTTGGTGGTATCGGCCAGTTGACGGGCCTGATCCCGTTCCGCCGAATAATGGGATTCCTGCGCAGGGGTAAGCGCGGCCCGGGCGGGGAAGGCGAGGAGGCCGGCCGCCAGAATCGAAAGGCAGAACGCAAAACGCGGTCGGGGGTTCAGTGTTCGGGGTTCGGGAAAACTAAAAACTTTTGACTGCGGTTCCGTGGAGTTTCTGTTCATATATCATTCCTAAATATCCTGAACCCGGAACCCTGATCCCCGATTCCTTCCCCCCGTTCTTAGGTCAACCCGATCATCGGTCCGATCGGCGAACGGGCCAGACCCTGGTAGGTATTATCCATGACGAGGGTGATGGTTCGGGATAAATCCATTTCATCGGTGCAAAGCACAGCGTCCGGATACACAGGGATGCGGGCATTTTTTCGGACAAAGACGGGAATGCGGCCCGGGGTGCTGGCGAGGTTGTTAATCCAACGCGGGCCCTGGAACTGTTCCCCGGTCCAGAAATCGACCCACTCACCTTTGGGAAGGTAGACAGATCGGACTCCGGAGTCGTTCAGAACGGGGGCAATGAGGAGGTCGTTCCCGCACAGGAACTGGTCGTCGAGGGTCCAGCACAGCGGATCCGAGGGATCATGGAAGAAGAGAGCGCGCATGATGGGGAAGCCGGATTGGCTGGACTGGCGACCCGCTTCGATCAGATAAGGAATGAGCGCATACCGGAGACGCCACCATTTACGGACCAGGTCGGCGATCCGGGGATACTCGTAAGGTTCGCGGGGTTGGGCGCCATGGTAGCGGATGTGGGAGAGGAAGATGGCGGTCTGGGTCCAACGGAGGTAGACATTGTCCGACGGCCAACTTCGGGAGAAATCGGGGACGCCGTGGAAACCGGGAACATCACAGGTCCAATGCGCAAAACCGGAGGCTCCGAAATGAAGTCCGCCACGCAGACTGCCGGCGAGGCCATCCCAGGAGCAGGCGCAGTCGCCGCCCCAATGGAGGGGGTACCGCTGGGAACCGGCCCAACCGGTTCGGGCGAAAATCACGGGCTTGTCGGAAAATTCACGAGAGGCCTCAAATATGGCCCGCTGATAGAGCAGGCCAAATAGGTTTTGGAGCCGTTTGCCGCTCATGGTGTGATAATCGAGGTTGATATGGATATGCTCGCCAAAATCGGTTTTCAAGGAGGCGACACCCATCTTGAGCAGGGGACGCAACCGGTTTTTATACCATTCGACCGCCTCGGGGTTGGTCATATCGATCGTGGCGACAAATTCGAGGCCACTGAAGATGCTGTCGGAAATTTTGCCGGTCGCTTCATCGAAGCGGGCCAGCCCTTTATCCATCACTTCCCGGTAGAGTTTGCTCACCTTGGCAACGTGGGGTAACTGCCAGAGGCTGATGCGAAATCCCTTTTTGCGGAGGTTGGCGATCCATTTTTGGGGGTTGGGGAACCGGGTGGAATCGAATTCCCAGTCGCATACCCATTCTTCGGCAAACCAGCCGACATCGACATGCAGCACATCGCAGGGAAATTTTTCATCGCGGAGTCGTGTGGCGATTTGATTGACCTGTTCCTCCGAGGAATAGGTCATGCGGCTCATCCAGGTTCCGAGCGACCAGACGGGGACTTCGGGCGGGAACCCGGTGATCCGGCGGTAATTGTGGAGGATGCGTTCGGGGTGTCCGCCGCCGATAAAAAACAGGTCGACCGCCGGGCTTTCGACGACGGCCTGGGCGGCACGCGTGGAAACATCAGCCAAGGAGAGGCGCTGGTGATCGTGACTATGGATGAATAGGCCATAGGGGCGGCTGGAGAGGTAGAAGGGAATATTTTTATAACAGCGCCGGTTATTGACGCCGAGCCCGTCGGCGTTTTCGAGGATCAGGGTGCGGCCTGAGAGGTCGAGATGGGCGAATCGTTCCCCGGTGCCGGCATACCTTTCGTTGGTGTCGGCGTGAAGCGAGAACGTATGGCGGTCGATCCGGCCCTTGCGTTCGATGAAAGCGAGCGGGAAGGATTCACTGCACATGGGGAAAAAGGTGTCGGGACATTGGAACGGGATGGGCGTAACGCCATCGGGCAGAACAGTGATCGCGAACGGCTCCTGAGGGAGCGCCATCGTATCGTTCTTCTGCCAGGGCTCAAGGACGGGGTTGGACGTAATGATGCGGACCCGGACCCGGCCGCGTTGGTCGAGGGCTTCCCAGCCATCGGGGCGGACGACACAGGATAGCGGAACCGGGCGGAGATCGGAGGCCCATTCGAGCATGGGGCTGTCGGGCAGGGGAGTGGCCTCGGAATCAAAGGCGGAGAAAAAGCGGACGATATCATCGCCATAGGCGCGGAACACGAGGCGTGCGGATCGACGGGGGACGGCTGGGTCCGGGAGGGTTTTAAATCCCCGGAGGAGGGCCTCGAAGGGGACGGAGAGGTGGAGATCGCCATCGACGATCTGGGCGGCGGTTGGACAAGCCACGCGCCAGATGCGGTCTTCGGCGGCCTGGGGTTGTTCGAGGTCGAGGAGATCGCGGAGGAATTGATTGGATGGTTTCATTTTATTGGGGTGGGGTTGTTAGCGATCAGCGTTTAAGATAGGGGGTATTCATGAGACCAATGAAGCTGTCAGGATGCTCGTAGCGATCCGTGCGGGCTGGCTGTTTGGCATCGGCCCGCAGGCGGGTGGTTCGAACGTAAGGCGGCTGAATGGACACATAGCGAAAGGACGCGGGTTGGGTTTTCAGTCGCTGGAGGGCCTGGGCGGCGCCGGTCTGGAGCAAGCGACAGGCCTCGGTATGGGAGAGATGGATGGCGCTGAGTTTGGCCGCCCGATATTCATCGGTGGTCAGGTGATCCAGCCCGTCCTTTTTAAGGCCGCGTTTGACGGCGACCGTGACGGCGCCGGGCGTGAGCGCCTCGACTTCCGCGGCCAGGGCCGCTTCGCCGCCCGCGAAAATGGAAGGAATCCCCAATTCCCGGGCACACAGAGCGACCGCGCCATATTCACCGATGGAGTGGCCATTAACGGAGTCATCGATGCAATTGAACCAGCCGGTATGAGTGATGTGCGAATAATCGGTGCCCGCCTTGGCGTGTTGGCCGACCCAGGCGACGGCGTCGAAGGAGGGATCGAGGCCGAGCGGATAGATGCAGTCCGGCCAGCCGCGGAGGAGTTCGGCGCGCGGATCGAGCAGGAGGGGGTCGATGCCGCCGGCGCCATGTCCGTCGGCGACGAGCACCCGGGTAGCCCCGGAATCGAAGAAACCGGAGATGACGGCATTGGCCTCTTCAGTAAGAATCTGGCGGCCTTTATCGTAATAGCGACCGGCGGGAAGAACCCAGTCGTCATGATTCAGCATTCCGGCACAGCCTTCCATGTCGGTCATCAAATAGATATTCATCGCATTCCTCATCCGTTGGGCGGGTGGAATTGAATCTTATTAAAGAGGCGTAAGAATAGCGTCCAGAGCACTGGGTTTCAATGGAAAATAATTAGTTTTTGCGGGGTCAGTGACGGGGGGGCGCCCCTCATTCCCGGCTTACGTCAATCCAGTATTTGGACTATTAACGTTCCATCCTCATCGGCGATCATGGCTGGTCATTCCAGGCGAAGCTGCGGAACATCGCGGACGGCATCCTTCAACGGCAGAACAACAAGCAGGCGAGCCTTCCCTCTGCTCTGAAGTGATTGCAGAACAGTACAACCAAGTGCTGATCGATGTGTCCCACGGGCAGAAAGATTACAAGTGCGGCAAAGCCTTGCTCCCGCGATGGAGGGCGAGCGCCCGTAATTCGTCCACATAGGTTTCTTCCTGCGCGTAGCGGGAAAGGTCGAGTGGAGCGAAACATTTAGATTCAATTTCTTTCCACGGTGGAAGCGGAGGAAAGACCGGAAATTGATCGAGACTGCCGGTGACCTTGAGCGGTAACATCGTCTTCAGACATTTGATGCATCGTCCACAGTTACGAGGGCCGGGGATATTTTGCCAGCAGACACGCAAATGGTTCCTGGCTTCTGAACGGTGTTCGATGGCGAGGATCTTTTGAATCCGCGATTGGTGACTGCCGTGGTGAACAATATCGAGCGATTCTGTTCCAAACATCGGGTCGGTCACGGGGTTTGAACCACACGGCGCAAAAAGTGTGGAGTGGCGGTTGGTGGAAGGAATGATAAAGGTGCGCGTCCCCCCTGCGAGCAGTAACGCGGAGGCCGCGAGGCAGGCGCCATGTGAATTAACCCAAGGAATCAGGGGATCAAGGATTGAACGGACATTCGTTGAGAGGCCGATGAATCCGAGGTTCCATCCTTTCGCAAGCTCCGCCAACTCGGCGGCCAGTTCATCAGAGAGGGGATCACCCAGAGGAACGTCAAACCCGTGTGCATAGAAAAGGTGCGAGAGTTTGAAGTCAGCATTCGGCGCGGCGGCGCCCAGATGTTCGTAGAGCGTGTAGAAGGAATCGACACCACCGGAAAAGCAACTGACCACGGCCCGGGCATCGGGCTGAACCATGGGTGAAAACGACGGTGGACGAAGGCGAACTTCCAATAATTCACTCGGCAACCACAGGTGGAAATGCGCTGAAAACTGCAGCAGTCCATAGTGAAAACGGGGTGAGAGTGGCTGCGACACTTCAATATCCTCCCCAAGTGACATCGCGGACATCGCCAGCGCAGCAACCGCCGGCGCGGGGCCGGTGTGAAGAAAATCGCGATACCGGGAATCGATACGGAACCAGAGTTCCCCAGACCGTTGTGGCTGTGATAGCGTGTCAAACCGGTAGCGTACCGTGATTCTACCGTCCTGCTCCTCAACGGTCGCCGGATAAATTTTCATTCGTGACGGGATTTCATTATTTTCCTTAAATATATCGGAATCCACATGGAAACGCAAGCGCTCGCACCGTGAGCATAGGGGACTGTTCGGGGCGCTTATTGGCGATGGTTCGGCGGCCACCCGCCCCGTAAGGCCTCAACTTCCATGAAGTTGGCCAAAGGGGAACCGCTGGACCAGTTCTTCGAAGGAGTTCACGCGGGCATCAGGTGTTTCTGTGCCCGGATGGCCTATTCCCCAGGTGACGAAAATCCGCCGGACGCCGGCACGGCGACCGGATTCAAGATCGGTATGATGGTCGCCAATTACCCAGGCGGCTTCCGGCGGGGTCCCTGTCAGGCGGAGGGTTTCAAGGATTCCGGCGGGGTGGGGCTTCAAGGTGGGGGCGTTGCCATCGCCGATGACGACCTGAAATAGATCCCGGACATTGAAATGGACGAGGAGACTTTCGGTGAATTCCAAAAGTTTATTGGTCACGACCGAGAGCGAGTGGCCGCGATGATGGAGGGTTCGCAATCCCGCTTCAACGCCGGGATACAGCGTTGAAGTATCGAATAAATGAGCGCGATAGAGGCGGCGTTGAACGACGAGGGCTTCCTCGAGATCTACCGCGGTCCCCTGGATGGCTCTCTCGACCAGTTTTTTGACGCCATCGCCCACGTAGCCGGCGATGACGTCCTCTGCCAGGAGCGGCAGATGGTAGAACCGGCGCATTTCGTTGACCGCGATCACGATATCCCGACGGGTATCGATGAGCGTTCCATCCAGATCAAAGATCAGGGCCTGACGCAACATATCCGGATTAGCGGATTTTGTTGGCTTCGCGCCGTTTCTTGATGATTTCCTCGGCCAGTGTGAACGGCACGGCTTCGTAATGTTCAAAATGCATGGTGAAGGATGCCCGGCCCTGAGTGAGGGTTCGGATGGTATTGGAATATCCGAACATTTCGCTCAAGGGAACCAGTCCGCGAATAACCTTGTAATCGCCCTGCTCATCCATGGATTCGATCCGACCCCGCCGCTGACAGATGGAGCCCGAGGCCGCGCCCAGGAAATCTTCCGGGGTGACGACTTCAACCGACATGATCGGTTCCAGCAGTTCGGGATGACCGGCCATGAAGAGTTGGCGGAAACAGACCCGGGCGGCTTCGCGGAAGGCGAAATCGCTTGAATCGACGTCATGTGACGAACCGTCGGTCAAGGAGACACGCATATCGACGACCGGATAGCCGGCGAAGGGCCCGTGCTCCATGGCCTTGATGACACCCTTTTCGCAAGACGGAATATATTCAGAAGGAACATGGCCGCCCTTGACGTCATTGACGAACTCAAACCCGGCGCCGGGATCGAGCGGTTCGAGGGACATGCAGACGTGGGCGTACTGACCGCGTCCACCCGACTGCTTGACATGTTTGTACTGACCGTCGGAATTGACCGTTGCGGTTTCCCGATAGGCAACCTCAGGACGTCCGATTTGGGCGATGACGTTGAATTCCCGACGGAGCCGGTCAACGAGGATTTCCAAATGCAATTCGCCCATGCCCGAAATGATGGTTTCCCGGGTTTCCTCGTCGAAGCTGACGATAAAGGTCGGATCCTCATCAGCCAGAGTATGGAGGGCCTGTCCCATCTTCTCATCGTCGCCCCGGCTTTCCGGTTTAACGCTGATGGACATGACCGGGGAGGGGAATTCGATGGATTCGAGCAGGATGGGGTTGTCTTCGGAACAGATCGTATCCCCGGTTTTGGTCTTGTTCAGGCCGACGACGGCGACGATGTCACCACAGCGGGCGAGGGGAATGGCTTCCTGCCGGTTGGCATGCATGCGAAGAACCCGGCCGATTCGCTGGGTCTGGTCGCGACTGCTGTTCAAAACGGTGGTCCCGGATTCGAGGGTGCCCGAATAAATTCGGATATAGGTCAACTTGCCCATATGCTTGTCGGCCATGATCTTGAAGGCCAGGGCCGAAAAAGGTTCCGTATCGCGGGGAAGCCGCTCGAACGTCTCATCGGAATCGGGTTTTTTCCCGATGATCGGAGGAACATCGCAGGGAGAGGGGAGAAAATCGACGATGCCGTCGAGCAGGGCTTGGACGCCCTTGTTTTTGAAGGCCGATCCGCAAAAAACGGGGATGACCCGGCGGGCGATGGTGGCCTTGCGGATGATGCTCCGGATTTCGTCTTCGGACAAATCTCCGGTGGTCAGAAATTTTTCAAGCAATTCGTCGCACTGTTCTGCGCATTTTTCGACCAGATTGGCGCGCCATTTCCGGGCCTTCTGTAGCTTGTCTTCCGGGATATCGGCATAGCTAAAGGTTTCGCCATGGTCCTTTTCATCATAATAGATGGCCTTCATGCGGATCAGGTCGATCAGTCCGGAGAATTTTTCCTCGCTGCCGATCGGGACCACCACAGGCACGGCATTGGCGCCCAGGATGCTTTGGATTTCATCCACCACCCCGAAAAAGTCCGCACCCGTCCGGTCCATCTTATTGATAAAGGCCAGTTTGGGCACGCTGTATTTTTCGCTCTGGCGCCAGACCTGCTCGGATTGGGGTTGAACGCCGCCGACGGCACAGAAAAGTGCGATGGCCCCATCGAGGACGCGGAGACTGCGTTCGACTTCCGCCGTGAAATCGACATGTCCTGGGGTATCGATCAGATTGATGGAATGGTCTCGCCATGAGGTATTGGTTGCGGCGGACGTGATGGTGATGCCGCGCTCTTGTTCCTGAGGCATCCAGTCCATAACGGCCGCTCCGTCATGAACTTCGCCGATTTTGTGGGTTTTCCCGGAATAATAAAGAATCCGTTCACTGACGGTGGTCTTGCCGGCATCAATATGGGCCATAATTCCGATGTTGCGGATTGTTGCCAGATGTTCGAGTCCCGCCACAGTAGTGTCGTCAGCCATAGTTTTGAATCCTTATTTCACCTGCGACCCAGAAAGGGTCTGATCTCACAAAAAGAGCGGTTATGCTATCAGGCTTATGGCCCGGTGACAAGCTTTTGTTCATTTTTCTTTGGGTTTTGGTCCCAATACGCTAGATTGACGCCACGGGATGCAAACCAACCGGAAGGCAGGCGCGATGGTGGCACAGACGAAATGGCGGGTGGGGTTGATTCTCGCGTCCGTCCTGGTCATGGGCCTGGGGCTGATCGGCGGGGCGCGGGCGGTGCCTGAATTGAATCTCCCCCTGGTGGATTCGGCCGCCTATCATCGCCAGGCGACTGAATGGGCTACAGGGCAATCGTCCGCGACCGGTCCATTTTGGCAGCCCCCGCTTTATCCTGCGCTTCTAACAGCTCTTTACCGGGTGGCCGGACCCCGGCCGATCATGGCCCGTGGCGTTCAGGTGCTCCTCCTGGCGCTGGGTGTGGGGTTGACCTACCTGCTCGCCCGCCGCTGGTTCAATTTTCGGGGTGCCGCCATTGCAGCCGGTCTGACCGCCCTTTGTGGTCCGCTCTGGTTCTATACCCTCCAGTTGATGCCCGTGATCCTGTTCATGATCCTGAGTCTGGCGGCCCTGTTGATGACGTTGCGATTCAGCGATGATCCCCGCCGTCGTTTTGCGGTCGGAGCGGGCCTTCTGTGGGGACTGGCGACATTGACGATTCCCACCGTTTTGGTGGCGGTAGGAGCCTTGTTGTTGGTGCTTGTTCTCCGCCCAACCGAGCCGTCCCGGCCGGTGCCCTGGTTGCGGATCGGAGGATTGGCCTTGGGGGTGATGTTGGTGATCCTACCGGTGACCCTGCGCAACCGATGGGTCGGTGACGACTGGGTTTTGATTTCCGCCAATAGCGGCATTAATTTTTATATCGGCAACAATGCCCGGACCGATGTGACGCTGGCCACCCGGCCTGGCCTTGATTGGGAACGGTTGGAGCGCCTGCCGTATCTGGCCGGCGCGCGAACGGCGGCTGAAGCCGATCGGTATTTCCGGCGCGAGGCCTGGGATTGGATTCGGAGTCACCCCCGGGCCTTTATGCTCAATGAGCTCCGCAAAATTCGCGATTTTTTTCAGGCCCGCGAGATTCCGCGCAATCTGGACTTGGCGACGATGCGGGAGTATTCGCCGGGACTACGCCTTTTGACGGGTGAATGCCTGGGTATTCATTGGCCGGGTGGGATATTGATTCCATTGGCCGGGTTGGGATGGATTGGATTGATGCGGCGGGGCGGGGCGGGGCGTTTGGTGGGGATTTATGGGTTGGCGTTTGCGGTCGGGGTGATTATCTTTTTCCCTGCCGGTCGATATCGGGCGCCGCTCTGGCCGCTGATGGCCATTGGCGCGGTGGCGGCGATGGATCAGGCGATATCGGCCTGGCGTACAAGGCGATGGCTGCCCTTGGCGGCCGGGTGCGTGTGCTTCCTGGTTTTGGCGGCGGCGGTCAATATTCCCTGGGCGCATCCCAGCGAGGGGGTGGCTTTCAAGGCGGAACTGGAGCGGGCGGTGGGGGCGGCCTTGGAAGTGCGGGGGGATGTCAAAGCCGCGGAAGCGCGGTATCGCCAGGCGCTGACGCTGGATCCGGAAAGTGCCGATGCCCACTATCTGTTGGGCAATCTTTGTAGGGCGCAACATCGTCCGGACGAAGCGCTGTTGCATTTTCTTGAAGCCTTGCGCCTGAGACCTGATCACGATTCAGCCCGTGGCAATCTAGGTTTCCTGCTTTATGAGCGGGGCGAAATCGGTCCGGCCTTGAAGGAGTTGGAACTGGCGGTTCGACTGAATCCCTTGAATGCGGCGGTGCATCACAATTTGGGCGTGGTTTTGCAGGCCGTCGGACGCAAGATCGAGGGCGAAAACCATTTCAAAAAAGCCCGGGCCATTCGGGAATTATTCGCGAGTTATTGATGATCCTGTCTCTGACCCATGATGCGGCGGTGGCTGAATTACGACGCCGGGGGGTGACCGTTCCACGGGCCACGGCGCTCTATCGCGCTTTTTTTCAGAACGGCAGTTTCGATTTCTCGAATCTTTCCGAGTTCGCCGGTGAGGCCGGCGAAGCGGCGCGCTGTTCTGCGCTGGTGGCTCGCCCGTCCGGGCAAATCGTGGATCAGCGCGAGGCCGGAGGGGTTCTGAAATTCGTTACGGCATTGGAAGATGGCGCCCGTATTGAGTCGGTGTTGATCCCGGGGCCCGGCCGGGATACGCTGTGTATTTCCTCGCAGGTCGGTTGCCGGCGGGCCTGTCGATTTTGCGCTACGGGCCAGATGGGTTGGGTGCGCGATCTTCGGGTGGATGAAATGGTTGGGCAGGCCTTTTTCGCCCGGTTTGACTTGGGGCGGCCGGTGAAGAACGTGGTATTCATGGGAATGGGGGAGCCGCTGGATAATCTGGATGCCGTTCTACAGGCGATTGCAGTGCTAACGGATCAACGCGGGCTGAATATTGCGCGCGGGCGGATTACACTGTCAACCGCCGGTCAGGCTGAAGGGCTCCGTCGGCTGGCCTCCCGTCATCCGGGGAACCTGGGTCTGGCAGTGTCCCTGAATACGGCGAGCGACGCCTTGCGCAATGAGCTGATGCCGATCAACCGGGAGTTTCCCTTGTCCCGTTTGAAAACGGAACTGAAGGCCTATCCGCTGGGGCCCAAGGGCGTTTTTTTTATCGAATATGTTTTATTGGCGGGGGTTAACGATTCGCCACAGGCGGCCCGTCAGGTGGTCGAGTTTCTGGAGGGATTGCCGGTGCGAATCAATTTGATCGCCTACAATCCGGGCGGATCGGCGCCGTTTGCGACGCCGACGCCGGCCGTTGTCCGCCGATTTCGCGACGAACTGGCGTTGGGCGGATTGTTTGTGCGCCTGCGGCCCGCGCGCGGGGGTGATCTGCAGGCGGCCTGCGGGCAGTTAGGCGGCGGGAGGGTGTGAGCGACAGAGAGCAGGGAGCGGAGGGCAGAGGGTGTGAATGGGGATGAAGGCTGAATCGCGACAGGAGATAAAACATGCATATTGAAAAAATCATCGGGCACATCGTTGAGGTCAAGATTGGGTTCCAGTATGCAATGGGTAACCTGGAGGCGGCTCAATCCATCATTTGGGAAATTGTGGCCGGCCGGTTTCGCGGCTATGGCGAAGGCGCCTGGTCGGGAAAGGTTTCCAATTCTCCCGCCCATTATCGGACCTTGAAGGATGGGATGGCCTCCACCATCACCGCGCATGGCGATACGCGGGGAATCCTGTCTGCGGCCGAAAAAAAACTGATCGAGTCGATGACCCGCCCTCTGGTGGGAGAAGATCCTCTGCGCCGGGAGGCGCTCTTGCCGGATCTGCCGGCGACCTTTAACGCTTCTGCCTGGATGGTGCGGGAGGGACTGAGCATTGCACTCAATGATCTGGCGGGTAAAATTTCTGGCGTTCCGGTTCATACCTTGCTGGGCGGGAAGCGACGAGACCAGGCGCCCGGTATGCCGGTGATCCATGTCGGTCCGCCCGAGGTGATGGCCCGGCGTGCGAAGAAATGGGCGGCGGCCGGCTATCGGTTCATCAAGGTCAAGCTGCGCGGAAATCGCCAGGAAGATCTCGTCGCCCTGAAAGCCATTCGCCAGGTGGTGGGCCAACGAATCCGGATCCAGGTGGATGCCAATGACGGTTATACCCGACTGGCGGAGGCGTTGGCGGCGACCCGGGATTTACAACGGCTCGGGATTGAATTATTCGAGGATATTCTGGACGCGCCGTTGGCGCAAATCGCCGTCCTGCGCAAAAAATCCGGTGTCCGGATCATGGTGGATAAACAGTCCTACTGGCCGAATGTGCGCGAAGTGGTCAAATGCGGTGCCGCAGATGTTATTAATCATCATCCCAATTTGCGCGGCGGACTGGATTTGGCGCTGAAAATCGATGCGGTGGCGTCTGCCTGGGGAATTCCTACTGCGGTGGGATCCAGCGGCGTTTTTGGGATTCAAGATGCCGCCTTTCAGTCGCTCGGCGCAGTGGTGGGCCTGTCGCGGCCCTGCGAAGACATCGGCCTGCAACCCTATTATAGCGGACCAACCCGGGGTGAATATGATTTTGACCGCGATCCCGATCTTCTGCGACGACCGTATCCAATCGTGAGGGGCATGATCCAGATTCCCGATCGGCCCGGGTTGGGAGTGGAACCGGATCCGCGAAAACTGGCGCGGGCCACCCTGGGCGGATTCTGCATCGCCTGATTGTCGGGTTTATTTTGTCTTTAGAAGTTGTTGGCGCCAGGTCAAAGCGCACGAGCCTGCGATCGGTCACCCGCCGCCCGCCACGACACTGGAGGTGATCCTCTCCTGACAGGAATTCTGTGGCGTGGAGAAAGATTGGACCGTTCCCAAGGGCGCATCTGCGATTCGGTGCAAATTCGTTTATTTCCGTGATAAACCGCTCCAGGTGGGGCATCGCCCACAACCCGATTCCCCGTTGTTGTAGGCCGGGCCTCTGCGCCCGGCATCCGCTAATCCACCCCCTCCATCTCCAGGCGCCCGCCACAGGGCGGGCCGACATCGATTGAAAACGGTTGGGGTACCACCTTTAGGGCGTGTTTCTGTGCACCGAATCGCAGATGCGCCGGTTCTCAATCGGAGTGGATTCTTTTGGTTGACAGCGGAAGGATTTTCGGGGAGACTATTCAACCAATTCTTCGACGGGCTTGTCGAAGCGAATGGGGGATTAGCTCAGTTTGGTAGAGCGCTTGAATGGCATTCAAGAGGTCGTGGGTTCGACTCCCATATCCTCCACCATTTTTTTGACGAAACGGTGAGTCGTCTTTTTTTAAACCGGCGGATCAGGGGTAAGACCGGATTTTTTGAGGATCAAAACCCATGCGGATCGGTTATCCCTGTTTGAATCGTTCCTTGCCCTGTACCGCGGGGAGTACCTTTCGACTGAAATCGTTCTCCCGGGAGCGGTTGGAGGCCTCCGTAGCGGCCAATCTGGCCTGCCTGGAAGCGATTCTCGACTACAATTTGGCTCGGGGGTTTCTCTATTTTAGGATTAGTTCGGACTTGGTTCCTTTTGCATCCCATCCGGTTTGCGACGTGGATTGGCACCAGACCTTCAATGCTGATTTTCGGGCGATAGGTCGCCGAATGCGGGTGGGGGGGATGCGCATCGCTATGCATCCCGATCAATTTACCCTGCTCAACTCTCCGACGCCGGATATTCGCAAGCGGAGTGTCGCCGAACTGGACTATCATGCGCAGGTATTGGATGCGATGGAATTGGCTTCCGACGCGAAGATCCAGATCCATATCGGGGGAGTTTATGGTCAGCGCTCGGAAGCACTGGCTCGTTTTATCGAGGGGTATCAGGGTTTATCAGAGCCGGTGCGTCGCCGACTGGTGATTGAGAATGATGACCGGCAATATTGTCTGCGCGAGGCTCTTGACTTACATGCCCGGTGTGGCGTTCCCGTACTTTTCGATGTTCTTCATGACCAGATTCTTCCGTCCGGCTTTTCGATATCTGAGGCGTTGCGCCGGACTGAGGCTACTTGGGCGCGAAAAGACGGATTGCCCTTGATGGATTACAGCCAGCAACGCACTGGCGGGCGGGTGGGTGCCCATGCAGAGCACCTGCGACCGGCACCTTTTAGGCGATTTCTCGACGATTCGCAGGGTTTTGATTTCGATTTGATGCTGGAAATCAAAGATAAAGAACGAAGTGCCGCATTAGCGCTAAAATGCGCCCATAATGACCCGCGTCTTATCGTTAAACGCCACCTGTTGCATGACGCAACACAATGAGACATTTTGAGGCACATGGTCGAATGGATCCCGACGGATCTTGTCAAGGAATGGTCAAGGACATGTTTTGGCAGGGACAAGACTCTCTGTTAACCTGAGCATCCGAATCCCTTGGACCGACGCGCTGATATTTTGGCATGGCACCTGCTATAGATACAATTGTCCCGAGATTGGTTGGATAACACGGCATAGGTCAAAAGCCTTTTCAACCGTGCCTTCTGGTCAAAGGGAGTGCCTTCAGGGTAGGCAAATATATCCTGTAATACAAGAGGCCGGCTCAGCCGGCCTTTTGTGTTTTCAAGGAGAATGCTAGCCCGGCTGAGGGCAGGCGATGCAGAAGGTAGAATGCCGGTTTACGACTTTGATTGGGTTATTTGGGCCCGATTTCGAATCATATCGATGATGGCATGAGAAATCTCGGGAAGATCGACCGTACCGGTGTTCCAGACAATGTCATAGGTTAAGGGATCGTCAATTGCCCGGTTGAAATAGTTTTTTAATAATTTGGTTCGGTCGGCATCTTGCTTTTCGATGGTCGTACGTGCTTGTTGTTTGGAGAGTTTAAACCGTTTCATCATCCAGAGAATTCTTTTTTCCTCGGAAGCGACGAGGCGAATATGAATGCCCCCCTTGAGGTCCTGGGTGGTGCAACAGCCAGCGCGGCCGACGATAATGGTTTTTCCGGCCATCGCCAACATTCGCACAACTTTGAACGTTTGTTTGATGGCTTGGTATTTTGTCGAATTTCCAGTGAAAAGGGTGTCCATGAAATCCTTGAAATCGGATTTGTAGTTTTCAGAGAGAAGTTCACCCATGGATTTTTCGAGGCGCTGGTTGCGGGCAACCAGTTCGCATAATTCCTTGTCGAAGACGTGCCAGCCGTTGAAGAGAGGTTCGTTTTTGAAATGGATAAAATCGGTCAGCAGGACATAGGACAAGAGATGCCCGCCCGCACCGGCCTGGCGTGAGATGGTGATGAAGGGCAACCCGGACGGCTTAATGTCGTCAAGATCGCGGTGCTCGGCGAGCCATTCGGTGACTTGAGAGGTGGAATCCGGATTGGTCGTATTCATCGTTTCATCTTTTTGTACTGGCAACCCTTGATTTGATTTCATATTATCGATTTTGGATAATGACTACAAGTAAAACACAACGTGATCGGGAGTCGATACCGACGTTTCTTCAGGGAACGGTTCCGGGGGGTGGTTTGAATATCACGTTAGGGATACAACTGGCCTTTTCCTGGGTTGTTTTGATTGGCGGCGGGGTGTGGTTGGATCGGCGGCAGGGCGGCGGATGGACGTTTACCTTTTTGGGCCTTTTATTGGGATTGGCATTTCTCGCCTATGAATTATGGAAAATCGTTCGAAAGGTTCCAGCACCCCCCCCTCCCAGGACAGATAGTGGGAACCCAACCCAAACGGAGGGTTTCCGGTGACGAATAGTGTGCCGATTCCGATAGGCGTCGATCTGACGGCGGCGGTTCAAGCCTATATTATCCGTCATATGGCCGATTCCCAGCAGTACCATTTGATTCCCGGTCTGACTTTTGAATTACCCCAGTGGATCAGTCTGCACGGCGTGATGGTCGTTTTGGGCTCAGTCCTGCTCCTTTTAATGGCGTGGATTTCCCGTCGACGCAATTCGGAGGTGCCGCGAGGATTTGCCAATCTCCTGGAGGCTTTTGTCGCTTTTATCCGTGATCAGGTGGCGGTGCCATTTCTTGGGCGGGACGACGGGGTGCGGATGACCCCGCTTTTCTGCAGTTTTTTTATCTTTATTCTGATCTTGAACACGATCGGTTTGGTTCCTGTTTTCTATACCGCAACCGCGAACATTAATGTGACGGGTGCCTTGGCCTTGATCGTATTGGGTTTCATGGTGGTGGGGTCAATGGTCCGGCTTGGACCGGTGGGGTTCATGCGCAGTTTTTGTGTGCCGGGAGTGCCTTGGCCGATTCAGGTTATCTTGGTTCCACTGGAAATCATCGGTTTATTGATCAAAGCGCTCGCCCTGATGATTCGGTTATTTGCCAATGAGTTGGGCGGCCATATCGTGTTGTTTTCGTTGATCGGCTTGTTGGTGATTTATGGCTGGATGGCCCTGCCGTCCCTGTTAATGGCGGTCATGATTTATCTGTTAGAAATCGGTGTGGCCTTTTTGCAGGCCTATATTTTTACCCTGCTGTCCGCGATCTTTATCGGTCAGCGATACCACCCCTCCCACGGGTGATGCCGGGGGAAAGCCGTGGGTCATCAGGGATTGGGTTTCGGCTCCAGATAGCCCTTTTCGACCGCGGATCGGATCATCTTTTCGGCATATTCCCAGAGGGCGGGAGCCCCCTCCGCCATGTGGCGGTTGCGGGCCAGGACCCGGTCACAGGTGATCCCATGTTTCTGCCAGATCACACCCTGGGTGGCATAATTATGGAGCAGGGGCTGAAGCCGGTCCAGTGCGGCGCCGAAGCGTGCTTCGGGGGTCTGGCGGGCCTCGAATTCCTCCCACAGGGACCGGATTTCGGTGGCTTGATCGGCCGGTAGGAGGGCGAAAATCCGGTCGGCTGCGGCCTGTTCGCGGCGGGCTTTGTCTTCATACCCTTTTTCATCATACACATAGGTATCGCCCGCATCGATTTCAACCAGATCATGAATGAGGAGCATCTTGATCGTATGCAATAAATCAGGTTTTGCCGGGGCGGCATATTCCACGAGGATCAGGGCCATCAGTGCCAGATGCCAGGAATGCTCGGCATCGTTTTCGTAGAGGCGGCCATCCATGTGGAGGGTTTGACGCAGGATGCCCTTTAATCGGTCGACTTCAATAATAAACCCGATTTGTTGTTCGAGTCGGTTCATGAGGGGGGGAGCCGAAATTCGATAAAGGCGATGAGGTCGCGGGCCAGTTTGCGCTTGGTCATCGTGGGCCAGGCATGAAGGGTATGGGCGGTTAACAGCGTCACCCGATTGGTATCCACCTCAAATCCGGCGTCGGGTCGGGAAACATCGTTGGCGACGATCAGATCCAGATTTTTGGCCAGCAATTTGCGACGGGCCTCCGGGAGCGGGTTGCCGGTTTCGGCGGCGAATCCGACCACGAATCGCCGGCCTTTCCGGCGGGCGAGGGTGGCGAGGAGGTCGGGGGTGGGGACCAAGTCCAGCGTCCATGAGGTTCGCCCGGCTTTTTTTTGTTTTCGGGGGGCGATGCGGCGAGGACGCCAATCGGCCACGGCTGCCGCCATAATCAGGACATCGGATGCCGGCAACTCGCGCTTTAGGGCGGTCAGCATATCGGACGCCGAAATTACGGGATGCACCTGGACACCGCGGGGCGGGATGAGCGCGACCGGCCCACTGACGAGAATGACCCGGTGTCCGGCGGCGCGGGCGGCTTCGGCCAGGGCATAGCCCATTTTGCCCGAGGAACGGTTGGAAAGATAGCGAACCGGATCGATGGCTTCGCGGGTCGGACCGGCTGAAATCAGAAACGTCAGGGGGCGTTTTTTCATTGGGGGTGGGTACGGTCGAACTCGGCGATTTTGGCGCGGATGGCAGCCTCGGATTCATCGTAAATTTCGCTGATCATGGGGTCATCCATGCGGTAGACCCGGTCTTCGAAGGTGGTGGTATCGAGGCGGTCAAACATCCGTTGCCGGGCGGGAGCGATATCCTTGCCGTAGATATGGAAGGAATCCGCCTGCCAGTTCATCCGTCCCAGTTTGACGGTTTTGCCGCTTTTCAGGGCCACTTCGGCCGCGATTACGTCCCGGTTAAACAGGGTGAATCCAAACATATTCATGAAATTGGCGCCCCAGGCGTCGTTGCTGCGGAAGCGGATATTACAATTGAGCCAAGCGACCCCCTGTTCGTCTTCAACCAGTCGATACCAGATGGATTGAAGGCAGGGAGGATCGTAGCAGGTGAGATCGATGTTGGGCATCCAGGTGATCATTTGGGCCTGGCGGGTATACGGTTCCTTGACCAGTTTGGCGATGACCGCCTGGATCTGGTCCACTTGGAAAGGCCCGGCCGTAACCGAGCGCCCCTCCCGGGATTCGCGCCAGCTGCCATAAGCGGCCAGACGTCCATGGTAGGTGTATTCCCAGCGGGTATCCGCCGGTTCGTTCATGTTTTTGACCCAGTGGTCCTTGATGCCCTGAACTTCGAGCACATATTCGCGCAGGTCTTCAATGCCGCCGGGGAAAGCCTTGTGAATCATCGGATCGGCCAGGGGATCGAGCACGGTGATATTCATGGTCGAATCCAGGCTGGGGGGATCACCGGGTTTGTCGTATTGGGTTCGGAATGGAATGCCGTTTCGGTAGAGGGCGAGAAGGGCGCGTTCGTAGGCCTGGGCCAAGCTGTCGCCTTCAACGTGGAGAACGGGGATATTGCGCATGGATCATTTCCTTTCGCGGTTACTCGAGATAAATCATTTTTCGGGTCATGCCGCCGTCGACAATGAAATTCTGGCCAGTGATGAATCCGGAGCGGGAATCGGCCAGAAACAGCACCAGTTCGGCCACATCCACCGGTTTGCCGACCCGGCCGACGGGTTGCTGAAGGTGATCGGTCGGTCGCAATTTCGGTCGGTGCCCCGGGGGGCGGGTATCGATCCAACCCGGGCTGATGGCGTGAACGCGAATGGCGGGTCCCAGGCTGATCGCCAGGGCATGGGTAAGGGCGACGAGCCCGCCCTTGGAGGCGGCATAGGCTTCCGCATTCGGCTCGGATTGAAGCGCACGGGTGGAGGCGATATTAACGATGACTCCGCGGGTTTTTCGCAACCAGGGAACCGCGCGTCGGGTGCAAAGAAATGCGCCGGTGAGGTTGACGCCGAGGGTCCGGTTCCATTCCGCGGGAGAGAGTTTCTCCACCGGTTTTCCGAATCCGCCCATGCCGGCGTTATTCACCAGTAAATCCAGGCGCCTGAATTTCCGGGCCAACTCGGCGAACAGCCGGTCGACATCCGCGTCATCCGCCACATCGGTGGGCTGGAAGACAACGTCGCCTTTTGGCGAAAGCCGGCGGACGGCCGTTGCGCCAGCCCGGGCATCACAATCGGCCAGTAGGACCCGATAACCGGATTGGAGAAGGTGGAGGGCGATGGAATAACCGATCCCCCGGGCACCGCCGGTAACGAGGGCTGTTTTCAGGTTTGAGACGAGGTGGGGTCGGCGCATGCCAAAACTCTACTGGAAGGACACAGAACGTCAATCCGTTAGTTTGATCAGGGCTTTGACCGTTTTGCGCGCCCGGACGTCAGCAAAAGCGGCCTGGATTTCATCCAGAGGATAGCTCCGGGTTGAATCGTACCATAAATCGGGTTTGAGTCGGCCTTGAAGAACGAAATCGACCACGGTTTGGTGGGCTTCTCCTTCGTGATATCCGCCGGCCCAATAGGTGAAGGTGCCGGGGCCTTTGGAGGGGGATAGTGTGACTTGGCCGAAATCATCAATTCCATATAGCGCCACTTTGCCGCCGGTCTTGAGGCACTGGAAAACCCGGTCGATCTGTCCTTTTTGTCCGACCGAGTCAAGAATGATATCGAACTTGTCGGGATTAGCTTTCAGGAGTTCGGCGGACGGATCCTCCTGATGATAATCGAGGAAATGGTGAACCCCCAGTGTTTTGGCTTTATCGGCCATATAGGGGGCGCCGATCATGGCGACCTGAGCGACGCCGAGATTCAAGGCATGGGCTGCGAATGAAAGCCCGTTCCCGCCGGATCCCAGGACCAGGATTCGGGTGGCGGGGGTGACTCCCATGCGCCGCAAATAGGAGAAGGTTTCCCGCCAGGTGATCAGTAGCGGGGCGGTTTCCGGAGGGATCGACGGGGGGACCACCTGATTCCAGTGGTGCGGGGTCCATTGGGCGGGCGGCAGGCCATCGTTGCACATGGCCCAATGATCCCGGGCGACGCCGAATTGGGCAAATCCACCCCAGGTGACGGAGATATTTTTCGAGGCGATCGGGAGCGCTCCAACGCGGGTGACCAGATCTCCGATGCGGTAATTGCGGACTTTAGCGCCGAGCTTGACGACCCGGCCAACACTTTCATGGCCCAGAATGGTGGGCCAGGGAGAGGTCCAGGGGAAGACGCCGCTGATGATATGACTGTCCGTGCCTGAACAGGTTGCGCCGAAGAGCAATTCACAGAGCGCTTCGTAATCTCCGATTTCGGGTTGAGGCAGGTTGTTCCAGACTTTTAGAACATTGCTTTTTTCGACTACAGCGGCTTTCATCAATAAAACTCCGGGGCCTTTATATTCATTCGATTGAACTGCAACAAAGTCACGGAGCAAAGTCAAGAGCAGGTTTGGGTTCCGTGTGGGACCGCATGCATCGGTTTCACTTCCGGGTTCGCGACTTTGGTGCGCCATTGCACTCGACAAAAAAGGCAAGACAGGTGCCGGACGAATTGATACGTTTGATGGGGTCGAACAATGGCCGATCGATACGGGGTTGAAAAGATGTTTATTGATGCCCATCTTCACATGGTTCGCCGCAAGGGTTTGCCGCGCAATGCGGCCGGGGCGAATTTTGCGACGCCTGAAGAATTGATCCGGATTATGGATAGAACGGGTGTGGACAAAGGCATTCTCCTGCCGGTTGCCAGTCCGGAATGTAATTTCCAGGGGGCCTCCTGCGAGGATGTTCTGGAAGCCTGCGAGACGTATCCGGATCGTTTTTATCCCTTCTGCAATGTGGATCCTCGGGAGGGTTCAAATTCGCCCGATGCCGACCTTTCTTTTCATCTGAATTATTACAAAGGACGCGGTTGTTTGGGGGTGGGTGAGATCACCGCGAACCTCGCCTTTGGGGATCCCCTGGTACAAAACCTTTTCCGGCACTGCGAACGATGTGAATTGCCCGTGATTTTCCACATCGCACCGAAACACCATGGATGCTACGGACTGGTTGACGCCCTTGGATTGCCCGGGTTGGAGGCGTCGTTGGCAACCTTTCCACGATTGGTCTTTATTGGGCATTCCCAACCCTTCTGGGCGGAGATCAGCGGAGATCTGACGGACGAGAATCGCAATACCTATCCTCAGGGACCGGTGGTTCCTGGCGGAGCCATTCCCCGGCTGATGAAGACGTATCCAAACCTGTATTGCGGTTGGGATGCGGGAAGTGGCTATAATGCTCTCACCCGTGATCCTGAATTCGGCTGGGCTTTTATGGAACATTTCAGCGAGCGGATTTTATTTGGCACCGACCTCTGTGATCCGTCCGATAACCATCGGCATGCGGAATACCTCCGCACTTCGCAGGCTGAAGGACGGCTGTCTCCGGGCGCCTTCGAGAACATCAGCGGGGGGACTGCGAACCGGCTGTTCGGTCTCGGAATTCACAGTTAAGTTCAGCCTCTCCCAGCCCTTGGCGGGGTTCTCTTTTTTTAATAAAGACTCGATTTTGCGGTTCGTTCCGTTACTGTTTGTCTGAATGGATTCGGTTCTCAGGAGTTCCAATGACGAAACGCGATCGGGCGGAGGGTGAGATGGAAAATAGTCTTTGGTTTGATTCTCCGGCGATGTCTTTTCTGCAATCCTGTCCACTCGGCAATGGCCGCCTCGGGGCCATGGTGCTGGGCGGGGTTGAGGAGGAGCGGATTGTTTTGAATGAGAGTTCGGTCTGGTCCGGATCGCGCCAGGATGCGGATCGGCCGGATGCTGCCCACTATCTTCCGGAGATTCGCCGGCTTCTGCTGGAGGGGAAAAATGTCGATGCGACGGATCTGATGAATCAACATTTCACCTGTCAGGGACCGGGATCGGGGAATGGGCAAGGCGCGCGGACGGCTTTTGGTTGTTACCAAGTGCTGGGTAACCTCTGGATCCGTTTTCAGTATCCCGACGGAGCGGGGCCTGTCCATCACTATCGGCGCGAATTGGATCTCTCACAGGCTTTGGTTCGGGTAACCTACGAAAAAGGCGGAACCCGTTACACCCGCGAGGTGATCGCCAGTTATCCCGATCCGGTGTCTTCCGGCGTGGATTGCATTGCCCTGCGGTTGACGGCTCATCGGCGGGGACAGCTTTCGTTGGAGATCGCCTTGGATCGTCCGGAACAATTTCAAACGGTGGCTGAGGGATCGAACCAATTGCTCATGACCGGTCAACTCGACAACGGGGTGAACGGGAAGGGCTTGAAATATGCCTGTCGACTGCAGGTGATGGCGCGCGGGGGGAAAACCCGAGCGACGGGAAATCGGTTAAGGGTTGAAGAGGCCGATGAGGTGCGGATTGGCGTGGTCGCGGCCACCGATATGAAGACCTTTGCCGGGCGCAATCTGTCCGACCCCGTGGCCGCCACGGCGGTGGATTTGCGGCGGGCGTTTCGTCCTTCCTGGCCTGCGTTGATGGCCCGGCATCGCCGGGCCTTTGGCCGGCTTTATGATCGGGTTCGGCTGACGCTGGGCGGGAAGGGGAAGGGGAACCCACGGACCACGCCGAAACGATTGCGCCATGCGGCTGGCGATCCCGGTCTGGCGGCGTTGTATTTCAATTATGGGCGATATTTGTTGATTTCCTCTTCTCGGCCCGGGGGGTTGCCGGCCAATTTGCAGGGGATCTGGGCGGAAGAGATTCAGACGCCCTGGAATGGCGATTGGCACCTGGATATCAATGTGCAAATGAACTATTTCCCGGCTGAAACCTGCAATTTATCCGAATTGCACCAGCCGCTGATGCAATTGATTGCCTCATTACAAAAGCCAGGGTCCCGCACGGCCCGGAAATATTATGGAGCCCGAGGCTGGGTCGCGCATGTGATTACCAATCCCTGGGGATTCACCTCGCCCGGTGAACTGGCCTCTTGGGGCGCCACTACGACGGGATCCGCCTGGATTTGCCAGCACATTCGGGAGCACTACCTTTTTACGCAGGACCGGCGGTTTCTTCGGTGGGCCTATCCTTTGCTCAAGGGGTCTGCACGATTTTATGCCGATATCCTGGTCGAAGAACCGCGACGGGGCTGGTGGGTTACGATCCCCTCCAATTCCCCTGAAAACACGTTCGAACTTCCCGACGGTCGGACGACCCAGATCTGCATGGGATCCACGTATGACCAGCAGTTGGTGCGGGAGTTATTTGGGGCCTGCATCGAGGCGTCCCGTAGCCTGGGCGTCGATGCGAAATTCCGCGCTGAACTCGAGGCCAAACTCGCCCGCCTTGCGCCCAACCAGATTGGATCGGATGGGCGGCTGCTGGAGTGGCTCGAGGAATATCGGGAGGCTGAACCCCATCACCGGCATGTTTCCCACCTCTGGGGAGTCTATTCCGGGAATGAGATTACGCCGCACAAAACGCCGGCTCTGGCGGAGGCCGCCCGGCGGGCGCTGACTGCGCGCGGCGACACCAGTACTGGCTGGTCCACGGCGTTCAAGATGGCCCTGTGGGCCCGGTTGGGCGCCGGCGATCGCGCGCATGCGTTGATGATGAATCTTTTCAAGCCGATTCAGGAGACCGGTTTCAATATGACCAATGGCGGCGGTTCCTATGACAACCTGTTTTGCGCCCATCCCCCATTTCAAATCGATGGTAATTTCGGCGGGACGGCAGCTATCGCTGAAATGCTGTTGCAAAGTCATGACGTGCAGGTGGAATTCCGCGGACGACGAGACCTTTTATGCCCGGTTCTGGATCTCCTGCCGGCGCTGCCGAAACAATGGGCCACGGGTCGGATTTCAGGATTGCGCGCCCGGGGAGGTTTTGAAGTGGATCTGAAATGGGGAAGGGGGCGGCTGATCCGGGCGACCATCCGTTCCCTGTTGGGAAATCCATGCCAGGTTCGTTACCGGGAGCGGAAGGTGGCCTTGGTGCTCAAGCGGGGAGACGAATTGATTTTAGAGGGCTCGTATTTCCGGGTGGGCGCCACTCGCCCATAAAATATCAGGGAGACCGATATGCCAACCTCGACGGTAACCGCAACCCTCCAACCTTACCCGTTGCCCGGCGTCCGGTTGGGACCCGAAAATCCTCTGCCTTATTTTCGGCCGGCCAATCCGCATGCGTCTGTCCCGATGTTGGATTCCATTCGTCCAGACCAACGGGAAACCTATGGAAAAAATATCGCCTTCCGCATATTGCCCTATCGTAATCAGGATGACTATACACGGCAAAAAGACCTCACCACCTTTCAGTCCGTGGTTCTTGAGAATGAACATCTCAAGGCGACGTTTTTACCCGAAGCGGGAGGGCGGTTGGTTTCGCTCTTCGACAAGCCCCATCAACGGGAGTTGCTTTCGCGTAATCCTGTTTTTCAACCCGCCAATCTAGCCATTCGCAACGCCTGGTTCTCCGGGGGTATCGAATGGAATATGGGCCATGTCGGGCATTCGGTGTTTACCTGTGCGCCCTTATTTGCCGGTTTCCTGAAAGCCCCGGATGGCATGCCAGGCGTCCGGTTTTATGAATATGAACGGATGCATGGGCTGTTTTGGCATATCGATTTCTGGCTTCCTCCGAATTCACCTTTTCTATTTTTGTATATGCGGGTCGTCAATCCCCATGTCGACGAACGGCCGATGTATTGGTGGACGAATATCGCGGTTCCTGAAATACCGGATTTGAGGGTGTTGGCTCCGGCAACAGAAGTCATTTATATCGATTTTGGCCCAAAGGGGGCACAGTTCGGAATGAGCGAGATGCCCTATCTGTCGTCCATTCCCGATCAGCTTAAACGCGAAGGGCGGGTCCCAAAGCATTTTCCCGGTTGTCCGGGGACTTATAACGATGCCTCGTATCCGGTTAATTTCTCATTTGCCAGCGAATACTTTTTCCAGTGCGAGGGAGTCTCCCGCCCCTGGGAGGCGGCCTTGGATGGTCAGGGAACCGGTTTCATCGATTGTTCGACGGCTCGTCTGGCCTATCGCAAAATGTTTTGCTGGGGGATACATCCCGGCGGGCGGCATTGGCAACAATTTCTGGCGGACGCCGACACTTGTTACGTCGAAATTCAAGGCGGCCTGGCGCCAACTCAGGGGCATGGATTGACCCTGCCGGCAAAGACCGCCTGGGATTGGACTCAGGCTTTTGGGTATTTTGAGGCCGACCCCAAAGCGATTCACAGTCCGGATTGGTCGGTGGCCGTGTCGGAAGTTGACCGCCAACTGGATCGCCGATTGAGTTCAGCGCAGTTGCAGGCGCTCGAAAAGCAATTCCGGCTTTGGTCGGATCAGCGGATGCAAGCCCACGTGGTGTTGGGCAGTGGTTGGGGAGCCTTGGAGCGAAAACGATTACAGCAGGATTTTCCAGAATGCGATCTACCGGCCGCGTTTGAATTCCCGGAGGCCTCGATGGGGAATGAACAGGATCCCTGGTTGGCGCTATTGCAAACCGGCTGCTTTCCCAAAAAAGAGATGCCCGGCGAGTGGATGGTTCAGACCGAGTGGATGCAGCGACTCGAGGCCGGGCTTCAGGATGAAAAAAACAGGAATTGGTTGGCCTGCCTGCATCTGGGGAATATGCGGTTGGAGCATTTGGATGAAGCGGGGGCGGAACAGTCCTGGAACCTCTCCCTTTCACTCCAGCCGTCGGTTTGGGCCTACCGTAATTTGAGTGTTTTAGCCCGGCGGCGGAATCGGCCGGATGACCGGATGCGATTTTACCGGCAGGCTTGGGCATTACATCAGGACCAGCCCACGCGTGCCGTTGCTGAAGAATGGGTGGAATTATTGCTGGAATCCAAGCTTGTGGATGAAGCGCGAAAAGTTCTTCAAGGATTGCCGGAGTCGATCCGGAACCATGATCGATTGCGGATCGCCGCGGCCCGGATCGCTCTGGCGGAGGGGGAGTTTGACGAGGTGGAGCGGTTGATCGATCATGATTTCGCCGTGATTCGCGAGGGGGAGACGGCATTGACCGATCTATGGCGTGAAGTGAAAGCCCGCCGGTTGGCGGCAGAGCGGGGTGTGCCCTATACGGCTGAATTGATTCCAGAAGCGATGAAACGGTATCCTCCGTCGAGTCGGATAGATTTTCGATTGGTGAATCACTAGAGCTCGGGCCATTCGTAACGGGAAGGGTTGGAAGAATCGGGTTTCGGATTGACGGACAGGCGTTGCAGGCTATCATAACGCATCACTGCAAGGAAACGGGCATATGGCACAATTAAAAGCGGCTATTTTCGATCTGGATGGGGTTATTGTCAGTACGGATCACTATCACCGTTTGGGATGGGCGCGTCTGGCCGGTGAACTGGGTATTCCTTTCACCGAGGATCAGGCGCGCCGCACCCGCGGCGTCGACCGGATGGCCAGTTTGAAAGTCGTACTCGGTCCCGATCACCGGTTTTCCCCGGCTGAAATGAACGAGTTGGCCGCCCGTAAAAACGCCTACTATACCGAGTTGATCCGCCAGATTACCCCGGCGGATCTGCTGCCGGGTGCGGTGGAGCTGTTGACGGAATTGGAGGCGCATGCCATTCCCCGGGCGATCGGCAGTGCAAGTAAAAACGCGGCCCCGGTTTTGGAGTTGTTGGGGATTGCCCACCGATTTGACGCCGTGGTGACCGGGCACGATTTTGAACGGGGTAAACCGGCCCCCGATGTGTTTCTAACCGCCGCCCGGCGATTGCGCGTGCCGCCCGCCAACTGCCTGGTTTTTGAAGATGCGGAGGCGGGAATCCAGGCGGCCCATGCCGGGGGGATGAAAGCGGTCGGCATCGGTCGTCCCGAGACCGTGCCGGATGCGGAGCGGATTGTGTCCTCGCTCGCTGAAATCCATTACGCCGATTTGATTGCCCTGATGATGAATTCCAACGGAGAAAAACCATGATCGATTCCTGGACGCTGAGTGAAACCCCCTGTGCTTTTGATCGTCGATTGGGAACGGACGCCCTTTTTACCCTGGGCAACGGCTATCTGGGCTGCCGGGGATTTTTTGAGGAGGAGCAGGAGGGGGTGGAGGCGCTGGGCGGCATTTACATGGCCGGAGTTTTTGGAAAAGGCGATCTGAAGGCCTGGAAAGGCATGCATCGGGAATTGGTCAATACGCCGAATTTTTTGTGGATGTCAATCCGGGTGGATGGTGAACCCGTTTTAGCCCGGCCGCGGCGGATCAGCTCCTATAAACGCCTGCTGAATATGCGCACCGGAACGATGACCCGCTCCTTTATCTGGAAGAGTGCCCGGGGAATTCAGGTTCGGTTTGAATTTGAGCGGTTTATGAGTGTGGCGGATTTGCATGTTGCGGGGCAGCGCCTGCGGATCACTCCTCTCAACGGGAAGCCCCGGATTGAACTCGTCAGCGGGATCAATGCAAATGTCAAACAGCATAATTTGGTTACGACGATTCCCCTGCCGATTCAGCCGGGCCGGCCGCATCTGCGGACCCTTAAAGCGGCGGGAAATGTGATTGAAACCCAGGTGGAGACCCTTCCGGATGGCGTGAAGATTGTTGAAGGGCAGCGGATTGCGGTGGAGGGTCCGGCCGGTCGGATACGCGGAGTTCCCGCCCCGGCGCCGGGATTGGTGGCGGAACGGTTTGTCTTTAACGGTCGCGTGAATGAGACCGTGCAACTGACCAAAACCATCCATTATTTCACTTCGCGCGATGGTCAGGCGATGACGCTGTTGAAAAAGAGCATGGCCCGCGCAAAGGACTACGATCGCCTGCTCCAGGCCCATCAGCGGGCGTGGGTGAATAAATGGCGCGAGATCGACATCGAAATCGACGGGGCGATGGATGATCAGCAGGCCGTACGGTTCAACCTGTTCCAACTGGTTCAGGCCTGTCCCGAACACGATTCACGGGTGAGCCTGGGTGCCCGCGGGTTGAGCGGGGAGATGCATGAAGGCTCTGTTTTCTGGGACAACGAAATCTTTAAACTGCCATTTTTTACCTTTGCCCATCCTCCCGCGACGCGCTCCATGCTGAGGTTTCGCCACCGCACCCTGCCCGAAGCCCGCCGCCATGCAAAGGATCTCTGGTTTGAAGGTGCCATGTATGCCTGGAAATCCGGGGATGATGGCGTCGAGGAAACCGAGATGGGGGTGGGGGCTTATTATGCGATCCACATTATTGCCGACATCGCCTATGCCCTGCGGCAGTACTGGGAGGCGACCGGGGATGACGATTTCCTCTTCCGTTATGGAACGGAGATTTTAATCGAGACGGCGCGATTCTGGAAGAGCCGGATCCATTACGATCCGATCCGGAAGACTCATAACATCCTGGCGGTGCGCGGACCCAATGAATACGATGTCATCGTCAATAATAACTGCTTCACCAATATGATGGTTCAGGAGAATATGCGCTATGCGGGGGAGGCCGTCGCTTTCATACAGAAAACGGATCCTTCCGCCTGGCGAAAATTGGCGGCCCGATTGAAGCTCAAACCCCGGGAGATAGACGCCTGGAAAACCTGTGCCAAGGGGTTGGTGATAAGTTATGATAAACAACGGGACCTGTATGCTGAGGACGACATGTACCTGCACCGCGTTCCCTTCGATATGAAGCGCGGCAAGCCGGACGCCCGACGCGTCATCGACAGCACGCTGCCGTATGAGGCCATGGCGTATTACCAGATCACCAAACAGTCCGATGTGGTGACCCTCATGAATCTTCTGCCCTGGAAATTCACCCCTCGGCAGAAAAAGTTGGCCTATGAGTTTTATGAGCCCAAGACAGCGCATGACAGTTCGCTGAGTTTTACCCCCCACGCGGTGATGGCGGCGCGGTTGGGAATGAAGAAAGAGGCTTATCGGTATTTTCGCGAATGCGCCTATCTGGACATCGCCGATCGCCAACTGAATACGATCAGCGGCTTGCATTTTGCCAATCTCGGCGGAACCTGGCAGGCGGTGATCCAGGGTTTTGCGGGTCTCTATCAGCACGATAACCGGTTGTATTTGGCGCCGCATTTGCCGTCGGCGTGGCAGGCTCTGCGATTTCGGGTGAACTACCGGGGTGCCCTGCTTCAGGTGGAAATGCGCGGGTGCAAGACGACCGTTACCCTGGAACGGGCGGGCACCCAGCCGATATCCTTAAACCTGGACGGCCGCTCCGTGCGCCTGATCCGGGTGGGGCAGATGGTGAGTGTATGAAAATCATAGGTCTGGTAGCGAGTCCCCATGGTGAACAAAGTTCGACGCGTCGGTTGGTGTCCGCCATTTTGGATGGCGCACAAAAGGCCGGGGCACAAGTCGAGTTGGTGGATTTGGCGAAGGCCCGCATCGGGTATTGCGTCGCTTGTGGCACCTGTTACAAAACAGGGGTATGCCCCATTCCGGATGAATTTAATGGGATATATGCCCGGGTGAAGGCGGCCGATGGCGTGGTGTGGGGGTCGCCGGATTACTTTCAGACGGTCTCAGCGCAAATGAAGGCCTATATCGATCGCCAGGCCGATGGTATTCATTGCCAGATGATGGATGGGAAATACGGTTGTGCGGTGTCCGTGGCCGGCGGGCCGTCTTTTCAGGAAGTGGTGGACTATCTTAATGGCGTATTCGTGGCCATGGGTGGGAGTGTCGTGGGTGGAGTCGGAGCCTCGGCATCCAATCCCGGTTCAATGGATACCGCCGAAATCAAGGCCCGCGATCTGGGCCGTGAATTGGTGAAATCCATCGCCGAGCGTCGGGTTTATCCGGACCAGGAACCGGTGCATTGTGCGATGCGAGAGCGATTCCGTCATCTGGTCAATCTGAACAAGGATGTCTGGGCCCACGAATTCAAGTTCTGGAAGGACAAGGGTTGGCTTTAGCGTTCCCCATAGCCGACACGAATTCTCTTTGTGAAATCGGCGAAAACGCCTCCTCCACTGTGCGTTGTGCGTCTGTCCTTCTTGTCTTTCTTATCGATCGGGATTCCTCGAATTTGTTGCGTTTCGTCGAACAACTGAATGCCGCCCTGCAAGTGGTAAAGCTAAATGGATCACAACAGCAGTGGTAGATATGTTTCTGATGTGTGATTCTGACAAGGATCCGAATTCACGCAAGGTCGTTGCGGCTTTGCTGGCGACAGCAAGAGGCGATTGGAGTAGCAAGATGAGACTTCATGATCTTCTCCAATCTTGGCGTGAGTGTTCACATGCCCCGCTCCACCAGGCTACAGAGGCGGGAGTGTTGGACGCTAACGCTTAGGGTAAGTAGTTGGATCATGGCCAACAATAACGGGTATGATAGTCTCGCGCTTCTGCGTACCTTGGCAGATGTGGCGCACTTTCTCGATTGGTCCAAAGAGTTCGATTCCTAATGAATGGGCATAAATATTTGTCGAACCCAAGTCTGACACATACCCTTGTATCCCGACAGATTGCCTTGCGAGTTAGTAATTATCTTCCTTGATCTCGAAATACCCCTGGGGATGGAGACAGGCCGGGCATTTCTGGAGGGCTTCAACCCCTTCGTGTACATAACCACATTTGCGGCATTTCCATTTGACCGGGACCGGTTTCTTGAAAACAAGGCCCTTTTCAATATTATCCAGAAGTTTTCGGTATCTTAGTTCATGCTGGATTTCGACTTTGGCGATGACCCGGAAACAGGCGGCAACATCCTTAAAACCTTCTTTTTCCGCAACGTCCGCAGAATCCGGATAAAGCTTGGTATGTTCAAGCCGTTCGCCATCGGCCGCGGCTTTCAGGCATTCTGCCGTCGTACCGATCACTCCGGCGGGATACGCGGCCGTGATTTCCAGTTCGCCGCCCTCCAGGAATTTAAAAAACCGCTTGGCATGGGACACTTCATTGTCCGCCGTTTCGGTGAACAGGGCCGAGATCTGTTCATAACCTTCTTTTTTGGCTACGCTTGAGAAATAGGTATACCGGTTGCGCGCCTGCGATTCGCCGGCAAAAGCCGCCAGCAGATTTTTTTCCGTCTGAGTGCCTTTTAATGATGCCATGAGGGGTCTCCTTTTAGAAAGTATGTATCAAAAGCCGATGGGGAGTGCAACTCGGGTTCGATTTGCCGTCGGCCAGATGAGATCCGTCGCAGGGTCGCCTATCCGGACGGATAGGCGACGGACGGCATCATATTCGAGGGTTGGGGCCGTCTCCGGCCGGGAGCCGGATCATCGTCCGATCCTTGCCGGCGCCGCGGAGGAGGGTTTGGCGCGGGACGGTGATCGTCCGGGTGACGGGATATGTTTTCGCCGCAAATTCGAGGATCCCTCCGCCGTTCCGTTCAATGGCCTGGAGCGCGGCGGCAATGGCATCGTCGACGTTCGGTGTGGCGGCCAGATAGTCATCCACCCGGAACCGGGTGGTGGGCCATGGTTTTTCCTTTTGAATGGCAACCGCCCTGAAGGATTTGAGCGATGTCATTGCCGTCCTGACGCTGCTGGCCGAATACCTGGTTTCCCATCCGGAACGGGTACGGGCCGCCGACTTCTATCCGTCGGCGAGTTTGGTCTCAAGCGTGCGGTGCCGAATGCTGGTCTCGCGCATCTTCGAGGCCTATACCGTTCATCCGCATTGGGTTTTGCGATCGCAGGAGATCATTGGGCAACGCATTCGCTGGTGGCTCAAAGGAATCGATTGCGAATTGCGGGGGGTGCCTCCCCCCGGGGCGGTCTGATCGTTTCTAGCCCTGAGGGCCAGACCTCGTTTACGCATTCTGGCTGACCCGCACGAAATCCGGTTTGAGCCGGTTTTCGCTCGGAAGGAACTGCTTGGCATAGGGTTGATACCACTCGGGCATCATGAACGTCGGAATAAAAATATGCCGCAGAATGCCGAGTCCGTAGACGACGCGCCAGAGTCGTTCGGATAGGGCCAGTCGTTTTTCGATCAACGGTAGAACCGGGTCGATGTCCGTTCGGCTCTGCCAGTTTTTGCCGGACCCGATTCGATGGTCGAGCGCCATCAAGTCGGCTTTGAGGGCCAGGTGCTCGAACGCCCAGGGTTGCTGTTCGGGCACGGTGATCAAGGGACGCAGCCGGGCGAGTTCATTCGCCCAACCTTCCGCCTTTTCGGGTTCCAGATACTCCATTTCCTGAAGAATGCCGGCCAGCGTGTCCAGATTTTTTCCACTCAACCCGTACATTTGACGACAGTAGTCACATGTCAGTTCGCGAGGGTCTGCCTCCGGTTCGCAGGCCAGCCGGGTGCAGAGGAATTGGTTGTAATGATCCCCGAAACTCTCGTTATAGGTAATGAATCCGCAGGACCCTTGTTCCTCGAGTCCCCCGATGACCTTTTGAATGCGGAGTGGCGCCGAGTGAATGCCCGAGGTCAGGTACACATCGCGTTTGTCGTGCGAATACCCGATATGGAAAAAAATGCTCTGGGGAAAGCCTTTCAGAACCGATTCGGCCTTCGAACCGCCGAAGGCTTCATAGGCCACGCTCACTTGGAATGTACGGAACCAGTCTTTAGCCGGGCCTTTCACGAATTCGGCGATCTGCCGGATTTCATCGTCCTCCATCCACCAGCCACATAAATCGGCTTTGATGTTCGGGAAATAACGCTGTGCGACCGCATGAATCTCGGGGAGCATCTTCAGAAAAGTGGGGAAATACGGCTGGCATTTGTCGCAGGCACATCCGCCATCGTCATAGGGATTATAGAACACGGTGTTTAACTCGATGCCCGACTCCGCTAGGTCGGCAAATAAGTTCTCGTGATTCCGCAGGCAGACGGCGCGGGCTTCCGGGATGGAAGGGCAGAGGACCTGACCTTGTACGCGGTGCTTCAAACTGCGCACGCCCATCCACTCGGGTCGCATCTGGTCAACAAATCCGACATTGTGGGCCACACACAGGCTGGTATCCAGACCGAGTCGGTTGGCCTGTCGGAGAAACTCCTTCTTTCGCTGCCAGAGTGTCATGGAGGTACTGCAATAGACGTGGGGAGAGAAGGGATCGGGCATGTCGTTGGGGTCAAACCAATCGGCATAGCCACTCGCCCCCCAGAGGGCCAGATCGTCCAGATAATGTTGCATTTCTCCGGGCCAGGCCACCTCGAAGGGATTGCCGAAATGGCCCGGCATATAATGGATTCGATGCGGGAATCGCGGGGTTTTGGTGTATTGCCCCGCCGGCCATTGCCCCGTATCGGACGAGGCGCGTATAATCGTCAACAAGAGCCCGACTCCGGCAATGAAGTCCCGGGTTCCGGCCGCCCCAATGCGTACGTTTTCTGCGCCTACGTCCAGGCGAAATCCATCGCGGCTCTCCCGTATAAAATCCAATTGCAGCGTCTCGGGCGAGTCGTTTTCACCGGTGAGGGGGCGCAGCCGTTCGGTTGCAATCCGCGCCGCTTCCTTTGCCTGGGGGCAATAGGAATGGATGATCGTTTTCATGGTCGGGCTCTCCAGGTGTCCGGGTGATGCCGGAATTCGAGGAACGGTAGGAGAAACGGGCGGCGATGGAAAGAACAAATGTTGACACCGATTTTTTTAGTGTGATACTCGAAAGACTTTGTCAATAATGGCGCGATGTATCGACGCTAAAAGGACTTGAGCATGAAACCTAAAAAACTGGATGAACGCCGTCGCAATATCGAAATGATGCCCGAGGCCTATGCTCCCGAACCCTTGGATCTTCAGGCTCACCTGGCCCGGCAGAATCCGCAGTGGGCAGGGGAGAAGGGCTACGTTGCCTATTGGGGCGAGGGGGCTCCCTTGGGGAACGGCGATTTCGGCGCCATGGTGTATGGCAGTCCTGAAAATCTATCGCTGGTGCTGGGAAAAAATGATCTTTGGCTGCGAACCACCGACCGGAGTTATTTCCCCGGCAAAAATTTCGAAGATATTTTGGGGATATTCCGTCGGCAGGATCAAAAGGCGTACGACCAGTTGCAGCCCTCGGATCCGAACTGGTGGGATCGCTATCGGCCGAGCACGTTGGTGCAGGGTGGTTTTTTGCGGTTTCACCTGGCTGAAGCGGCGGCGATCAAGCAGATGAGTCAGGACCTGCATTTGCATGAGGGCATCTGGACGGCGGCTTTTGAGGCCCAGGGATTTGATAACGTGTGGTCGGTGTCGCCGGATTTCACGCTCGAGTCGTTTTGCTCGGCGGTGGATGAGGTGTTGGTGTTCCGGGTTTCCCGGCATCAGCGACCGATCCGTTCTTTCACCTGGCGGCTGGGGCGGGAGTCGCATGAATTGATGCCGGCGCCGATCACTGATACGCAGGGTGCACTGAGTTGGTTTGAGCAGGATCTGGTGACGGGTGACCGTTATGCCGTAGCCCTTTTACAGGAGGGGTTGCCGGTCGAGACCACCCTGGCCGGGCGGTCGGTAATCGGCGAGTGTGCCGGGGCGGGATCGGAGGCTGTGTGGTATGTGGCGATGGCCACCACCCGCGACGCTTCGGATCCGCTGGATCTGGCGGTGGAGCGGGTGAAAGCGGCGGCCCGGCGGGGAATCGATAAGGTTCGGATCGATCATGTGGCTCATTGGTCTGATTTTTGGAAGCGGTCCTGGGTGACTTGCGCGGAACCCGTAGTGGAGCGGTCATGGGCGGTATCGATGTACCTGGCGGGATCGACGTTGCGGCCCGGCAAAGTTTCGCCCGGCTTGCAAGGGATGTGGTGTCGGGAAAACTTTCCCGCCTGGAGCGCGGACTTCCACGGGAATATCAACATCCAAGCCATCTACCAGGAGTTATTCGGATCGAATCATCTCGATTTATTTGAGCCCTGCACCTCGTTGTATGCCGGGATGCGGCCGCAATGCGAGCAGGACACCCGGACGTATTTCGGTTGCGACGGGGTCCGCTATCCGCATGCCGGTTCGATCGACGGCCATGAATTGACCGAGCAGAATTACCTGGCCCTGGCACCCTCGTTTGCCCCGAGCGTTTGGATTGCACGGTTGTATTGGTGGTATTACACCCACAGTGGCGATCAGGCCTATTTGAAGGACACCGGTTATCCGATGTTGCGGGATGTGGCCCGTTTTTACAGGGGAATCCTGGAAAAAACCGGAAAAGATGCGGATGGACTGTACCAGGTCGAGCCCTCAATTTGGGGTGAACATGAAGCCACCCGGTTGACCGCGTGGGGCCGAAATTCCAGTTATGATGTGGCGGCCTTTGGCGCCGGGTTCGAGCAGGCGATTGCCGCCTCGACGATTTTGGGGATCGATGAGGGGGAGCGTGCGGTGTGGCAGGAGATGCTGGATCATCTGCCTCCCCTGGCGGCGGACGCGGAAGATATCTGGTTGTATTTCCCGGAGCCCCAGCCGAACAATATGCGGTATACCAGCGGATCCTTCTTCCATGCGGTCTTTCCGTGTGAACGGGTCAGTCTTTATCACGGGTCTGAAACCCTTCAAAAACAAGCGCGGGCGACGTGGCACTATTGTTCGTCGACCGGAAAGCCGAATGCCTGGTGCGGCGGGGTGCCGACGGCGGCTGCCGTTATGATGGGGGATACCGATACGGCTTGGGCTTCGATTATAGCCGGCATATCCCGGAACGGGTTGACCGGGTCCATGCCTTCCGGCTTTTTCCAGGCTGATCACGGAACGGGATTTGCCTTTGGGATCAATACGTCCTGCGTATTCTCGATCGATGGCAAACTGCTCTTATTTGGCGGGGTACCGACCGGGGTGGATTGTGCTTTTCATTCCTTACGGGCGGGCGGGGCGGTCCTGGTGAGTGCGGCGCAAAGAGGGGGACGGGTGCGACGGGTTTCCATCCAAGCCCTGGTGGAGGGGACCCTGTGCCTATTGAATCCGTTTGGACCGGAGGGTGGGGCCGACAGGATTCAGGTTAAAGGATCGGATGGCGCGACCTTCGATTTCAAGGCCGTCAGTTATCGCGCGCCCTTGGACTGGCCTGCCAAAGCCGGCGTAGTCTATGAGATTCGAGAGACTTAATCGGGACGCAGGAGGGTGAGTACAGCCGGGCGTATCGCACGGCTGATCTTTTCGCTTGAGGCGACGTTCCATTGAGATGCGTCGAAGGGGCGAAAATGGGCTCTTTGGGCTTGCTGGAGGGGGTGTTTTCTGGCATATTAAATAGCCCTTATTAACAACGAGGTTCCTTTGAAGATTTTGTTTATTTATACCGATATCAATGTCCGGGGCGGCGCCCTGAGTTATCAGTTCGGCATTGGCCAACTGAGTTCCGTCTTAAAGAAACACGGACATGAGACCCGTTTGCATCATATGTTCGGCGCTTACGACGTGGAGCCGCTCCGGGCCACCCTGGCGGCCTACTCGCCGGACGTGGTCGCGTTTTCGATCGTCTATCCCCAATACCGGTATGTTCGCCAGATTCTGAAAGAATTAAGCCCTTGGAAAGCCTTTACCATTGCGGGCGGCGCTCATCCCACGGTGTTCCCGTCCTGCATTGAAGAAATGCCCGACATGAATGCCATTTGTGTCGGGGAAGGGGAATATCCCTTCCTGGGCCTGTTGGACGCTTTAAAAGAAGGCCGGCCGATCGACGCCATACCCAGCCTTTGGGTGCGGACGCCCAGCGGCGCCATTGTCCGCAACGATCCTTGCCCGTTCATCGAAAATCTGGATGAACTGCCGCCGATGGATCGCGAGATCTGCGATTACCAGGCCATTGTCGACTCGGATTTCAAGACCGCCACATTCCAATTCGGACGGGGATGTCCCTTTGATTGCACCTATTGCAGCAATCACATCATTCGTGCCCGCCAGAAGGGACCTTATGTCCGTTTCCGGAGTGTGGATTTGTGTCTGGATGAAATCCGGGAAGTCACGACCCGGTATTCGGTCCAGAACCTGTATTTGAACGACGATACGTTCATGGTCAAGAAGAGTTGGTTCGAGGAGTTTTGCGAAAAATATCCGCGTCAATTTTCGTTACCGATATTGGTCAATGCCCGGCCGGAACAGATTAACGAAAGCGTTTGTAAGCTTCTAGCGCAGGCCCATTGTACCCGGGTCACGATGGGGATTGAGCATGGGAATGAAAAATACCGGGCGGACGTTCTGCGGCGGCGGATGACCAATGAGAGCATTGTCCGGGCGTTCAAGCTATGTCGGGACTTCGGATTCAAAACCAAATCCCATAATCTGGTGGGGTTGCCGGATGAGACTCCTGAATTGCACCGGGATACCGTGAAAATCAACGCCGATATCTATCCGGACAGCTTTAATTTGCATATCTTCGAGCCCTATCCCGGGACCCATCTGGGGGACCGGTGTGAACGGGAAGGCCTGATCGACCCCGAACGACGGGAAAAGGTTTTTGTGGGCCAGACCGACACGATTCTGAAGATGCCTCAATTTACTCGGGAACAAATTTTGAAGTGCTTTCGGCGATTTCCCTATGAAGTCTACAAAAAACACTCCCTGTTCAAAGCCATCCCCTATTTGATTTATTATTCGCGATATGGCGAAAAAATCATTCGGATGATCCAGCCGATCAAGCGATTTATCCGAAAATTCGCGATGGGAGTCTGAGTGTTGGAATTTTGTTACAGGCAGTGGAAGATCCTTGCGGGGGCTCTCCTGCTCGCCGGTTTGGCCTTGCGTCTATCCCTGTTTGTCACCGGGTTGAACCATCTGCCGGTCTCAACGGACGAAAGCATCACAGCCCTCCAGGCGATCGGGGTGACGCAGTCCACCTCCCATCCGGCCTATGAGGCCAAACAAAATCCCCGTGGGGTGGTGGGGCGGTTCCCCCTGCTTTTCATGGCTCAACCTTATTTGTTCCCATTGGAATCCTATTTGATGGCGCCGGGAATGCCCTTCCTGCCTGCAACCGCCTTCGGGGCCCGCTGGATGGCCGGCTTGCTGGGCTTGCTGGGGGTTCTGTTCACCTTGCTCTTGTTGCGCCGATGGGGTGGACGGGGCGTCTGGGTTGTGGGGGGATTGCTGGTGTTGTTTCCCTCGGCCTATTTACTGATCTATCAGGCGGGATATGCCCTGCCGAGTTATCCTGTCTTGCTGGCGTTTTCCGCCGGGATTTTCTGGCTGACCCAGTCTTCGGTACGGGATGAACGGCCACGACCGGTTTGGGTGGCGTTGGCGGGTTTGAGCGCAGGATTGGCAATGGCCGTCAACCTGTTGGCTCTTCCGGTCGCCCTGGCAGCTGTTGCCTGGGGCGGCTTGGGGCGCAACCGCCGGCAGGCTTTGATTCACCTCCCGGTGTTTGTTGTCTTTTTCCTGATGGGATTCAGCCCGTATTTCGTGGCCCAACAGCTGTATCCAGGGGCGTTTGGTGCCGTTTCGACCCTGATTCCCTGGGGACACGCGGTTCGTAAATTATGGGATCCGATGTTGTCGTTTACCCTGCCGGTGGCATGCGGGGCGGAACCCAGTTACTGGCCCGACAATCGGGAAACCCTGGTGTTGATTCCTGGGTTCAGAATGATCTTTGCCGTTCTCTGGTTGGGATTATTGCTGGTGGCTGTCACGACCTGTATCGTGCGTTTTGGGCGCCGGTTGCGGGAGCATCGGTGGCCGGTGTTGGAAGCCTTGGATGCAGTGGTCGTCGTGAATGGGGTCGCCCTGCTTCTCTTTGCGACCAACAGCCGGTCGCTGGGCGATTCTTTCCGGTATTTGTTGCAGGTGGTCTGGACCTGGCCGCTCCTGGTGGCGGGTCTATATCGGTTGGCTCCTCGGCCTGGGCGTTGGTTTCTGGGGGCTTTAACCGGCCTGCTGGTGCTGGTCAATCTCGCCGGTGCCGTGGGGGTGATCCGCCAGTGGCGCCGTCCCGATTTTGCCGCGAATGAAGCCTGGCTTGGGGATTTGGGGCCGGTGATCGAACGGCTGGATCGCGAAGGGATTCGGCACTGCTATGCATCCTATCATCTGGCCTATCGCATCACGTATGCGACCCGGGAACGGATTCTGGGCGCACAATTTTTCAACGAGCGGTTTCCGGGTTGGCCGCTCCCGTACAAGCACGCGGTGGATCAAGCCGCATCGGTGGCCTTTGTGTTCTCTCCGCGCTTTTCGCTGAAAGTGGAAGATGTGGCGCGGGACCTCACGGATTGTGGGATCCAGTTTCAGCAGGCGCAGGTGGGAGAATACCAGATTTTGTATCGGTTCAAGGGGGCCGCCAGTTCACTGGCGTTTCCGGCACTGACGGGGAGCACCGCCCGAGTGAGCCATCAGCCGGACCAGGCGGGCTCGCTGACGGATGGCAATCTGGACACCCATTGGCGCGCGGGTGCAGTGCAAAGCACCCGGATGTGGGTGGAATGCCGCCAACGGACGCCCCAATGGGTGCAAGGGATCCGGCTGGACACCACGGGATATCCGTATGATAACGCGCGCGCGGTGCGGATTCTGATTTGGGAGCAGGGGGGGTGGCAGGAGGTGTTGCCCTCGACCCCGCATGGGTGGGATGCCGTGGCTTGGGAAAACGGGCATCCAGCCCTGGGTTTTGCCCGGCAAACCCTGGTTTGGCCCAAAGCTCGATTGACCGATGCCGTACGCATTGAAGTCACCGATCCGAATCCAGCTCGCGATTGGACTTTGAGTGAAATCGTTTTGCTGGCTCCGCCAGTTGCCCTCTGATAGAGTTTGAACAAGGATACAGACCATGCGGATTATATTAACCGGTTCACGGGGCCAGTTGGCTCACGATGTGGGAGATCGATTGGGACTCGGGAACGAAGTTCGGGGGGTTGATTTGCCGGAGGTGGATATTACCCGGCCGGAGTCGGTTCGTGAATTGATGGACGGTTTTCGTCCTCAGGTCGTGGTGAATTGTGCCGCTTTTACCCAGGTGGATGCTTGTGAGACTGAGCGGGATCTGTCTTTCGCCGTGAATGCGGTCGGGCCGGGGCTATTGGCCGAAGAAGCGAAGCGGGTCGGGTCTTACCTGGTTCACATATCCACCGATTACGTCTTTGACGGACAGCGGCCGGCATCGCGCGCCTACATTGAAACCGATTCGACCGGACCCTTGAGTTGGTATGGCCGGACCAAACTCGAAGGGGAGCAGCGAGTGTTGAATTCAGGCGTTTCGGCGGCGATTCTGCGTACGGCTTGGTTGTATGGGCGGAAGGGGAAAAATTTCCCCAAGACGATGCTGCGTCTGGCCCTTCGGAATCCGGAACGCGAGTTGAAAGTCGTGGATGATCAGCAGGGGTCGCCCACCTGGTCCTGGCGCCTGGCGGAACAGATCGAGGCGGTCATCGGTGCGCGGTGCGAAGGGATTTTTCATTCCACCGCGGAAGGGCAGACGGATTGGCATGCGTTTGCCCGGTTCTTTTTGGAGGGAATGGCGGTGCCGTTCCAGATGCGGCCGTGTCCGTCATCCGACTATCCGACTCCGGCCCATCGACCGGCCAATTCGATCCTGGAAAACAGTCGGTTGAAGGCCCTGGGCTTGAACCGGTTTATCGATTGGCGGGAAGATCTGCAGGAATTTATTCGACGATATCGTATGGAGTTGATTGAGGAGGCACGGGCATGAACGTATTAATGGTCACGGGGGGGAGCGGATTTATTGGGAGCAATTTCATTCGCCATGTTTTCGAAGATACCGGCTTCCAAGGACGGGTGATCAATCTCGACTTGCTGACGTATGCCGGGAATCCTGAGAATCTTGCGGATTTGGCCGGGCGGGTGGGGGATCGGTATGTATTTGAGCGGGGCGACATTTGCGATCGAGAGGCGACGGGCCGGTTGATGGATCGGTACGACGTGGATACCGTGTGTCATTTTGCCGCCGAATCGCACGTGGACCGATCCATTGTGGCGCCCGATGAATTTGTTCGGACGAATATTGTGGGAACCCATACCCTGCTGCAACTGGTTCGGGAACGGGCCGGCCGGATCGGCCGGTTCCATCACGTCAGCACGGATGAGGTTTACGGGAGCCTGGGCGCGACCGGTTTGTTTACCGAGAGTACCCCGTATCATCCGAATAGCCCCTATTCGGCCTCCAAAGCCTCGTCGGACCATTTGGTGCGAGCCTACCATGCCACCTATGGCGTGCCGGTGACAATTTCCAACTGCTCGAACAACTACGGGCCGTATCATTTCCCTGAGAAACTGATCCCGCTGGTGATCTTGAATGCCCGGGCTGGGCGCCCCCTGCCGGTTTATGGGGACGGAATGCAGGTGCGGGACTGGCTGTATGTTCAGGATCATGGTCGGGCCATCTGGACGTTGCTCGAAAAGGGGCAGGTGGGCGAAACCTATAACATCGGCGGCCGGTGTGAGATGCCCAACCTGCGGGTGGTGGAGATGATTTGCGATCTATTGGACGAACGGTTGGGCTTATTGAAGGGGGCACCGCGTCGGAACCTGATCACGTTTGTCAAGGATCGCCCCGGGCATGATCGACGGTATGCGATCGACAGCACCAAAATCGAACGCGAAACGGGGTGGCGTCCGGCGGAAACCTTCGACACCGGGTTGCGAAAAACGGTCGATTGGTATCTGGAGCATACCGCCTGGGTGGATCGGGTGATCAGCGGTGCCTATCAGGATTGGATTCGAAACCAGTATGGAACTGAAACGCGGTCAAAATGAGCAATAAAACAATCTTCTGTATCGGTGCGGGGTATGTCGGGGGGCCGACCATGGCCATGATTGCCCACAAATGCCCTGACTACAAGGTCATCGTGGGGGATATCGATGATGCCCGGATCCAGGCTTGGCAATCGGGCCAGCCGCCGATTTACGAGCCGGGCCTGGCAGAGTTGACCCGATCATCCATCGGTCGCAATTTGTTTTTCACGACCGATATCGCCAAGGGGATTCGGGATGCGGACATTATTTTTGTCTGCATCAACACTCCGACGAAGAGTTTTGGGATGGGCGCCGGTCGGGCGTCGGATCTCCAATATTGGGAAAAAACCGCGCGTGAAATTTTAGAGCATGCGACCACCGACAAGATCGTGGTGGAAAAAAGCACTTTGCCGGTGCGCACGGCCGAGGCCATGGAGCGCATCCTGCGGTCGCGGGGGGGGAAGGTTCGTTTCGAAGTGCTCTCGAATCCGGAATTCCTGGCCGAAGGCACCGCCGTTCACGATTTGGAGATGCCGGATCGGGTTTTGATCGGTGGGCACGAAACCGAACAGGGCCAGGCCGCGGTTCGGGAATTGGCAAAAATCTATTCGCGCTGGATTCCCCAGGAACGGATCCTGACAACGAATGTGTGGTCGAGTGAATTGTCAAAACTGGCGGCCAATGCCTTTCTTGCTCAGCGGATCAGTTCGATCAATAGCTTGTCCGCCCTGTGCGAAGAGACCGAAGCCGACATTAACGAGATCGCCCGCGCGATCGGGATGGACCAGAGGATTGGCGCGAAGTTTTTGAAGGCCGGGGTTGGATTTGGCGGATCGTGTTTCAAAAAAGATATCCTCAACATGGTCTATCTCTGCGAATTTTATGGTTTGCAGGAGGTCGCCGATTACTGGGCGCATGTGGTGGAGATCAATGACTACCAGGTCGATCGGTTTGTGCGGAACCTGCTGGTGCATTTATTCAATACCGTGGCGGACAAACGCATTGCCGTTTTGGGTTTTGCCTTCAAGGCCGATACCGGGGATACCCGGGAAAGTCCGGCGATTCGGGTGTGCCGGAAATTGGTAGAAGAACGGGCCCGTTTGGTCATCAGTGATCCCCAGGCCCTGGAGAATGCCCGACGCGATTTGGCGGATGTGGCCGACCGGATTGAGTTTGAACCCGATCCGTATGTGGCCACCCAGGATGCTCATGCCATTGCCCTGTTGACGGATTGGGCCGAGTACCGTCATCTCGATTACGAACGTATCTTCAAGGGAATGGTCCAGCCGGCCTTTGTGTTTGACGGGCGGAATTTGCTGGATCATCACAAACTCTACGAAATCGGATTCAACGTCTATCCCACCGGCAAGGCGCCGATGAGTCATTTATAACCCAAAACTCCGGCGGCGTGACGCCGATCAGAGGAAAAGGAGCGACGAATGAAAGGTATTATTCTGGCCGGTGGATCAGGAACCCGGCTCTTTCCCATTACCCGGGCGGTCAGCAAACAATTGTTGCCCATCTATGACAAGCCGATGATTTATTATCCCTTGTCGGTTCTCATGCTGGCGGGCATTCGCGATATTCTGATCATTTCAACCCCGGAGGATTTGCCGCGGTTCGAAACCCTGTTGGGCGACGGGGCGGCCCTGGGGTTGCGATTCGAATATGCGGTCCAACCGCGGCCGGAAGGATTAGCCCAGGCGTTCATCATCGGGCGCTCGTTCATCGGGGACGGCCCGGTGGCCCTGGTGCTGGGGGATAATATCTTTTATGGCCATGGTCTTTCGCAGTTGTTGCGGAGGGCCGGAGACTTGCGCCAGGGCGGCCAGATCTTCGGTTATTATGTCAGCGACCCAGAACGGTATGGGGTGGTGGAATTTGATCCGCACGGGACGGCCTTGAGTATCGAAGAAAAACCGACCCAGCCGAAATCCAACTATGCGGTGCCGGGCCTGTATTTTTACGATTCCGAAGTCGTATCGATTGCCGCGGCCCTCAAACCGTCGCCCCGGGGAGAATTGGAAATCACCGATATCAACCGAGTTTATCTGGCGCGGAAAACGTTGCGGGTTGAATTGCTGGGGCGCGGTCTGGCTTGGTTGGATACGGGGACGCATGAGTCGCTCCTGCAGGCTTCCAACTTTGTGCAGACCATCCAGGAGCGACAGGGATTGAAGGTCGCCTGTATTGAAGAAATTGCCTTCCGTTCGGGTTTTATCGGGGTGGATCAATTGAAACAGTTGGCCGAGCCGATGCGCAAGAACGAATATGGTCGCTATTTGATGAAATTAGCGGATCAACCCCATTTACTCGGGGATATTCGAGATTTTTAAGGGAGACGTTATATATGACGGAACTGGCAAAAATCACGGTGGGGCTGGGATCCCTGATCGTGCTCCTCCGGATGCCTTTTGTGCTGGCGCCCAGCCTGGCCCGGCAAGCCCTTTACGGTTTTCCCCGCAATCGGTGGGCGGCCGGATGTTTGGCGGCCATTGATCTGGGCTGGGTATCCTGGTTGTTGATGGGATTACAACTGGGCTGGTTCGAGCCCTATAAGATGGCGCTGTACCTGATGGCCCCGGTGGCCTGGGTTTTACTGATGGTGTTCGTGGATGAATTGCTGGCCGTTCGGGCCCTCGGCGGACTGTTGATCCTGATTCCTTCGCCGGTGTTGGATGCCGCGCGCTGGCATCTTTCGCCGGGACGGTATGTGATGATTGTCCTGGCTTATGTCATGGTCATTGTGGGCGTTGTTCTGGTCACGCAACCACACCGGTTTAAACGCGTGGCCCGGTTTTTTCTTCAGGACCGCGATGACTTGACCCGCTGGTTTGGCCTGGCCGGGGTAATCGTCGGAGCGCTGTTGGTGGTTTTGGGAATCGGCGTCTTTTAGGAGCTGTCCTTACGCGCTCCTCCCTCCCCCCGGCGAGGGGAAGGGCGGGGGTGAGGGGAGGACCGCCATTTGCTATGGATCGAATTCGTAATCTATTGATCCTGCGTGGCGGTGCTTTAGGCGATTTTATTCTGACGCTTCCGGTCGTGTCTGCCTTACACCGTCATTTGCCGGCCATCACCATCGATCTGGCGTCCGATCCACGGTTTGCAGAATTAGCCATCGGGTCAGGATGGGTGCGGAAGGTGCATTCGTTGGATGCCGCGCTCATGGCCCAGATGTATGTTCCCGATGAAGCGCGGAATCCCGCCCTGGCAGATAGTTGGCGCGGATATGATGCGGCCCTCTGTTATCTGGAGGATCCCGATCAGACCATCGCACACACCCTGGACGATGCCGGGATCCGACGGCGCGTATTTGTTTCACCCCGAAAGATCTGTGGGCATGCCATCGATCATTTCATGGGGGGGCTATGCTCGCTTGGCCTGGAAATGATAGCGGACGATTCCCTGGTATTGAATCTGCAGCCCAAAGGGACGCGGTCTGCCCTCACGGTCCGGGTATCTCCACAAAGGCCTTTTTTTGTGATTCACCCGGGGAGCGGGAGCGCCCGGAAAAACTGGCCGCTGGATCGGTTTGTCCGCTTGGCCGAACGAATCCGGAATGAGAGGGCCCTTCTCCCCGTATTTCTTTTGGGCGAAGCTGAAGCCGGATTTGAAAATATTTTAAAGAAAACATTGCCCTCCGCCTTATGTCTGACGGAGTTGGGGCTGTCAGACGTGGCTGCGGTTTTGAAACAGGCGCAATTTTATGTCGGAAACGATTCGGGCATCACCCATTTGTCGGCCTCCCTGGGCGTGCCCACCTGGGCCTTATTCGGACCGACTGATCCGGAACAATGGGCGCCCCGGGGACGGCAGGTATACGTGGTGCGGTGTTCCGGTAATGGACTTCATTCGATGGAGGATATGTCCGACGATGCCGTCTGGCGGGCGCTCAAAATTGGAGATGGTTGTCCCCGGTCGTGAGAAATGGCGAAGGATCGCCTTGTCCAGTGGCCGTCTTGGCCGTATCTCCGCTAACACCCCACAGAAGTTTCAGCAAAACGGAATATTCATAAAATGCCTTTATCTTATGTGTTGAAAATGGCGATGTGTGCGGCGATGTGCATAACTGGTTTCTTGACAAACATCTCAAGATAACTGTATTTCTTGCTCTGTGAGTGTTATTTTTATGGGGGTGCCGTGTCGAATATTTCAATTTCTATTTCCCTGATAGAGGATCTTAGTCAGGCATTGCAGGGAGGGGTGCTTGCATCTGCGCCCGCAATTCGGCAAGTGGCCTCGGCTGAAAGGCGCTGGCGACCTGATTTTGGCGATATTTTCTGGGGAGTATTGGCACGGTTCAATCGTCATCAGAAACACTACGGGATGGTTGCGGACGATCATCTGGAATGCCCGCCAGTCCGGGTTCCTGTCCAGGGCGAACGTCCGGCTGTGGTCTTCGCTCCCATCACTTCGCTTCGGAATTCCAATCCCAAAACGATGGTTTTGCCTCCCGGCACCTTGCCGGCTAAAAAAACCGGTAAAAACACCCATGCCGAGGTCAATTCCTATCTCCTTCTGGCCTTGCGCATGCTCGTGGGTGTGAAAACCGTTACCTCGCAATTCGAACGGGTACGGCGGTTGCCCGATAATTGCATACAAGATGCGCGCCGTGTTCTCAAACGGGATACCCTCAAATGACTCAGTCTGACGTCGAAACATCCCGGTCTCTGCCGATACGTGCTTGGTTAGAACGACTTATTGACCACGGCGAGGTTGATGAGGTCTTTTATGGAGTTTTGATCGAACAGGTTGGGTATATGACCCGGACAACGGCTAGACATATCCGGACAGAAACCACTGAAGATCTGGTTTCGCCGGAAGATTTGGCCGGCGATTTCCTGCTTCACTTAAAAGCGGAAAACAAGCGCGAAATTCAAACTTTGTCCGGGCTAAAAAGGGAGTTCTCCAAGTTTTTGACCGACCGGAACGATCCCGAATCGAAGGAGCTTTGGGAGATCATCAGCGATGCTTTGCACCAGGGAGGGCGTGAAGGGTGGGCTCGGCGCTTGGATGACTTGCATAGTGAAAAGAATCATAACCAGGCCGTTTGGACATCGGCTTTGCCGGGATGTGATCAAAAAACGTTGGATTTGGCCCAATTCGAACAGAGGGCAAAAAAGATTCCCTGCTTTTATCCCGGCCGGACAGCGGGACGAATTCTCCCTCCGTCTGATGCGGTTGAATTGATAAGGCGCCTTTTGAAAGAAGCCCAAGTTCCGATTGTATTTAGCATTCTCTTTAACGAAGCCCGACGCCATGTAGTATTTGGACTCAGATGGGCGGAGGAACTTGGGGAGGAAAGTGAGGCCGAAGATGGCGAAAAACCTCAAATCCAACATGCAGATCGAAGTTGGGAGGTGGTGCAATGGGCCAGGGAAGAATCGGCGGAAAGGGGTGATCGGATTTGGTGTGCCATCCAAGCCCTGAAAACTGAAAAAGTGCTTTGCCTTTATATACTTCCCAAGCATTTTCTGGGACAGAAACCGACTTTGTCCGGTATGGGCGATTTCCGCCGGACCAGTGAAAATAGTCTAGAAATCATGTCGATTCTTGCGCAAGAGCTTAAAGTGGAACGACTTAAATCTGATGCGGCACATCAACGGCCTGATGTTATTGACGAGCAAGACGATGATTTTATCAAAGCGTGGACGGTAATGATTCACTTTGTAGCCGAACGGCTTTTGGTGAAATGTTCGGAAAAAGGGTTCAACCCGGCCTTATCATCATAACGGGGGGATTTGACGTGAAAAGTCAGCCTATTCGGCAATTAGAAGGATTATTGAACAGGGTATTGCCGTCCAAAGGCACTCTGGAATCTGTCGAAAACATACAAAACATTGGTCCCGGACAAATGTGGTCGACGAAAGCCATCTTGGATTATCCGATTCATTTTGGGGAGCATGAACTGTTTTGGGTCCTGGTAGTTCAATCCCGAGTAATGACGCTGAATAAAGAAAGGGTCCATTTGGTTGCCCCACTTTTATCCGATCCGCATCTGGCGGGACCAGAGGATATCATTTTGCCGAAAGAAATCATGGGGCATCGGGTGGCATTGGCGTGGGGCAGTCGGATAACGGTATTGGAGAAAAGTCTGGACCGGTGTGAGGGTAAACTCCCTAAAAAGTGGTGCGATGTTGTGGCGCAACTATCCGCAAATGTGGATTTTCATGTTCTCCGGACCTCCGGCATTGAAATGGGATTTGATTATCTGGACAACCATGATATCCGATTTGCCTATCATGAGAACTTGGTGGACCGATTGAGTTACCTGCAATCGCCAGTTATACAGGTTGTCTGGCATGAACAAGCGGATGTGATCCGCATGGACAAATGGTTCTCCCGAATAGAGCGGGCGAAATGCCAGTCCTTGGCTGCGGCGACGGGAAGTGCTTTCGAAGAAAGTCTCTATTACCGGGTAGTCGGCAAAAAACTGGTCATCAAGGTTGTGCTGGCAAGCGACTGGACCCACGTTCAACTGTTGATCCTGAATGAGAAGGGGGAACTCGCCCCTGAACTGGATGGGTGCCAAGTGGTCAATACGGAAGGCAAGGCTGTCGGAAAGCCCATCAATGATGCGCAGGTATTAATCGATCTAAACGAAATGCGGTGGGGATGGAGTCTGGTGGACAAAGATGAGACGAGCCGTAAAATCGAGTATCTGCCAAGCCCATGAAATTCCCTCCCTTCAGTTATGCCGCTTTACACGAAGAATTACGACTCCACCCTGACTCCGTATCCGTTTTTACGACAATGGAACTGAAGCACTTGACGCGGATTCCCCCTATCGATCATTCACTTGCCGAGGTGCTAACCGCCGAGGCCATCTATCGGGAATCAATCAGTCGGTTCTCGGGTGAGTTTATGAGCGAGATCGAGCGTTTGTCGTGCGTGGATGATTATCAACGCATTAAAACAGCCTGGGGTGTAAAAGGCGAACCCAAATTGGAACATTTCGGGGACTGTCTGCGGGGCCTGGTGTCGGATCCGGTCGCACAGAGAGCCGGAGAACGCCTAGCCACCTTTTGGATGGCCGACGGGTTGATTCCCGTAGTTTGTAAGCGAGCCGGTGCTTGCGAAGCAATCCCCATCCCGTTTTGTTTACGGTTTGAGACAAGTGTGCACCCGGGAGCGATTGATTTGGCGGAATGTCCGATTCCGAAATGGGAGCAGGGAGTCCGGGTTTTACGCAAAGAACTGAAGGAACCGGGATTGGTCATTCAAGTATTGCATGCGTTGGGACCGCGCGTGAACAACTTGCATGGAAACAGCTTCCAGTTACCGGTTTGTCTGGCGTATGCCCAGAAAAAGGGACGGGTGTCCGGTCGGGAAGTATTTCACTTTTTGGCCACTGGGGCGGTAAGTGCCGGGTGTATTCGCAAGGTCGACGCACTGGATGAAAAGTTGATCTTGGCGCGGAAACTGGGGCTTGTCTTTGTGGGTCCGGGGCTGGCGGAGGGCGAGGGCTTGTTCCCGATACAATCTGGGGCTCCATTGATTGCCGTTTGGTCCGCTTTAGGACAAAACGCATTGAGCGTTGGGCGCGTCAGGATTACGGGGCCCGCGTTAATGGACCTGATCCGGTGTTTGAGGGATGATTTGCATAATGGTGCGGTTTCATTGAAGGACGCATCCCGAAAATGGGCTGTTTATACCCGGTATCTGAGCAAACTGGAGGCGGATTCGCCCTACCGCCAGGAAGCTCAACTGGAGCTGGTGCTTTTGAAAGGGGTAATTCAAACCCATTCAGGAAGTGCGTCCAAAGCTGTTCGCAGCCTGGCAAAGGCGTTTAAAACTGCGATCACATCAGGTGTTGATAATTTAAGCCTGATCAAGTTGATGGCCCATCAGATTGTCGCCTTAACCGACATCGGTCGATTTGAAGCAGCTGAGGTTTGGGGTTGTCGCGCCCGCCGAGAGTTGGGAAAAAAATTCCGAGGGAAGGCGGAGGACCGTATCCGAGCGAAAATGACGCTAAATGGCGTATTGGGAGGGCAGGTGTTTCTGCAAAAAGGCTTACTGAAGTCTGAATATGCGTCCCAAAGCCGAGTAATGTTGGTAAAGGCGCTGGAAGATGCTTGTCACCTACGGGAAACCCGAGAAATTCTGCGGGACAGGGTGCAACTCTATTTATGGGAAGCTCTTTATAGGCCGGCCGATGCCCTATTGAATTATAGGGGGGTGGAGCAAGATTTATTAAAAGTGACTCCTGACGACCGATGGATGGCGCATCAATATCTGAAACGGCATCGCTGGCTGGCGGCCTATCGCCTGATTTTAAGCGGACTGAAAACGGAAGGACAACCTGAAGAATGGGATCTTCCGGAACCTATGGTGGGGCCAGCCGGTTGGATTCGAGCGACGGCCTTGAAATATAGAGCCACTTGGCGAGCACGGTTGGGCGACTATGTCGGGGCCAAGACCGATTTTGATGCGAGTCTTGGGCCTTGGACGCACATGATCGGCAAAAGGCGAATCATCATTTGCCGGGAGCCCTTGATTAGGTTCATTTCAGGCACCATTGCACATGAAGCGTGTCGATCCTTATCCGACTCAAATGCCAGGGCGAGCCGAGAATACCGAGATATTGCCGACATGCTATTCGAAGGGTGCATTCCAGCCCGACTAAAGGGACCATTTTCGGCTCGACAATGGCAGGTAATGAATGCAAAAGAGTGGGTAAATCGGTCGCAGCCTGTTCGGCCGGATTTGCGCTGCCAAATAGTCTATTGAGGTTCAGCGATGAAAGATCAGTCCGATCCCAAGGTGCTGGTGCCCGAAAGTTTTCGATTAGCATCAGACTACATGTATGGAATTGAGATTGCGTTGCGAGAATTGATCATCGAAGTAATGGATGCAGATCCAAGCCATGGTCGACTATGGTATCTAAAGTTGGAACCTGCACGTGACGTAGTGAAAAAGATGCGAGAAGCGAGAACCGATCAACTTCGCAACCGGCATATCCAATTCATCGCCTATCACCCCATCTATTACACGGATTTTCCCGATTTGCGAAAATTGTTTGAAAGTAGACTTGTCTGGCCTCGATTTGAGCGATATTTATGGGGAAAAGAAGCATTTCTTGGCGACTTGGAAAAACTTGAACCAATTCGGAATTCGATAGCCCACCATCGTCCGGTTCCACATTCAACGGTCGAAATTATTGCTCCTGTATGGAATATGCTAAAAAATCGACTGGGTGAAGAGAAGATAAAACTCTGGGTACAGAGGCCGACGGTTGTTGAAAATATTAGGGAGAAATTAAACCACATCAACCAAGAAATTCACAAAACATGGGAAGTGATCTCCCAGAAAGAGTGCCAACTGCCGGATATATTAGAAGTCCGAGACTGTGTAGCTGCTTGGTGGTTCACACGGGAGTACTTGCTGCCAGATAAGGAAGAAATACCGGAATTTGATAGTATTTTAAAATATTTCAATAAATTGTCGGAATATAATCAAAACATTCCCTTCCATGAACGAGGATACGTCATCAAGATTCGCAAATGGGTCGGCGAAAACAAAATTGACGAACTTGTTACTAATGCCGAATCCGTAATGGTGGAGGCCCTTAATGGCTGGGGGTGAAAGATGAATATTTCGGACTTTGAAAAAAACAATAATACAATAGAAAATGATTTAACAAGGGCAATTAAAGAAACCCCTAACCCCTTTAATCCACATTCGCCAGTTGAAGATCCCGAATTACTAGTCGGCAGGCAAGCGTTATTGCTGGAAATTGACATGCAGTTGAAAGAGTGTCATGAAACAAGACGTTTTCGACATGTCATTGTTTCAGGGGAGCGCGGATCAGGTAAAACCAGTCTTATGCAGGTGATTGCGCAAAAGTATTATAAGAAACAGTGTTTATGCCAAATTAAAATTGAATCCGACACGAGCCTGCGCGATCCGCTTTTGTTTCGGCAGATATTTCGCAAATTAATTGAAAGTCTTTTTAGTCAGACGTCGGAACGTTCGCGCGATATATCATCAATATTTCGCGGAAAGACTGATAAAGTATTTCAAAGAACCATTAGTGATCTCGAAAAATATAGTCCCGGAATAAAGGACCAGGTTTTTGCCTTTCCAGAAATATACTTCGAAACCAAGGACATACAGGCAGATGCAATGTTTGAGATTAAAAAAGCCCTTAAAGCGGATATTGCCATTATCGCTGATAACTTGAATGTCCCACTTTTTATTCTGGTAGACGCTTTTGGAGGGGCCGAAACAAATGCTGAATTTATTTGCATTCTAGTGTCCCTATTTGAAAAGGTCAATAACGTTTGCCTTTTGACTATTGCTTCTGCTGAAACGATTCAGGTGTTGCACAATAAATCAGAAACGCTCATTCGAACCGCAAAGAAATATGACATGCCTCCCTTGACGGCTGATGATATTCGCGCCTTATTTGTAAAAACTTTACTTCAAAAAGATTTATTTAGAGAATCCATTCAAAAAGCTTTGGCGACGACGAAATGGGATGTCGCCAGTTGTGTGGAATTTTCGCCGTTTTGGGGTGAGTTCAAGTATCAAATAAAACCCGAATTAATCGCGCAATGTGCGCAGGGCAACCCATATCTTACAATGATGATGCTTTATGTTGCCTTCAAGAAAGCGAAGGCGACAGATAACAAGGTAATTGCTTTTGATGCTGAGGTCTTAAAGGATGTTTTTGTTGAATTGCAATACGATCAGAAATATCAACCTTATCAAAAAACCTTTACGTGGATCAAATCATTGGGTTCTCGTAAGCGACTTCTTTTAAGTTTTTTGCTGCAAATTAGGACGCCCATTAAACTCGAAGATCTTTTTGCATTTGAACTTTTGATTCACCATGAGGATTTTGTCGTCAGGAACGAACTTCTTACGGCATACAGAGATTTCTGCCGACAAGGTGCTATACGCGAGAATACGGACGGCACATTTAGTGTGATGCTGAATAGCATTGAATGCGCCTATTTGACCCTATTTCAAGCTAACGACTTGAATGATTTTCGATTTTATAAAAACTTGACTGATTTTGTTTCCTCGGAATTACTTGGCCAACTACTTCGCCCTAAGTCTTCGTCGCTGATAAGTCGAAGAACCCAGTTTGAGGAATTCATCGAATTGCTAGAACGTGAAGCCCAATTTCACCCTGACTTTATCCCCCTCATTAGTAAAGTTAGATATAAAGATGCTCTAGATGTGCTGTCTATGGATATAGATCAATCTGGGAATTCCAATATTCCTTTGCACACTGCTTCTGGCCGTTGTGCAATCTTGGCGTTCCCTAGGTGGACAGAATCAGTAAACCATCCCAAATCAAATTATAAAGATATACCCTTTGCTCAGGCTCTCTCTCAGATTCGAAATTCGGCAGACTGCAAAAACTTAATGCGCAGTAATCTTTGGGGTTTAAAATGGTGCATCGAGTATGAACGCCTGGAAGATGAAGCTGGGGTTCGTTCGGAAATCCCGTGGCTTCTCCCTTTTTTGTATTTATCATTGCAGATGCCTCGCATTCCAGTTCTGACAATTAAAGCGAGCTTTTCAGAGCGTCGCATTGAAATCGTCGCGAGTTGGATGGCGGCTTTACAAGGTGAAGAATCAATAGAGGATTCCATTCAGCCTCGCCTTGAGCAGCTTAAGGCTAATGCACTGTTAGCCAGTGTGGAGTTGTCTTGCTCATGGGAATATTATGAACCATTGTATCTACATGATCTACCGGATTCATTTTATGAGATGTCACTCTATCACCCAGAGTATGAGAAGTACCACAATAATTCAAAGCGGGAAGGCCCTTTTGTCAAGGAACAACTATACCATTTCGGGGCACTCCTGGCTGATTCGTGGGTTCATATCTGCGCACAACGAAAGTTTCGTGAGATAGAGATCTTCTTGACGCACTACTCAAGACTTATAATTCTTCCGGACGTCCAAAGATATCTTAGCTTTCAAGAATATGATAAGTCTTTGCTCACCTGTCAGATCGAGTTCTCATTAATTGTTGCGGGTCGGTATGACTTGGCGACTGAACTTATTTCTGTCTTGTTGCCACATTTCAAGGATCCCGTGTTTTTGGCTCTAACACATTATGGGCTAGCATTAATTGCATTGTGCCAAAGCAAATTCGATGTCGTAGTTTCGGAATTAGCTGAAATCCGCTGTCTTATTTCTTTGCACGCTAATGATTTTAAGCGATTCACTGAGGCCGTTTCAGCTCATGACTTCGCCAAATATTCGTCCGCCAAAGAAGGTTGTTTCAGCACATATTTCTTTATTCCTCTTCCTAAGGTCGAAAACGGCGAGATCGTTTTTGCTATTTCTAATGCCGCGGACTTCACGGCCGTTTGTGATTCGGTCGATACGGCAGTTAGAAGGAAGCCAGCTCGATAAGGGGCTCCGTATTGGCCTCGCTGGCCCTTTGATTGTTCGGGATATGATTCTCCTTCTCCGCCAACTTTCTTGAATGGTGCTAATGTGATATACACAATTAGCATACATGGAGACGGCGACAGTAAACCCATTGTGCCACACTGATGGAATTACGAATAATTGAATGGCAATAAACGGGCGATGTCGCTGGCCGACGAAATATCCGAACCTTTGAGGATATCTGAAAACTGGTCTATCCCGCCCCATGCTTTCAGGTACGATGCAAATGGCGTGGACTGTGCGATGAGGCTTTCTGTCCAAGACAGGCATTCCTGGAAGTGTTTTGCATGCGATTGATTGTCTCCGCGAATCTTGTTGATGACGGTGATCAATCCCAATTGGGATAAACCAATGGTTTGCACCGTAAAGTGTAACTTCTTGGATATGCTGACACCTTGAGCCAAGATCTGAGTAGCAGATTCATATTGTTGGGCTTGTAAAAACAAATACCCGATCCACTTGCAGAGATGTTCGCATGGATGATCTTCGAATATGCGGGTCTTCCACGTATCCCAAATGGCTGCCGTCATGTTTTTGTCAATAGGGATGACGTCAGCGGCCACTGCGTCGCAATGGGCCGAAGCGATTCGAAGATAATTGATCGCATTGAATGGGGAGAGATTCGGGGTTGTCATGATTTCAGGTAGTCTCGAAACTAAATCTGCCGGAGTTGCAACAGGATTATTCCCTGAATGCCTGTTCATTTCAGCGCAGGCGCGGTTGAGATCGTCCGATTGCCAGGCCAGGGTTGCCAGATAGTTTGCCGACATTGAATAATATGAAATACCAGAGGGGAAATGTTTGATGCTTTTTTCGAAATATGCGCGAGCCATGTCTCCCCAGGCGGGATCCGTCCGCGCTAGAAAAGCGCAGGCTTGGCCCAGTGATCCTTGCATTTGGCCCAGAAGTTCATCAGGTTCATCCGCTGGCACTTCGGCTTCGCGGCGGTCGACATCATCGCTGAACGTGGTTAGCACCTCTTCGAATCGGTAATCATTGAAAAGATAATTGAGATTTCGGTTTCGGATTTCCAGTAAACGTTCTTTTCGCGTGTTGTGAGTTCCGGGTAGTAAATTCATCTGTTGTTGAAGCAATGTTGTCAGGCGGGTTTCAATGTCTTTTTGCGGATTAACGTTGCCTTGGTGATTATGGCAGGCGGCAAGATCACTCAGACCATCTGCCAGATAATTTGCCCAAACACGTTGATTTTCGATGGAACCCTTCGCCCTCAGGTTGGCCTCGGCGATGTCGGTCAATTGATGAAGGAGTTTCTTTGCACCATCCAGATTTCCGGGTTCACGAGTGCGGCTAGCGATGAGAAAGCGGGTATAGGCGAGTAATGCGGATGTTTCGCGCATGAGTATCTGACTGTCGTCTTCGCGTTTTAGAGCCTGGATCAAGCGGGAATAATCGGGATGCCCTTCTGTAGTCGGTAAATAACGCCGCAAATAATCGGCGGTCGTTGCGTACTGTTTGTTCTCCAAAAGGCGCGCGACTTCGTGATCGTAATGCCGGCGATAGTCGCCAAACATGAATTCATCGGGATTAGTTCGCTCGACTATTGTCCCGTCTGGTGTTTTTTTGCCGCCGCGCAGAAGACAGCATACGAAGTCCGCTGCGATGAGGCCTGGATTCCGATCCCCAATACCCCACCGTAATAATAATCGATTTTCGGCATTCAATCTTCTGGTGAATGAGATGGCTGGCGAGTCGCCAGAAAGGATCTGGTCTTTGATATAGTCCAATAGGCGAGGCATGTAGTCGGGATAGTTTGAGTTGATGGTTTCTGCGATGGTTCGTTGTGCAACCATTATTTCCACAGAATCAGCATTTGGGCATCGCGTGAAGAGTGTTTCCAGAGCCTTTCGCGTAGCGGCAACCAAATTCAAGACATAAGTGGCCTGCGGAGAAGTCTCAAATCGCTTGCCGGTATTTCTTGATGCGAAAAAAAAAGCACTTGAACCGCAGATGCCTGTAAAAACGGCATTTGTGAAGGCTTCGAGATCCCGCCTTGACACTGGGCCGGCGACTCGGAGGTGGCCTTCTAACAACTTGCCGCAATGATAATGATCGGGATAGATGAATTTAATGCGGGAATTTGAGTTAAAAGCTGAAAGTTGGTCGACATGCAATGCCTTCCACGCCTGATCATCAAGGGTGCTACAGATGCCCCCTACAAGAGAAGATGCCTTTCGAGTGATCCCTTCATCAAAGGAGCCGCTCTCGTCTATGAAAATGAAATATTTCACGGATTAAACACCTTATATCTTTGTTAGTTACTGATATTGCGGAATTCCCCTTCCCAGCGCAAGTTCGTTCTTTGAACCCTCTATACAACGGGACGAATTTCCAAGGAGGATTATTTGGGCAATTTCATCGGAAAAGTTGTTAGACGTCGGCTTCCAGTAATTTGCAACGTCTGCGATTGAATTCTAGCTACAAATGAAGATTTACCTGATGAAAACGATTTTAGGCCTTGGTTTCTGGTTCGGGTTGGTGGCGTTGTTGGTTTGGGAGGAACTGTGAAAAACGTATCTTCATATCGAGAAATACTGATCAATAAGACATGCCTGACCCGCGACCAATCGGCGATGATCGGGGCTTTGTCTCAATTTTTTGATTCTGATCAAAGCCGGGTCTTTCTTCTCAAGGGTTATGCCGGAACGGGGAAAACCTATATCCTCCGGCAGATCGCCGAAGCCCTGTCGGTCGCGAAACTGCCGTTCTGTCTGCTGACCCCCACGGGGCGTGCGGCGCGTATCCTGGGTAAACGCACCGGCTTCCCCGCGCGGACCATTCATAGCCTGATGTATGCCATGAACCAGGTACGGGAATATGAAAAAGATGAGGAGCGCTTTCAACTCCACTTCGAATTGTCCGATCCCAGTGGGATCGATAGCCGGATGGTTTTTCTGGTGGATGAGTCGTCCCTGATTGGCGATCGGGAAGGTGAACAGGAATTCTTGCGGTTTGGGTCGGGTCGCTTGCTCAAGGATTTTATTGATTATACGCGGGTGGGAGTGTCAGGGCTGGAAACGCGGATCGTATTTGCGGGGGATCCGGCCCAATTGCCGCCGGTGAATGATAACATTTCGCCGGCATTGTCGTCCGAATATTTGAAGAAGACGCACAATTTGGTGGCCCAAACAGCGGAATTAACCGAGGTGGTGCGGCAGAAGGGTGGAAGTCCGGTTCTGCGCGTGGCTACGGAATTGCGCAATAGTCTAGCGAATGGCCGGGTTAACAAGCTGGCGGTACCGGAGGAACCACCGGCCATCCGGTCAATCCAGCCCGCGGACGCCTCGAAATTGATCGCGGAGGCATGTCGGGTGGATGCGATGGCGGAGGAGGTGCTGGTGACCTACAGCAATGAACTGGCGTTGAAATACAACCAGGCGGTGCGCGGTCATCTGTATGGGAATGAACAGGCTTCGGTACGGGTGGGGGACCGGGTGATGGTGAACACCAACAATCCGTGTTGGGGCCTGATGAACGGTGATTTTGCGGCGTTGCTAGGTGTCGCGCCTGAGCCCGAGATCCGTCAGGTTGCAGTTCGGGGGCAGGACGTCCAGGCGCTCATCTTCCGACGGGTGACGGCGGGTTGGCTGAATGCGGAGAACCAGCCGGTGCGACTGGAATGCTTGGTGATGGAAAATCTGCTGGATTCGCGCGAGCGGGATTTGACCCGGCCGGAAATGATGGCGCTCTACGTGGATTTCAAGAATCGGAATCCAGATCTGAAGCCACACACGCGCGATTTTGAGACGGCGCTACGGGCAGATGAGTATTTCAACGCGTTACGGGTGAAATATGGTTATGCGGTGACCTGCCACAAGGCGCAGGGTGGGGAGTGGGACCGGGTGATCGTGGACTTTCGGACCGGGGGAGGGTGGTCAAATCCCGCGTATTTTCGCTGGTGCTATACGGCTATAACGCGGGCCCGGAGTGAATTGCTGACGATCAATGCGCCGCAGTTTGTCCATTCCTGGGTGGGAATTCGGCGGGTGGGGGTGGGGAAAGGGGAGGGGAAGTTGTTGGTTGCTGCGGTGTTGGTTGATAGCGGGGAGGATGAAGGGATGGAGCGGAAGCCAAAGTGCTCGGTGGATGAAGCGAGCGGTGAGATCAGTGCGGGAACGCCCGGCTGTACCGGGGAACAACAAGATGAAGACAAGGCCGGCTGGCCGGGGGTCAAGTGGGCAGAGGGACATGAGCCGTTGAAACTTAAAGCCAATTGCTTTGCGGCGATGTTGCGGGCACAGGGTTTCGAGGTGGGTGTGCTGGAGCATGGCAACTATTTTGAACGGTACACAATTATGGACGGCGCGAGACCGATCAAAATCCAGGTCTATTACGATGGAAGGATGCGATTCCGTGTACCCCAGCCGATGCCCCGCGGCAAGGTTTCGGTGGATGATCCGGCTTTTAAGAAAATCGCAGCGTTATTCCTGTCGGCGATCCCCGAGGATGGCGGAATGGCTGAGGAAGGGGCCAAACCCCAAGCGGTTGAGTTGCGGGCAAAACTGGAGGAATTGCGGGCGCAGGGAGTGGATGTGTTGCGGCTGGATAGCGGGGAATATGTGGATCGGGTGACCTTGCGTCGGGAAACGTCGGTGGCTGAGGTGGATTTTTATCATGATCGCAAAGGGCGTTATACATCCTGGCAGATCATGCCGACCCGCGATCCTGAATTTCGGGGATGGTTGACCGGCCGGATCGAGGATTTACTGATGACGCCGGAACAAAGTGCCGTGCAAGGTGTGGATTTACTGGAATGACGGGATGATGAGCGATGAACGAGGTAAAAACCATATTTCAGATGCGCCGTGAGGGACGATTGGCTGAAGCCCTTGAAATGGCTCGAACCTTTTGCGTCGCGAACCCGGCGGATTCCTGGGGTGTGAAGGCGCTGGCCTGGGTTCTGCGCGACCTTATTCTCGGTTGCCTGAAAGCGAAGGATCGGTCCGGTGCAACGGATTTATATCTGGAATTCGCACAATTACCCATTGGGGAAGATGATATCGTCTTGGTCCAGACGGCCGATTGGCTGAAGAGTGCCGTGGACGATCCGGTGCGGCCGCTGTTGGACCAGGCAAAGCAATCTCAGGAAGCGGGCGATTTGGGTGCAAGTCTCGCGATTCTGCGGGATGTGGTTAGGCAGTATCCGCAATCGGAGCAGGCCCGGTCAGCGTTGGGGTGGGCGATTTACCGGGTCTTACACGCGATGGGACGGGAAGAGCATCCTGACCGACAGGCGGTTCTATCCTATTTGCGGGAATATCGAGCATTGTTTCCCCAACCCAAACCAGGCACGTTACACTCGGCGATTCTGAATGCCGCCACCAAGCTGAGCGATGACTTGCCGCAATTTCCCCGTTTCTTTTTGTGGTGGGGTCCGGATAACTTTCAGACGGAGGATGCCCGGCCATTTTGCCCAAAGGATTCAGATCAGACATTTCCGAGCCTGGTTGAAAAAACGATCAAGGCGCTGTATCGCACCTGTAAAGGGCTTGAGGACCTGGAAGTCGTGGGGCGGTGTGCTGATTTTGTAAAACTCTGGTTGCCGCGGTTTCCTGAGCAAGAATGGTTTGGGTATTATTACGGCCGGATGCTTATTTTCGCGGGGCGGCTGGAGGAGGCGCGGGGGTACTTGATGCCGATCATTCGCAAGAAGCAGTCGGAATTCTGGGCTTGGGCGGCACTGGCCGACACCTTTGGGGAAGCGGCTCATGAAGAGCGGGTGACGTGTCTCTGTCAGGCGGCCCGGTGCCCTATTCATGACGAGTCCTTCAAAGTTGGGGTCCACACGGCGCTGGCTGAATTGCTGGCCCGGATGAATAAGAAGTCCGAAGCCCGTTGGGAACTCCAGACGGTGGTGAAGATCCGCGCCGAGAAGTGGTGGAAAATAACATCCGAAATTCAGGCGATGCAGGCAGCTGATTGGGCGGTGGGTGAGCCGGCGGATGACGGGAATCAGTCCTTATACGAGGAGTATGGGGCTCGGGCCTCATCCATTTTATGCGAAGGGTTGCCGTGGGAAAATGCCATCGTATTGGAAGTGTCAGAGGCCCGACCGTCTGATGGGCCGGAGCGGCGAGCCGTGCCGCCACTGGTGATGATTGGATTAGGGAAAGGACCGCGTTTGACGACGCTCCGATTAAAACAGAATTTTTCGAGGGCAACGCGTGACGCACGGGTGGGGATGCCGGTGCGGATCCGGCAAGATCAGGCGATGGAACACCCGTCCGTGATGGCGTTCGAATCGCGGGTCGGTACGGATTGGGATCTGCTTCCCGAACGGGCAGGGATCGTATTGTCGAATTCGGATGAGCGAGGGCTGACGATCATTTATCTCGGAGGCGATGAAGTAGTTTTTCTTTACCATGATCGGCTGCCGGAAGTCCAGGCCTATGAAGTGGGTGAATTTGTGAAAGTGCGGGTGATTTGGAATGAGCGGTCCGCTCGATTCAAGTGGCTGACCGTGGCTCTGGATTTGACTCCCTCGCCGGTGGCATGGTGCCGTGAGTTTGCGGACTCGGTTCGCCTGTCGGCCAACGGGGGGTTTGGCTTTGCGGGGGATGTATTTATCCAGCCCGGCTTGGTCAGCGAACAGGGGGTGACGGATGGATGCCAGGTGCGGGGAAGAGCGATTTTGCGCAAGAAACCGAACCGGGGCGAGTTGGGTTGGCAGGCGGTGACTGTGGCGGTGAAAGCGTAAGATTCCACATTCTCAACCACGACCTATCAACTTGTCGCCGTCCATCTTTAGCTTCATCCAGTGGCGGTCCCCGGCCGTGAGAATGATGGGGGGGTACCGTGTCCAGATGGAGTTTTTTGTCCGGTGTCATAAAAAAACAGCCGGGCTATAATGCCCGGCTGTACTTTGCACTCTATGCTGTTTGTGCGCTGGAAAGCGATTACTTATCGAAACGGTGTTTGCCTTTGCCGGAACCGCCGCCCTTGGAACCCATCCTCGCCAGTTTGTTTTCCAGTTGTGAAATAGTGGCGCCGTCGTTCAATTCTTTGCGAACTCGCTGCATTTCTTCGTCTGAGGCTGGCCGCCCGGTGAATTTTCGAAAAGTATCGTTGATGACGAGTCCGGCTTCCGGACTGAAGGCGATCATTTTTCGGACCATTTCCGTCGATGTTCCCTGCTCGAGAGCGTCGCCGTAAAGTTTATAGGCTTGTTCATCGGCCGGGTGATTCAGAATATCGCGATAGAGCTGATCGACCACCATCCGCGATCCAACCCGTTTTTTAAGGCCATCGCCGCCACCCCCGCCTGCTTGTGCCGGGGTGGACAACCCCATGACGGCCCATACCAAAACCAACGGAATTGCAAGACGAAACGCCTGCTTAAAAAGTTTCATGAAATACCTCCTGTAGTAAGTTGGTTAAAAGCTATCATTTTCAAGGGATCGGGGCAATTTCATTTTTGCCCGCCGCACCCCCGCGTGGATTGTATAAGTTAAATGCCGCACAAGTTTTCCTGATCTCCGACAGTTTTCACTCGATGTCGGCCCGCCCTCGGTGGCGGGCGTCTGGTGATGGAGGGGATTGGATCAGCGGACGCCGGGCGCAGAGGTCCGGCCTACAACAACATGAGATCCCTCGCCTTCGCCTGCCCAGAGGATGTCGAAGGGCTCGGGATGACAATGGGTAGGACGAGATCTCCGAGCGAGCCGGATCTGAATATAAGAGGGCTCACAGCACGCAGTTATAAAGCGGCATTTCACATTGCAATTCTGTCCCGCCGCATCCCCGATCCTCGACAACTCTACCGTAATTCGTTGTCGCGAGGGGGATTTCGTTTGAAACGGTTAATAAAGCTTCGAAGGGCTTCACGGGCGAGCCGTTTCCCCTCCGGTCCAGCCATCCAGAGACCGAGGCCGAGCATGGCCCACGACAGGGCATAACCGCCGAATCCGACGGCTTCCCAGAGGACGCGATGGGTTTTGGCGAACAAGGCGGCCCCCACGCCGACGCTGGCATAGCCAAACGGAATGTTGATGATCAGGAGCAGGACCCCGACACGGAATCGGAGGGTTGCGGGTGGGGGTGATTCGGGAGAGGGGATTGTCATTTTTTGGGGAATGGGTCGAATCAGGTGGATTGTGACCAGCGGGCGAAGAAACCGGAGGGAAGGGGAGAGGCTTCGGGATGGGCGGAGAGCAACATGGTTCCGTATTCCAGTTTCCCGCCGAACCGTTTGATCCAGGGCGCCATCAGGTTTTTCATGAGGACCGGTGAAAAGCCCAGCGTATGGCAGGTGAACAGGACGAAGCGGGGGGGGTCGGCCGCGAGACGGGGGAGCAGATTGAGGAACGGGACGAGGTGTTCATCGAGGATCCATTTCTCACAATTAGGTCCGTTGCCATAGCTGGGCGGATCGAAAATCAGGCCTTCGTAAAAACGTTGCCGGCGGATTTCACGGGCGGCGAATTTTTGGGCATCATCCGTGATCCAGCGGATAGGCGCGGCTTCCAAGTGGCTGGCCCGGGAATTTTCCCGGGCCCATTCATTGATGTCGGCGACGGCATCGACATGGCAGACGGTGGCACCCGCCTGGGCGGCATGAAGGGACATGGCGCCGGTATAGGCGAAAAGATGGAGAATACGGCAGGGAGCGGATTGGACACGAATTTGGGATTCCACCCAGTCCCAATGGCAGGCGTGTTCCGGGAAAAGCCCGACATGGCCGAAACCGGTGGGTTTGATTCGGAATTGCAATCCCCGCCATTGGATCGACCAGGCGGCCGGGAGGGGCCGGTTCATTCGCCAGCGGCCGTTTCCATCGCGTTGGCGCTCGAAAACTCCATCGGCCCGTTCCCACAATTCCGGTTTTTCTTTTTTCCAGATGGCGGCGGCCGCAGGGCGGGCGAGGATGTAGGCCCCCCACCGTTCGAGGCGTTGCCCGTTGCCGGCATCAAGAAATTCATAATCGTCGGCGTTGGGCGCAGTCAATTCCATCATAAGCGGGTCCGATCAGGATCAGGCAGTAATGCCGGTGATAACTTTGAACCGGGCGTAGGCGCGGTCCCAGGAAGGGATGTCACGGGGTTGATAATCCGTGATGGGGAAGGCTCGACGGATGATCGGCTGGGCTTCCGTCAGGGAGTGGATCAGGCCCAGCCCCAAGGCTTGGACCATGATGTTTCCGACCGCCGTTGCCTCTTCAGGCCCCGCGACGACCGGCAGACCGAGCGCGTTGGCGGTGAACTGGTTGAGGAGAATATTACGACTGCCGCCGCCCACGATATGGACTTTGCGCGTTGTTTTCCCGCACGCTTTGCAGATTTGCTCGTTGACCCGCCGATAGGTGAGCGCCAGACTTTCGTAAACGGCACGCAGGTAAAGGCCGCGATCACTCGGTTGGGGTTGGCCGGTTCGATGGCAATACTCATCGATGGCGGTCTGCATGTTCGTGGGATTATAGAACGACGGGTCATCGGGATTGACGAAGATCTGGAAGGGCGGGGCCTCATGGGTCAGGGCATCCAATTCCTTCCACGACGTTTCCTGCCCATCGGCATTGCGCCAGACCCGGCGCAATTCCTGAACGAGCCAACCGCCCATGCAGTTTTTGAGAAGGCGAATGTTGCCGATGCCGCCTTCGTTGCTCAAGTTCATGGCCATCGCGGCGGGGGAGGTGACCGGTTCGGGGACCAGTTTGCCGACCAGCGACCACGTTCCGGAACTGATGATCAGGGCTTCGTCCGGGTTGTCCACCGGGGCGGCGGCATACGCACTGGCCGTGTCGTGCGACCCGACGGCAATCAGGCGTGCGGGATTGATGCCCGCTTCGGCGGCGATCGGGCCATGCAATTGTCCGATCAAGGTTCCGGGGGCGACAATTTCCGGCATGACCTCGGCGGGGATCCGGAGTTTTTTGAGGATCTCGGGGCTCCACGTCCGCAGGCGGGCATCCATTAACTGGGTGACGCTGGCCCAGGACGAATCGATTTTACACACCCCGCCTAGATAGAAGTTAAAGAGGGCGGGAATGGGTAAAAACCGGCTATCCTTGCGCAGAAGTTCCTTGCGGTTGAGTACGAACCAATGGAGCTGATTGCTGATATTGAAGGGCTGGAAATGGATTCCCGTCAACGAGTAAATCTTTTTGGGACTGACCCGTTTTTTGATCACCTCGACCATGTGGTCCAGCCGATGATCCCGGTAGGCATAGACTTTGCCGAGTAAATCGCCATCGGCGGTGACGAATTGTCCATCCGAACCCCAGGTATCGATTCCGATCGCATCCAATTCCGGCCCGACCTGACGCCGATAGGCATGCAGGCCGAGCAGGATATTTTGATACAGGAAGGTATCGTCCCAATAACGCCGTTCGATCAGGGTCCCGCTGCGATCCGGGAGATGGAAAGGGATATTTTCATGGGCGAAGCGGTGAACTTCGCGCATGGAAAAGGAGCCCTCTTCAAAAAGACCGGCAAAGCATTTTCCGCCGGATGCCCCGAAATCGATTGCCAAAACGCGCGTGGTGGCCATGGACGAGCCTCCTGGTTCTGACTATTTAGAGACAACCCTTACTGGGCGGCCTGCATCATCTTGACGCGGTGCTTGGGGCCTTCCAAGGCCATCAGATCGCGAATGTTTTGTTCTGAAAGGAAGCGCGGCTTGCCGGTGATACAGGCGGCGACGAGGGAGATGGCGGCATCTTCAACCACCTGACAGCGATAGAAAGCCTGTTTCATGACCGCGCCGGTGGCCAGAACCCCGTGGTTGACCATGAAAATCGTATCGTGATCCTTGGCGCAGGCGGACATGGCATCGGCCAGATCCTGGGTGGTGGGGGTGACATAGGGAACCGTGGCGGTGCGTCCGAGGTCGTTGACGAATTCCGCAAACATCGCCTTGAGTTCAACACCCGAACTGATGACGCCGGAGGCCCAGGCGGAATGGGTGTGGAAGATGGCATTGACATCCGGCCGGACCCGGTAGATGTCCAGATGCATGTTGACTTCCGAGGTGGGCTTGTTTTTTCCTTGGACCTGCTGTCCCGAAGTCAGATCGATGCCGCAGAGATCCTCGGGAGACATTTCATCCATGGCGAAGCCGCTGGGCTTCATCCAGATGATGTTTTTGTCGCGAGCGCTGATATTGCCCCCGGCTCCGGCGACGAGTCGGGCGCGGGCGATTTTGATGCCGTAATTGACGAGATCTTCGCGTACTGAGGCCATGATTTGACTCCTTGATTCAGTGGGTTAGGGCTTGATGACGACTTTCAGGGAACCCGAGGCGGGATTCGCCTGGACTTTGACCGCTTCGTCGAACTGGGCGAGCGGGAAGGTGTGGGTGACGAGTTTGCGCCCGTCGATTTTGCCGTTGACCAGGAAGTCGCGGGCCGTGAGGTATTCGGCGAGGGCGGAGCTGTTGGCCCCGTGCAAATTGAGTTCCAAGTAGTGGATCAGGTTCAGGTCGGTCAGTTCCGTGGGATCCGATTTGGGCATTCCCGCGAAAATCGAGAGATGACCGGACCGTTTGAGGAGCTTGATTCCGACGGTGACCAGTTGCTTGACGGAAGCGGCTACGACGACGGCGTCGACCCCCCGGCCGCGCGTGGCGGATTTGACCCACTCGTCCGGCTTGTGCTCCCGGCTGCTAACGAAGTCATCAAACGGCAGGCCGATCTTTTGCAGGAGATTCAAGCGGTCGGTTGAAACGTCCATGATGGTGATCCGGCGGGCGCCCCGGGCGCGGGCCACGAGACCATTGAGGACCCCGATGATGCCGCCCCCGAAAATCAGGACGTGTTCCGCGGTTTCCATGGGAATGTATTTCATGCCATTCACACAGCAACTTAACGGCTCAATGAGCGTTCCGAGTTCAGGCGATAAATCCTGGGGGATCGGGATCAGGCAGCCCTGGTCGACCGCCTTTTTGGGCATGATCATGTATTCCGCGAATCCGCCGTTCCACTGGTATCCGATGGCCTTGAACCCCTTTTCGCAGAGGTTTTCGCGATGGAGGGCACACATCGGACATTCGCCGCATCCGACCACCGTTTGAACGATGTAGCGCTCGCCGGGTTTAAATTGGGTGACGCCCGCGCCGACGGCGGTGACACAACCGGTGATCTCGTGGCCGACGATGGGCACATCGACATGCTTTTCGCCGGAGAGGACCCGTTGATCGGTTCCGCAGAGGGCGCACGCTTCGACTTTCAACAACACATCTCCCGGGCCGGGGGTGGGGATGGGCAGATCCTGGATGGCAATGACGCCGGGTTTGAGAATGACGGCTGCTTTCATGATGATCAGAGACTCCGGGTTTTGGGGTTAACGCATTTCCTGGCCACCCGTTACATTGATGGCCTGGCCGGTCATGTAACTGGAGAGGTCCGAGGCGAGAAAGACCATCACATTGCAGACGTCCTCATAAGCGCAGGGACGCTTCATCGGGACTTGGTCGATGTATTTTTGGCGGACGGCTGCTTCCGTGATGCCCTGGTTTTGGGCGTATTGCTTGAATAGGCTGTCTTTCCAAAGGGGGGAATCGAGAAGGTTGCCGGGACAGATGGCGTTGACGCGGATTTTCTTCTCCGCCATTTCGAGGGCCGCGCTCTGGACCAGGCCGATGGCGCCAAATTTCGAGGCGGCATAGGCCGAATTTTTGAAAGACCCTTTTTTGCCCGACTTGGAATTGATCTGGATGTAACTTCCCGCCCCTGCGGCGTCCATGACTTTCAGGGCGTGCTTCATGCACAGCATCTGGCCGACGAGATTGACCTCGATGACCTTGCGCCATTTCCCGACATCAAATTCAGTGAGAGGGCCGGAAATCAGGATGCCGGCATTGGCGATAAAAATGTCAATGCCGCCGAATGTTTTTTGGGCCTGATCCACCAAGGCCTTGACTTCAGGTTCCTGGGTGACATCACAGCGGGCCGTGAGCAAGGTCCGACCGGGATATCGGGATTTGAGTTCTGCGGCCGTTTCGCCGAGTTGGGTTTCCTGCATGTCGCCGGCGAGCACCTGGCAACCTTCCGCCAGCAGACGTTCGACCAAGGCCTTGCCCAATCCCTGGGCTGCACCGGTGATGACGGCTCGTTTCTCTTTTAAGAGCATATGGTCGGGTCTCCTTTGCCGCCGCGTCGGGCGGATGAGTTCAGGGGGTCCACTGGGCTCTGCGCAGAGCATCCTGGATTTTGGTGAAAGCGCGATCGGGCCCGACTTCTCGCAATCGGGCGGCGTCGTTCTCGGTGAGGGGCGGGAGAGCGCCGATCATTGCAAAAAAACGATTGCGGGCCTTACGATTGGCGCCGAATTCCGCATCGGCTTGCGGGCCTATATAGGAATAACCGGCGTAACGGAGAAGTATCGAATGGCCGACCATGATTTGGGCGCCACGGGTGAATATCTCGCGGTAGGGTTTAAGTTCCGGGCCGGAGAGATCATCGACAAAAGGCAACCCATCCCGATTCATTTCCGTGCCGATATTGACCGGAAGGGCGCGGGCTTCGCAGGCCTCGACATAGCGGGCCAGATGCGCGGTTTTGACGGCTTTCTGAGCCGGGTCAGTGATATTCCAGTTGCGATCGGGGATGATATTGACGGCGGCGGCGCCTTGCGCCGTAAGGCAGTCGAGCATGGCGTTCGGAACGGCCTCTCCCGCGCAGGTTCCGTCGAGCCAGGTGATCATGGGGATGGCGGAACAGGCGCGGACCCAACGGATGAATTCGCTGGCGGGAGGGAATGTGTCGGGGGTCGGTTGAAGATACCCGAACCCGCCTTTCTTGGCGAATTTGGCGCGAACCCGTTCTTCGAGAGCGGGAAGCCGGTCGATCAGTTTTTCAATTTCTGTCGCATCGCGTCCCAGCAGGCGAGCCCAAACGGAAATCCGGGCGGTGCGGTCGGCATAACGAGTGGTGGCCTGATTCACGTAGGCGCGGATGATATGTCGTTCGGTGGGACAGCGACCGGGGGAAAGGGGGACGACATCGCGGTCATAATCGATGGCGAGATCGGCGACGTGGGGATTGATGCGGGCGACCAATTCGCGGTTGCGTCGGGCGGCATGGTTTCGGTAGCTCAAGAGCGTCTTGGCTTCGGGCGAATCGGTTGGAAGCGAACGCGCAAACCCGGCCCCCATGATATAGGTGACTCCCGGCTCGCCCGGAGAATTGATTTCAGCCTGGGCGAATTCGGGGAGAAAAGCGCGGGTTTCGAGATGAACCGCGGTTCGCAGCCCGAGGCAAAGCCCGGCATCCAGAAACTCATCCAGCCCATCCAGCACATCGAAATCGCAAAGAGCGGTGGCATACAAGCCTTGGCGGCGGGATTCCCAGGCCAGATGGACCGGGGAGAAGCCCCGCGCGTTATATGAGAAAAAGGAGTGCAGGTGCATGTTGACGTTGTTGCCGATGGCGGGCAACAACTCCGGCGCGGCGGCCAGTGCCCGCAGGGCCTGATTTCGTTGGACGAAATCAAAATCATCGAGCTGGGTTTCAAGAGCGGATAAATTCATGGTGCACCTGTCGGAAGGGAAGACCCTCGTAATTTGAAGTAAAAAACTGCCCCCTGATGAGGGGAGAGCTTTGCCGGGGGAATCAAGTAATCGGGCGGGCGTGGCCGAAACGAACCGGCCAACGAACCCGCCCTCTATCCGTCACGCCGGATTAATGCTTGGTGGATTTCGAACCCGACTTGGATTTGTATTTGCTGGAGGAACTCTTACTGCTGGTCGAGGATTTGGTTGCGCTTTTGGCGGCAGGAGCCGGGGCGACCTTGGCCTTGTTCAGAGCTTCGAGCTTGGACATATATTGGGCTTTCCAATCCATGGCCACTTTGCGCAGTTCTTCAGCAGCCTGAATTTTACGCTCAATATCAGCTTCCCGGGCCTGCATGTTGATCAGGGCCTGGTCATATTCCTGACGCAGCTGCTCAAAATTATGTTTGGCAACGGTTAATTCACCGCCGCGCCGGGTGGCCATGGTCGAAGCGATAATGGCCCAAGCCAGAGCTAAGACGAGCAGAATCCAGAGCGCAACGGTCATCGGACTTTTAGTAGCAGCATATTCCTGTTCGCCGTTCATAGAAAAAACCCTTTCGTATTTGGTTAGGTGTGTTTAAACATAGGACGAAAAACATTGCACTGCAAGCACTAAAATGAACACAGAACACGGTCGTCGGGAGGGTGAATCCCAGGACTAGGTGCGTTGGGTTTGATGGACAAACGCCCCGATCGTGCCCACCGTGTCAATCCAGATGCCATTGGCCGGGTCCCGGCAGTAAGCGCAAATGGCTTCCAGCGTGGAGGTCTTGGTCGTTTGGGCGCGATCTTCAGCGCCGATATCGTGCCCCGCCAACACCAGCCAGTTTCCGGTTTTTGCCGCCTGGTCGATCTGAGGACGGACGTGTTCAAAATCCAGTCCATCGAACTCTACGCCGGCCAGTTGAGCGAGATCGCAGCGATCGGGGGCGTTGAAGTATTCGTCCCGCCAGCCGCGACCGGTCAGATAATGGCGGGCGATCAGCGGCACATAGCTGTGAAGTTGTTTGCCCCGGCCGACAAACTTCTGCCCGCAGGGGTAGGCAAAACTCACCGGCCGGACGCCGACGAGTTCTTCAATTTGCCGGTTGGATTCGATGAGTTCCGCCTCCATCATCTCCAAGGTCATGTTCTCCAGCGACTGAGGCCGTGAAGAGGAGAATCCGAAGTTGCAGGTGCAGGGATGCGAGAGGGTGTGGCCGGCGGCTTCATGGCCCGTGGCTACGGCGCGTCGCCAGGCTTCGTGCTGTTGTTTGACCACCGCCGGCATGACGTAAAATGTGGCATGGACCCCAAACCGGTCGAAGAGCGGAACCCCCTGTTCGACCTGGCTTGGACGGGAATCATCAAAGGTCAGACTCAAGGCGCCGCGCACCCCCGATGGCCAGGCGAAAGCGGGATTTGCGACGGGGGATACGGCAGGGGACATAGTTGCCTCATTTCTTCATTCGTGACGGGTCGGTCGGGACTTCATTCCCCCGGGAAATAAAGGGCGAGTTTGCTTTTGACATCGGCCTCGAAATGACGGATGTACTCCGTGACAAAATCAGCCACATTGCGGGTGTCGTTCGCGATCAGCGGCGTCAGATCCATGGCGAAAATCAATTCCTGAGCCTGATCGACCCCGTGGGCTTCAAAATAGGTGGCATTCGCGCGACGCCGACCCAACGTGGCCAGATCATAGCGCTTTCCGCCGGCGACTTGGGAGTCGAAAAGGGCGGTCAGGGCCATCCCCAGGTTTTCGTGGCCGGTCACATACAGGGCCGACTTCTCCTTGTCGTCCATCCAATCCAGGCCGCGCCAGACTTCGCATCCGAGCAGACGTTTGGGCCGGGCGGTCAGGGGCAGGGACCGAATGGCTTTGAGGGTGGCGGCAAAAATAGCCACATGGGTGGGATGTTTATCGGCTGGATTATGGGTGTAGATGGTTTCCGGCTGGGTGGCTTCCAGGATTTGGCGGAGATCATGGACGAGGTCGGTGTTGGCCGGATTTTTGGATTCCTTGCTGGAATAGTCGAGTTGGATCATGGCGGCATATCCGCCGACCGACGCGGCTGAACGTTGTTCGACATGGCGGACCCGGGTCATGTCGGCGTCGGAATACTCGGCATAGACTCCCGCGCGAGCGCTGCCGGCGCCGTCCGTGCAGGTGATGCCGGTGAACCATTGGTCCCGGCGTCCATGACAGGCGGCGACCCCTTGGAAGGCCATGATTTCGAGATCATCCTGATGGGCGCCGATCCCGAGGTGAGTGGTTCGGGCCAGGGCCGAAGCGAGATCGATGCCATCGGGGACGAAAAGATCAACGGTCGGTTTGTGTAATTTCATGGTGGGTTCCTCCGGTTGGGGTTATCAGGAGAGCGCGGGCAAACTGGCGGCGGCGACGGCTTGTCCGACGCGGCGGCTTTTCTCGTCGGGGACATGGATCGTGACGCGGCTGGCGACATCCGGAAATTCTCGGGCGAGCACTTCCCTCGCCTTATTCAGGATGATTTCGCCGCCCTGACCGGAGGTGACCCGGCCGAGGATCAGCAGGTTTTCCAAATCGTAGAAGTCGGCATAATGGGGGATGGTATAGCCGAGATAGACGCCGATGGTATCGAAAATCTTTGCCGCCTGGGGATCACCTGCATCGCATCGTTTTTGCACGTCCTTCAGTCGTTCCGGCAGTTTCTGGTCGGACGGGAACGAAAACCCGGCGGCGGGCGCCAATTTATTGGTTGCCTGCTGGGAGAAATAGAGGGCGCCGACGCCGATATCGCCGGACCATTCGTCGGCAACGGTGGACGGGTTGAAATCGACCGGGGCGAAGGCCAGTTCATTGAGCCAGCCGAGGATGCGGCCCTGCCGGTCGAGATAGCCGCCTGCTTCGCTGGATCCCATGGCAACGCCCAACATGGCGTTTCGGCCCAGAGAAAGCGCACCGGCCAAGGCGGTGACATCGCCATCGTTCGCCACTTCAAAGGGGATCTTCCATTCAGCCTTGAGCCGGTGAAACAGCGTTTTCCCTTCGCGCTCGAACTTGTCCTGGGGAACGGCGCGGAAGAGGGATGCGACTTTGATTTCATTATTGATGATAATGCCGGCGGAACTGCCTCCGATGGCGTCCACCCGGGGCATATGCGTGGCGGCCAGTTTCAAGCCTTCGTTGAGTTTGGCATAATGGTAGGCCGGATCGGCCTCCACGGAGGGAGTCCAGGGCAATTCCGTGGTGAAAACTTCCTGGCCGTCGATCACCGCGGCGATTTTATAATCACTGGCGCCGAGATCGAACCCGATGCGGCATCCCTCCAAGTGGCCGCCAATGGAGATGACGGCTTCTTTCGTGGCGGGGAGCGACGCGGGATCGGAGCAGATTGTTTCGAAGGGAAGATCGAAGGACTTCCGCATTAGATCGGCATCGAAGGCACGAGCCCCATGTGCCGAATAAAGCGCCCGGAGAGGATCGGCGAAGGCCCGGGGCCCGCCGAGATGCAGTCGAAATCCGCCGCGGGCATAGAGCAGGAATTTGATGGAGCGTTCAAGATACCGGAGGGTGTCGGCATCACGAGCAGATCCCGGGGGCAAAATCTCCAAGGTCAGGCGCGTGACCAGACCATTATTGCGTTCGAGAGCGATGGGGAAGGGAATGCCCTTCCCGGAGGCCGCCACGGCGCGCCGGTAATTCCGGGTGGCCAGCGCGGCCGGGCGGTAGCCTGGATCGAGAACGGCAGGCAGGGCGGGGGCAACATCGAGCAAAGAACAAGGTTGTGCTGTGGACATGGGATCGCTTCCTGCCGGGTTAAAGGTCGGGCCTATAAAAGGGACGGATTACTTGGCCGGCTGAACCGCCATCCCTTTTTCGATTTTCTTGGCGCCTTCCTGAGGCTCGGCGTAAGAGATCTTTTCCTTGACCGAAGTGATTTTTACGGTAGCCATCTTGGTCATGTCGCTGTCGAGCAATTCACCGGTGTCGGGGTCACGGACTTCTTCGGTTTGCCCGACATCCAACAGCAGTCCTTCCGAGACGCCTTCACGGGATCCGCGATTGATGGTGACTTTGTCGCCCTTCACCGCGACAACACTGCCTTCCCAAGGGATGGACTCGAGTTGTTTGGTCAGGAATTCAACGGCCTGATTGACGGCGTCGGAGGTTGCCTTGCCGACATTGTCCTTCATGAACCCGCCCATATCGCCGGTCAAGCCGCCGAGGGCCGAACCGCTATAGCCCAGGCGAAGCCCTTTGCGGCCAGCTTTGCCGACGACATTTTTCGAGGCCTTAACCTGGCCGGTGGTGGAATCAACGACATAGATCGTGACATTGATTTCCGCCGTATCCTTGTTGCCGCCAATGCTGATCCCTTTGAAGTTCAGGCCTCCGCCCCCGCCGGTGGTGCTGTCCTGCACATGGGTAATCGCTCCTTTGACGAGAAGCTGGGCGGGCGTCATCTGTCCGGTTTTAGGTGCTTTTTTGCCGCCAGCCATTCGCCCGGTGGTGGCGAGATCCTGCTCCGCCATGGCTTCCTGGCGCATATCGGCTTCACCGAGGACAACGAATTTGCCAGATTGCTGAAGCTGGTCTGTCAAGACGGTCCCCCACGCATCCCCGATGTCCCACTGGCCGCTCCAACCGGCTTTGTTTTCGAATTTACTGACGGTAATGGTGTATCGCAGGTTGCCTTTGCCGGTTTCCTCATCGGCCTGGGCGGGGGGGAGGGATGCGGTTCCGATACCGATCAGCAGGGCGGTCATCGCTAGGGCTTTGGCGTACATTGCGGCCTCCGGATTGTGAGTGTGGATCATTACCTCTGGTTTATTCAATACAACTCTCTAGTTATAGAAAAGATGGGGGGGCGGGTCAACGTTTTTTCAGTTGTTTCCGTGGAAGGAGACAGAACAAACAAGATCTTCATTGCCCATTTCGGATAATATTATGATTGATGGTAATGGGGGAAAAGATTATTATGAGAACGAAAGGTTTTCTTTGTGAAAATAAGACCTATTTTAAAACGAAACCGCCGGGCCGGAATGACGCTCGTTGAAGTGATGGTGGCGTCTTTTCTGCTCGCGCTTTTTATCGGGGGGGTTTACACCGGTTTAATCACCGGGATGCGGATGAATTATGCTACCGCCCAACGATTGGCAGCCTTCGGGCTGTGTGCGGAGCGGCTCGAACAAATGCGCGGATGCGATTATTCGACCATTACGGTTAATAATTTCCCCACCGAAACCAATAAGCTGACGCATCTCGGCGGAAGCCAACGCGTTCCCCTCAACTGCATCCGATCCAATATCATTGTTAGTCTGAGCAATCCCGCGCGCAAGGCGATCGCCATCAAAGTCAATTGGGTCTATCGCGGCAAAGACTACAACGAATCGATCAATGGCACTATTTTCTTCAAGGAGGAATCCGCCTCTCCTGTGTTTCGGGGTGCCATTGACGGTTGGGTCAACATTAATCCCAATAACAGTTCAGACAATGAGTTTTCAGTCGAAACCCCGGGGGGTACCATCAATCGGGACGATCTTACCCAGGATTCTGCAGGATATTACGGCCCGGCGACACTGGTCCATGTTAAACCCAAAGGGAATGGCAATCAGAACAATCTGACGATGAATGGGGAATTATTCACGCTTTTCAATTCCAGCACCTACGATATTGCCGCGGATGACATGACGGTTTGGATCAAAAACGACAAGATCAACCCCCAAGGCAAGGCCATTGGCAAATGGTGGATCTGGATTTCGTCCGGCGACGGAACATTAACCATCAATTGAGGTTTCCATGGTTGCTCCCCTTCGCAAATCCCGCTTCCGTCGGCGACCTTCCCGGGGATTCACCTTGGTGGAGGTTCTCCTCGCTGCGGCCCTTTCAACTTTTATCGTGGCGGCGGCGTTTGCGGTGTTTTTTACCGCGGCCCGCCTGACCCGGGCCGGCAGTTATCAAGTCCGGTTCACGGCGATGGCGCGCAAATCCATTCAACGCATCTCCCGCCATATCGAGCGGGGCAAGGCGGTGGGCGTTTCCAGTAATGGTCTCGATATTATTTTTATCAATTTGACCAGTGGGCGGTTTGTCTACCGGGACGAAGACAACAATCCCGCCACGGTTGCCGATAATAAATTGATTTTTTATCCCAACATCACCCAGACCAATATCTCGGAAACCATTTGTACTCATGTCAGCCCCATTGGGGTCGAACCCATGTTTGCCGTGATCGCGGCCAGTCCCAATGCGGCCCGACTTAGTTTTCATGTCGGCGACGGTACGAATAAGGTGGACGCCGCGTTCTCGGGAACCGGTCAAGGGTATCAGGGTGTTGAAGTCCGCTTTAGTGCGACCCCCCGCAATTTGCAACGCTGGTATGACTAAAATAGAGGATACAACCATGGGGCATCTCATCCCTGAAAAACGACAGTCCGGCAGCGTTATTGTCGGTGCGGTCATTTTTCTGCTCATCGGCTTTATGCTGGTTTCCAGTTATCTGGCCCTCTCGTCCAACGACACCCGCCTGACCCGCCTGGCCATCGATAATCAAAAAGCACGGATCGTGGCTGAAGCGGGATTGGAATATGGGGTGCTCAAGCTACGCGATGCCGTCTTTCAATATCACTTGTCCCCTAATGTCAGCACCAGCGCCTTGCAGGTTACGCTTGATTCGATTCCCCCTCCCTCCAATATGCCGCCGTATATCTATGTCACCCCCGGCGGCGCCTCCGCCTTCCGCCTCAAGATCGAATCGGCGGCGATGGACGGCACGATCTCCAACGGGACGGCGTGTCGGGGATCCTATGGCAGTGTTCAGCTTTTTTCAGTCACCGTCGGGTGTCTCAATACAAACAATGGGAAAGGCGCGGTCCTCAAGCAAACCGTTCAGGCGGTCGGTCTCTGTCTGATCCGTTTCGGTGTATTTTACGACGAGGACCTGGAAATCGTCCCCGGTGCTAACATGAACTTTTCAGGTGCGGTCCATGCCAATGGGAACATCTACCTCGGGGGGCCATTGACGTTCTCGGACCGATTGACTGCGCATGGCAATATTTACCACAAGCGAAAAGATAAAAACAGCATTGAGGGTGAAGCCAAAGCGGAGAACGCCGACAATGTTCTGCAATCCTTCAAACTCTCCAATGGAACCTGGCTGGATTGCTATAATTCGGACTGGATGGTCCAATCTCTGACCCGGTGGGGTGGCACCGTCATGTCGGCCGCCCATGGGGTGCCCCGGCTGGCTCCCCCGATTAATCCCATCGATACGCCGCACGATATCATCGAACGGCCGCTCCTGACCAATAATCCCGCCTATAGCTCGATGACCGAAAATGAAAAATTTGCCAATAAGGCCGCATTGCGGCTCTATTTTTCCTCCACCGGCACGTTGACGGCAACCGATTATTTTACCAATAATGTCACGGCTGCCTTTTCAAATGCGGTCATCAAGAAAAGTGGAACGACTTTTCTTAAAGACAATTATTCCAACTATATTATGAGTGTCACCGGGGTCTACGATGTCACTCAGACCGGATTCAAAGACGCCCGACAGGTCACCAATATGGCCCCGATCGATATTTATGTCGATCGTTTGATCAAAGCTTACCCTTCCCTGTATACCGGGTATACGGATAAACAAGGTCGTGGAGTGATTTATATTACTCGGGATGATCCCGACGGAGTCTCAAATGGGGTCATGCCTTGTATCCGGCTTCGCAATGGACGCGAAATACCGGCGGCCTTAGGCGTGTCTATTGTTTCTGATCTGCCGGTTTACATCGAGGGGGATTACAATACCGTCACCACCAAAACATCCTTGGTGGCAGGCGATGCGGTTACCTTCCTGTCCAAAAACTGGCAGGATAAAAATAGTTACGCAGCAGATACGGTCCGCACGGCCGTCGATACCACTTATAAAACCGTTGTGATGACCGGCAATACCCTGACGACCGCAGGATCTTATAATGGCGGGTTGGAAAATGTGCTTCGACTTTTAGAAAACTGGACCGGAAAAACCGTTTACTATCGGGGCTCGATCATTGATATCTGGCGCTCTGAAATAGCCAATGCTAAATGGCCCGATACGGGCACCAAAGGCGGGCTCTATCGATATAACCCGGGTACTCGGGATTGGGGCTATGACTCGTTATACCGAACCCAAAGTCCGCCGGGCATGACCTACGTATTTGGCATGGAAGAAATCGAATGGATCCGCACCACCTGGGCCGCTGCAGGCTGGTGACTTGAAAATAATCGAACCGACCGTATCGACCGTAAGGGTGCTTATTCATTTCAGAGAATTCTCCTCGCCTCCCTTTGGAAAGCAGTTTTTTGCTTGAGGCTGTCAATTAATCTGAGTGCGGGCTTGCAATCATTTCTGGAAAATGGCAGATAGGACGCCGCCGGCGAATGGTGCGTCAAAACGACAAAGGTGAGTCGCCATGATACTTGATGGACACATTCATATTTTGAACGGGACAGATGACCGCTCTGTTTTCAGGAGCAAACTCCGCTCGACAGGAATTGACGGCGGCATCGTGATGTCCCTGCCCCCTCCGAGTTTCCCCCAGTTGGCCGAGCGGACCCCCGCCTCGATTCGGTTGTCTGGTGTACTGGACTGGTGCCGGGGGGATGCGAACCTCTATCCTTTTTTCTGGATCGATCCACTGGAACCCACGGCCATGCGCCAAGTGACGGCTGCGGTTCGATCCGGCATCCGGGGGTTCAAGGTGATTTCCGACCGGTTCGATCCAGGCGATCCGCGGGCGATGAAAATCTTTCGGGCGATTGCCGCAACCGGGCGACCGATCCTTTTTCATTCTGGAATCTTATGGGATGGGAAGCCTTCTTCAACTCATACCCGTCCCTTGAATTTCGAAGCCTTGATGGATGTGGATGGCCTGCGTTTCGCCCTGGCTCATATCGGGTGGCCTTGGTGCGAAGAACTGATCGCGGTTTACGGGAAGCTGTTAAATGCCCATTCGCTGCGGCGCGATCAGGCGGCCGAGATGTTCATCGATCTCACCCCCGGCACTCCCCCCATCCGCCGCGAAGAGGCGTTGACCTTGCTCTTCAAAATTGGATATGACGTGGCGTCCAATGTTTTTTTCGGCGCCGATTGCCGGGCGGGGGATTATCAGGGTCAGTGGGTGCAGGATTGGATCCGGCGTGATAACCGGATTTATCGGAAGTTGGGTTTAAAAGCTGAAATACTCCAATCTATTTATTCCGATAATCTGTTGCGATTCATTCGAGGGGGAGCTACCACTCCCCGCCAGTTGCCCCGGCCGGATGCCGGGTCGGGGGTGCCGCAGAAGCGCCGGGGGGCCGTTTCGCGGTGATTTGAGTTTTTGAGAGAGGAAAGGGTGGGGCGGCCTTGGCCTCACACTCAGGATGTTAAGATTGATAATCGAAGGAGAATTCAGATGACGAAGAGCGGAAAACCAAGCTGGATGAAGGGCAAGCCGATTCGGGTGGGCGTGATTGGCGTCGGGCGGGGGCAGAGTTTTACCCGGGGTGCGACGGATTTGGTGGGGATGAAATTGGTGGCCATTTGTGACACCTGGAAGGAACGCCTCGCTCCGGTGGGCAAGCAATATAATGTGTCCACCTATACCGATTACGATAAATTTCTCGAACATGATATGGATGCGGTGGTGTTGGCCAATTATTTCCATGAACACGCGACGTTTGCCATCAAGGCTCTGAAAGCCGGCAAGCACGTGATGAGTGAATGCTCCTGTAATTCCACGCTGGCCGAAGGGGTGGAACTGTGCCGGACGGTTGAAAAAACCGGCTTGACCTATATGCTGGCGGAGAATTATCCCTATACCGCCTTTAATATGGAAATGCGGCGGGTGTATCGCACAGGGGAAATCGGCGAGGCCACTTATGCGGATGGCGAGTATAATCACCCCATGAGTCCGGATAGCCGGATGTCCATTGCGCCGGGAGTCAATCATTGGCGAAATTGGCTGCCCTCCACTTATTATTGCACGCATGCCCTGGCCCCCTTGATGTACATCACCGACACCATGCCCACCAAGGTCAACGGACTGTCGATCCTCTCACCCGGGATTGAGGATCAAACCGCGCGGCGGGCTGATCCCGGCTCGGTCATTCTGTGCCGGATGGATAACGGTGCCGTGTTCCGGTTGTTCGGGCTGATCCTGCCGGGGCACAGCAATTGGTATCGCATCCATGGGAGCAAAGGCGCCATGGAACTCACCCGGGGCCTGGGCTATTTCGGCAACGGCCAAGTGCGGATCTGGCATGAGGAATGGGATATCAAGCCGGGAACTCCGCTGGAGCGGACCTATCTTCCCGACTGGCCGGAATATGGCGAACTGGCCCGCCAGGCCGGTCATGGGGGCGGCGATTTCTGGACTAACTTTGAGTTTTCACGTGCGATCAAGACCGGCCGGCCGCCCTTTCTGGATGTCTACCGCGGGGTGGCGATGTCGTCTGTCGGGATATTGGCCTGGAAGAGTGCCCTGGAAGAGGGTCGGCCCTTCGATATGCCTGACTTCCGCAAGGAATCCAGTCGCAAAAACGTCGATCAGGACCGCTGGTCTCCCTGGCCGAAGGATGCGGCGGCGGGCCAGCCCCCGCCGAGTCTTCGCGGTAATGTCGCTCCTTCTGCCGCCGGGATGGCCGCCGCGAAAAAAGTTTGGAAAAAAATCGGATATCGGGGTAAATGAAAGTGACGCATCGAGAGCGAATTTTGACGGCCTATCGCCGGCGGACGCCCGACCGGCTTCCGTGGAGCCTCGGAATGACGCCGCCGGTTCTCGAGATGTTTCGGAAACAAACCGGGGCATCGGACCCCGCCCGATATTATGACTTCGATGCGGTCTGGTTGGGAGTGAATGCGGCATCGCGCCCGACGGATTGGTCGCCCTATTATGCCGATCGGTCCTTCGAAGGACCGGTGAATTTCGAATCCGATTGGGGTTTTGCGATGGTGCAGAAAGAGCCCGGGAGCCATTTCCGCCATTATGAAAGCCCTTTTGATTCAAAGGATTTCACGCCCGATGACGCCCGCCGTTATCCCCTGCCGGATTTCCGCGATCGGGCGCGCTATGCAGGGCTGGCCGATGCGAATCGGAAAATTCAGGCCCAGGGATATGCGACTCAATATGTCATTGGATTTTCGACCTTTGATTTCTCCTGGTTGATCCGCGGGTTTGAGCCGTTTTTGGCCGACCTGGCAACGGAAGAGGAATCCGCCCGTATCCTGATGGATCGGGTATCTGACACGGTGGCCGATGTGCTGGAAAATGTGGCGGCCTGCGGGGCGGACATCGTGGGATGCGGCGAGGATGTCGGCATGCAAAACGCCTTGATCATGGGGCCTGACATCTGGCGGCGCGAGATTAAGCCGCGATTCCGAAAGATCATCTCCCGGGCCAAACGGGCCAAACCGGACGTGCTCTTTTTTTATCACAGCGACGGCAACATCGCAGAGATTATTCCGGATCTGATCGAGATCGGGGTGGATATCTTGAATCCGATTCAGCCGGAATGTATGGATGCGGCGGCGGTCAAAGCGCAGTATGGCGATCGATTGTCGTTTAATGGAGCGATCGGGACCCAGACGGTGATGCCGCGGGGCACGCCGGACGACGTTCGGGCGGCGGTGCAGGCGGCCTTTGAGACGATGGGGCGGGGGGGCGGCTATTGTTGTGCTCCCAGCCACACGTTGGAACCCGAAGTGCCATGGGAGAATATTGTGGCCTTTGTCGAAGCCTGTCAGGCCTGCATTTATAGATGATCGGGCTGACTTTCGCGCCATCCCACGGAATCGGTTTACGGGTTCACCACCTTGTCAGAAAAAGAACGTCGGACGGCCTGTTCTGGACCCTGTGTTGCGGCAGTTGAATTGCGCTCCCATTGACTCCCATCGATCCATCAAGAAAAACCTTGCGCGTTTGCGGCGACTTCATTAGAATGCGCGCTCTTTTTGGTCAAGGAATGCGCCCATCGTCTATCGGTCAGGACACTAGGTTTTCATCCTAGTAAGCCGGGTTCGACTCCCGGTGGGCGCGCCAGTTCGGATTTGGGGTTTCTACATCTGTTTTGGGATGGAGGTATCGCATGGCAAAGGTAATTAAAAATAAAAAAACCGGCAAGGTAGCCAAACCCGCGGCCCGCGTCGCGCCAAAGTCCGCTCCCAAGGCGGTCCGAAAGCCGATTTCTCGCAAAGCTGTGCCCGCACCCAAGACGTCCAAAACCGTCCGTCCGATTTCAGTTCAGAACAAACCCGCTCCGGTCGAAGATGTCAAAAGCATCTATTCGGCTGCGGAACTCGGAGTTTTCCAGACACCGTTGATCAAATTACGCGATCAAATCAATCGCCGTATTCATACCATGGCCAATGATTCCCTGAAAAATGTCGACGATACGCCGTCTGAAGATCGGACCGATGATTTTGACCGGGAATTTGCCCTTAACCTGGTCAGTTCCGAGCATGATGTCCTTTTCGAGATCGACGATGCTTTGCGCCGGATTCATTTGAAGTCCTATGGGAAATGCGACGGATGCAGCAAGCGGATCGAGAAGATTCGTCTGCGCGCCTTGCCGTTTGCCCGTATGTGCGTGAAATGCCAGTCGGAATCGGAACGCGGCCGTTCCCGTTTCCGGCCTTTTGGCGAGACCCTGTCACAGGGAGTCGAGTCCGCGACCGAGCCGGCTGAGGTTGAAGAAACTGAGTAAGGGGTGGCCCTGTCGCAATCCGGGCTGACGGGGAGGGTGATCATGATGTGGGCGCTGGTGCTGTCGATTGTCGTATTGGACCAGATCACCAAATCATTGGTTATCTTAAGCTTTGCGCTCAATGAGAGCCGTCCGGTTATCCCCGGTTTATTTCATTTTACCTATGTCCGCAATACCGGCGCGGCCTGGGGCATGTTCGGCGGATTTAATGCCTGGTTGGCGTTTTTTTCGGCGGTGGTTCTCTGCGTTTTGATCCTTTTTCGCCGCTCGCTCCTGGGTAACGGTCCACTTGCCCGTTGGTCGTTTGCCTTGTTAGTGGGTGGAATTTTAGGAAACTGCCTGGATCGTGTTCGGTGGTTTTACGTGGTCGATTTTCTCGATTTTTTCTGGAAAGAGTCGCATTTCCCCGCATTCAATATCGCCGATTCGGCCATTTTTTGCGGAGTTTGTCTGTTGTTTTTCTCCTCCTGGTCCCAATCGCACCAATGGCAACGCGATTCAGACCCGATGAAGGTTGAACCCTCGCCTCCGTCGGCCGGGTAATCGCAATGGAAACGGTGCCCATCCAGGTGTTGGTCGGGCCGACCGCGGCTGGAAAAACAGACGTTATTCATCATTTGGCCCGCGAGCGGCAGGCCCTTATTCTCTCTGCTGATTCCATGCTGGTTTACCGGGGCATGGATATTGGGACGGCGAAACCCACTCCTGCGGAACGTGCCGGCCTGACCTATCGAGGGATTGATCTGGTGGAGCCCGGTGAACCCTTCAGTGTGGTTGATTTTTTAAAAGAGGCACGACGGGCCCTGGCGGATTGTATCCGGGACAACCGACCCTTGTTGATCGCCGGGGGGACGGGGTTGTATGTGCGGTGCCTTCTGGAAGGCCTGCGAACTGAGCCTGGCGCCGATCGGGTGGGGCGGGCGGCGCGCGAAAAAATGGTCGATGCCGGTCGGATCGAAGATCTTCAGGAAGAGTTGCGACGACGCACTCCGGAGGTGTGGGCCACTCTCCCGGTGGCGGATCGCAGCAATCCCCGTCGGCTGATCCGCATTCTGGAGAAAGTGGATGCGGGCATGGGTCAAATTTGTCGATCCTGGGCGGTTGATCCCCATCTACAGCCTGAAGTGGCGGGGTTGAATATGCCACGTGCGGTCCTGCACGAAGCGATCCATGAACGCATTCGCCGGATGTATGAGGGCGGACTGTTGGAAGAGGTGCGTGCCCTGTTGGCGGCGGGTCTGGCGTCGGATTCCACGGCCTGGCAGGCCATTGGATATGCCGAGGCGGCCGCCTGTCTGCGCGGTGAACTGACTCGTGAATCGGCGATGGAGCGCACGCTCTTTCGTACCCGTCAACTGGCCAAGCGGCAGATGACGTGGTTTCGCGGGCAATTGCGGGTCCGATGGGTGGATCGGGAATCCGGCGAATCTCCTGCGGTGACGGCGGCACGGGTGGCGGCCGTCTGGGCTGAAATCGGTTCGGTGCGATTAAAAGGCTTGGACGCTTAAACCCATCGAGGGGTTGGGGGTGTTTGGAAATCCAGGGTGAAGGGGGGAGATCATGGGGCGGGCAGATGCGGAGTATGTGATCGAATCGGCGGTGCAGCGGGTTTGCGATATGCCGGCACGGTACCGTCCGAGAGAAGAAGTGGATCGGGTGGGTTTCTCGAACGCTTCGGATGACCTGTTGCTGGCGCTCCTGCTCCGGCATGGGATACCGGGGCTGAACGTGGTGCAATTGGCGCGTCGCCTACTGCATGAGGACTATGGCTCGTTAAACGATCTGGCCGCGGAGCCCGTGGAAGAATTGGCTCGCCGGCGGGGAATGGGGCGGGTCAAGGCGCAGATTATAAAGGCGGCATTGGAATTGGGGCTTCGCCTGGCGCGCGAGATCAAACCGGCCGGAACCCGGGTCAGGGCTCCGCAGGATGCGGCGGACCTTTTACGGGACCGGGTCCGGGGGTTGGAGGAGGAGGTTTTCTGGGTGTTGTTATTGAATGCGCGTAATCGATTGAAAGTTGAACCGCAAGAGATCACCCGCGGTATTTTGGATGCCAGCCTGATTCATCCGCGCGAGGTGTTTCGCCGGGCGATTCGCCATGCCTCGGCGGCGGTGATTGTGGCCCACAATCATCCCTCGGGCGATCCGACCCCGTCGGCCGAGGATTTGTCTGTCACCCGGCAGATGATCGAGGCGGGAAAGGTCGTGGGCATTCCCGTGCTGGATCATGTTATTTTGGGCGCGGCGCGGGCGGGTCAAGAAAACGACTTCCTGAGTTTGCGAGAAAGTGGTATGGTCATTTTTAATTCTTGAATGAGGGATAGATATGACGATTCATTCGACTGCCCAGATCGACCCTGCGGCCGAATTGGGTGCGGGCGTGACGGTAGGACCGTTTGCCGTGATTGAACGGGATGTGACGATTGGGGAAGGGACCGTTATCGGTCCTCATGCCTGCATTTTACGATATACCACCTTGGGTAAAAAATGCCAGATCCATGCCGGAGCGGTTATCGGCGATCTGCCCCAGGACCTGGGATTCAAGGGCGGCGCGTCTTATGTGCGGATTGGCAATGGAACGATCATCCGCGAACATGTCACCATCCATCGCGGGACAGAGGCCGGAACCAGCACGGAAGTCGGTGATGAGTGTATGATCATGGCCACTGCGCATCTGGCCCATAATGTCCGGTTGGCCAACCGCGTGCTGGTGGTCAGCGGGGCCTTGCTGGCCGGCTATGTTCAGGTTGACGACCGGGCCTTCATCAGCGGCAATGTGGTTGTTCATCAGTTCACGCGGATCGGTCGACTGGCGATGCTTGGGGGGGCCTGCGGGGTGTCGCGCGATGTCCCGCCGTTTTGCACGGTAAGGCCTCAGGGAACAAATGAACTTTTGGGCCTCAACATCGTGGGTTTGCGACGGGGAGGGGTTATGCCGGAGGACCGGTTATCCCTGAAAAAGGCGTTTCATTTATGGTTTCGTTCGGGGCTGAGCATTCGCCAGGCCACCGCGGAAGTTCGGCGGCAACTGGGACATTGTTCGGCGGTGATGGAAATGGCCGAATTCATTGACGCGACCCGGCGGGGCATTTGTGTCTGCCGCGGGGAGGCGCCGGCGGAGTCGGCCGATGAGGCAACTGCATAATTGACAAGGAGGACGGACGCAAATGAACAATCAAAAGTTGGGTTACCGGTTTCATTGGCTGGGGGTCGCGGTTGTGGCTGTGATGCTGGTAGTGGGTTTGATGGCCTGCCGAACCGCGGATATCCGCAGCAAAACAATCAAGATTCCCGATGTGAAAAGCGAGGCCGCCCGGGTGGTGGTCAGCAATTCGCTGGCCCAACTCGAGGGTGTCATCGGTCCGTCAATCCATTTCGAAGCGGGCACGGTAACCGTGACCTATGACAGTATGAAGCTGGCGTTGAAAAACATGGAATTCGCCATCGCCGATGCCGGTTTCTCCGCTAACGATACCCCTGCGAATGCCGCCAAACGGGCCGCTTTGCCGGCCTCTCTTCGCGATTAAGCCGGTGGTCGCCTGTTTCGTTACGTATTTTTCATGAACGCTCTGATCGATCAATTTCTGGATCATCTCATTCTGGAAGGGGGCTTAAGCCCCCGGACCCGGTCAGCCTACGGGGCGGATTTGGTTTCTTTCTCCCGGTATTTGGCCAAAGCGGGGGTGACGTCGGTGAATGCGGTGACGCGCCATCGAATTCTGGAATATTTGGAATTTGAAAAAGATCGGGGGCTGAGCGGAAATTCACTGGCGCGACGGTTGGTGACGATCAAGGTTTGGTTTCGTTATCTGCATCAGGAAGGACTATTGGCCCGGAATGAAACTGCGGTGATGGATTCGCCGCGGTTATGGAAAGTATTGCCCGGTTGCCTGTCTTTGAAAGAAGTGGATCGCCTTTTGGCCCAGACCCGGGGCGAGGATGCGCTGTCGGTGCGGGATCAGGCGATCCTTGAGATTTTTTACGCCTCGGGTTTACGGGTTTCGGAGGTGGCGGAGTTACGGCAGGAGGATCTGCATTTTGAAAGCGGTTATCTGAGATGCCGCGGCAAAGGCAACAAGGTACGGATTGTGCCGGTGGGCGCATCGGCGATCCGTGCCATCGGCCGATATTTAGGCGAAGTCCGGCCGAAGTTCGCGGCCCTGAGCGGGGAGCCCCGAGGAGTTTTTTTGAACCGACGCGGACGGCCCTTTACCCGGCAGGGGTTATGGAAGTTGATCCGGGGCTATGCGCGTAAGGCGGGGATCGTTCGGCGGGTTTCGCCGCACACCCTGCGCCACTCGTTTGCGACTCATTTGCTGGCCAATGGGGCGCCGCTCCGGTTGATCCAGGAGATGCTGGGCCATGCGGATATTGCCACCACCCAGATTTACACGCACGTCGACCAGAACCGTCTGAAATCCATCCACCATCAATACCATCCCCGCGCATGACCACCACTCCCTTCCAAAAAAAACTGAATGCCATTCTGGGTTTGGCGCCCGTTTCGCCCTATCGCGCTCTCGAAAAGAAAATCGGTTACCGGTTCAAGAATCCAGCCTTGCTGGAGCAGGCCATGACCCATCCATCACACCGGTTTGAAGCCCGGATCGGGCACGACAATCAGCGTCTCGAATTTTTGGGGGATGCGGTGTTGAGCCTGGTGACCGCCGCCCGGTTGTATCATTTGCCCGGCGAGCGGGATGAGGGGGATCTGACCGAATGGCGGAGTCGGCTCACGAGCGGCAAGGCGTTGACGCGGTTTGCCCGGCAATGCGAGTTGGGGACGTTTTTGAAGTTGGGCCGGGGGGAGGAGAAGACCGGGGGACGGCAGCGGGATACGGTTTTGGCGGATGCCTTGGAGGCGATTTTCGGCGCCGCGTATATCGATGGCGGCTTGAAGGCGGTTGAGAAAATCTTTGCGCGGATCATCCTGCCGGACCTGCCGGGCGCCCAGGAGTCGATCCCGACGAATCCCAAGGGCGCGTTGCAGGAGATTTTGCAGCGTCAGTTTGGACTCAATCCCCGGTACACGGTGATCGAGGAAACGGGACCCTTGCATGACCGGCATTTCACGGTGGAGGTATCGTGGGCCTCAGGGCCGACGGCTCGGGGCATGGCCTCCAGTAAACGCCAGGCCGAGGTCGAGGCCGCCGCCGAAGCCCTGCGGCAGATTTCGGGGGATTTCCCTTCCACATGAAAGCTGTTATCCCGAGACACCTGGTGCTGGCGACCATTGATGATGGGGTGCGAGCTGTTTCGATTCGCGCCTTGGGCGCCTATGCCGAATCGCGAGGGGTGCAAACGACGCTTCTGATGATCATTAAGTCGCTCGCGAGCTTTGATCATCCCATCCACTTCTCGTCCACGGAAATCGCGCAGGTGTGTGATTTTTTGCGCAGGGAGCAGGTGACCCATCTGGGGTTCTACCTCATGACGGCCAGTCTGAAACCCTATGTTCTGTTGGTCCGGGCGCTCCGCGAAAAAGGATTCAAGGGCATCATCATGGCGGGGGGCGTTCATGTGAGCCTCTGCACAGAAGAATCCCTTCCAGAGGGGGCTGATTTCGCGGTTCAAGGTCCGGGCGAGATTCCGCTGGGTCTGATTCTGGAGGGTGCGAACCCGGCCCATATTCCGGGTTTGGTTTGGCGCGACGGAGAGCGGATTGTGGTCAATGCGCAAAGTCCCATTCAAAAGACCGATTTGGATGCGTTGCCGTACCCGATCCTCCGATTTAATCACGATTGGGTTCTTCTGAATGGCAAGCTGAGGAAGCATACTTGGGCGATTCACCGGCGTTATGCCGGATGGCATGGGCGCTACTACGACCTGGTGACGTCGCGGGGCTGTGTCTACCGCTGTGCCTATTGCTGTAATGTGAATGGCGCTCCGGTAAGGCGGGCGAGCGTCGATCATGTGATCGGCGAACTGAAGCACCTGCGCCAATCGGTGCCGGACATCAGCGGCATCAATATTCAGGATGATAGTTTCTATGCCGGTTCTGAAGCCTGGGTGAAGGAATTTTGCGATCGCTTGCCCGTCGAAGTCGGGTTGCCGTTTATCATTCGGATAATCCCCAAGTATGTCACTCCGGCACGGTTGGAGATGTTCAAGGCGGCCGGTCTTGAATATGTGACGATGGGTCTGGAGTCCTCGAATCGGATCAATCGCCAGGTTTTCAATCGCCCGGAAACCACCACCTCTTTCATTCAGGCTGCCCGGACGATTCTCGATGCCGGATTATTGTTGTCGATTGATTTGATCATCAATAATCCCTACGAAACCGAGAATGATCTGCGCGAAATTGCGGAGACACTCAACGCACTTCCCCGTCCGAATTGGTGGATGGTTTCCCTTTCCTTGACGCCTTTCCCCGGCACCCCGCTTTATGCGCGGTGTGTGAAGGATAAGATGTTGGATCGATTTGCCACCGATGCTTATGACGCCATGCTGGTGCCGTCGCGTCCCGGTGGCTACCAGACACCCCGATTCTGGCTCCTGCTCAACACCGTGGTTCTGCCGCGGGTCAATGCGGAAGTCGGCGCCCGCCTGATCGCCTTGGGGCCGGATAATGCGAGCGCGATGCGTTATGTCGAGACTCTCAGTACCACCATTCGACGGACCGCGCGGATGACGAGTTGGCTGCGGGACGAAACCCCTTTTTTGTATGGTCTGCTGTTTCGGGGACTTCGTTCCCTCATGAAACGCAAGCATCTCCCCAGCGGGGTCAAGGTGGTGCATTGAGATTCCATCCCCGATGACAGGATAAATCGCATGTCTTACCCAGCTTCTTTGCAACGGTTCAATCGTGAGGGTCTCCCCTTATTGCATGCCCGGATGAAGGGGGAAACCCTGCTGACGGATGTGGAACAGATCCTTTCAACGGATCGGTGGAATTCATTCGACCAGTTCCACCGGACTTCGCGGTATGTTCGGGACCGCTTCGCTGAAGCCGGGGCTCGTACAGAGGTTTATCCCGTTCCAACTCGCGGACCGGATGGGTCCGGTCGCTGGCGCATCCAACAGGCTTCGGATGTCAAAGGCGCTACGCTGGACATCATTCATCCCATCCGACGGCGGGTGTTGGATTTTCAGAAAAACCCCTGGCATGTGGTGCAATGGTCGGCGGCGACTCCGCGCGAGGGCGTGGAGAGCGAATTGGTCGTCATCGACGACTGGGAAACTTTACGCCGGGTGCCGGCGGAGTCGCTACAGGGCCGCTGGATCCTGACGCGCTTGAGTCCCTGGCATGCAACGCACGAATTTGTTCGTACCGGTGCGGATGGCCTCCTGACCGGTAATCCTATGGGGCCCGGATGCGGTCGAACGCCCTTGGAACGCCAACTGGAGACGGCGACGGAGTGGACGAAACTGGGTTGGAGCGGGTTGCCCATGGAACAGGCCGGGTTATCGTTGGTGGCACTGGCGATTCCGGGTGATGAAAATGTTCGGCTGCGCGCGCTGATTCGTCGGCATGGCCGCGTTCGCATTCGGGCGCGGGTGGATGTGCGCCGGTATGTGGGAACTCATGATTTGACGATGGGGGTGGTGCCGGGGTGGGGGGACCCACAGGAAGAAGTGTGGGTGTTGTCCCACAGTGCGGAACCCGGCGCTTCTGATAATGCCTCAGGAATGGCCATATGCCTTTCAGCCGCCACCGCGCTTGAGCGGGCCATTCGGGACGGCGTCCTACCCCGTCCGCGGCGCTCGATCCGCTTCCTCATCGGGTATGAGTGCTATAGTTTCTTTCACTATCTTGAGCATGGGCAACGGTTGCAACCGGCATTGGCGGGGATGGTGGCCGATAGCCTCGGATATCACCCGCGTTACTGCAAGGGCCGCTTGAACTGGCATGCGTCGATGCCGGCTTCGGCCGGGTTTATCGACGCCATCGGCGAGTCGATCCTGCGTGCGACCCTGCGGGTTGACAATCCGGGGTATCATGTGGTTCCCCAGCCGTTTGTGTCCACGGATGATACCCTGGTAGGCGATCCGAAATACGGTTTTCCCTGTCCCTGGATGAACATGCACTACAAGGCGGATGGGGTGGCCTATGAAGTGTACCACACCTCGGCGGATGTCCCGGCCTTGATGAGTCCACGGGGATTGCGAGTTGCGGCTGCGGCTACGGCGGGCTATGTTCATTATCTTGCGGATGCGGATAGCGTTGCCATGTTGGAGATGGCACGAACCCATACGGATGAGGTGCTTGCCGATCTGGCGCTCCAGCCCCGACGGACTCGGTCCTGGGCGCAATTGCGCCGGACCCAGCATGCCGTTTCCCTGAAACGATTGCAGCGTTGGATGTGGGGCGGCGACCGGCAGACTTACCTGCGGCAGTTGTCCGCAATGGAGGCGGAAGTCCGGCATGCGTCGAACAGCGGACGGTGTGCGTCGCATCCGATTCGTGCCTTGAAAGGTTCGAATCGGGTGGTCTATCGCGCCCGACTGCTGGCTCCGGACCTGGAGAACATTGCGCCCGATATTCGCCAACGCCTCCGGGATTCCGGTCTGGACCGACGGCCCCTGTTTTGGGCTGACGGTGAACGCACGATCCGGCAGATTACCGAGTTACACGCGGCGCAGAGCGGTGCAGAACCGGATGTGGCACGAATGCAGGAGTATTTCGAGGCCATGGGTGCAGTGGGGTTCGTCAAGCTGGTTCCGTCGTCGATTTTATTGACCCGGAAAACGCTGACCCGGGATCTCCAGGCACTGGGACTGAGGCCCGGGATGGATGTGATAGTCCATAGCTCGTTGTCGCGAATCGGGTTTGTACGCGGCGGAGCGAACACCGTCATCAATGCCGTGCTTGAAGCGATCGGGCGGGAAGGGACTTTGTTGGCACCCTCCTTTAACCACGGAGGCGCGGCCGTCTACAACCCTCGAACCACTCCGACGACGAATGGGGTCATCGCCGATACCTTGTGGCGGCGACCGGATGCCGGGCGCAGTCTTCAGGGGACCCATGCCGTGGCCGCCATCGGGCCGCGCGCCCAGTTTTATCTGGAAGGCCATTTGGAGGCGGGTATTTGGGGAATGGATAGTCCGATTGGCCGCCTTGTCCAGCGCGGTGGCTATGTGCTTTGCCTGGGCGTGTCGCCAGAGGTGGCCACGGTTTACCACATCGCTGAAATGGCCTCTCCGGGCCGTTGTTTGGAGATGTTCAAAGGCCTGGATCGGCTGGTCCAAGCGGATGGCGTGGTGGTCCCGGTGCCCGGCTTGCTTTGGCGGAAGGAGAACTGCCCGGTATCGGTTTCCCGGCTGGAAGCGGGTCTGGACCGGCGCGGCCAACTGAAACGCGGGACCGTGGGCGCCGCCGCGTCCCTGCTTTTCAATGCCAAGGATTTATTTATTCAACACCGCCGCAATCTGGCAAAAGTCTGCCCGACCTGCAAAGTGCGGCCGGATCCGAGTTGGAAACCGAAGGCATAGGAACCCGTTGCGATGCAAAACAGGGAAGACCTGCTCCATCGAACTGATGGCATTTTTTACAGCGCTCCGCCCACGGTCTTTGATCCGGTGATCGGCTACCGATGGCGGCCTCGATCGCGTATTCTTTCGCTGGCAAAAGGAGAATTGATTTATGAGAACCAACTCTTCTTCAATAATTATGGATATCACTGCGCGACCGATTACCAGCCTGAAAAGAAATCGGCCCGTACCTTTCGGATCGTGATCCTGGGTGACTCGTTCACGAACGGTGTCTGCATGCCCCAAACCTGGGCGGAATCGTTGCAGGAAGTGCTTCGAGCCCGGCCGGATCATGGGCGGGATGTCGAGGTCTATGCCTTTCCGACGGATGGGGGTGGCCTGTTGAATTGGTACCACGTATTCATGCATCAGATCCTGCCGGTGTTTGAGTTCGATGCCTTGATCCTGGGAGACACGGTCAACGATTGCGGGAATAAGTTTATCGTGACGCATAGTACGGACGAAGGGGCTTACATCGGATTCTTTGATTATGAACAGCGTCCGGTTTCGCAGGCCGATTTTCAACGGGTCTTCCCGAAAATGACCCGTTATTACGATGTCATTTCTGAATCGTCCCTGAATGAGCTTTCAAAACGGGCAAAGGCCCGGCCCCCGGCGAAGATAACGGAGGCGGATTACCTTCCGAAGGATGACGATGCCGCGGGCCTGATGCTGCCTGCCGGTGCGAACTCCGATCCTGAATCCCTGACCGAGTGGTATGGCGAACGGCGGTTGGACATGCTTCGCGAAATGGTGGAGGCGTGTCGTCAACGCGGGGTGCCGGTCATCTATTACTCCATGCCGAATCGGAGAGCCTTGCTCCTGTCCAAACACCGCCCGGGTATCCTGCGACAGGAGGCGGGAGCTGCGGCGATGGCGAAGCGGTTCCGACTGGAATATTTCAATGGCTACCGGGTATTCAAGGATGTGTCGACGCGCGACATCGTCGATCTCCACTGGCTTAAATATGATGGGCATTGGGCTTTGCCGGCCGCCCATTTGTTTGCGCTGAAAATGGCGGGGTGGTTGCTGCGAAAAGGTCTGATCAAGTCTCTGTAAGCTTCGCGAGGGGCCTAGCGCCCCCCCCGAGCAGCCGTTCGGCGGCGCGCATGCCGTCCAGGGCGGAACTGACGATTCCACCGGCGTAGCCTGCGCCTTCTCCGACCGGGAAGAGTCCCCGGGTATTGATGGATTCACCCTCGGAATTCCGCGCGATCCAGAGTGGACTGGAACTGCGGGTTTCGGGGGCGTAAAGCAAGGCTTCTTCAAGTTTGACGCCGTTTAATTCCTTCAACATGGCGGGTAGCGTTTTTTCCAATGTACGAGTGATAAATTCGGGGAGAAGGTCGCGGAATTCAACCGGGACGGAATTCGGGCAGGACCGTCCGTCAGGCAGTGAGGCCTGAACTTTACGGGCCAGAAAATCAACCAGTCGGATGGCCGGCACATGATAGGCGATGCCTGCCGCAGCAAAAGCGTCACGTTCCAATTGGCGTTGGAATTCCATGCCGGCCAGGGCAGGGATTGCCTGTTCCGGATAGTCGGTCGGGCTCACCGGGACCAGAAAAGCGGCATTGCCGTGGGTTAGGGCCCGCTTCGAGTAGCTCATTCCGTTGGTCGTCAGGAACCCCGGTTCCGAGGCGCAACTGATCACCTTGCCGCCAGGACACATGCAAAAACTATAGCAGGCGCGGATTCCATCCTCCTCCCGGCGGGTCAGGCGGAAACTGGCGGCGCCCAGTAGGGGATTTCCGGCAAAACGGCCATATTGAGCCCGATCGATGGCGGTTTGGGGTATTTCAAGGCGGACACCCACGGCAAAGGGTTTGGGTTGGAGTGCGACGCCCTGGGCGGCCAGCATGGCATAGACATCCCGGGCGCTATGCCCCACCGCCAGAACACACTGTTGACAGGCGATTTCCTGTCCATTCACCACCACGGCCCGGAGCTGTCCCGCCTCGATGACCAGTGAATCCAGTCGGGCGTTGAATCGTACCTCCCCGCCGGCTGCGATGATTTGCTCCCGCAGGCGGGGGACGATTTGAAGCAGGATATCGCTTCCCACATGGGGTTCGGCGTCGATCAGAACTGTGTCATCCGCGCCGCAGGCATGAAGGAGTTCCATGAACATTCGGACCCGGCCGCGTTCCTTACTGCGGGCGGTCAGCTTGCCATCGGAAAAAAGGCCGGCCCCCCCTTCGCCAAACAGGACATTGCTTTCAGGATCGAGTATCCCGCTATTCCAGAATCCAGCCACCTTCGGGGCACGGGCAGCCGCTTCCTCTCCTCGTTCAATAAGGAGAGGGTTTGCCCCCGCCAAGGCCAGTTGATGGGCGGCGAGCAAGCCGGCCGGTCCGGCTCCCACAACGATGGGGCGGGGGGCAGGAGATGGCGCATTTCCTTGTGGGTATGTGCTGTCGCGGGATGGGATGGGGGTGGCCGGCAGGGGTTCCACTGGGGAAATGATGCCCGGGGGGATGGTTTTCGGGAGGGATTTGAGGGCCAGATCAGCCTCGACGGTTAAGGCATAGACGGGTTCTGGATTTCGGGGTCGTGCATCGAGCGAACGGCGGATCAGTTTGAGGTGAGACAACAGGTTAGGGGCACACCCGAGTTTGCGAGCGGTCTGCTGAAGGATGATATTGTCATTGTACTTAAGGGGGACATTAACCTGTTGAACTTGTATTCGCACGGGAGGCTTTCGTGATTAGCAATTTTGAATACCTGGTTGTGAAATTTACCTAAAAAAGGACAACTTGCACGCCAAATCTAGTCTCTTGCACCAAAGACGGCTGTCGATAGCTGAATAAGGTTGCAGCCATTTGCTCTATTTGCATCCTTATTCTTGACTCTGTTTCTTCCGCACTTCATTATAAAACATTGAGATAACTACTTTATGGGTAAGGTGTTTATAGGGTGCGACTCTCAAAGAGTAGGGGGATGGGGAACCCGTTCGAAGTAGAAGGGGAATGAACGATGGCTTGGAATGTTAAATATAATAGCGACACCAAAATCATCGAGCTGACCTATTCCGGTTTGGTTTCGCCAATAGAGTTAAAAGATGCTTTATCGGCCGCGCTATCGCTTTCGAAACAAGAAGGCACCTCGCTATTTTTAGCTGATTGCACCGATATGGTGGGGGGGCATTCAATAACCGATCTTTACTTTTTAATTGCGCTTTATGAAGAGAGCGGCTTAAGGGGTATGAAAGAGGCGTTGGTATTGCCCGCCTTGAAATCTTCCGTGGAACAGGTCAAGTTTTATGAGGTAGCCTGTCGAAATCGGGGTTTTAATGTGAAAATATTCAGCCAGATTCAAGACGCAACAGCTTGGCTCCAAGGGTGATGGACGGCTGGGGCAGGTTATTCGGCAGGGTGCGGTAACGTCATCCCGCACGCCCAGGTAGATGGGCTGGTACAGGGATCCGGCCATACCCCTGACCTACAGGTGTTTTACCTCCCAACCTGCCCCGGCTTGGGAATGGCGTGGTTCGGCGGGATGGTCACATTGCCGATGTGCATGTCACCCAGGCGAAGGGCGATACTGCGTTTGGCGTTGATTTCCATCGCGATACACGAGCAGGATGCCCAGAACTTGCACGTCATGGCATTTCTCCGGTGTTCGGGCGGCCGACTGACCACGGTGCCGCCAGATGCTTGAACACGATACCTTCTTTTTCACCGGCCTTGAGTTGGGCCAGTATGGACTTCAATCATCACAATCAATGGAGTGTTTATAAAGGATGGGTTACGGTGAAGTAGCGCTCTATAGTGTCGAATACGATCCGATGCGATTGGCGCACGAACCTCGCAACGGCAGGATGCGATCAGAAGCGGCTCGAGCGAGGCAAGCGGGTGCGGAGGTGTCAGAAATTCGCATTCCTGCCTCATCCGGTTGCAAACGGCGCCCGCTGTTCAAGGGCCAGTGAAGCCTGCCTAGTGGATGTGATTCTCACAGATAGCCGCCACAGCCGGGTGCGAGACCCGGCGTTCGGCGGTGAGCGCATAGAAAGACTCATGGATCTCCGAAATCACGCCAATGCGCTGGACCGGAAAGCGGCTGCAGATTGTAGGTTCGATGGCGGCGGGGATGGGGAAGAGGCCGAGTCCGGCGTGTCCCATTTCGACCAGAAGCGCCTGATCGTCGAATTCGCCCATGATCTGTGGCGTGATAGAGTGCTCGGATAACCACTGTTCCATGGAGCGGTGCAGATTCGCCTGTGGCGTGGGCAGGAGCAGCGGCGCTCCGCGTAGCGAAAGGGGGAACCCTTTCCTGAAACGCCGGGCATGCGCTTTCGTGCCCATGATTACGACCGGACACCGGACCAGAAGGTGGCTGAGCACCTTGATTGTTGGATGGGCCGTACACGGGGCATCTGCGAAGACGATGTCCACTTCGTGCGAAGAAAGGCTTTCGAGCAACCGCTCGGGGGGGCCTTCGATACAGGTGAGAACCACACGTTCCTTCATGGCTAGAACGGGCTGCAGCAGAAGACTTGTCATCGGCTTGGGAATCGCGTCTGCGATGCCGACCTGCAACCGAAGGGGCCGCCCTCCGGGATGGTCCTGGAGGGCATCCTGCATCTCAGTGCCCAGGGTGAAGATGTCATCGGCGTACCGGTAGACCAATCGTCCGACATATGTGAGTTCGAGCCGCCGGCCCACTCGTGCAAACAATTGCTGCCCGAGTACACGTTCGAAGGCATGAATCTGCCCGCTTAGCGTGGATGGCGCCAGTCGTAGACGAGCCGAGGCTCGCGTTAGACTTTGTTCCTTGGCTACAAGCCAGAAGTAATGCAGGTGGTGATAGTTAAGCCGATTCATAACCAGGACCTTGTTCGGGTACGCCGGCGCCCGGGGATTTGTTTGTTGCGCCACCCGCACGTCTGACGGCAGCTTATCATTGTTCGAATAAACCGAAAGGACTCTACTACATTATCTGATTTTCGCAATATCATCTTATGCAGTATTGTACTGGCTTCAACGGATAACTGGGCGGCAGCAAAGGACGGCTTGAGTGATGGCACGCTCGCTGATGGCGCTTCACCGGATTGCTATCGGGGGTGCGGCAAGGATGGATGCATGAAAAGCAGGTTTGCGAACACATCGAGCATGGATCTCACCGGCCTTTCCGGGATCACGGAAGCGGAAGCCCGTGTCCGCCTTGAACAGGCGGGCCCGAACGAACTCCCCACACAGAAGAAACGCGGCGTTGCTGCCATTGCCTGGGAGGTCGTCCGCGAGCCGATGTTCCTAATGCTGCTGGCTGCCGGCGGGCTCTATCTGGTCATGGGAGAACCTGTGGATGCCATGCTGCTGCTGGGCTTTGTCTTTGTGGTCATGGGCATCACCATCATTCAGGAGCGGCGCACTGAGCGCGCGCTCGATGCATTACGGGACTTGTCCAGCCCTCGTGCCCTGGTGATCCGGGATGGCATCCACCGGCGTATCCCCGGGCGGGAGGTGGTTCCGGGCGACATGGTTGTGCTTGCGGAAGGAGATCGGGTGCCGGCCGATGCTATTCTGCGGCGTGGGGTCAACCTCTCCGTGGACGAATCGCTGCTCACGGGCGAATCCGTGCCGGTGCGAAAAGCGCCGGCGTCCGAGGCTCAGTCGATTGATCGACCGGGTGGTGACGATCTTCCGTCCGTCTTCTCCGGGACGCTCGTCACTGCAGGCCAGGGGATTGCCGAAGTCATCAGCACGGGTGTTCGCACAGAGCTTGGCAAGATCGGCAAAGCCCTGCAGCAGGTGGTTCCGGAGCCTACGCTGCTGCAGAGAGAGACGTCGCGGCTGGTTCGTATGTTCGCGATCATCGGGCTTGTGGCGTGTTCCATCGTCGTTCTCGTATACGCGGTCACACGCGGCGGCGGGGCGCAGGTTTGGAAGGAAGGGTTTCTGGCGGGCGTCGCAATGGCCATGGCCACCCTGCCCGAGGAGTTCCCGGTCGTGCTTACGATCTTCCTGGCGCTTGGGGCCTGGCGTATCTCTCGTAGCAACGTGCTCACCCGGCGGATGCCGGCTATCGAGACGTTGGGGGCGGCAACGGTGCTTTGTGTGGACAAGACGGGGACGCTCACGCTCAATAAGATGACGTTGCGGCGCCTGGTGGCAGGCGGCTGCACTGTTGATCTGGCGCGGCCTGAAACGGAACTTCCCGAAGAGGTGCACGATCTGATCGAGAACGCGATTCTGGCGAGTCGCCGAGATCCGTTTGACCCGATGGAGCGCGCTCTGCATGCCGCGGGCGATCGATTGCGACAGCAGCCTGAGCACACGCATCCTGATTGGTCTCTCGCACGGGAATATCCGCTCTCCCCGTCGTTGCTTGCCGTCAGCCAGGCCTGGCAGACCGGAGCCGGCGACGAACTGGTCATCGCGACTAAGGGTGCGCCGGAAGCGATTGCGAACCTTTGCCATCTGTCCGCCGGAGAGCGTCTGTCATTGACTCAAGCAGTAACCAAACTGGCGGAGGAAGGGCTGCGCGTGCTCGCTGTTGCGCGAGGGAAGTGTCGGACCGTGGACATACCCGCAGAGCACCACGGGCTCGACCTCCAGTTTGTCGGGCTTCTTGGGCTGGAAGATCCGCTCCGCCCGACGGTCCCGAAGGCCGTTGCCGAATGCCGGGAGGCCGGGGTCCGCGTGATCATGATTACGGGCGACTATCCGGCCACGGCCCAAAGCATCGCGCGTCAGGCCGGAATCTCCAATCCTGACGAGGTCATTTCCGGCCCCGAGTTGGATGCGATGTCCGACGACGATCTGGCGGGCCGCATCAAGAGCGTGCATGTCTTTGCCCGAGTCGTCCCGGAGCAGAAATTGCGCATCGTCAAGGCGCTCCAAGCTCATCGGGAGGTGGTCGCCATGACGGGAGATGGCGTCAACGATGCGCCGGCGCTGAAGGCCGCCCACATCGGCATCGCGATGGGAGGGCGCGGCACGGACGTGGCCCGCGAATCTGCTTCACTTGTTCTTCTGGATGATGATTTCTCGTCCATCGTCTCGGCGGTTCGCCTTGGACGGCGCATTTTCGACAACATCAAGAAGGCGGTCGCCTTCATCCTGGCGGTACATGTGCCTATTGCGGGCCTGTCGATGATCCCGGTCTTCTTCGCCGATTGGCCGCTGCTGTTGCTGCCGATGCACATCGTGTTTCTGGAGTTGATTATCGACCCCTCGTGCACGCTCATTTTTGAGGCCGAGGATGCGGAAGCCAACTTAATGCGGCGGCCACCACGCAGCCCCACGGAACGGTTGTTTTCGTTGGGCACAATCTGGCCGGCGTTAATGCAGGGGCTGAGCGTGCTGGCAGCGTGCGTGGGCGTTTTCCTGATCGCGCGCGTCGACCATTCCGCGGATGCCGCTCGGGCGTTGACGTTTACAACGCTCGTGGTGTCATTCCTTGTCATCATTCTCGTCAACAGGTCCTGGTCGCGATCCGCCTTTGCCATGCTGCGCGTCCCCAACGCCGCGCTACGGTGGGTGGCGCTTGGCTCCGGTGTGTTCCTTGCGGCGGTTCTCACGATTCCGTTCGCGCAGCGCTTGTTCCACTTCGCGCCGCTTCACGCTATGGATTTGGGGCTCAGCCTTGGGGCGGGGTTGGTCTGTGTCCTGTGGTTCGAGTTGTACAAGCTGATTGATCGCAGATCGGCAAAATGCCGGGTTAAGGGGCATGGGGGACCTCAAAAAGCGTAAGGGGGCGTGGAGGTCGTTGGGGATCGTGCGGCCGTGATTCCGCTGCTGCTGCCGACCCCGAAATCAAAAGGATGAGGAGTTACCATGGATGTTTTGAAGCAGTTCTTCGACTTATTCCTGCATATTGACAAGCACTTGGCCGCACTGGTCTCCCAGTGTGGCAATTGGACCTATTGGATTCTGTTTGCCGTTGTGTTTTGTGAGACGGGGCTGATCGTGATGCCGTTCCTGCCGGGCGATTCACTGCTGTTCGCGGCGGGCGCGCTTACTACAAACACATCCATTCACATTGGATGGCTGACGGTCCTGTTGATTATCGCGGCGGTGATTGGCGATGCGGTCAACTATGCGGTGGGCTACTACGTTGGAGATGTCATCGTCGGGCGCAAGAGCCGGTGGGTCAAACCGGAGCACCTGAAGCGAACTCATGAGTTCTTCGAAAAATACGGCAAGATGACCATTGTCCTGGCGCGTTTTGCTCCAATCGTGCGGACATTTGCGCCCTTTGTGGCTGGCATGGGCAAGATGCGCTATGCCGAGTTCGCACTCTACAATGTGACCGGCGCCGTTCTCTGGGTCACTCTCTTTGTTGGAGCGGGACGCCTGTTCGGGAACCTCCCCGTCATCAAGCAGTACTTCTCACTGGTGATCGCCGCGATCATGGTGATCTCGGTCCTTCCTATTGCCTACGAATTGTGGCGGGCCAGGTTCTGCCGGTCCAGCGTCCGTGTAGAGGAGCCGGTGCCGGGAGACGAGGAGCAACATCCCTGACGGTGTGCGCCTTGCAGATTGCCGCCCTGAAGGTGAACCGTTGGCTTAGCCTCCGGCTGTCTCGGGCGTTGCTAGGGTGGGGAATGTGTCTTGGTTGAAATGGACGCGGCCGCCGAACGCGACGATGACTGAATGCCAGGACGACCAGACATCGTTCCACCCGGGCACTTTCGGCACCGGGCGAAGTTTGTTGTGCCCTTGCTCCGTTGCCTTGTCGCACGCCGTCTGCGGGTCATACCCAGTTCCCGGTGTCGCTCGTGCTTGTTGCGGTGCTCCCGGAGTTCATGGACGTGCGGCAAACTCAACCGAGATCCAATTTGTTTTTTTATACGGCGATGATACACCGCATTCCGCTTTTGCTCGCTCCAGCCGTTCGCTTTTGAAAATCTCCCGACACAAATTGTCCGCAAGGCAAAACGGGGGAAACGGATTAAATGCGCAAGTTTATTAAAATAAAGGGATTGTGATTGGAGCGGGTGAACGGAATTGAACCGTCACGGCCAGCTTGGAAGGCTGGAGCTCTACCATTGAGCTACACCCGCATTTACTAACCCTTATACTGTATAAAACAGGGTGCGGTTGGTCAAGATTTAACCATTTATTTCCGTGCAGCTGACGCACGGACAGAAAAAATGGAAGTGGCGGGATTTTTCTGCCCGGGCTGAAGCCGGACGGTCCAACGTTTTCCCGAAGCGAACAGCTTGAGGGTGAACCCTTTACCTTGGCGACTGATTTCCGGCAGAGGTCGTTTTTGTTTAGGTGCCAAAACGTCCAGGACAGTGATGAAGACCGCCGAGGACACAGGTTGAGGATTGCGGAGTCGTAATACATCCATTTCCCGATCGACATGGGCTCCGATGCCCTGGATGGGTTGGAGGCCGGGCTCGGATTCGACATCGGTTGGGGCCAGGCTCGCGATTCGGCAGCGTCCTTTGGGGGCGGAGGTTTCCCATGCATGGGCGCCAACAGGCAGGAAGGGATGTTCCGGTTTGGAATGGGGTTGAGTATCGGCATGGAACCACAGTTCGAAGGTGGACGGCGCTGCGGCGGTCAGTTCATCGATGATCACACAGGTGTCAGGGCGCAAGTAGATTACATGGCGCAGGAATCGGGTGAGTTGGGCTTCGGGTTTATAGGCGGGCGCCACGTCGCCGATCATATAATCGGCCGTTTTGCCCAGATCAACCCGGAGGAGAGACGGACCGCGTTTTTCGCGGCGCAGGTCGCTACATTCGAACCAGTCACTTTGGTTGGTGGCATCAAATTCTCCGCTCTGACCAATTCCGTTTACCAGGACGGTATTGCGATAGGCGGTGACTTTCTTGGCATATCCGCCGTCGCCTATAAGTCTTTCGCCGTGGGCGTAAAGCAGGATGGTGCCGGCATCGGCGGCCATGTGGCCGCCGGCGATGCATTGCGGGTAATTCTTCAGGGCCTTATGCCCGGCATGGGGGCCGCACTTGAACAACAGGATGGATTCGTCGCCCTTCCAATCGGAGCGCAAGGCCACGATATCCTTGTCGGTGAAATGGCGGGCTAGGGGTAGATTCGGCGGCATCCGCTCGGGTACGGAAGGATCGAACCACAGGAGGCTGTAGAGCGAGGCGGCTTTGATGGACGCGTTGGCGTCGTTATGATTTCTGACGATCGCCTGGGCCATGGGATTGCGGTATCGCGCGGCAATTTTGTGCAGGTATGAGGCGGGGCCGACCCAGTGCCAAAGGGCTCCGTCGCCCAGGCAGAGCACGGAACTGTTATTGGCTATTCGTTTGCGGGGCAGGGTGGTGAACAGATAGAACCACGGCAGGTTTTGAAGGTAGGCATTGTCTTCGAACAGATCGACGCCCATCAGGTGGTTGACCAGATCGATGGTTTTGACATAGGTGTCGGTGAAAAAACCGCCATAACAGATGCCTTCGGCGGAGACGCCATCGGGACCGAGGGCCTGAGTAACGACGCGGGCTTTTTCGGTGATGAACCGAATCCAGGGGGCGACATTAGGCACCTCTCCGTAAAGAGCGAAACCTGCGGCGCCGATATTGCCTAATACTTCGCTGGAAATATTCCAGCCCACGGTTCCGGCCTGGTACAACTCATGCTTGGCGAAGGCTTCATATTCAGATCGCAGGTGGGTGTTTAAATAGGCTTGCAGGCGCTCCCGAACGGCCACCTCCAGATCAGAGTAGAGCCAGTCATACGCACAGGCGAGGTTATACCCGGTGCAAAAGGCGACGGTCGGTTTGTCGAGAAAGGTATTGATCGCCAGTGTTGCGCTGTCCAACCAGGGCTTTTCGCGGGTCAGGGCATATAGGAATGCCTGGTGGGGGAGCGATGTTTTGGCGCACTCGCGCACTTCGGCGAGCCAGGTCTTCCAAGGTTCACGGGTCAGTTTGGGCCTGAGCAATTCCAAGTCCGATTCAAAAAAATGGAGCCGGGGATGGACATTGGCATACTTGACTTCGATCGGGGTACCCCCGTAAATCACATCTTCGCTGGCTGGGATGGGCATGTCGATTCCTTTGGTTAAATCGTTTGAAATTTATCATGCGGATTCGATGGGAAGCAAGAAAAAGGGAACAAAAGCCAGCGGGGGCTGAGCTTGCGTGCCCGGTTCCTTTTTTGGTAGGTTCATTTTAGTCGAATGACTTGAAAGACGACGAATACGGTCAACTCCTGGAGGTCGGCATGCAGGCTTATGACACCCTGTTGTCTCATATCAACGGATTACGGATAGTCGATACCCACGAACATCTTCCCCTGGAACGGGATATGCTCCGGGACAACACCGATGTGCTGGCCCAGTTCCTGATTCATTATTTCAATCGCGATTTGGTTTCCGCCGGCCTGCCCGAGCGCGATCTGCAGAAAGTATGCGATCCCAAGCGGGATTTGATGAAACGCTGGAAACAGATTGAGCCCTATTGGGAGGCGGCGGAAAACACCGGCTACGGACGGTGTTTGAACATTACGGCCCGGGATCTTTTCGGCATCGATAAAATCAGCGGCAAAACCCTTCTCGAGTTGAACGCGCGCATGATGGCGGCTCGCGCCCGGAAGCATTATTATCGCTGGGTATTGCAGGAGAAATCCGGAGTGGCGGTGTCCATCCGGGATACCGTGCCCACTCCATTGGCGGATTTGGCGACCGACGATGCCTTGGTGTTTACGTTGAAAGTGGACTCTTTCCTCTTTCCCATGCATGTGAGCGATTTTCAGCGGACCGGCCGGGAGGTTGGGGTGGAGGTTCATTCGCTGGAAGACTGGGTGGAAGTGACGCGCCGCTATATCGATCGCGTGGGTTCCAAAAACAGTCCCCTCGTCTGCTTGAAACTCGGTGCGGCGTATGTGCGCTCTCTGCGTTTCGACAAAGGGACACGGGCTGAAGCCGAGCGGGATTTCCTCGAATTATTTCAGGATAGCCAGCTTCCGAGCTGGCGCCCCGGTACCAAGGTGGGGGAAGCCTTCCAAAACTACATGATGCACCAAGTGTGCCGGCTGGCCGATGAGCGAGGCTTGACCCTGCAAGTGCATACGGGGCTTCAGGAAGGAAGCGGTAATTTTATCTCCAATTCAAACCCGACCTTGTTGACCAATTTGTGTTTGGAATACGAAAACATCAAATTTGATCTGTTCCACATGGGTTATCCGTATGTGATGGAACTGGGCAATATGGCCAAGAACTTCCGCAATGTCTTCATCGACATGTGCTGGGGCCATATCATATCGCCCGAGGCGGCGCGCCGGGCGCTGGTGGAGTGGTTGGATGCCGTGCCGGCCAATAAGATCAGTGCGTTTGGTGGCGATTATTGTTTCGTGGAAGGCGTCTACGGTCACCAATACCTGGCCCGGCGCAACGTCGCCTCCTCCCTGGCGCAGAAAGTGGCGGATGGGACATTGGATTTGGACGCCGCCCTGAAGATCTCCGACTGGCTGTTTGTCGATAATCCCAAGCGGTTGTTCGGACTGGATCGATTCCCTGCCTATTTCAAAAGCAAAACCAAGAACTGATTCGGTGCCGGTCACATCTTCGGATTGGCCACGAAACTGCCGCCGCGGCAGGCTTTGAGATAATTCAAGCCCCGGACTTGACCGGTCATTTCAAGATGCCCCTGATAGACGGGGTCATGCCATCCTTCGATATCAATGGATCCCTTGAAGCCGGACTTGCGAAGATCGGAAATGATATCAGTCCAATTCGAGTCGCCGAACCCGGGGGTCCGATGAAACGCGAACGGCTGGGATCCGAAGACCCCGGCGGAGCGGACCACATCCCAGTGAATGGTGCAGTCCTTGCCGTGGATATGGAACATCTTACTGGCATATTTTCGGAGTTGGGGCATGGGATCGATCAGTTTGACCATCTGGTGGCAGGGTTCCCACTCCAAGCCCAGATTGGCGGCTGGAACGGCGTCGAACATCAGATCCCAACACTCCGGCGAATGGGCGATATTCCAATCACCCCGCTGCCAGGTGCCGCCCATATCGCAGTTTTCGAAGGCGATTCGAACGCCCTTATCGGCCGCCCGTGCGGCCAGGGGGGCAAAGACTTTTTTGAAGCGGGGAATGGACTGGTCGATCGGTTTGTCGCGCAGACGACCGGCGAAGCCGGTGACGATATCGGCGCCAAACAGGTGGGCATGGTCGATGATCGTTTTCCAGCCCCGCGCGGTTTCGAGGTCGATGGGCGTGGTTTCCAAGGGATTGCCAAAGATGGAGACCGTGCTGATGGTGATGCCGGTGCCGGCGAGTTCTTCGCGGACCTCGCGGGCCAGCTTCTTGAGATCGGTCTGGCCGAGAGTTTGCCAGAAGGTCAGGCTGAAACTTTCGAATCCATGATGCTTGATTTGCCGGATATAGGCCGGGGCGGTGGGGGCGCTGACGAGGGTACCGATCCGGATGGTTTCCTGGGTGAGGTCTGGGGTCGACATGGAGAACTCCTGGTTGTTGTTTTAACGTGACGGATGATTTACGGTTTGATTTGAATGGGTTTATGGGCATCGGCGCTTTCGATCGCGCCGAAGACCATGGCTAGGCTTTTGATATTATCGGAAGCGATGGTTGCCGGCCGGGATCCGGAGCGAATGGCCTTGACGAAATCGTCGATGAGTCCCGCATGCCCGGACCGGTAGTCGGGATCGGTGGGGACGGGAAAACTGACGTCGTCGAACTCCGAGAAAAAACCACCGGTTTTTTTGACCGCCTGACACCGGAATTGGTCACCGCCATTCCAGGACGCCGAGCCCGCGGTGGCGATGGCCTGCCAATTGGATTCCCACGTGGTGTTCAGTCCTTCAGCGCACCAGCTTCCGCGATAAGTGAAGACCACGCCGTTGGACATTTCGAAAATGGCGACGGCAGAGGCATCATGGTCGTACCAGGATGATTCCGGGTTCCATTCGTGACAATAGACCGAGAGCGGGTCTGTGCCGGATAACATGCGTGCCGCATCGAAGGTGTGGATGGCCATGTCGAGTAACAGGACGTGTTTCATGCGGTCGCGGAACCCGCCGAAGTGCGCGCCGATCAAAAAATCGCAATGCAGGGTGGTCAGCTTGCCGATGCGGCCGGAGGCGATAAAATCCCGGAAGGCGGCTGCGCGTTGATCAAAGCGGCGATTTTGGATGACGGCATAAACGCGGTGGGCTTTTTCTGCGGCCGCGACCATTCGCCGGGCGTTTTCCATGCTGTCGGCGAGCGGTTTCTCGCCCAGGACATGACAACCCTGTGAGAGGGCCGTTAATACCACCTGGACATGTGCCTCCGGGATGGTGCAATCGAACACGGCATCCGGCTTAACCGTCTTCAACATCGTGGACAAATCCTCACCGACCTGGGCAGAAGCCAGCGCGTATTTGGTTTTGTGCGCTTCGGCGGCTTCGCGGCGGATATCGACCAAGCCGACGATTTCGATGTCATCCCGCTGAGAGACGGGATCCAACCAGGCATTGCTGATGCCGCCGCAGCCAGCCAACACGACCCGCAATTTGTCCGTCATGTTCGTGTCCTTATTCTGGGCCCAGCTAAAGGCAAGTGCCGTTTTCGGCTGGGTTATTCAACCGTTCGCTCGCAAAAACGCCTTCATTTATAGCATTCTGTATCAGGCCAATCCAAGTATTTTAACGACCATGCAAGAGCAGCCGTGCGATACGCCCGGCTATACAGGGAGGCGGAGTCGGTAAAGCCAGACCTAGGGGGTGGCTTTCGGGGAGATAAGCCAGGAGATCCTTCGATTACGCTGGTTCGGCCTCGCTCACCACAGGTCAGGACGGGTAGGCGTGGCTGAACTATATGTCTTTCCGGTTGCCGAATCATCACGCCCGTCCGGCCCGGCGATAGCGGGCCGGGGTGATGCCCGTCAGGCGTCGAAAATGCTTGATGAAATAGCTTTGGTCGCCAAATCCGACCTCATAGGCGATTTCCGTGCAGGGCTGGTCGGTTTCTTCCAGTAATTTGCGCGCCCGCTGGATGCGGATTTCATGCAGGATTTGAATGAAGGTTTTGCCGGTATGATTTTTAATTAAATGGGCGATGCGGTAGGGGCTCAATCCCACTTCGTGCGCGGCATCCGTCAGGGTCAGTGGTTTGGCGAAATCCCGCCGGATAAAATCGAGTGCCCGGGCCACATGGGTGTTGGTTCGGTTGAACCCATGGACATAGATGCCTTCGATGAAGTCGTTGAGGGCACCGGTCAGCACATGCGACAAATCCTCGAAATCGCGGGCGCGGATCAAGCGCTCCATCCACTGGTGATTGCGCTCGATCAGGGGTTCCAGGGCGGGGCTGTCTTCGATGGCTGCGCGGGTCAGGTATCCCATCATTTCAATCGCCCGGGCCCTCAAAAGAGCCAGTCGTGGCGAACTCATGTACATCGCGGCCAACATCTCGTTGAGGACCCGTCGGGCGCCTTCCGGGTCCCCGGCGCGGATCAGGGAGAGCAGAATGCGTTCTTTTTCAAAGGGGTAGGCGTTGGCTTCCCCGCGTTTCTTCTGATCTTCGATGGCTTCAGCGATCTGCTTTTGCTGTTGCAGGCGCAATCGGTTTTCCGGAAGCAGGATTGGCTTCCACCCGCTGATCCGGTAGAAAATAGCCTCCAGATCCCGCCCGGCAGTTTCGACCCGTTCGGGAGGCCAGACCGGCAGACGGTCGAGATAAGCGCTGGCCGCCGCGGAGGTGAGGCCCAGGCCGGTCAGATATTCGATTCCCGGGCCGCGAGCCGCGACGCGATCAGTGCAGAGCACCTCGCCGCCGATCAGCGCGGCATGGATGATGCGCTGGTCTTCGAGTGCGATCACCCAACTGGTGATGACGGGGCCCAGCGCAAAGATAAACGGGACGCCCAGGTTGACGCATTCGTGTAGAGCGTAGGCGCGCTCGCGCCGGATTCGCGAGAAGGCGGCTAAGGGATCGTTTCCGGCGTCGATGCGCCCGTTAAGATCCATCAGACGAGGCCGGACGCCATAGGCGGCCTGGCAGGTCCGGATCACCTCAGTCAAGGTGCGTTTCGATAAAATGGCCACGGCGTCTCGTCCGGCGATCAGATTCGTCCGCGGGCCAGGCGGTTAGAGGTCAGATAGCGATAACTGGCGGCGACCGCCTCACGCATATCGGTGGCGCAGGAATCCAGTTCAACGACCAGCCATTCGACCTGGTTGAGATCTGCGGCGGCGATACAGGCCGGGATATCCATCTTGCCGGAGCCGACGGCGACATGGGGAACGTCCCGGACCAGGGTTCCGTCTTTCACATGCAGGAGAACGGTCCGGTCGCGCAGACGGCGAATTTGTTCGGCGGGATTGCAGGCGCCAAAATTGGCGGCCCAATAAATATCCAGTTCAATTTTGACCCGGGGGCAAAGCTCGAGCAGATAATCATAGGCGAGTCGTCCGTCGATGGTATTGAATTCCCAGTAATGATTGTGGAGTGCGAGGGTAATACCGGCCGGGGCGAGTTGATCGATCATGAAATTGACCGTGTCGGCGGTGGCTTTGATGGTGTCGAGGGTTTTGAAATCATCCGGACCGAAGCCGCCAATGGCGGTTTTCAGCTTGAGCGCAAGAGTGGTGTCGATGACCTCTTTCAGGTTATTGCGATTGGGCCAGGGACCATGATTGGAGGAGACCACGAGACCGAGGTCGGAGATGATTTTGAGAAATTCGGTGGGTTTGAGATCGTAAAGACCGGCGGGTTCGACGCCAACATAGCCCATGGCGGCGACGGCTTTGAGAACACCGATGAAATCCTTAGCGGCCGCTTCGCGCAATGAATAGAGCTGGACACTGATTGGTTTCATGAGATGCCGTCTCCTTTTCTGGGGATTTCCCCCCGGGGATCGAATAGGCGGACAGTTATACGGCGGGTAAGGCTGTTGGGTCAAGGAAGATCGGCCCCTTGGCCCTCCGGTCACCCGCCGGATTTAGATGGGAATTTCGTGCGTCATGATTTCCCTGTATAATCCCGGAAGGTCTCCTGGAAACGGGCCAACATCGGGATGCGGTCGAATTCGCGTCCGGTTTCAGTGGCGGCTTCGGCGGCGCGGTCATACTGCCGGCGCAGGGAGGACACGGCGCTATCGAGGGCGGAGAGGGTGAGGGATCCGACGACTTCGCCGCATTGTTTCGCCCGCACATCATCGGCCAAGGCGAGGGTTTCACTGACGATGACCGGCCGTCCGGCGGCCAGCGATTCGAGCAGGGAATGGGGGTAGGCCTTGAGCAGGCGATTGTGTGCTGCGAGCCCGACGGTGGCATGACAGCGGGCGAGGAGGGTTCGGATATCGGTTTTGGAATCGATGACTTCAACCCGTGTGGTTAAACCCTTCCGATGCAAAAGGCGATTGAGCGTGGCGCGTTGGTAACCCCGCCAGAGGAGGATAAGCCGGAGGTCCGGATGATGAACCAGGAGATCAAAGAGGAGATCGAAGCCCTTCAGGTGGAATTGTTCGCGGGTCCAGGGAGCCGATCCAGCCAATAGGACGAAGGGTTTGGGCGGGGGGGGCGGAGGGATGATTTCAAAGCCCGTCAAATCGATTCCGGGCCGGATATATCGGACATCGGCCATCCCCCATTTTTGAGCCAGCTTTTCATCGCGGCGATTGTTGACGATCAGGTGGATACGGGTGCGAAAATGAGGAGGGGGCGGTGCGGAGGGGTCGAGACCCGCGAGGACCTGATAGCAGATGGGTTTGCGCAGGGTAGCCAGGTAGGGGAAGGCGTAACCGGTGGCGTAGGCGACGAAATGGAGGTCGCAGGAGTGTTCCCGGGCGCGCAATTCGAAATAGCGGTGCAACCCGTAAATCGGGCGGGGGATCCAACGCGAAGGGAAGGGAAGGGGAAAAAGCGGGAGGATGGTTCCGCCACAGGAGTCGCGCAGGGCTTCCAAATCCTGGAAAGCGGCATCGGTTCCAGGAATGCGGGGCGGGGGTGAGAGGGCATGGAAAAGAATGTTCATGTGCGTCCTGCCGGCTTGTTTCGCCATGGGAAAGCCGAGCGTAAAGGGCGTTCGGGCGCAAAGGCGATCAACCAGGATTCGACCTGATGGACGGGTACGCGGCGCAAGGAAGCGATGCGGCGGCGTTCCCGCAGGAGATGCGGAATGTGGGGCACGACCATCAACCAACCGCAGATGACCTGAAGGGGGCGTCGGTAGGCGATCAGGTAATACCCCTGGCCATAGAGGATTTGGAGCGCATGACGCAAGAGCGCGTGGACGGGCAGGTTTTTCAGCAGAAGCAAGATCCGGTTGCGGGTGATGAGCCGTACGTAACGGGCGTGGGGAAGCCCGGCTCCATGTCCTTGGTGCAAGATGACGGCTTCCGGCGCATAGTCGAACCGGAATCCCATCCATCGTCCCCGGAATCCCAAGTCGACATCCTCGAGGTAGGCGAAGAAGCGTTCGTCGAATAAACCGACTTCTTCAAGAAAGGAGCGTCGGTACATTGCGGCGCCGGCGCAGGGGGAGAAAATGCTGGCGGATTGGTTGAATTCCGAGGTGGGAAGACCGTGGCCGCGCTTGGCGGCCATGCCTTGCCAGGAGAGCACGTCGCCGGCATTTTCGATCCGGGTCGGATCGGCCATATCGACCATGCACGAGGCGATGCCGGCGACCTGGGCGGGGGCTGCGACCAAGGTTCGGGCCAGAACGGCTAACCAGTCGGGTGTCGGTCGGGTATCGGTGTTGAGGAGGGCGATGAAGGATGCCCGGGTCTGTCGTATCCCGGCATTGACGGCGGCGGCAAAGCCGCGATTGACCGGAAATTGGATCACGCGGAGAGAGGGGCAGGCAGCCTTGGCGAGGGCAGGGGATCCGTCGGTGGATCCATTGTCGACCAGGATGATTTCGCTGGGGCGGAGGGTCTGGTTGTCCAAGGCGGCCAGGCAGGCGGGAAGCCAGCGGGCGCCATTCCAATTCGGAATGATGACGGCGATATCAGGGGGTGATGAAATAGTCATGGTGCGAACCGAAACGGCCGGTGAGTCCATCGCGCAAGGCCAGGTAGATGGCGCGAAGTCGTCCCATCCGGCCGGTCAGCAGGGCGAGGAGGGCCATGAGTTGTGCGAGTAGAACCCAATACAGATTGAGCGGGACGGCGGCACGGGGATAAAACTTCCGGATATACAGGAAACGATTGCGGAGTGAGTAATAGAGATAAAGGGTTGCGCGCAGGGGGCTTTCGCCGGAGTTGTGCTCGGCCCGCGCGGCGGGAAGTACTGCGCATCCGAATCCAGCCTTATGGGCCCGGCGGCAAAAATCGGCGATTTCGCCACTAAAGAAATAGGTTTCGTCCAGATCGCCGACCGATTCAAAGACCCGGTCGCGAATCAGCACAACAGTTCCCGGAACATAGGCGCAGAAGAGGACGGCCGGATCGAAAGGAGAGACCGAAGGGGGGGGGTGCGGCACCCGGCACCGGGTATCCAGATGAAAGGCGATATTGCGGCCACCAGCATCAACGCGGACCTGGTGACCGTGGTATTCCGTCAAGATGGGGCCGACGATTCCCAGGTGCGGGTTTTCTTCCAGGCGGGAGATCAGTCGTTCCGCATCTTCTTCGGGAATGCGGGCATCCGTGTTGAGGAATAAAAAAGCGTCATACCCGTCCGGTCTCAATACAGCCAGGGCGGCGTTCAGTCCGCCGGCATAGCCCAGGTTGCGCGGGTTGATCAGAATACGTTCGGTCTGGCAAAGGGACAATAAGGTGGCGCGATCGGAATCGGTGGACCCGTTATCGACCAGGCACAAATCGGGGTGCAAGCGATGCCAGCGACGCAGGGCTCGGACGGTTTCCGCCGTTTGCTCTGCAGAATTCCAATTGAGGAGAATGACGGCCCATTTCATATTTTTGTGCAGGTTGTTCAGATGGCCGACGAAGGCTGTTCAGACCGATGCTTTTAGCTGTCTGTTTACACCATGCCCGGGTTGGGGTCAAATTGAAACCTTTTACTCTTTAAGGAGAAAAGGAAGTAGTATCCACCTCGGGACTCCCCACGTCTTAAGCGAATCCCGAGTCAGTCGGGCTTTCTGGCCCCCTCTGGGGCTCCCACTCGGAACACCCGATTACATTAAGGAGTGGAGCCGGCAGGCATGATCGCGGTCGTTAATTTTTCCAAAAATTCAGGGCGCGGACCAGAGGAAGGGGCGTCCCACCAGGCCGCGATGTTGCGCCCGATCCAGGGTGCCATTGAGCAGAAAGATAAACTCATTGTCCCGGCCGGGTTGGAACCCGCGGGTTAATTCGATGGAAAGGGTTCCTGCGCCGCGCCGATGTACGGCCCAGACCCGGCCGGTCGGGTTGGTCGGAGTGTTCAAGGCGACATCGGGTGGCGAAAAGACCAGTTGGCCATTAGCCCATATCCAGGCTTTCTCGGCAAATATTTCGGGGACAAAAAGGAATACCCTTGATCCTTTGGAGGGCTTGGCGGCCTTGATCTGGATCCGGTACCAACCCGATCCATCAAAGGGGTAGGCGAGGGCATCGCGATAGCCATTCAGACTCCAATCCCGGTGCAGATCAATCGAATCCCATTTGAGATTTCGGGCGACGTCAGCCCGATACCATTGGGCAAACAGACCATCGTTATGGGGATCGGTTTTGAACTCAACCGGCATCGGTGATTGCCCCAATAAATTTCCAAGGGGGCCTACTGTGCGTTCTTTAACTTCAGTCAACCGGTCCATGAGATATTGAAAACCCTGCCGATCAGCGAGTACCCAGCCGGGGTCGGGTGGGTATAAATCTTTCTGAAGGGCGGAGACGGCAGCCACGGTTTTCTGCAGGCTGTCAGCGGATTGGAGTCCGGTGGAGAAATCGTTTTCCCGAAGGGCGGAGAAAGCTGATTGGTAGGCTTTCATGTAGTCCACCATCAGTTTGAAAGCGGCGACGTGCGCCTGGGCGGGGGGGGAGGCTTGGGCGAGCGGGGTGGCGGTCTCGATCAGTGGGTTCAGCTTTTCCATGCACGCCGGCGGGAAAATCGAGGACCAATCGGCATAGAGCGGGGTCCAGGCCATGGAGTCGGGCGTGGTCTCCTGGGCGGTCTCGATGGTGCGAAGAAATTCCTCCATCGGCCCGGCTGCGGGGCCGAAGAATTTTTCGCAAAAATCCCGTCGGAGCGCGTCGAGATCGGCGTTGATATTCCACATGAGTTTGGTTCGGAAATAATAATTCAAGCCGGTTCGCAAAAAGGCCGGCTGTCCTTCGGTGGTGAAGCCCAGGCCCCCGAGGTCATGATAACGTTTGAAATCCTGGGCCAGAACCGAGCCCCGCCAGGACGGCATGCGGGACAGATCGGCATGCGGATCATAATCGTAAATCAGGAAGTGGGGACACAGTTTTTGCCAGGCATCGATCGTCCAGCCCCGGCGTAGGGCGAAGAAATCATTGGTTGCGCCGAGGGGCCGAAAGGTGCTGGTTCGCAGTTGGGCGATTTGCACCAGAATATTGGGGCTCCACGGCGCATCGAGTCCTTCCGGCGGACGGACCCGGTTGGCATAGGCGAGAACGATCATGAATTTGGACGGGCATTCCTTGCGGACGGCACAGGCGATGTTGTTGACGAAATTAAAGTAGGCGTCGGAGATGCATTCATCGATTCCGTTTTCCAGGCGGAATCCATGGTTGGCCGCGAGACAGGACGGGCAATAGCAACGGGGTGAGCCATCGGGCGCCGAAAAACCGAAACTGTCGGTTTCGGGGTGGGCCTTGAAATAAGCCACCAGATTGCTGGCGGCAATTTCAACGGCCAGCCGACTGCTGGTGCACAACATGACTTCGTGCAGGGGCGTTTTGTCCGATTGCCGTTCCCCGTTGGGGCGCATGGCGTAAATTTCCGGATGTTGTGCGGCATAGGTGCCGGGCGGGGCCAGGCGGTGAATGCTGCCATCGCCCGGAAAGGCAAACATCGAGCGTTCGGTTCCTTTGTTACGAATCAACCAGGGATCGTAATTCGAGGTTGAATCCGCCCATCCGGACATCCAGATATTGCGGACCGGAAAGGAGGGAGTTTCATGTAGATCGAGCGGGGGAAGCGTTATTGTTTTCATCGCGGGGATCACTTCGCCGAAGGGACCCGGGAAAAACCAGCGGCAGCCGAGTTGTTCCAATAGTTCATAGACGGCGTATTCGGTGCCCCGATAGAGGGGACCTTCGTTGCCGGCGGCGATGACCAGGTTTTTGTGGGTTCGCAGGATGAATCCTTCCCGGGTATGGAAAGGGTCGTCACCGCTGGGGATGTCTTGGTCCTGGACGAATTTGGAATGACCGACGCAGATGATCGTTGTGGAACGATTGGTCAGGGCCGATTCCTTGAGGATGGGCAGAAGGGCTCCGGATATCTTTTTCAGAATGGTTTGCAACTCCCGGGCCGCCCGTTCCGCAGAAGCGGTGGGCTGATCGGCGATGACAATGGAAGCCATGGGCTTGCCATCTTTGATCAACACTAGATCGTTTGCCAGACACGGGAGAACGAGCAAAATGCACAAAGCGCTGATGCAGAGATGAATAAACATGGGAAGATCCTCAGAGTTGAGTTCGAATGTAGAATATTTCAAAAAAACATTCACCTTTTTTGTCTCTTTATTTTGTAATGGCGATCCTACAGAAATAACGATAGTTTTTGGTGTTTGGGCAACAAAGTTCTGCAATGTTATGGAACTATTTTGTTGCAACACTCGTCCTGCAGGAGACCCCATTCGATTTTTAAAGGAGAGCCCATCCATGCGTGAACAAATCAGGATTCAAACGGTGGCCGAACACGATTCGGCCTATACTCGGAAATCGGAAGGGGATGTCATTGAACTTCGCAATGGCAACTTGCTGTTGTCGTATATGGAGTTCGGCGGGGATGGGTCTGATTTTTCGTCGACCCGGCTGGTTGCCGTGGAGTCCGAGGATGGCGGTCGCACATGGTACAATCATCGGGTGATCACGGAGACGGCGCCGGGGGATATCAATGTCTATGCCCCGAACCTGATTCGATTGCCGACCGGGGAGATCCTTTATGTTTTTGCCCGCTATCATAAGGGCAAGCCCCGAATCGCAACCCACCATGTCTGGCGGTCGGAGGATGAGGGTCAGACCTTTACGCCCCATTCGGTGTTTGGTGAAAAAGCTCCCTTGGGCTCGTGCAACGCCACCCTGAAGAGATTGTCATCCGGTCGGCTCGTGTTCCCGATGTGCGTGATGATTCCGGAACCAACGGATGACCCCTACGGTGGCACTTACGATGGCGTCGTTTACCACAGCGATGACGGTGGGATCCGGTGGACGGAATCCAAAAACCGGATTTGTCTGCCGATGCGGGGGGTCATGGAGAACCATGTGGAAGAGACCCGGGACGGGCGGATCATTCAAGTGATGCGGAATCAATTGGGTTCCCTTTTTCTTTCCTACTCATCCGATGGCGGTGAGACCTGGACAAACCCCCAGACGTCGGGGCTTAGCACCCCGGAATCGTGTCCGGAATTGGTCCGGATTCCAGCGACCGGCGATTTGCTGATGATCTGGAACAACAGTCCTTACGATCCAGGCTATGCCTCTCATTATGGGAAACGGACCCCATTGACGGCGGCGGTCTCGACCGATGAAGGGCGTACGTGGGGACAGATTCGGAATATCGAGAACGATTCCAAGCGGGCCTATTCAAACCCGGGTTGCCGCTTTACCCGGGATGGCCGGGCGATCATTAACTATTGGACCTGCGAATATCTGCCCAATGGGTGCATGCAGGACATCATTGATTTACGGTTGGCCCAGATCGAGACGGACTGGTTTTACGGACTGATGGACAATCCGCAATAAGTGTGCTACATTATGTGCGTCATAAAACAAAGGGGGAGACATCATGGAATCGGCGACTATTCGAGATATCCAACATAATCTCGCCGCTTATCTGCGCCGGGTGGAACAGGGAGAAGATATTGAAATCCGACGCCGGAATAAAGTGGTGGCCCGACTGGTTCATATCGACCTGTATGAGGGATTTGAAAAAACAAAGTGGGAGGGAGTGAGAGAAAGACGGCTGGCGCTCTGGGGTCGGCAAGCCGCTCCCGGCAAATCCGCTTCTAAACTGGTCTATGAATCGCGCGGGGATCGGTAATGAATACCTATCTGGACACCGGGGTTTTGCTTCCCCTCTACATTGAGGAGTCGTTTAGCGATCGCATAACGAAGATCGTTGAAGCGCGATCCGATCCCCTGCCCCTGAATTTGTTCCAGGAAGTGGAGTTCGAGAATGCCACCCGACTGAAGGTGTTTCGGAGGGAAATCACTCCACGGCATGTGACTCAAATCTTCAAAGCGTGGAATGACGATATCGGTGCGGGGCGTCTGATTCGGCGGCCGGTCAACTGGGTACAAGCCCTGGATGAAGCGCGGCTCCTGGGGACGATGGTGAGCGTAAAAACGGGGTGCCGCACGTTGGATCTGGTGCATGTGGCGATTGCGGTGAAATGGGGGTGTGAATGGTTTGTCACCGCCGATGAACGCCAATTAAAAGCCGCCCAGGCGGCCGGCTTGAAAGTCTTGGATGTAAGGGAAGTGGATTGACGTCCTGATTTTTCACCCATTCTTCGAGAAGGCTCAGGGAAGCAAAATTCCGCTTGCGCTGGGTATTCGGAAAAGAGTAAATTGCGCCCGGTATTTAAGAATTGGCATGTCCCCCCCCCCGTCAGGCGGAGGCAGATGAAAAAGTTGCAGGCCATGCTCAGATATTGTGTAAGAAATAGCGAAGCGTGGCCACTTGGCACACCTCTTGCGTCTGTCTGTCTGTCTGTCTGATTCCCCCGCTAAGAGTTGCCTTTTCGGGCGGTTCCCTTCGACTCCGCTCCCGCCTCCGCGAGTACGCTACGGCGCGGCAAGCAGGGCAGGCCCTTCGACTCCGCTCAGGGCAGGCCGACCGCAATGGAAATCCATTTTTTCCCGCGGCCCAGGCGAAACGGCCGCCATCTATCCCCAGAACCTCTTGCGCAACTTCCGCGGACACGACGAAGCGTGTCCCTCCGGGTCGCAATTCCGTAGATTCCCTCGCCTTCCGGGGGGGCACGCTTCGTCGTGACTGTCTTTGCGGGGAGTTTTGCAAGAGATTACAACGGACAGCGTGATGCCCCACTCCTGCCCTGAGCTCGTCGAAGGGCTACGAGCGGACAAAATATTGGAACAAGAAGGAGCGAACATGAAACATAGAACAACGATGGGTTGGCTGGCGGTGGGAATGGGGCTGATGTTCCTGATGGCGGGTCCGGCGGAGGCGAACAATATACGGGTGGCCAATGTCGCCCTGCAAAATCAGAACACGGATGCGAAGACGGCGGACGTGGTTTTCGATCTCGCCTGGTCCAACTCCTGGCGGGGAGCGGATAACTGGGATGCCGCCTGGGTGTTCGTGAAGTTTCGCGCGCCGGGCTCGAACAACTGGCAGCACGCCACGTTGTCCACCAATAGCTCAGACCACAAGCCGGCCGCGAACGGCACGATCACCGCCGTGCCCGATGGCAAGGGAGCCTTCGTCTATCGCGCGTCGGGTTACACCGGGAGCGTCAATTATGTGCAGACGAAACTGCGCTGGAACTATGGGACAAACGGATACAACTTTGCCAAGGGCGAACTGGTCGAGGTGTCCGTGCATGCCATCGAGATGGTCTATATTCCGGCTGGGCCGTTCTATCTCGGGTCCGGTGGCGCAGAGAGCGGTCATTTTTATGCTCCTGATGGGACGGCGCAGACTACGAATGCCTTTCTGGTCTCCTCCGAGAATGCCATCACCGTCGCGAACAGCAGTGGCAACCTTTACTACGTCAACGTTGGTGGCAACGTCGGTGATGGATCGGGAACCATTTCCAATGGGTTTCCGAAGGGGTATGCGGCGTTCTACTGCATGAAGTATGAGGTCAGCCAGGGGCAGTATGCGGACTTTTTGAATAAGCTGACGGCGGCGCAGGACGCCACGCGATACCCGAACTACAGCGACTATCGCTACACCATCGGGGGCACGACGACTAACCGGAGTGCCAGCGCGCCGGATCGGGCGTGTAATTATTTATCCTGGGCGGATGGGATTGCCTATGCGGATTGGGCGGCGTTGCGGCCGATGACGGAACTGGAGTTCGAGAAGGCGTGCCGGGGCCCTGCTCAGCCCGTGGTCAACGAATATGCCTGGGGCACCACGGCGATCACGAACCTGGCGACACCCGAAACCGGGACACTCGGCAGTGGCACCGAAACGCCCAACCCGGCCACGGCAAACTGTTGTTACGGCAATGTCATGGGAGGTCCGACACGGGTAGGGATCTTTGCGACGGCCACCTCAGGACGACAGGGAGCTGGCGCGGGCTACTATGGGGTGATGGAACTGAGCGGAAACCTCTGGGAGCGACCGGTGACGGTGGGGAATGTTGCGGGGCGAACCTTCCAGGGGACGATGGGGGACGGAGTGTTAGACCCGAACGGGAATCCCACCGGGAACCCGGACTGGCCCAACTATTCGACGGCCAGCGGCGCCGGGCTTCGGGGCGGCACTTGGAAAGATACCACAGACTACCTGAGGAGTTCCGACCGCTTCTACGCCGCTTACACGAGCGAGTTTCGGATCAGCACTTTCGGTTCGCGTGCGGTCCGGCTGGCGCCGTAGGGGGGGAGGGGATGTGGAACCCTTCGACACTGCTCAGGGCAGGCGCGGAATTCGGAATGTGGAGTTCGGAGTGCGGGATGAAAGGTTGGCTTGGGTGTAGCCCCGTGCCTGCCCTGAACCCGTCGAAGGGCTACGAGCGGAAGATCCGGCCAGAAGGCGTTCGTAGAACGCGGCTACAACGAGTGGGCGACAGACGCGGGAGGAGAGGCGTTCGTAGAACGCTGCTACAACGGGAGAGAAAGAATGATAAAAAAATTATGCTTTCTGGCTGTTCTTTGCGGCTTGATTTGTTCTTCCGCCTGGGCCGGCCCGGACGCTTGGTTTGGAGGTGGGAGCTTTGACGGCTATGACCGGAATTCGGCGCGACCGGCCATCGGTTGTCCGCAGGTGAGCAATGCGGGCGGGGCCACGAAGGTTTTGGCCACGAGCGCCTGGCTGAATGGGATGCTGTTGTCTACAGGGACTGCGGAGACGGTGGTTTACGTCTATTGGGGAACGACGAATGGCGTAACCAACAAGGGAAGCTGGGGGACCTGGACCAATTTCGGGGTTGGCGTCGAGGGGCAAACCTTGACCACCAACGTGAGTGTGAATCCGAATACGACATACTATTACCGGTTCTATGCCACGAATACGGCCGGGGATCAGGGGTGGGCGAGCGATTCGGCGGTGTTTCTCACGCCCGGTCCGCCCACGTTGAACACCGGAGTGGGCGCGGCACCGGTGAGTTTTGCCACAGCCACTTTGAATGGGAACCTTACCGCAGGTGGGAGTGCCACGGTATCCGTCTTCTGGGGCCAGAACACAAATGCCTGGTCCGGCACGAACAGTCTGGGCACGCGTACTCTGGGGGCGTTCGGGGCGGCGGTTTCGGGATTAAGCCCGGTGACGTTATACTATTACCGGTGTTATGGTACGAATACTCATGGGGAAGGCTGGTCGGATATTGTGGCCTTTACGACGCGAGTTCTGTCGGTGAGTTTTGCCGGCGGCAGTTATGATGGGTATGATCGGTTCACGGCGCAGGCACCGATGGTCGGGGGCGTGGCGGGAACCATTTTTACTTTACGGTGATGTTGAAGGTTCCAATCCAGGATTAAAGCGAAACAGCACCGGCCAGATAAAGCGGGGCGTGCAAGAGGCCGTGGTCAAATTGATGGGTTCCCTGCGCAGAAAAAAGCACAGCCCGTTCAGGCGCATATTTTCCCCGGAATACCTGCATGCTTTTCGCTTTGGTGTTCAATCCCGCTTTCACTTCAACCGGGATTATTTGATTTCCATGGGAGAGCAGGAACTCAATTTCGGAAGACGTTCCGCGCCAGGAATAGATCGGCCCTGCACCGGAGCAAAGCAGTTCGTTCAAGACCATATTTTTCGCCATAAATCCTTTAAACTGGCCGAAATCGTACTGATAAATCGTTGCCGGATCGAGATGTAGCATGGCGCCCAGCAGGCCGGTATCGAAAAGATAGAGCATGAAAGCGTTTTTTTCAGCATATGCCGCCAAGGGCTGTTGAACCGACCGGCAAACAGGTACGCGGTGAATCAGTCCGGCCCTGATCAACCACTCGATGGGCCCTTCCAGCTCGTCATAGGTTGAGCGTCCGCTCAGGACATCCTTAAAAATGAATTTACGGGCCCCATCGGTTACGCGGGCGAGTTGCTCGGGGATGTTTTTGAACACACTGGCGATACGGATGGCCTTCAGCGAGCCGGAATGATTGGCAATGTCATCCAGATACGACTCGGTTAATTCGCGCTGGAGTGCGCGCACGGTTTGGAAGGCCGCCGCCCGGCGCTCCCGTAAACCGATGTATCGGTGTACCACTTCCGGCATGCCGCCCGTGATCATAAACTCCTTTAAAAAACCAAACGCCTTATGGTGAAGGGGTGGGGAGATGACCGTCCGATTTTGTGCGGCATCGAGAAGTGCCCGGCAAAGCGGGCTTTCCTCGAGCGCTTCGAGAAATTCAAAGAAAGACATCGGGCGGAGCCATTCCCGCTGAACTTTGCCGACTGGAAAATTCTGCTCTGAAAGACCCAGGCCGAGTAGCGACCCGGACGCGCAGATCGATGCGGACGGAAATGACTCACAAAAATATTTCAACGAGGTCAGGGCCTCGGGGCAGAGTTGAATCTCGTCGAAAATCAGCAGGGTATTATCCAGCGAGATGTCCCGGTTCAAATAGACACTCAAGTCGGTGAGGATCCGTTCCGGTTTGAGATCTGGAACGAAAAAGCCACGCAATACCGGGTCTTCTGCGAAATCCAACAAAATACAGTTTTCATATAAGGCCTCACCGAAGGCCTTCAATATCCATGTTTTACCAACCTGACGTGCTCCCTGTAAGCGCAGGGGTTTCCGTTGAGAGGCGTTTCGCCACACGGCCAAGGTGTTCCAGAATGTTCGTTTCATGCCAGTAGAATAAGATCAATACAGAACCTGTCAGCTTTTATTCATATAAAAAAAAGCATAAAGTCTCTTTTATTATAAGCAAAAAAAGTAGCCACTCGCCCGAAAATAATTCAAAATGTAGTGGAGAAAAACGGGGGCAGTGATCGAGTTTCTTAGCAATTTGACAGTTTTGACCACACAACTGTCGAACTTGGGCTAAGCTACCCGGATTGATTCATGTTCGGCGGCGAGCAGGGCTTCGCGCATCTCGGCGGTGGATGAGGAGGTCCGGAGCTGTTCGAGAAGGGGAGTCTGCTGGCACATGCAACACAGCCGGGCCAGGACATGCAGATGCAGGCGGTCATCCTGACAGCAGATCAGGAAAAACAGGTCCGTGGGGCGGCCATCCGGAGCGCCGAAATGAACCGGATGGAGGGCGCGGGCGAGCACGATAAACGATTCGGAAAACATGTAGGGTTCATGGTGGCGGGGATGGAGCAGGGCGATCCCGCCGGCGAGGGCGGTGGAACAGAGGGCTTCCCGTTCGGTGAGGCTATCCAATAAATCCTTGGAGTCGGAGGAGAGGCGTTCGGTTTTTTCTGCGAGAGCGACCATGTCGCGGAGAATCGAGGCGCGGGTTTTGGCCCCGAAATGCGGGGCGATGAATTCGGTTGCGATCAGGCGTTCCATGAAGGTGGTGGCGGAGAGGGCTGCCGCCGCGACCTTGGCGGACGATTGCCTATGGTAGGCTTTGAGGCGTTTTTCAGTCAGGCCGAGGATGCGCCGCGAGGCCCAAGTGTCGATTTCTTTTTTGCGGAAGAGGAAGCGATCCCCCTGCTTTTCGAACGGGATTTCGCGATCCCTGACCAAAGCATCGAAATCGGTGCGAGCCAGGTGCAGATAATGCATGGTTTCATCCGCGGTCATTAAACGATGTGGCATGGTGCGCGTTAATCCTTCCGGTTGACGCAGGGTCGCAGGCGCAGGGAGAAGACGACCGGTTCCGTCAAATTAAACAGGTATTGGGGGAGCGGACCGGGCCCGCAACTGTTGCTGCCGAGTCCGCATTGGCGGTAGTCCAGGTTGAAGACCGTGCGGTGTGACATCGGCAATTCATGGGGGTGTGCCGCCCGGGTGAGTTCCTCGGCGGTCCAGGGATGAACACTGGTTTCGAAAACCGGTTCGCCGCTGGCCAATAGTCCGAACCCGTGCCGATCGGTTACGGTCGCCCAACGCACATCGGTTTTATTGCCGTTTTCCTGGGGTTTGAGGTAGGGAACATATTGATCGAGTACCGATCCACTGAAGCGCCCCATGCGGGCACTTTCCCGGCGATCACAATAATTTTCATGGGGCCCCCGTCCGAACCAGGTGAAACGATTGAAGACGGCGGGCATTTGGGCCTGCCACCCGAGTCGGGGAAGCGGGGGGAGGGCGCGGAGCGGCGTGACTTTGAGCGATAGCCGAATTTCGCCGTCGCCGTGAACGGTGAATCGGGTTTCGGTACGCAGAAGAGGTGGGGCACTACGCGGCCCGAGGCAATGGATGGCCCGGCCTTCCCACGCCGAGGTTGAAATCCGACTGGATTCAAAGGAGACGCGCCGCAATTGAAGCCGGTCGAGGCCGATCTCGCGCCAGCGGATGGCCATTTTTTCGGAACCCCAGAGAGTGATGTCATTATCGGTCGGAGCCCGCCAGAGTTGAAGCTTGAGCGGTGCTTCCAGGAGAGGACGTCCTTGGGCTTCCCAAGCGACCAGTGCGCCGATCCGTGTGTCGATGTCCACCCGGAAATCGTCGCCTTGAAGGGCGAGGAGCGTGCCGCTTTTGCCGATTTCAAGAGCGGGGAGTGAGGCGTGGGTTTGAACCGGGCGCGACGATTTAAACGGGATGGCAAACTGTTCGAATGCCATCTCGAATCCGGCTTTGGCCCAGGCGCAGTCTTTATTGAGCGTAAAAACGAAGTCGACGAAATATTCCACGCCGGGCGTCGTTTTGAAGGCAGGCCAGGTGATTTTCAAGGGGGCGGTCTGGCCGGGTTTAAGATCGGGCAACTCCAGAGAGCCCCGGCCAATTTCGATTCCGTCTGCGCACAAAATCCATTGCCCATTGAAATCACTGAGCGAACGGAAATCGCGTCGATTGAGAATCTGGAATCGTCCCACCCGGGGATCGATGGCTTCCATCTTGACCGGTTGCAGGACCTTCTTGTATTCGGATAGACAGGGGTGGGGCGTGCGGTCCGGGGAGATCATGCCGTCGATGCAGAAATTTCCGTCATTCGGCTGATCGTTGAAGTCCCCGCCATAAGCCAACCAGTCAATCCCCTCCGGAGTGCGCTGGCGGATGCCATGATCGGCCCACTCCCAGACACAGCCGCCGATCAGGCGGGGATGATTCCAGATGGCGTCCCAGTATTCCTTGAAATTCCCGGGACCATTGCCCATGGCGTGGGCATACTCGCACATGAAGAAGGGGCGGGCGTCATCGGTTTTCTGGCCTTCCTCGATCAGACTGGTCACGGTCGGGTACATGACGCTGACGATATCGACACAGGCGGTACGGGTTTCGCAGTAATGGATCAGACGGGAGGTGTCGCGGTGGCGGATGGCGGTGGCCATGGCGTCATGGTTGGGGCCGTAACCCGACTCGTTGCCGAGCGACCAGATGATGACGGACGGATGATTCTTGTCGCGTTCCATCATGCGGACCGCACGGTCGACGTAGGCTTTTTTCCAGGCGGGATCCTTGGACAGCCGGTGATAATCCGAGCCGCTCATGCTCATTCCGTGGGTTTCCAAATCGGCTTCGTCGATCAGGTAAATGCCATACTGGTCGCAGAGATCATACCAGCGGGGATCATCGGGATAGTGCGAGGTGCGGACGGCGTTGATGTTGTGGCTTTTCATGAGCCGGATATCGGTGAGCATTTGCTCCACAGGGACGGTATGGCCAAAATCCGGATGAAATTCGTGGCGGTTGACCCCGCGGATTTTAATGGGCTTCCCATTGATCAACAGTTGCTTGTCGCGGATCTCGACCTGGCGGAATCCGACCTTAAAACATTGGAATTCGAGGGGCTGTTGGGCGGCATCCTGGAGCGAGACCAATAAGGTATAGAGGTGGGGTTCTTCCGCATTCCATTGACGGGGGGCTTTGACGGCGATTGAGAAGTTGAGGTTTTTTTTGCCGGTTGGCTTAAGACTTTTCGTGCGACCGGCTTCAACCTCAAACACTTGAACGCCATCGGGATCCAGGAGTTCGCATCGGATGGAATGGGAACCGGCGGACTGGCTGGACCGGTTGGCGAGGGCGAAGGAGAGCTGGAGTTCGGCATCGCGATAGGCCGCGTCAAAACGGGTTTGGACAAAAACATCCCGGATCTGCACGGGGGGGATGGCATACAGGGTCACATCGCGGAAGATGCCGCTCAAGCGCCATTTGTCCTGATCATCGAGGTAGCTTCCATCCGACCATTTAAAAACCTGGACGGCGAGTTGGTTCCGGCCCGGCTTGAGGAGGCGGGTTACGTCAAATTCCGCGGGCAGGTGCGGGCCTTTGCTGAAACCGGCCAGGGCTCCGTTGACCCAGACATAAAAGGCGGAATCGACCCCGCCGAAATGGAGGATGACCTCGAGGCCTTTCCAATCCGATGGCACATTGAAAGTGTGGCGATAAAGGCCGATGGGATTATCATCGGGCACAAAAGGCGGGTCGATCGGGAAAGGGTAATTCACATTGGTATAGTTGGGGACATCGTAAGCGCCTTGGAGTTGCCAGCAACCGGGAACGGCGTGAAGGGGCCATTGGGAGTCATCGAAATCGGCGGTCTCGAAATCGGTCTCGATTCGGTCGGGGGAGGGGATATATCGAAAGCGCCACTCGCCATTCAGGGATTGGACCCAGGGATTGGTTTCAGGGGAGCGGGCAAGGGCGACGGCGCGGCTGGGGCAGGCGATGGCGGAGGTGCGGGGAGCCTCGCGGAAACGGTGGAGAATCTGCGGATTTTGCCAATCGCAGTCCGCGATGGAATGTTTTAAAGTCATAATCGGTGGACTCCTGTCAATCCAGCGATTACAGCACTAGAGACGAGCGTCGTCAATTCTTGATTGATGGGTTAGGGATTAGACGGCGCACAGGTGGGGCTTTGCCCGCCACCGATTCCCTGGTGTTGTAGGCCGGGCCTTTGCGCCCGGCGTGCGCTGATCCAATTCTCTTCCTTTTCAGGCGCCCGCCACAGAAGGGCGGGCCGATATCGAGTAAAAGCGTATCTCGGGCGAGTCAGCCAACCCAAAAGGTTGCTATTTAAGGTGTCCCCCATCATCCAAAAACTCATTGCTATCAAAATTTTCCTCCGCTACAGTTCATTTGAAAGGTTTATGCTGCACTTGCGGATCTATCCACCGAAGACGGGATGGGAATCGACCTTGAGGTTTGCCTGGCTGGGACTGTGCCATGCATTATCCAAATGGTTGGCGTTGAACGGAAGATCGATATGAATGAGAATCAGGCAGCGGTAACCCAGGACGATCTACGTACGTCAGAACTTCGCTATCGCCGGCTTTTTGAGGCGGCGCAAGATGGCATTCTGATTGTCGACGCAACGACCGGCATGATCGTGGACGTGAATCCATTTTTGATCGATCTATTGGGTTGTGCGCGTGACGTTTTTTGGGGCAAGAAGATTTGGGAACTGGGTTTCTTCAAGCATATCGTCGCCAGCGAGTCCGCTTTTCACGCGTTGAACATTAAAGACTCCATTCATTACGACGACCTGCCGCTGGAAACCGCCGATGGACGTCGGATCGAGGTGGAGTTGGTCATCCATCTCTATCGGGTGAACGAACTCCAGGTGATGCAGTGCAATATCCATGATATTAGCGAACGCAAGCGGGCTGAACTTAAAATGCGCGCCGCTCTTGCCGAGGCCCAGCGTTTTCGGGCGACGTTGGATCATGTGCCCGCTTTCGTCTTCATGAAAGATCCGCAGTTCCGGTATATTTATGCCAACCGGCCCACCCTGGACCTGTTCGGGTGTTCGGCCACAGAATTGGTGGGGTGTGATGATAACCGTTTCTTTTCCCCCGACACCGTCCAACGGTTGCGGGCGGTTGATACTCGCGTGTTCCGGGGAGAGTCGACCCAAACCGAGATGGAGGTGGTCCATGAATCGGGCGGGCGGCGGGTTTATTGGGAAGTCAAGGCCCCGCTTTATGCCGAATCCGGCAGTTCAACCATCGTGGGTTTGATCGGTATTTCGACCGACATCACGGAGCATAAGTTGGTGGAAGAAGCCCTTCGTGCGAGTGAAAATAAATTTCACACGCTCTACACCTCGATGACTGAAGGTGTGGCCTTGCACGAACTCGTTTGTGATGCTTCCGGTACGCCGATGGATTACGTTTTGCTGGACGTCAATCCCGCGTTTGAGTGGCTTACCGGTCTCCGCCGGGACGCAGTGATCGGGCATACGGCCCGTGAGGTGTTTGGCGGCGCCGCGCCGTATCTCGAAATCTATGCCGAGGTGGCTCGCACCGGCCGCCCCACCCATTTTGAGACGAAGTACGAACCGATGCAGAAGGTTTTCACCATTTCGGTTTTTTCGCCGGCGAAAGGGCGGTTTGCCACTGTTTTTGCGGATATCACCGAGCATGAACTGGCTGAAAATGCATTACGCAGCAGCGAGACCCAATTCCGCGCCATGTTTGAGACGGCCTCCATCGGGATGGCGCAGACCGATCCCATGACCGGACAGTGGCTGCGGGTGAATCAGAAAATGTGCGAAATCACCGGCTACTCCGAGAGCGAACTCCTGCAGATGAGCATTGAGGATCTCAATCATCCTGACGACAAACAAAAGGATGCCGAGGCCTTCCATCGGGTCGTGCGGGGTGAGACCCCGGATTATCGGCTGGAAAAACGATACCTGCGCAAAGGCGGGTCCGTGGCCTGGGTGAACGTGAACATGACCGTCATTCGCGATGCCGATGGCCATCCGGTGCGCACCATGGCGACCATTGAGGATATCTCCGAGCGTAAGCGGGCGATGGAATCCCAGGTCCGATTGGTGACCGCGGTCGAGCAGGCTGCGGAGACCATCGTAATCACCGATCTCCAGGGCTCGATTGAGTATGTCAACCCGGTTTTCGAGAAGATTACCGGCTATAGCCGTGCGGAAGCTTTGGGACAGAACCCCCGTCTGCTCAAGAGTGAACGCCACGATGCGGAGTTCTACCGGAGCCTATGGGCGACGCTGACCGCCGGCCGGGTGTGGAACGGCCACTTTATCAATAAGCGCAAGGATGGCACGCTCTATGAAGAAGAAGCCACCATCTCCCCCGTCCTGGATGCCGCGGGTAAGATTGTGAACTATGTTGCGGTCAAGCGCGATGTCACCCACGAAGTGCTCTTGGAGAACCAACTTCGTCAGGCCCAGAAAATGGAAGCGGTCGGCCGTCTGGCCGGGGGCGTGGCGCATGACTTCAATAATCTGCTCATGGGAATCATGGGCTATGTGGAAATATGCCGGGATCAAATCGAAACCGGCCATCGCGCCCGAGAGTGGCTCGACGAAATTAAACGTTGTGCTGAGCGCTCGGTTGAAATTACCCGACAACTTCTGGCTTTCGCCCGCAAGCAGACCATCGCGCCCAAGATCTTCGACCTTAATGCCGCCGTGGCCGGCATGCTTAAATTGCTGCGGCGGCTGATTGGCGAGGATGTCGAGTTGGTCTGGCAGCCCGCCGCCAACCTGTGTCCCGTCAAAATGGATCCGTCGCAAGTTGACCAAATTCTCGCCAATCTCTGCGTCAATGCGCGGGATGCCATTGCCGGGGTCGGTTCGATCACCCTTGAAACGGGACATATGACCATGGACGCCGAATTCTGTGCGGCGCACCCGGGGGCCACGCCAGGCGAGTATGTGTCATTGACGGTCAGGGACGATGGCTGTGGCATGGACAAGGAGACGTTGGCCAGATATTCGAGCCCTTCTTCACGACCAAGGGTCTCGGCAAAGGCACCGGCTTGGGGTTGGCCACGGTGTACGGTATCGTCAAGCAGAACAATGGGTTCATTTATGCCTATAGCGAACCGGGCAAAGGCTCAACATTTAGGATCTACCTGCATCAAGTCGCGTCGGAGACGAGCGATTCCGTCGCTCGGCATGCGCCGGTTGCGCCCCAAGGGCGGGGCGAGACCGTTCTGCTGGTGGAGGACGAGAAATCTTTGCGCGTGACGTGCAGTATGTTTCTCAGGACCCTTGGATATGAAGTTCTGGTGGCTGAGACGCCAGGGGAAGCCCTGAAGATTGCAGACCAACACCCCGATGACATCAATGTGTTATTAACGGACGTGGTCATGCCGGGGATGGATGGACGACAACTGGCTCAACGAATCTGTTCGAACATGCCGCGCGTCAAAGTATTGTTCATGTCCGGGTACACTTCCGACGTGATTGCCCAGCGGGGGGTGCTGGAGCGGGGACTCTATTTCATTCCGAAACCCTTTACCCGCACCGATCTTGCTTACAAGTTGCGCGAGGTTCTGGAGCAGAAGGACACATCGAAAACTTCCCTGCTCGACCCCGGCCATTCGCCCGGAACCTCGACTCTCACCCCTGATGAACAGGGCGTGTGACGAGGGCGATAAACCCCCTCCCATTTTTCAGTGGTCGTGGTGTGAAAATAACCCTATTCTGAAATCGATGTATTTTTCCGAGGAGGGGCGGTTGCCATGTATCTTTTTGTCCGGGTTCAGGAAAAGGAAGACTACTACTCCGTGGGGCCGGAAGGCCGGGTCAAGGCGCGAATCGAGGAGGCGTCGGGTGAACGATGCCTGATCGTGCCCTACCAGGAATTCGATTTACGGGTGGTCCATGAATTGGCGCCGCGGGGCATTATCATGAGCGGATTCGGACGGCATTTCCAGGAGCGTAACGTCAAGTCGTTTTACGGCATGTCCGATGTGCTCCATCACGTCCGGCTTCCGATCCTTTGTATTTGTGGCAGTCATCAACTACTCGGGTTTGCCTTTGAATCGGATTTGAGAAAGGTGCGGCAGTTGAAGGACCAACCCATGCGGCGGTTGGAACCCGATGAGGACCTGCCCCGGCGTCCCTGTACCGATTCCCGGTATGACTTATCGGCCTACTTCGTGGCCGACGGTTTTTATCCCATCCGCCAGGTGGCGAAAGACCCGCTTTTCCATGGGTTACCTCAGCGGATGATGATGCGCTGTAATCATTATTGTGAAGTCAAGCGCTTGCCTCCGGGATTCAAGTTGCTGGCGACGAGCGGGCATTGCCGGATCGAAGCCATGCGACACCCGGATCGACCCGTATATGGTGTGCAATTTCATCCGGAAGCTTTCGATGCGCCTTTTCTTCATGGGCGGACGCTGTTGATGAATTTTGCAAAGTTGGCCCGGTCGTTCGGGGCCTGAAGGGCAAACGAGGGATACAGAAGGTCCCCGCTTAAATCGATTCCAGCAGGCGGCGGACTTCCTCGATGACGAAATCGGGAGTCGATGCCCCGGCGGTCAATCCGGCGATGATATAGCCCTTGAACTGTTGGGGGTCCAATTGGGACGCAGTTTCAATTTGAAAGGTGGGCTTCAGGGATCGGGCTAATTCGACCAGGCGCAGGGTGTTGGCACTATTGCGACCGCCGACGACCACCAGCACGTCAACTTCACCGGCCAGACGGACCAATTCGGTTTGCCGCTTGCGGGTGGCTTCGCAAATCGTATCCAACACGATGGCATCGGGGAACCGGCGCCGGACGGCACGGGCGATGTCCGCATAGGATTCGGGGAATTGAGTGGATTGGGAGACAACACACACCGGGGCGATTTCCGGGAGGCGTTCGACATCGGCAGGGGTGGCCACGACATGACCCCGCCCTTCGGCACAGCCCAGGAGGCCGAGCACTTCTGCGTGCCCCGGATCACCGAAGATAATGGTGTGGAAACCCTTGTGCGCATGGGCGAGAATTTGTCCCTGGATCCTGGACACGTCGCGGCAGGTGGCATCGGAGAGATGAACCGGCAGTTTCTTGAGTTGGGCGCGGCGGGCCGGGGAAATGCCATGGGCCCGGATCAGGAGGGTGCCACCGGAGAGAGAGGAGGGATCGTCGGTTTCATGAATTCCCTCGGTGCGGAGTTGCGCCATCAATTGGTCATTATGAATCAGCGGCCCGTCGGTGACCACGGGTGCGGCGTCAGACTGGGCCAGGCGGCGGGCTTTTTCAACCGCATGCTTGACTCCCCAACAAAAACCGGCGGATTCTGCGAGACGTACTTCCATGCGGGATAGCTACCATAAGCGCCCGGATTCGGGCAAGACAATCCTGAAGTTTACGGCGAAAATCATCCGGAAACTAGAGGAGTACAGACGTAGATCGAATAGTGAAGATAGGCGCAAAAGCCATTATTCGTTGTTTTGAAGACCGCTTCTGATACGCCCGGGCATTGCGATAAACGATCGCGAATTTCCAGGATCTCCCGTGGTTCAAGATGATATCGGTGCCGGAGATCCCCGCTGGTCAATGTCAGTGGAGCGGCGGGCAATACTTCACGAACCCGCCACCCTTCTGTGGACAGGCAGGTGCAGAGAAACTCGAGGGTGGGATACCATTTGGGGGTCCGCATCAGTTGGTAGAGCAGATTCAGGCAGTCGGCCTCTTCCGGGCGGGAAAAGGAGGCTGTCTGGTGAACGAAAAATTCGCCCGGTTTGACTTGTGCCCGTAAATGTCGCAGGACGGGGCGAAGTCCGTTTTTACCGAAATAGTGCAAGACCGATCGCATCATAAAGAGGAAGTGGCCGTCCAAAGGGCCCACGTCAGGGCGTGAAAACGAATCGATGGAACCGTGAACACACGAAAATCCGGTCGGTTTCGCGGCCTCCAGTTGAGGGGTGGATTGATCCAGGTTGACCAACGAAATATTCGGACGAATATCCGCCGTCGCGAGTTGTGAAAGCAGGAAGCCCGTGCCTCCGCCCAGATCGATAATCCGGTCTGTCTTTGACTGGTTGGCGAGTTCCTGGATTTTTCGGATAAGTGGAGCGGCTATTGCGGGACTTGAGAAATATCCCCCATGTACCTCATTCCAGTGCGGTCCATGGATTCCTTCTTCCCGTTTGAGCTGTTCATTCATAAGGGGTAGGTGTCACGCCAGCCTCTTCGCTTAACGAGTTGACGGGGGGGATTTTTTTATGGCGGGAAGAGACGTCAACTTTCCGGTGAAGGCGTAATCGCGAGCGAGTGCGATGGCCAGGGACACCATATTCATGAGCCGGTCGCCTTCGGCGCCTGGCGGGTAGGACAATTTGAGTGCGGCAGACCGGGCCTCCAGTTTGCCCAGAAGCGCGGCCGCCTCCTGCGACGTCAGGATCGACCACTGAACCATCCGTTCCCCCAGACGGTCGCGGTATCGCTTGAAAAGCCCCGAAGCCGGTCTGAGAACGTGTCCGCGAGAAACGGGAAAGGCTTCCCGAAGCGTGTCATCGACATAGCCACGGGCGTCCCGGCGGTAACGTTCAGCCTTCTTGCCATAATGTTCGGCGAGGGTCAGCGTCATCCGCTCGACCGGTCGGAGAAGATGAATGACATGGCTTTCGGGCGGGGTCTGCCGGATCTCCTTCATCAGGCGGTTCACATACAAAAGTTTGTGGATGACCGGCCAGTTCCGGTATCGCCGGCGCCAACCCGACCGGGGCGTAAGCCAGACGGCGAAGGTTTCAGCAAAATCTTCGTCCGGGTGTTTTTGGGCATAGGTCCGGCCGTACGGATGGGCAATGATATGGCGGACGTAATGTCGGCTGGCCTTATCCGGTCGGAAAGAATCATGATAAGGCTTGGTGAAAGACCCGAAAATTTCGCCCCAACTTGGCTTCCGCCAGAGGCGATAGGCGTAGTTGATGGCGTGCCCGGCTTCATGGCGAAGGAGCATCATGATCGTCCGCGAATCCTCGATCTCGTCGTTTTGTTCCTCTTCGAGCCGGGCCAATCGTTCGTCCGCCAGGTAAAACGGAATTCCGATGACGGGCATCCGGTCTGGACAACCCCAGCCGTCAGTCAGATAAACGTCCGGTTTAAAGTTGAGCTTCTTGGCGGCCAGTTCCTGATGGAGGCGACCGACGAATCGCTCCACGGGTGAGCCCGCGATGGCGAGGTTGAGCTCTGAAATGCGGCTGTTCAAAAGCTCGAATCGGACGGTTTCCCAGCTCTGAACGAGAGATTGTATGGTTTTGCCGCTCATCCTGTCCTTAAATGGCCCGCTTTTGTCTTAAAACTTCAGTTGCGGCGGGTACCCTATCATGGAATAGGGGAGTTAGGGAAGGATGGAACAAAGAGCCGCGAAAGGGCTCTCGTCAGTAGGGACCCGTCGGTTGGGTTTGCTCCGCTTGATTCGGGAAACAAATAGATTTGACGGTTCTGGCTGTGAGCGTTATCGGAAAATTTGATTCCGGCACATGAGTTACACTCCGCTTTAAAGGCGCTCTAACCTTTCAGTCATTTTCAATAAGGCGTTTCGTTTGTTACGGTTGCAACTGGCGGGAGGCTTTAGTAGGATGACACCTCATCGATGGCCTGCCGGACGTGTCGGCGGACGATAGAAAAGGAACGCTATTTATGCTCGATATTAAATTGATCCGGGAAAAAGAAGCCGATGTCAGGGCTGCCCTTTTGAAGCGGGGCTCGATTTTTAAACTCGAAGACGTTCTTGCGGCTGATCGTCGGCGCCGGGCGCTATTGACCGAAGTGGAGGCGCTGAAAAGTCGCCGGAATGCCGTTTCCAAGGAAATTGGCGCCTTAAAGAAGCAGGGGCAGCCCTGTGATGAACAACAGGCCGCGATGCGGACTGTGGGCGACCGGATTACCGAGATGGACAATGAAGTTCGCACGGTGGACCTGGAGCTTGAGTCGGCGCTGTTACAGATTCCGAACCTGCCTTACGCCGGACTGCCGGTCGGTCCCGACAAGGAATCGAACCGGGTCGCGCGGACGGTGGGGACGCCGCGCGTGTTCGATTTCAAGCCCAAGGGGCATGTGGAATTGGGCGAGGCGCTGGGGCTTTTCGATTTTGCCCGGGCGACCCGGATGACAGGGGCCGGCTTTCCGTTGTTCATAGGGGTGGGGGCGCGCTTGGAGCGAGCCCTGATTCAATTCATGCTGGATATCCACACCCAGGAACATGGCTATACCGAGGTTTCACCGCCGTTTGTGTGCAATCCCGCGGCGATGACGGGGACGGGTCAATTGCCCAAGATGGCGGAGGATATGTACCGGGTGAATGCCGACGATCTCTACCTGATTCCCACCGCCGAAGTGCCGGTGACCAATATTTACCGGGAAGAGATTATTGAGCAGACTCTGCCGATCCGCTTGACGGCCTATACGCCCTGTTTTCGCCGCGAGGCCGGAGCGGCAGGCCGTGAGACCCGGGGGTTGATCCGGGTTCACCAATTTGACAAGGTGGAGATGGTTAAATTTGTCGAGCCCGAAACCTCGTATGCCGAATTGGAAACCCTGGTGGCGGATGCCGAGGATATCTTGAAGCGGTTGGAATTGCCCTATCGGGTTTTGGAATTATGTACCGGCGACATCAGTTTTGCGGCGGCAAAATGTTATGACATCGAACTTTGGGCGCCCGGACAAAACGACTGGCTGGAAGTCTCGTCGTGCAGTAATTTTGAGTCCTTCCAGGCCCGCCGGGCGGGGATCCGCTACCGTCGCAAGGATGGCAAAGTTGATTTTGTGCACACCCTGAACGGATCCGGCGTGGCGCTGCCGCGATTGGTCGTAGCCTTATTAGAAAATGGTCAGCAGGCCGACGGATCCATCGTTTTGCCGAAGGCCCTGTCGCCTTTCCTGGGGGGGATGACCCGGATTGAACGCAAGGCGGCTGAAACCAAGAAAGTAGACGGGTAACTGGAGTTCGGCTTATTGCCCATCGGCGTAAATATACCTATAGGTCTGCATGGAGATCCCTCGACTTCGCTTGGGATGACTACTTCTCGTCTGTCATTCTGAGCGGAGCGTAGCGGAGTCGAAGAATCTCGTGTTTCGGTTGGGTCGGTGATGCCTGATGAGTTCCCGCATGATCAATACGACACAACAGTTTTTGCGCAAGACGGGTTTTGACCGGGTCGGTGTTCATTTTCTTTTAGCCGTGTCGGGCGGGGCCGATTCCATCGCTTTATTCCATGTTTTTTTAGGATTGGCCCGGCGAAGGGGCTATCGGCTGACCGTCGCCCATCTGGATCACGGTTTGCGTGGAGCGGCGGGTCGGGCCGATGCGCAGTTTGTGGCGTCTCTCTGTCGGGCGGCGGGAATTCCCTGCGTGCTGGGTCGGGCCGATGTGCGGCGAAGGGCCCGGAGGGAGCGGGTGTCGCTGGAAATGGCGGCGCGCGACGGCCGATACCGTTTCCTCGCGCAAATTCGGGCGCGGATCGGCGCGGATGCCGTCGTGACCGCGCACACGGCCAATGATCAGGCCGAGACGGTTCTCTTAAAGCTCCTGCGGGGAGCGGGGCCGGCGGGTCTGGCTGGAATTGCGCCACAAACGATGCTCAACGGCACGCCGATCCTGCATCCGCTGTTGACTGTCACCCGGAAAGAAATCGAATCTTTTTTGAAGCGGCAGGGCCAGCCCTGGCGCGAGGATGCGACCAACCGCGACCGGCAGTTTCGTCGCAACCGGGTTCGGCATGATTTGATTCCCCTGCTGGAACAGCAATTCAACCCCCAGATTGGAAGGGTTTTATGCGAAACCGCCGATCGTTTGCGGAGTGAAGAGAATGCGATGGCGGAGTGGGCGGAGCGGGAGTATCGGCGGTGTCGGGGGGCGGGCGAGACGCTCGATGTGGCGCTGTTGAAACAACAACCCGTGGCCCTGCGGCGGCGCATACTCATCCTCTGGTTGACCGACCGGAGGGGAGATCTGCGACGGTTGACGCATGCGGTGATCACCCGGCTGGCGGATCAGGTGATTCGGGCGTCGGGCACCGGACGACGATGGCGGGTGGCAGGGCTTGAATTGCAGGCGCAAAATGGCCGACTGGTCGTCGTCGGCGCAGCGGAGAAGTCACAGACGGGCCTTGACGAAGCGGCCGTCGTCCAGCTCCTGATCCCCGGTAAAACGCGGGTTCATGCGGCGGGATTATGCGTGACGGCTTTGATGAAGAAAGGGTTCATGAAGTCCACTGCGGCCGGGGTGGGATCGTATCCTGCGCGGGCGGTGATCCGTTCCCCGGGTCGAAGCCCCCTTTTCTGGCGGGGTTGGCAGGCGGGCGACCGGATGACGGTACGGGGGGTGGGGCACCGGAAACTTCAAGATGTTTTTACCGATCTGAAAATTCCCCGTGCGGATCGAGCCCGAGTCCGGGTGCTCGCCACCCAGGACGAAATTGTCTGGCTGCCCGGATACCGGGTGGCGCGGGATTGGGAGGTGACCGATCCCGAGGCGGTCAACCTGTGGCTGACCGTGGTTTAAAATCCTCCAGACGGTTTTATGGTTGGACTGCCAGGGAGGGCTCATTTGCGATTCGGTGCAAATTCGCCTATTTTTTTGATAAACCGCCCCAGGAGGGGGCTTCCCCCACAACCCGATTCCCCGTTGTTGTAGGCCGGGCCTCTGCGCCCGGCGTCCGCGGATCCAGCCCGCTTCCTCTCCAGACGCCCGCCACAGAGGGCGGTCCGACATCGATTGAAAACGGTTGGTGTAACCACCCTTTAAGCGGTTCCTGTGCACCGAATCGCAGATGCGCCCTGCCGGACGCAACGGCAAATAAAAACTTGGCGAAACCTATTCCTTCCAGATACACTCCAACCGGCTTTATTTCGAAGCGGCGCCCTGTGGTGCTGATTGGAATGATGGATAAAAAGAACCCTTTTTCGAGCCCTGAGTTTTCGCCGATGGCATGGGCGTGGCCCGGTATCGAGGGAATGTGGGGGGGCAGGAGAAAATAATGACGGACTATATTCTCAGAGAGCGAACCCTGTCGCTGGACGATTCATGGGATGTGATTGTGGTGGGCGGCGGTCCTGCCGGATGCGCCGCGGCAACGGCTGCGGCGCGGGAAGGCGCGCGGACGCTCTTGCTCGAGGCGACCGGTGTTCTCGGCGGCATGGGGACGGCGGGTCTGGTGCCCTGGTTCTGTGGCTATGATGATGGCCTCCAGATTGTCGCCCGAGGTTTGGCGGACCATGTTCGTTTTGCTCTTCGCGATCGCATGCCGCACCTCAAGTTGGTGATGGACGAGAATCCGCTGACTTCGCCCTCGATCGACCCCGAAATCCTGAAACGAATTTATGACGAAATGGTCACTTCGTCCGGGGCCCAGGTCCTGTTTCATTCCTCGTTGTGTGCCGTCGAAAAAACAGCGGGAGGAACTGTTTCGGCCATCGTCGTCGCCAATAAGGCAGGTCTCAGCGCGTATCGGGCCAAGGTATATGTCGATTGCACAGGCGATGGCGATCTCGCCGCGTGGGCGGGCGCGCCCTTCGAGAAAGGCGACAAGTCCGGCGGCCTGCAACCCGCCACCCACTGTTTTGTGATCTCCAATATCGATGAACAAGCGCTGGAAAAAGGACCCCGCATCCATTTCTACGATCCGGAAAGTCCCATTTGGAAAGCCATGCGGTCGGATAAATATCCCCTGATTGACGAATTGCATACGTGTAATCGGAAGATTGCACCCCGCACATTCGGTTTCAATACCGGGCATGTCTTTGACGTGGATAACACGGATCCCGCCAGCACCACGAGTGCCTTGCTACGGGGCCGGCAGATGGCCGCCCAATACCGCGACGCCTTTGCCGAATTTCATCCGGCCTTTGCGGAGGCGGTTCTGGTCGCCACCGGGAGTCTGCTCGGCGTCCGGGAGACCCGGCGCATCCTGGGCGACTACCTTCTGACAGTGGATGATTATCGCGCCTGCCGCGATTTCCCCGACGAGATCTGCCGCAACGCCTACGGCATCGACGTGCATGTTTCCCGGAAGGAGAACGAGGCGCTGACCAAGCTGAGTATTCCCGAGTTGAAGGAATGGAATAAGAACGCCACGCGCAGTCTTAAGCCGGGTGAGAGTTTCGGTGTTCCCTATCGATGCCTGACGCCCCATGGCCTGAAGAACGTGTTGGTTGCGGGACGTTGTATCTCCACCGATCGACTGGCATATGGGAGCATCCGGATCATGGCCTGTTGTCTGAACACGGGCGAAGCCGCCGGAATTGCGGCCGCCCTGGCCGGCGCCGGTTCCCTGGACGTGCATGCGGTGGATGCGAAGGTTCTCCGCCGGAAGCTCAAAACCTATGGCGCTTTCCTGCCGGATCCGGCGGTCCAGCCCTAAGTCCGGGCGCTCGTTCCTGTATCGAAAAACACCCGGCAAATACATTGTGGCCGGAGCGGGTTTCGTGTACAGTGATGGATCGAGCAAAACCAGTTTATAAATACTATTAAGGTAAGTCATGGAATCGAAACCTGAAAAGCGAACGAAGGAAAACCCGGACCCGGCCCGGCGCCGGCCTGATCCCGAGACGCCCAAGATGCCCTTACGCGGACTGTTGATCTGGGTCGCGGTTTTCACCCTGATCCTGTTTAGTGTTCAATTTTATCTGCGCGAGCAGGAAAGTGTGGATCGGCTGTCCTACAATCCCGATTTCGTCAACCTGGTCGAGACCAAGAAAGTGACGGAATGCGAGGTGGTGCAGGAGGTTTCCGGGGGGCAATACATTATCGGGACCCGGCGGGATGTGGATCCGGTTTCCAAGAAGCCGCGGAAATTCCGGGTTGAAGTGGTCGTGACCGACGACCTGCCCCAATGGTTGCGGGCGAACGATGTGAAATTCCAATTCAAGCGGCAAAGTCCGGTGATGTACCAGCTGATATCCGGGCTTCTGCCGGTGATCCTGATCCTGGGATTACTCTATTTCCTGTTTGTGCGCCAAATGCGGGCGATGGGGAATGGGGCCATGAGTTTCGGCAAGAGCCGGGCCCGGATGTTGACGCGCGACCGGAAACGGGTGACCTTTAAGGATGTCGCTGGGATTGACGAGGCCAAGGACGAGGTGGTGGAGATCGTCGAGTTTCTGAAAGATCCCAAAAGATTCCAAAAATTGGGCGGACGCATTCCCAAGGGGGTTCTATTGATGGGACCGCCGGGAACCGGGAAGACTCTTTTGGCCAAGGCGATCGCCGGCGAGGCGGATGTTCCTTTTTTTAGCATCAGCGGGTCGGATTTTGTCGAGATGTTTGTGGGGGTAGGGGCGTCCCGGGTGCGCGATATGTTCGAGCAAGGCAAAAAGAATGCGCCCTGCCTGATTTTTATCGATGAAATCGATGCCGTGGGCCGCAGCCGTTTTTCCGGGATCGGGGGCGGGCATGACGAACGGGAACAGACTTTAAATGCCTTGTTGGTTGAGATGGATGGATTCGACACCCAGGAAGGCATCATCATCATTGCGGCGACCAACCGCCCTGACGTGCTCGATCCGGCGCTCCAGCGTCCGGGTCGGTTTGACCGTCAGATTGTGATTGATTTGCCGACCCTGGCGGGTCGGGAAGAAATCCTGAAGATTCATTCGCGTAATATTCTGTTGGACAGCAAGGTGGATCTCCAGCGCCTGGCGCGAGGAACACCGGGTTTTTCCGGTGCTGACCTGGCGAATCTTATGAACGAGGCGGCCTTATTGGGCGCCCGCACCGGCAAGGATGTGGTGGTGATGTCGGATCTGGAAGAAGCGCGCGATAAGGTTCGATGGGGCCGTGAACGACGGAGCCGGGTTCTGGACGACAAGGAGCGGCGGATCACGGCCATCCATGAAACCGGACACGCCCTGGTGATGAAACTGGTGGCGGAAAGCGAGCCGATTCATAAAATCACCATCATCCCCCGGGGGTCGGCCTACCTCGGTGCGACGATGCAGTTGCCGGAGAAGGATCGCTACACTCAGGGGCGGGTCAATCTCCTCGGCATGCTGGCCGCCCTGATGGGCGGACGGGCTGCGGAGGAGTTGATGTGCGGGGATATCACTACCGGGGCCCGGAGCGACTTGCGCGAGGCGACCCGACTGGCCCGGCTGATGGTCTGCGAATGGGGGATGAGTCCCGAGATCGGGCCCCAAAGTTTTGGCACTGGCGACGAGATGGTATTTCTGGGCCGCGAAGTGACGCGCGCCCAGACTTACAGTGAAGCGACAGCCCAGAAGATCGATGCGGAAACGGGCCGGATTTTGCGGGAGGCTTTTGCCCAGGCGCGACAGATTTTGGAGACCCATCGGGAGGTGCTGGAGAAAATTGCCGCCGCCCTGATCGAGCGGGAAACGCTGGATGGGGTCGATGTTGACGATTTATTGAACCACGGCCGGATCCGTACGGACGAGGAGCGGTTGGCGGCGGAAGCCGCCGCGCCCGCGACAGTTACCTGAGATTCCGGGAGCGGGGATGAGCGTACGATCCGCATATTGGCAATGTCGGCACCGGCGTCTGGAGTGGACGGCGCGGCCTCTGGTCATGGCGGTGGTGAATGTGACGCCCGATTCCTTTTCGGATGGCGGACAATTCCTGGATTCTGCGGTGGCGATACGGCGGGGATTGGACCTGGTGTCCCAGGGGGTGGATCTGCTGGACATCGGCGGGGAGTCGACCCGTCCGGGAGCCGTGCCGGTGGCCGAAGACGAGGAGACTGCTCGAGTGGTTCCCGTGATCCGCGGTTTGCGTGAGCGGACAGGAATTCCGATCTCGATTGATACCCGCCATGCGAGTGTGGCGGCTGCGGCTCTGGCGGCGGGAGCCGACATCATCAATGATGTTACGGCGTTGACGCACGATCCGGCGATGGTTGACGTGGCACGGAAAAGCGGGGCGGGGGTGGTCCTGATGCATATGCGGGGGGAACCGGGGACGATGCAGGATCATCCGATCTACGGCGATGTGGTGGCAGAGGTGAAAGCCTACCTCGGCGAGCGTCTGGAGGCGCTTCGGAAGGCGGGACTGGATCCGGACTGCGTGGCGTTGGATCCCGGGCTGGGATTTGGCAAGACGTTCGAGCATAATCGGCGGTTGCTGGACGGCCTGCCTGCGCTGGCGGGGTTGGGGCGTCCCGTCCTGGTGGGGCTTTCACGCAAGCGGATGATCGGCCGGCTGACTGGTCGCGCGCCGGGGGACCGGCTGGCGGGGAGTCTGGCCGGGCTGGTATTTGCCGTGATGCGGGGGGCCCATATCCTACGGGTCCACGACGGAGCCGCTTCATTGGATGCGGTGCGAGTGACGGTAGGCCTGATGCGGGAGGAACGGTCGGCATGACCTGGTTGACGACATTGGATATTCCGGGCTGGCGCGCATGGATCGAAATCCTGATCATGTCCGGTCTCTTTTACTTCTTTTTTCTCATGTTCCGCGGTACGCGCGGGGCGCAGGTTTTGACCGGCTTGGTGATGGTGCTGGTGGCCCTGCTGGCGTTGACGCAGTTGGTTCATTTGAACACGTTAAACTGGATGCTGCGCCAATTTTTCATTTATGCCGCAGTGGGGGTGCTGATCATCTTTCAGCCTGAAATTCGGCGGGCGTTGGCGGAGATCGGACGAAAACCGGTGTTGCGGTCGGTTTCTGAAACCCGGGCGATGGTGGATGCTGTGGTGGATGCCGTATGCGACATGGCGAAGATGAAAATGGGGGCCCTGATTGCGATTGAGCGCGAAATCGGGACCCGATCAATTCAGGATACGGGCATCGCCATTGACAGCCGTGTCAGCGCCGATCTTCTGTTGAGCATCTTCGTGCCGCGTACCCCATTGCATGATGGCGGGGTGATTTTGTGCGGAAACCGGATTGGCGCCGCCGCCTGTTTGTTTCCCCTTTCCCAGAGGGCGGAAATCAGTCGCGGATTGGGTACCCGGCATCGTGCGGCGCTCGGGTTAAGTGAGGAGACCGATGCGTTGGTGGTGATCGTTTCAGAGGAAACCGGGCAGATTTCGATTTGTAACCGGGGCGTGCTGACCCGGAGTTTTGATGAAGACAGTCTGCGGCGGACGCTGTTGAACCTGCTGATTCATAGTGACGAGCCTGATTCCCTCTGGCGGCGGTTGCTGCGTCAGATCAACCTGCGTTGGTCGGGTGGATCTTCAGGTCCCAAAACGGGGGAGATCACATGACGCTTTCCCGTTCCTGGTTTATGCGTTTTTTCTTTCACCATCCCGAATTTAAAATCATGGCTTTTATGCTGGCTTTGGTGACGTGGTATGCCGTTCGGGATGCGACCAGTTTCGAGACCGTGGTGCGGGATGTCAAAATCGAAGTTCAATTGCGCGATGGCATGGCGATCCAACACCAATCTGCGTCGACGGTGGAGGTCACTTTGCGGGGCGCTTTGGAGGATGTTCAGCGGATTGACCATCGGCGGGTGAGGGTGATGGTGGATCTGCGCGATTTAGGCGTGGCGGAACGGCGTCAGGTGGTGTTGACGGATGATAACGTGGAAGGCATCCGGGGGCTGACCGTGGTCGAATTGTCTCCTTCGCGTTTGTTGCTGGCGGTGGACCACGAGGATGAGAAGCGGGTGCCGGTCCGGGGTCGGGTGACCGGCAAACCCCAGTCGGGGGAAGTGCGTGATGTGGTCTGCGATCCCTCCATCGTTCTGGTCCGGGGGCCTGCGCAGAAACTCAAGACACTGGAAATTCTAGATACCGCTCCGGTCGATGTGGACGGGCGGATCAGTTCCTTTATTAAACGGGTGGGAGTTGTGCCTCCGGAAGACAACTGGCCGGCGCGGATTGAGCCAGCTGAAGTCCAGGTGAAGATTCAAATTTCGGGACAGAGCCAGCAGCGCGAGTGGCGGCAACTCCCGGTGGGGGTTCTATTGGAGCCCGGTTCCACCCGACGGGTTGACTTGGAGCCGGCACGGGTTGATTTGACGGTTCAAGGCACGGCCGAGTCGTTATCCACCCTGCTGGTGAATCCGCCCCGGGCGTATGTCGATGCCGCCGGTTTGACGGTCGGGATTGCGCAAGAGTTGCCGGTTCGAATACAAGGAGTGGATGGAATGGGCGTGACCACGGGGACGAATCCGGACCGGGTGCGGGTGACGGTTCGGGACTAAAGTGTGGGATCCGGCTAAATTGAGCATTGATTCCTCCGGTTCTTGGGGGTAGATTGCGAGACCGCAGGGAGACAAGGAGAGTGTTCGACATGAAGCGACAAATGGTGATGGCAACGGTTTTGGCCGCGGGGTGGTTGGGGGTGGCGTCGGCACAACAGCCGGCGGATGTGCCGCCTTCGGAACCCACCGCGGCTCGTTCATTGGTGGACAAGGCGCAGGCGTTGCAAGCCGATGATAAATGGAAGGAAGCCGTGCAGAATTTCGAAGCGGCTCATCGCGCGGAACCCACCAACGAGGCGGTGATCTTCGGTCTGGGAACGGCCTACAGTCAAGTGGGGCGGTATCGCGAGGGGCTGGACCTTTTACAGGATCTGTTAAAACGCGTACCGGATCATCCGTCCGTTCAGAATAACATTGCCTGGATTTACGCCAAGGCCACCGATCCGGCCATTCGCGATCCGGCCAAAGCCTTGCGCTATGCACGTCGCGCGCTGATGGTGACGCCGTCGGATCCCAATATCTGGAGCACCCTGGCCGAGGCCTATTACGCGGCAGGAGATTATCCCCGTGCCTTGCGAGTCGCCCGGCAAGCCTTCCAAATGGCGCGGTTATCCGGCGAGACCAATCTCAAGGCGCAGAAGGAATTACTCGAACGTTGCCGGACGGCCGCGGGACAGCCTCCGGCTGACGCGTAGAATCGGATCGCACGGCTTATGGACACCGAAAAGAAACCCAGTGGCATTCGGGAAGCTTGGAGCATTCTGCTGTTTGCGCTGTGCATCCTGTTGTTTTTAAGTCTGATCTCATATGACTGGCGGGATATTCCCCTGCTTCGGGCGCCGCCGAACGATCCTCCCTCAAACTTCATCGGGTTGGCCGGCGCCTGGACGGCGTATCTGTTGTTGCTGGGAATGGGCTTGGGGGCCTATCTGGTCCCGGTTTGGCTCCTGATTTTTGGATTGATGGTGATCTTCCGGGGGGTGAGCCATATCCGGGCCAAAGCGGGGCTGGTTCTGGTATTAATGCCGGCTTTGGGTTGTCTATTCGAGTTGATGACCGATTACTGGACGACGTTCTGTGTCGAGTATCTGAATATTCAGGATCCCGGCGGGGTGTTGATCCAGTTTTTAACGCGCCGGATATTGGTGCCGCTGATGGGGGAGATGGGGACCTTCATCTTGTCGATCACTTTGATCCTGGTGTCCGTGGTGCTTTTCCTGGGGATGGATGCGATTTTGGCCGGATGGCATCGTATTCGGAACACCTATCAGTATCTGCATGGCCGTCGCGAAACCCAATCCCTGAATTCGCAGGGACGCGTGGACGAGCCCTTGCTGCCGCTGGGGCCGATTCCTGAGCGGACTCGCACTCGGGCCTCTCGCGCCGAACCGGCCACCAGTAAACGCAGGGATCCGATCCCGGCCGATCCGGTGAAACCCGAGGAGGACGATGATGAGGTGGACGTCCAATCGACTCCGGCAGTGAATCTCCGGCGCGAAGGCCGGGGGGGAGAGACCGGGAAAAACCGGGGCATCGAATCGTCGGATTCATCGCTGCGGAAAGAGGTTCCCCCCTCCCGTAAGCCGGAGCCTGTCCCCGATGCATCCGAGGAGCCTGCGCCAGAAGGGGCGGTTGAGAAACCGCTGGCGCCGCGTCCGGTCCGTCGCAAACTCGATCCCACTCCGGCTCCGACCGGCGAATCGCTGAATTCGCAATCGGTGCCCGCGCCCGGGGTCTACAAGTTGCCGCCTTTGGATTTGCTGGAAAAGAATGCGCCCCGCGAGCAGCCGATGTTGGGTGCCGATACGGCAACCACGTCACGGATCTTAATCAGCACCCTGGAAGAATTCGATATCAAGGCCTCGATCGAAAATATCGAAGTGGGCCCGGTTGTGACCCGCTATGAGCTCCTGCCTGCGCCGGGGGTCCGGGTTGAAAAAATTGCCGGGCTGAGCAATAACCTGGCGTTATCTTTGAAAGCGACCAGCGTCCGGGTTCAGGCGCCGATTCCCGGGAAGGGTCTGGTGGGGATTGAAGTCCCCAATGTAACCTCGACCCCGGTGACCCTGCGGGAGATTCTGGAAAGTTCGCATTGGACCGATTCCGGAGCCGCCCTGCCGCTGGTACTCGGAAAGGATGTGGGCGGAGCGGAGATGATCACCGATTTGGCATCGATGCCGCATTTGTTGATTGCCGGCGCCACCGGTTCCGGCAAAACGGTGTGTGTGAATTCGATCCTGGCGGGCTTGTTGATGTCGCGCACACCGGACCAGTTGCGGTTGATCCTGATCGACCCCAAGATCGTGGAGTTTTCGAATTACAATGGGTTGCCGCATCTGCAGGCTCCCGTGATTACGAATGCCAAGAAAGTGGCGTTGGGCCTGCAATGGGCGATTAACGAGATGCAGCGGCGTTACAAGGTGTTTGCCAAGGCCGGAGTGCGGAACATCAAGGGATTCAATTCCAAGATGAGCCTGAAACAGGGCGAGCTTTTCCCGGCCGGTTCAACCGATTCCGATGTGACCAGCGACGATCAAAAACCGATGCCTTACATCGTCATCATCGTCGATGAACTGGCCGATTTGATGCTGACGGCCCAGGCCGAAATCGAGAATTCGATTGCGCGTCTTGCGCAATTATCCCGTGCCGTGGGCATTCACATGATTCTGGCCACACAGCGTCCGTCGGTGAATGTGATCACCGGTACCATTAAAGCCAATTTCCCGGCCCGCATTGCCTTTCAAGTTGCGCAAAAGGTCGACAGCCGGACGATTTTGGATGCCAATGGCGCCGATAAACTGCTGGGGCGGGGCGATATGCTTTTCCTTCCGCCGGGGAGTAGTAAACTGGTTCGGGCACAGGGGGCGATGACCTCGGATGGCGATTTGCACAAGATTGTGGAATTTTATAAGGCACAGGTATTGGCTTTGTATCCGCCGCCGGTTTTCGATGCGGCGCGGGTTGAAAATCCGGCACAACCCAAGAATGACCAGGGCGGGGCTCCGTCGGAGTCGGGACCTTCCCGTCCGCGTCCACCCGTAACGGTGGCGGCTTCGGAGGATGCGCCGGGTGAAATGGCCAATCTGGAGGCCATGATCGAGGCGGGGGGCACGGGGAATGGCGACGACAATGAAAAGGAATTGATCGATAAATCGATCGAGATCATCCGCCAGACCCAGCGGGCCTCCACCTCAATGCTTCAACGCCGGCTGCGGATAGGTTACACTCGTGCGGCGCGGGTGATGGATTTATTGGAAGAGCGGGGAATTGTCGGACCGGCCCGCGGTTCGGATCCCCGTGAAATCCTCATTGATTTGGACGGCGATATTCCGAATAATTCTCCGCAGTCAAACGGTGGTGAAGAGGAGGCGAGTTCCTGATGCGTACACTGGGCCAGATTTTTCGCGAAACCCGTGAAACAAAAGGGATCACGGCTATCCAGGCTGCCGAGATCACCCGCATCAAGCCCCAGATGCTGGATCACATGGAGGCCGATTTGTGGGCTAAGATTCCGGCGCCGATTTATGCCCGCGGGTTTATCAAAATCTATGCCGAATGTCTCGATTTGGCGCCCGAGCCCTTGATCGAGGCCTATACCCGTTGGACCCATACGGAACGCAAGCGCCCTCCGTTCATTGGCGAAGCAGAACCGGAGCCGGCCCCTTCCGTTTTAGCCCCGGTCATTCCTGCTCTTCGTCCTCCCGAACCTAAGCACCCCTTCCGGCCGGTGAAGGCTTCACCCCCGCCCCCTGCGGAGGAGAAACAACCGGTCTTGGCACCCGTGGCGCCGGTGCCTCCGGCTCCCCCCCGTCCCTCTTCTGTTCCCCGCCCGGCGTTTATTCCGTCGAGGGGAAACGTCTTTGCCGGAATGGGGCGTTATCTCAAATATATTCCGATCGGTCTGGTGATGATTCTGGCCGTCGTGTTGCTGTTTTCTGCGTTGAAACGGTGGGGCCGTTTATCCGGTCATTCCGATCCTTCAGTTTCAGTCGCCGCCGGTGTTCGGGCTTCCAGCTCTTCCGGCAGCCATGAGACGACCTCAGGCGGCGGATCGTCAGGGCTGAAGCTGGCGGAAGATCCGCCGGACACCTATTTAAACGATTCGCCTTGAACGAAAAGGGTCTGGGCGGTTTGTTTCCAGTGGCCCGGTGTGGCTGGAAACGTGTGGGAAATGATGTGCATGACCAAAGTCTCCCGAAATAATTCTCCATCCACACGCCTTTCCGGGTATTCCCAAACTATTCGAGTGGGATTTATCAGCCTCGGTTGTGCCAAGAATTTAGTGGATACGGAGCATATCGCCGCCTGTTTGCGACGGGATGGAATCGAATTGGCGGCTTCCCCGGAGGTGGCTGAGGCCATCGTCATTAATACCTGCGGGTTCATTGGCCCTGCAAAAAAAGAATCGCTGGATGCCATTCGAAAAGCCTGTGCCCGCAAGGCCGCCGGCCTATGCCGCTGGGTATTGGTCGGGGGCTGTCTGGCTCAACGCGAAGGCGCGAAATTGGCCCGGGCGTTGCCCGAGGTTTCCGCTTTTTTTGGCTTGGATCAATTGGACCAGGTCGGATCTTTGATTGGCCGTCTGGCGGCGGGCGGGGATCAGTTAAACGCAATTGGGGGCCGAGTGGTCCGAACTTTTGAGCCGCGGCCTGACCGTCCGGTTTTTACCGGGGGCCCGTTTGGCTATGTGAAGATCGCGGAAGGCTGCAACCATCGCTGTGGATTTTGTGCAATTCCCCTTTTTCGCGGGCGGTATCGGTCGCGGACGATCGCGTCGATTGTCAGGGAAAGCGAGCGTTTGCTGGAACGTGGGGTGCGCGAATTGAATCTGATCGCGCAGGATGTGACGGCCTATGGATCGGATCGGGGGCGGGCAGTCGATTTGTGTGCCGTATTGAAGGCCTTGGGACGGTTGGGGGGGGGCTTTTGGATCCGCTTATTGTACGCCTATCCGACGGGAATTGATCTGCGCCTGTTGGAGACGATGGGAGAAGTCCCCCAGGTGTGTCGATATCTGGATGTGCCGATCCAGCACAGCCATCCGGACATCCTGCGAGCCATGGGACGAGCGACGACGATTCGTCCGGTGGCCGATCTGTGCGAACGGATCCGGAGGCAGTTGCCGGATGTCACCCTCCGGACCACCTGCCTGGTCGGGTACCCCGGCGAAACCCCGGCCCATTTCCGCCATTTGCGGGACTACCTGGCGTTGGCCGATTTCGATCATCTGGGTGTTTTTACCTTTTTTTGCGAGGAGGGTACTCCGGCGGCCCGCATGACACGGCAAACGGTGTCCTCCCGGCTTGCATCTGATCGGCGGCGTATCCTGCTCCGAGCCCAACAGCAGCGGGTGCTGAACAAGGCTCGTTTACAGATCGGGCAGGTGACGCCCTTAATGCTGGAGAAACCGGCGGAAAAGCCGGGGTGCTGGATCGCCCGGGGGCCCAATCAGGCACCTGAAGTCGATGGTCTGACGTGGGTAGATCGCATTCCCCGGACCGCGAAGGCCGGTGATTTTTGCGACGCACACTGGACGGGATTCGAGGGTTACGATAGAATTGCCCGCATGTTCCTGAATAAAAGGTTCACCCGAGCATGAATCTACCGAATCAATTGACTGTGGCGCGGGTTGGATTGACCGGGTTGATTGCCATCTGCCTGACCACGCCCTCGATTCCCTACGGAAAAACGTCGGCCCTGTTCTTTTTTTGTCTGGCGGGATTGACCGATTATCTGGATGGGAAACTGGCTCGATCTCGTAATCTCATCAGCGCTTTCGGACAATTGATGGACCCGGTCGCGGATAAAATCCTGGTTTGTGCGGCGTTTGTCAGTTTTGTGGCGCTTGACCAGATCGTGCCGGCCTGGATGGTCATTGTGATCATCAGTCGCGAATTCGTCGTGACGGGGGTTCGGTTGCTTGCGATTCGCGATGGGACCGTGATTTCCGCGGGTTCGTGGGGCAAGCAAAAGATGTTCTGGCAAACGGTACTGATCTTGACCGTTTTGGTGGGATTAGTTTTGCGGGATGAGATATTTCCGATCCTGCTTACGGGCGATTGGTTGTCCCGAATCCAGCCCGTCTTTAATCCGATCTTCAGGTGGTCGGTCTGGGGCTTTGCATTTGCGGTCACCCTGTTGACCTTGGTGTCGGGTCTTAAGTATTTATGGGATCACCGGGTGATGTTAGCCCGGGATGTGTGAGGGGCACGCGGCGACTCAATCCCGCCCGCAAGAGTCTTTCAGATTCTGCGCCCCCTTTTCGACCGGCTCAAAGTTTTCCGGAGAGGATTCGTTCCGCCGAGGCGGCGGGGATCCAGCCCGTAACGGATTCCGTTGAAATGCGGATCCAATCGCCATTTATTTCGCGGATACGAATCCACACGCCGCGAGGCAGATGGGTGTACCGTTGTGCGGATTCAGCGGGGGCCAGGCTGACTGGAGTTGAGGCCGGGGTCAGGATGGCTTCCGGATAGCGAATCAGATCTTTTCGGAAACGGATGCCGCCGGTGGCGAGCGGCAGAACCAGCAAGGCGAGGATGAACAGGCCGGTCCCGATGCCGGTCCTATAGCCAGGCCAGCGCCGGATCCAGAATCCCGTTCCACCTAAAAACAGTCCCAGCCCGAGCAGAATAGTCCACTCTCGGAGCGTGGCGTGGTCCCAAAGGCGAGCGATAAAGCTGCCACGCGGAGGGGTCGACGAGAGTAAAAGGGTGGCTTGAAGGAATCCTTCCCGCAGGTCGGCCGCCCGGGGATCGCGGTAAAGACCGGCGCGGAAAATAGCCACGGCTTTTTCGCTCATGCCTGAAGCGAGCCAGGCGCAACCCCGATTGTACAATTCATCCGTCCTCAATGAGCAGTCGGTGTTGTCGGAAGACATCGGAGGGTTCAAGGCTTCACTGAATTGACCCTGGGCGTAAAGATCGGCAAATTCTTGGAATCCGGGATAGCGGCTGATTCGTAAGGGACGGATCGGGGACATCGGCGTCGAACCTGAAGAAGGGGACGGTGACGGTCGGTAATCTGCGACGGGAAGGGGGCGTTCGGGAAGCAATATCAAATCGAAAGGCCCTTGATTGAGGATTTCATAAACACCCCGACGGGGATCAAAATAGGCGAACGCAACCGGGCCCCAGGTCCGGGCTTGATCGCTGAGGGGGATGACGATCTGGGAAAAGGCGCGGATCTGGGGATTATCCGGCAGGAGTTCCGTTTTGAGCGGATACGTTTTGAAGTCGGGAAGATGGGGCGTTATGGGGCGCGAAGGGGTGGCGAGAGGGTTGTCCGTTTGCAGACGGATCGAAACCGTGATCAGGTCACCGATAACGGCGGAGGTCGGGGCGATTTGCGCTGAGAGTGCGAAGCCGGTTCCGATGGCGCCTTCAAAAAAAAGCGGGCGATTGGCTTCGGGAAGGGGGATGGCGTTCAAGGTAATGGGGGTGGCGGACAGGGATACCGGGCGTTCTTCCCGCTGAGTGAAAAAATAATTCTGAACTTTACGGATTTGGGTTCCTTGGAGGGAGACGTGAATTTCGCAGGGACCGGGTTGCTGTAAGGCGGCAATGGTTCGAAAGCGACGGATTTCACAGATCCGATCCTCGATCGCCTTGATTTCAACCGGGAGATCGGCGAAGGATTCGCAGACCAGTCGATTGGAGGAAGGGAGTCCGTCCAACCGGATGTTTTTGGCGAGGGAGCCTTCGCGGGAGACCACTTCGAGGGTGAGATAAAACCGTTCGCCCACATAGACCGGATCGCTAGGCGCCACCCAATCGGCTTGAAAAATAGGGGGATTGGCAGTGCCCAGGACCCGGGTTGCCGTGAGGAACAAGGCGATCAGGATCGGGGCGAAACTGGAGTGGGAGGAAAAGCGCATATCAGGATGGGGGGGGGAGGATCGCTTTCAATGCGGATTGGAAAGCCGCGAAGACCGTCGGATTAAAGGCTACGAAGAGGACTTGTTCGAAATGCTGATGGCGGGCGAGGATTCGTGCGGTTTCCTCCAGCGCAATGCGGCAGGCTGCGTCGGGGGGGAACCGGTAGGCCCCGGTGCTGATGGCGGGGAAGGCTATTGATCGAATCCCATGCTGGATCGCAACTTCGAAGACCCGGCGATAGCAGGAGGCCAGTGCGGCATGTTCGCCATGCGCGCCATCTCGCCAGATGGGACCGACCGTGTGAATGACGAATCGGGCGGGGAGATTGTAGCCGCGGGTGATTTTAGCCTCCCCGGTGGCGCATCCATTGAGTGACCGGCATTCCTCGAGTAAGGCCGGGCCTGCGGCCCGGTGGATGGCGCCATCGACGCCCCCTCCGCCCAACAAGGAGGTATTGGCGGCGTTGACAATGGCATCTGTTTGGCAACAGGTGATATCGCCCTCGATGATTTGGATTCGGTGCATGGAATTCCGTGTTTGCTACGGGTTATGAATCATCATGCCTGATGGCTCAAAATATACCCTTATTTGATAACCTGCATTTTTTTCAGGGAGGGGTCACCTCAATACGGTAAAAACGGGATCCGTTGGAGGGCGAAGTGTTATCGGTCCAGCGCATGATCCCCCCGGTGGAGGGAACCCGTTGGAATTCATTGATGGGCGTCCAATCGTCGGAGGAGGTCGCCAGGCGGTTGGTGAAGAGAAGCGAGTAGCACCGGCCTGAAACTGAATGCCATTGCAGGGTGAATCCTTCAGGTGAGAGCTGAAGCGGCTGATGGCTATCGAATTGCAGGCTGCTTTGGGAATCGTGAGCATCGGTGCCGGCGGATTCTTCCTGGAGGGCGGTGAGTCCATCGCCGTCGGAATCGGAATCGGGATCGAGGATTAACAGCGAACCGGAGATGGATGAGCCAATGTTGCCGACCGCATCGCGAGCCCAAACAAACCAAGGGTGGAGACCGGGGGTGACTCCGACCCGGGTCAGGTTGGTTTCAAGGATGGACCGTCCGTTCGTTGTTCCTCCGCCTTCAGTGTCGGCGACAAAATAACCCGCGATTCCCGATCCAGCATCCGAAAAGCCGGACCATTGCCCCGTGACGGTCGACCCGATGACATACGGGCCGTAGGGGCTAAAATTAAAGGCGAGACGGGCGGCGGAGGAATCCGGCGGCTCATTGTCCACTTTGAACGGTTGACTGGTGACCGGGTCACTGGAGAAGAACCCATTCCAAGCGGTTGTCCGCAGGAGGACATTGGATTCAAGAATAATGGGGGACAGGGTGGCTGTCCGGGTATTCCAGGTGGCGGTGATAAGATTGGTGATCAGCGTCGTGTCCATGGCGCAGGCGACCCCCGATATCTGGGGTGGAGAGTTGTTGGAAATAACCACAGCGCCCTCCGCGGCGGTGGCGGCGATCACGGTAGCCGGAGTCCACACGCCTTCGGGGTTGAGGGCGTATTCGATCCGGATATCACAGGGCAATCCGTCGGCACTGGCCAGTTGTTGGGAGAACGTGACCCAGCCTTCTCCGCCGGTGGAAGATTGGGCGGCCACCAGACTGGAGAGCATCGGGCGGGCGCGAACTTGGACTTGAAGGTGTGAGGATTGGTCGGGGGCAAAGGGATCGTTGCAGGCGAAAAGGACCGTTCCTTCGCGCTCATCAAGTGGATTTAGGCGCGGGGTGAGGATGCGAATTCCAAAATTGGACACCGTATTGGCCGCAACGGTTCCGGCGGGTGGATCACAGTCAAACCACGTGGCGTTTGAGTCGTTGATCATGGTCAGGTGGATGTCGTCGATAAACCAGCCTTCTTCGACGACGGCGCCATCACTGCCGAATCGGAAACGGAAACAGAGGGTTTGGCCGGCATAAGCGGAAAGGTCGAATTGGGCGGATTGCCAGCCTCCGGTTCCGGCATAACACGGCATATTGGCGGGGAACGGAGAGGCGGTATTGGGCGTAATCTGGTAGGGATATCCACCCAGGGGGGTGATGGCGAAGAAAGAATCACCATTATTGGTTGAAATCTCGACGACCCCGCCATCCCAAAAATGGGTGGCGGAATCCTGTTCCGAACGGATCCAGTGCTGAAAATAAAGTTGAGCGTTTTCTGTCAGGGTAAAGGTTGGACTGACCAGGGAGGCGTTGATATTGTCGACATAATAATGGGTGGCGCTATTGCCCAGATACCAGGAATGGGTACCTGAAAAGGCGCGATTGGTACTGATATTCCAGAGATCATTGGCGCCAGTGTGGGTCCAGTAACCCACTCCGTTTTCGACCGGATCGGATACGGGCCGTGTCTGATAAGTTGCGGTCCAGGTGAGGTCGGCGAGTCCGGCGTTTGAAATGGCCAGGGGGAGAATCAGCGACGAGCCATAAGCGGCGAGAACCGCCAGGTGCTGGGTCGGGGTGAAAGTTGCGATGGGATAGGCGACATTGAAAAGGAAGGGTCCGATTCCGGCTTCATGTCCGGCGGCATCTCTGGCCCAAAGGGTATATTCGATGGTGTCACCATTGATAGCCGGCCCATCGATCGATCCGGTAAATAAATTGGAAACGCCCTGAGCGAAGAGATTCGTGTGAATCCAGGGTTCGGTCCCGTTCCTCCGCCAGGCGACCTTTGCCTCTGTGACTTGGCAGCTATCCGCGATGACCGCGGAAAGAGTCCAGGGCGGGGGGCGATTTTGAGGTGACGTGAGGGCTGTATGCTGGAGGGTTGGCGGGCCGGGTTGTGAAAGGGCAGATTGCGGGTCGGAACAGTCTTCATATTCGGCCTGATTATTGAATCCATCACCATCAGGATCAGCGGTGGAGGTGGGAGAGTAATCCCCGAAAAAGAAGAGTTCCCACCAGTCGGGCAGGCCGTCCGAATCAGAATCCTGATTTTTCGGCAGATAGCGGGCATACAGCACATGGGTTTGATTGAGTTGGAAAGGGGGAATGGGATTGAACGCGGGTTGATGGGTATTGGGCTGGCGCTGGCCATCCAGGTACCATCCGGCGAAAGCATAGGGAGTGTCGGGGCCATCGAGGGTGACGGGAGCGGGAAGAGGGGTAACCATTGAGCCTTCGTCTGACCAGGTTGAGAAATCGAACAAGCCGCGCGGGTTGGAATGATAGGCCATCTCGAATTGGGTTTCCCACTTCCACGTCAGGCGGGTCGGGTCGTTAATGGGAAAAGCCAATTCATTGGATACCCCTTCCGCAGGGATGGAACCGGACCCACTCCATCCGGAGCAGCGGAAGCGGGTGCCGGAAAGTGGAGGCGTATACAGCGGAGCAGAGGCGTAAACAACTCGTCCCGAAGCGATCAGATGAATGCCGTAATCCGGCGAAACGGTGCCGATCGCGGTTGGTTGGCCAGTCACTTCAAGGGGGCGAGAGGTCGTAACTTCGAACCGATGAAGTTGATCCGGCGCACCGGCTGGGTGGGTGGCGGTGAATCCATTGGAGGCGGCCGCGGAAATAAAATAGGCGATGCGGGTGCCGCAGGGTTGGGCTGGGATTTGACCCTCGAAATGGTTGGATCCCAATGGGGACAGGGCTTGGGTATACCAGAGACCGGATGATTCATCGGGAGACCAGTGGAGTTGGGCGGTGGCGGGATCGAGCAGGTAGTTGGGCGTGATCTCGGCCGAGAGGGAGTAGGGTTGATCGTAAACCAAGGTGTTTTCGAGGGGTTGGTGTTCGATGCGGGGCGGGGTACCTGCACCTTCCAGAATCAGGGAATAGGCTTGTGTGCCACTTTGAAGGGACTGGTCAGTGCTGACGATGAGTTGGTAGACGCCGGTGGAGGAGGGGAGACCGATCTGAATTTGTTCCACGTTGTCGACCTGGTTGGTGCCGGTTTGCGCGGGTAGCGAGGGGGTGAGAGGATTGAGTCTCCAGGGGAGGGAGACGAGGCCGGTGGGTCCCTTGATTTTCAAGTTGAGGTCATTGACCAGTCGGGGTTGGCGGATATCGAGACCATTGGTGGGCGTACCGGGCGGATCGGTCCAGACGAGGGTTGCTTTGATGGGAGAGACGTTATCCCAAGTGAAGAAATAGGAGTGTACGGTTTGGGTGGTGGAGAGGGTGTCTTCGATGAGGGTTTGCGATTCGGGTAGATCGGCCTGGAGCCGAAGCAGTTGGGCGGCCGCGCGGGTGTTAATGAGTCCCCATCCAAAGGTGTAATCAGGTCCTCGTCGGCCGAGATCGTCGGCGGAATGGATCAGGAGCGCCTTGAGGGTTGACGCGCGGGGCATCCAGTCGGGGCGAAGGTGATGGGCCCAGTCGAGAAGGAGGGCCGCCGCCCCGGCGGCGTTGGGCGTGGCCATGCTGGTTCCCGACATGGTGGTATAGGAGGATTCACTGGCGGCTGAAGACGAGTAGAGGGATTCACCGTTGGCGACCAGGTCGGGTTTGATCCGTCCATCGTCAGCCGGGCCCCACCCGCTGTATCCGGCAGTGGCGACTCCATTCGTGGAGCGCAATCCCGCCAGCACCGCATCGCTGACCGATCCGACCGTGATGCAATTCTTGGCATTGCCGATGGTGATGATCGTGTCATATCCGCCATTATCGGCCCCATCGGCTAGGGGATCGGTGGCGGGGTTGTAGGTTTTGTACAGCCAGTAACCGTTGTAATAATATTGAAAAAACGAACCATTTGCCGGGGCGGGATCATCGCGGTCATTTCCGGCGGCCTGAAAGGGGAGGTAATAGGGCGCGTTGTAGCAGAGGGCGTCGAGCGTGGCGGCATCCTCGTCATAAACGCCAAAGAAGTCGGATTCCCGGTATCCCGCCCCCCAGGTTCCATACCAGGCATTACCATACCATCCGCAGATGGCGCCGTAGGAATGGTTGGAAATACGGATATGGTTCGTTTCCGCGGGATCGGCTTGTGCCCAGGCGGCCATCTCGGCGAAGTCTGAATTCCAGTCGAAGGAATTGAGCTTTAGCCCCGGGGCCATGCCCATTGCGGTGGCTTGGACTCCGAGTGCGGCGAGCGTTCCCCCGACATGGGTGGAATGGTCATAGGCGGCGGCGCCGTCCATGACCGATACCCGGTTGGTGGCAAATTCCTGATGGGATGCCCGCACGCTTCCCTGATCCCATATCCCTGCGATCACGGATCCGCCATCCACATTGAAAGGCGGCGTTCGGCGAACTGTATCGGCGGCGATGGAAATGGCGGCATTGCGATTGAGGGTGATCAAGACCTTGTAGCGGCCGTTTTGGATACCCATGAATTCATAACCGGCGCCAGTTGCATCGGTGCTCCGGGTCGGCCACTGATGGGCGGTGGCCAGGGGCCAAGCTTCTGATTTTTGGCGGATTTGATACCGGGTGATCAGTTGAACGGCAGTTTCACGAAGGCGGGGGTCGGCCAGGGAGTGTTCCGTGAACAGTCCATGGACGGGAGACAGGATTTGCCAGGGCGGTTGCCTTTTGCGGGCTTCAGCCTGCGCCAAACTGGAAGGGAGAGTGTTGGTTGGGCCGGATTGAGGAGTTGAAAGGGCTGAAGGAAGAGGAGAAGGGGGATGATTTCGAAAAGACGGTACGACCGAGTTCCCCCCTGGGCCGATTACGCGCCACCCGGTGAAACAGGCCGCCGCAATGAGAGCGATCCAAATGAAGCGATTAAAACTCACCTTTAAATTATATCACTCTGGATCCTCGATTGAAAAGAAGAGAGACAAACAAAATAGCCCCCCAGCGGTCCTCTTGTTTCTTTGTAAGGTTGACAGATAAGGTTTCTCCATCCATCATTTCCCACAAAAGAGGGGTATTAAACGATCCAATGCCCAAAGCGGAACAAAGTGCACGAAAACCGACAGACAACCCTCCCAGCCCTTTATGGGGGGGGGCGTCCAAAACAAGAGATCGGTTAAGGGGGAGACGTTTGTATGAAAAACAAACCGGTGGAACCGAAGAAACATCGAATTATCGTCAACAACGACTATTACAATATCTTTCAGGTTAAACCACCGGTCACGGACCAGGATATCTATGACGCCGTCGATCGGAGTCCTGAAGTCGTGGACCGGCCGTGTGGTAATCTGCCGGTAACGGTTCCGGCTGGCGGGGAAGTGTCCCTGCGCATGGTTCTGGGCGATGATATCGCCCGGGCGGCGAAGGAGGACAAGATCGAGAGCATTTGTCCGCAGGCGGTTTCGTCCGACTGTGATGACTACAATAATTACACGCTTAAACTCAACACCGTTGATCTCGTGCGGCAGTATGCCTTTTCTCCTTACGCCGTCAAGCGGGAGACTCGATTCATTTTTCCCGAGCCCGATACTACGATGCCTCCCGTTCCGCTGGAGAAGGTGAGACGTCATCGGGTCCGCTCCATCGATCTGCATCTGGGCGTCAATTACATCACGATTAAAAGTCACAGTCAGCCCCTGACGGTGGTTGAGGTGGAACTAGCTATCCAGTATCGCAAGTCAGTAGCCTGAGGCCAATTCCATGGACTTAAAGCCCAATGAACGTGTGCGCGCGGTATACCAAGGTCAGGTGCCCGACCAGGTGCCCCTTCTGTTGGATCTCTCGCACTGGTACAAGAAGAATCGAAAGGTGCCGTTTAACCTGTCGGGTTTTACCGCCGTTGAACAGGGATTGGTAGATCTGCACCGGCAAATTGGCGCGGTCTCTTACATCGAGATGGGCGGGATCTATTCGTTGGTTAGTGAAGAACCGACTGCAAAAATCGAATCCTTTACCGACAACGGGGTCTTTTCAACCCGGATTACAACCCCGCTGGGCTCGCTGTGCGAAGAGCGCGTTTTCAATCCGGACAGTTATTCATACGGCATCCGAAACCACTTGCTCCAATCTCCTGCGGACTTTCCTATCGTGGAATACCTGATGGAACGGCTGCAGTGCCGACCCAAATGGGAATTGTATCGAGCTTGGCAGTCGGCTTTAGGCGAACTGGCCTACCCCTATGCCCAATTACCCTATTCCGGATCAGGCTACCTCATGGCGCGCAATATGGGAGTGGAGGCGACGGTCTATGCGATTCACGATGCGCCCGCCCAAGTGCAGCACTTGGTTCAGACCATCAATACCTGCAACCTGCGCATTCTCGATGCCATTCTTGATGGCCCTTTTGAAACCCTGATCATCAGCGACAACTACGACAGTAATGTGCAGACGAAAGAATTTTTTGACGCCTATGTCCGCGACTATTATACCGAAGTGGCCCGCCGGCTCCATGCCAAGGGGAAATATTTGGCGGTCCATGTCGACGGTGAAAGTCGCGGCGTACTGGGCTGGTTGGCCGAGTGCGGTGCCGATTGTGCGGACGCCCTTACGCCGGCACCGATGTTCGCCCGGACGCCCGAACAGATGCGTGCCGAGAGCGGGCCGGGTTTGATCCTCTCCGGTGGCATACCGGCCACCCTTTTTGGCGCCACCGGCAGTGATGCAACTTTTGTGGAGTGCGTCAAGCGCTGGCTCGACACACGCCGGGCTTCTCCGCGGTTGATCATGGCGGCCGGCGATCAGGTCCCCACCGACGCGCCCTTCCACCGGATCGCCATGCTGTCGGAACTGGTGGCGCAATATGGCCGATATTGAGGGACTCGAGGATTTCTTTGCGATTTTGAGGGGGATTATGGATCCGCTAGCCTTCTAACCTGACCGGGATAAGGATCAGCCATACACCATGGACCGAGGGGAAATTCATATCAAGAACGAGATGATGGCCGTTTTAAAGAATTAACTCCTCACTCGCGGCGTGCCCTTGCCGTCCGGCGTGGTCAAAACCCCCGGGGGTGTTTCCATCCGGGATTCCCGCGGTCGTGTTCTGCCGAGTGAAGGCAAGGTTCTCCAACGTCGGCCCGATGGCAGTATCGAGTGGTTGCTGATGGATATCCTGGTGCCGCTGGTGGGCCTACAACAAGACTCCTGCGACCTGTTGTGACGGCCGCGAGGCCGGCATGCCGCTCACCAATCTGGCCGCGGCCTATCGACTGACCGGTGACAAGAAATACGTTAAGGCTGCAAAATACATCATCCAAAACTTCTTTTTTTAAATGGGAGAAAAAGTACAGCTCGTTCAAGTATCCGTACCCGCAAAACTGGCAGAATAGACCGCACAAGTTGATCACCGGTTACGGTGATTGGTCCAGCTTTGCCGGCTTATATCGCCTTTGGGCAGTCACGGGGGAGGATGAGTTTCGCACGCTCGGAGTGCGCCTGCTGAAGGCGGCTATCCTCTCTGCCGACTACATTTCCTCAAAGAATTAGATGGCCGCAGTCTGATCAATGACAAGGATGTGGAAAACCGGGCCGGTTCGATTTGACGGGCGTATCGGATAGAATGAGCCAGTCGGTTGGCTGTTACGTTTCGGGCCGTGCCGGGACGGTTTTTCGGGCGACGCCGCTAAAAACCAAGGCCAGTACGAATCTTCCGCAGGCGAATCAATCCGCACTGGCCTTCGGCGAAACCGCTTCGACAATAATCAGGCCAAACCGGCCTTTTTCAGGTTGTCGATACTGATTTTGGCGCTTTCGAGGGCGGGGCGCTTGCAGGTGTCCTGTTCTACGATGACCCACTCGGACCCTGCGGCTTTGGCGGCTTTGAAAATGCCGGGGAGATCCATCAGGCCGGTGCCGACTTCGGCGAAACTACTGTCGGTCGGATCCATATCTTTCAAATGGATTTGCTTGGCGCGCCCCTTGAAGTTCAGAATCGTGGCCACGGGATCTTGTCCGCCTTTTTTGATCCAATAGGTGTCCAACTCGAACTGGACGGCTTTGGGGTCAGTGTTCTCGCGCATATAATCCAAGGCGGTTTTGCCCTTGGCGACCGGAATCAGGGCCAGTTCCGGAGCATGATTGTGATAGGTGAAGACGATGCCCTTGGCGCGGGCCACCTGGCCGGCTTGGTCCACTTTCTTCACCGTGGCAACCCAATCCTTTGCCACTTCTCCCGCGAGGCTGGTGGTGATACAGGGGGTATTCAGGGCCGCAGCGTAACGATAGCTCTCGCTGTCTGCATTGCCAATATCGTCCAGCGTCACGTGCATGCCGGCGGTTTTGAGTTTCAAGGACTTCAGGAATTCAGCGAGTTCCTGAGGTTGCATGCCGCCATAAACAAAGGCGAATTCAACCGCATCGTAGCCCATTGCCGCGATCGCTTTCAGGGTTCCTTTGAAGTCGGCCTGGCAGGCATCCCGGACGGTGTAGAGTTGGATGCCGATCGGAAACTGTTTCGTGCTCATGAGATAGTTCTTTCGAGTGAGGGTTGAAAAACGAAGATAAAAGTTATCAGTCCACCTTGATCTTGTCAATCTGCCCGAAGACCTTGTGGAAGGCGTCGGCGACCTGATCCACCACATCGGTGCGGTTGGGGGCGCGCAGGGGAACGGTCATGCCGAAATGGGTGTCGGTATGGCGCTGGGCAACCGGGAATTCGGCCGGATTATAATTGACCTCGACGCCTTTGGCCAAATGGCAGGACCAGGGGCATCCGCCGCCGTAGGCGTTTTTGGCACGGAAGACCGTCATGGCGGGCAGGATGAAGTTTTGCCAGACGCCGACGGGGACCCCTTCGGCCTGAAGCGCCTTCATGATGGCCTCGCGCATTTTCTGGGGTTCGCCGGTCCAGCCGATGGCGTGCATATCAATGCGGCTGGTATAATTGTACCAGTTATGGGTGTGCCCGGCGGGTTCGGTGGGGAGGATGAGCCCCTTGATGCCCCGGATGAGTTTATTGAGATGGGCTCCGTTTTCGCGTTGGATTTTGAAATAGGAATCCATTTTGGCCAGTTGGGATCGACCGAGGGCGGCGGTTAATTCATTGGAGCGGTACATCCAGCCGAGGGCATAGGCGTGATAATCACGGGATTCGGCCGGGGTTCGGGTTTCGCCAAAACTCCATAATTGGGCCGCCAACTGGCGCGTTTCTTCCGTGTTGCTGACGAACATGCCGCCCTCGCCGGTGCAGAGGCATTTGTTCTGATTGAAACTGAAAGCAGCGCAGTCGCCGAAGGTGCCGACCTTGGATCCTTTAAACAGGGCGCCATGCGCCTGGCAGGCATCTTCGATGACCTTTAAGTTGTGTTTGCGGGCAATGGCCATGACCTTTTCCATATTCACGGCGAGGCCATGGAGGTGGACCACGATGATGGCCTTGGTCTTGGGGGTGATGGCTTTTTCGATCTTATCGACATCGATGTTGATGGTGTCGAAATCAATGTCGACAAAAACGGGGATGGCGTTGTGGTGAATGATGCACGTGGCGCTGGACGACCAGGAATAGGCGGTCACCAAAACATGATCGCCGGCGCCGATGCCGCAGGCGACGACCGCCATGTGCAGGGCCGCTGTTCCGCTATTGGTGAAAATGGCATGTTGATTGCCGTTCCAAGCGGCGAATTCCGATTGAAAGGCCTCGTTATTGGGTCCGTAGGCGAGGGATTTTTGTTCCAGAACGGCGAGGACGCTTTTGCGATCGGTGTCGTCGATGGGGGGCCAGTTCTTGATGGATCCGGCGGTGACGGCCTGAGGTCCGCCGCTGATGGCGAGCTGCTGCATACTAAACTCCCGGTTGGCAAGGTTTAACGGATCTATCGGTCCGGCGTCATTACCGGTCCGTGACGAACGGGAGATATTGTTTCGCAAACGCGTGCGCAAGACAAATAAAAAGGGTTGCGATTGCGGGTGATTTGTTGCGTCGTTATTTACGGGTGGGAGAAACCCGGAAATCGCAGGCGGCCCGCGGGGCGAACCCGAAATGGCGCCGAAAGACCTTGGAGAAATAGTTGCTGTTGTCATAACCGACGGAACGGGCGATTTCGGCTACGCCCTGTCGTCCGTCACGGAGGAGGGCCCGGGCTTTTTCCATGCGGAGGGTGGTCAGATAGGCGAACAAGGTGAAATCGTTTTCTTCACTGAAGACATGGGAGAGATAATAGGCGCTGACGTTCAAGGCATGGGCGATATTTTCGAGGGTCAACGGTTCGGCATAATGGGATTCGAGGTAATGCCGTGCCTGCATCATGAGGGCCTTTCGGCGGCGGTCGCCAAAGGCACGGAGCGCGGCGCGGTTTTCCCCTGTTCGCTGCCGGCGGGATTCGCGAAGCAGAAGCAGGAGGAGGGTTAAGAGATGCGCGCGAGCCACTAATTTCTCGCCGACTCCCCCGGCGATAAAATCCGTTTGGAGCCGATGGACGATGCGACTGATTTCAGCAACGGTTGCGGGCGCGAGATTGGGGATCGGTTGCGTCCCGAGAGCTTTGAAAAAAACAGGGCCTCCCGACCAGGTGAAACTAACCATGAAGACCTCCAGTCCCCCGGCGAGATCAAAGTCATCCCGATGGCGGGTGTTGATGGGGATGAGGACGGTCTCGCCCGGGCCTACGGGAATTTGGCGACGCGGCAGGATGACGGTCAGCCGTCCCCGGATGACATGGATGAGTTCATAGTGGCCGGACCGGTGCATGGATTGTTGCCAGATGGGGTCGAAGATCATGCGGCCCATGGCCGAAATATCAGGCAACTTACCGGCGAGCGCGGTTTCCAAGGGCGGCATGGATGGGATGGACATGGGAAGACTATGTCACAAGCGGGCGTGGAATTCAAGATTAGGCCCGATGATGGGCGGACATGCCGGCTTGCCGGGTTGACGTTTTTCGTCCTGAGATAAGAGGATGCCAGGACGGCAGCGATTTCCCTTCAAAGAGAAGACGATACGCGCAGGAACTGGGCAGCCAGTTTCGATATCGTCGAAGGGTGACGGGGGTCAGGTTTGCGCAATTCGGCACCACTTGATGGCGATTCGTATAGTTTTTACACCGGCAGGTTTTTAAATTCAATAAACGACAAGCCAGGGGCAAATAGCGAATTTTTCCGGTTTTTGAGTCCCGCTCCTTTTGCAAACAACACAAGGCGCACCCATCACACAGTCTCTCCCATTCGCGGGCGGTTAATTCGTCGAGTTTTTTGGTTTCCCAGAAAAATTTTGGCGGCATGCCGGATCCTTCACTTGGTGTGTGGCGATCGCCAATCCATAGGGGGGTTACCCGTGAAAAAACACCCCGGCCACGGTGCCGGTCATCAGGCAAGCCAGCGTGGCGGCCACGAGTGCTCGAAGACCCACAGACACAATGTCCGCCCGCCGTTCCGGCACCAGAGCGACCGCGCCCCCGGTGAAAATCGCCAGAGAAGCGACATGGGCAAAGCCGCAGAGACAATAGGCGATGATTAATGGCGAACGGGGATTTGAAAAGGAGTGGTTTGCGATGGCGGCGGCCAATTGTTGGTAGGCAGGGACCTCCGTGGCGACCAGGCGCAATCCCAACAGGTTTCCGGCAAACGTGGCATCCGCCGGAGGGATGCCGGTGACCAGCGCCAGAGGGTAGAACAGATAGCCCAGGAGTCCGCCCAGTGAAAGTTCGGCGCCAAAGAGTCTTCCCCCAGCGCCCACGAGCATATTCGCCAGGGCCAGCAGTCCCAGAAAGGCGATCAACAATGCCGTGACACCCAGCACCATTTGCAATCCGGCCATGGCGCCGTTGATAATCGCATCCAAGCTGCCGGCATCCCCCGGGGGGGGGATTTTAGGGTTGATTCCCAGCGTGTCCGGACGATCGTTTTCCGGTAGCAGTAATTTTGACATGATCAGGGCGGCAGGTGCCGATAGCACGGACGCCATCATCAGGTGTCCGGCGATGCCGGGAAACACATCTTTGAGGAAGAGCACATACAAGCCCATCGTGCTGGATGCCACGGTGGCCATGCCGGCGGTGAGGATGGTGCAGAATTCCGAGCGGGTCATTGTGGCCAGATAGGGTCGAACGCAGGTGAACGACTCGATGCCCATGAAAATATTCGTGGCCGTGCACAGGCTCTCTGCACCGCTGACGCGCATGAACCGGGAAAATACGGCAGCGAACGCCCGGATCAACATCGGCATGACCCGCCAAAAGTACAGAAGGCCCATCAGCGCGGAGAAAAAAATAATCGTGGGAAAAGCCTGGAAGGCCAGGATAAAACCCAATTTTTGCGCATCGCCGGTTCCGTCCCCCAGTGAGCCGAAGACAAACTTTTGTCCTGCCTGTGCAGCGGAGAGCAGTTTGAGGAATCCATCGTTCAACAGGTTGAACCATCGGTCCACGCCCGGCGCCCAAAAAATGATGACCGCCAGCAATAATTGCAACAGGGTTCCCCAGATGACAACGCGCCAATTGACCTTCCGGCGGTTGGACGAAAAGGCCCAGGCGATTGCCATGAGGACGAAAAGTCCGGCAAAACTAACCAGATTATATCTGTTCATAACGCCCGAATAATAGGCCATTGAAACGTTTAAAACAAGATAGGAAGTCGGGTTCCGAGGGTCTTTGCGTTCATCGGCGAATTAACGATTCGGTTGGCGGCCGGGGGCGGTTACGCCCCGTCGTTCGAGAAGCGAGCCTTCAATTCGGAACAGATCCACTACGGCCTGTAAATGATGGACCACCGTATCCACTTCCGCCACCTGGCTGAGCAGGAGGTCTCGTTGCGCCTGAGCGACCAGTAGCGCGGTCGACCGGCCGACGTTGAACTTGACGGTTTCGGCCCTCATTTTCTCTTCCTGGAGGAAACGAGTGATGGCCGTGGCTGTCACCTGTTCTCGGGTTCGATGCACTTCGATGAGACCGGTTTCGACATCGACGCGGACCAGATCATCCAAATTCCGAAACGCCTCCGCCATCTGTTCCCGTGTGAACTGTGCCCGTTGGTGCGAGGCCTTAGCGGCTCGGTTGTGGATGGGGAATTCAAAGGCCACGCCAGTGGAGGTATTCAAGTCCTGGCCGTCGATTTCCGAAACCGAGTTTCCGAATGACCGGGCATATCCGGTATCTCCGAGAGTAATGAAAACATCCAGCTTGGGAAGAAGCCCATTCCGGGTTTTAACCAATTCCAGGTCGCCGCTTTGAATCTTGAGAAAGGCCTGGTTTACATCGGGACGCATCTGAAGTGCGATGGCGACATGTGCGGCGACCGGTCCCCAATCGACATCCGGCACCGCCGGTTCTGTCAGGAGAAGCAGTTTCGCCCGCGGCCCGGCCAGCATGTGAGGGGCAATAAAAAGGAGGAGTTGCAGGTCCGCTTTGGCCAGGTTACTCCGCGTATTGATCAGGGCTTCTTTGCGGGAGGCAACTTCGGCCTGAGCGGCCGCCAGTTCGGTCTCGGGAAGGTTGCCGACTTTGATTCGCTGTTCGACTTCATGCAGTTGCTGTTCCGCAAGGGTCATCGATTTCTCAACAATCGCTACCCGTCGGCGGGCAAGGGCACATTCCCAATAGGCCCTTTCGGTGTCAGCTACCAGTTTTTCGGTGTATCCCCGCAATTCATATTCGGAAATCGTCGTCTCGATCCGGGCCTGTTGCAGACGGACGAGGTTTACGGCTCGCGGACGGCCCTGTAATAGCGCTTGGGTAATGGCCAATTCCGCCTCGCTGGCATACACAGAGGGCCTTCGGTCATTGGAATCGCGCGTCGAATTCAGGAGGAGGTCCAATCGGGTGCCGGTCGGGAACAGTTGACTGGCGGCGATCGACCCACTGACGGTGTCCTCAGCATCTCTACTCAACTGATTTGTCGCTGAATAGTTGCGTTCGAAGGCGGCATTGCCGGCAAGAATGGGGTCGAACACGGCGCGCTGTTCGGCCTCGAAAGTGCGCTGGACTTCCGGAGTCATGCACTGGACACGAAGGGAGCGGTTGTTGGTCAACGCCATCAGGACGGACTGGCCCAGGCTGATTTCAAGGGATGTTGCGGACATGTGGACCGGGTCTGCTGGAGCCGGTAGATTGATCGGATCCCGAGCCCAAATGAGGGTGGTTAATCCCGCAGTACAGGTCAACAGAATTGCCGTTTGCTTGGCCAACCCCATCCGCTGGAGCCGGGACGTATCAGTGGTTTTGTGTGACATGGGTTTTCCAGCCTTCTTCGAAAAGAGAATAAACGACGGGGACGAATATCAAGGTCAGTAGAGTAGAACTGGCCAATCCGCCGATTACGGCCCTGGCCAGAGGGGCTTGCGCTTCGCCGCCTTCGCCCAGCCCAAGGGCCAGAGGGAGGAGGCCGAGAAGCGTGGTCAAGGCCGTCATCAGGATGGGTCTGAGCCGTCGGCGACCCGCCTCGGTGATGGCATCGTGTGTGGTCATTCCGTCGCGCTGGCGCAGCAGGTTAGTATGGTCCACGAGCAGGATGGCATTATTGACCACGATTCCCCCCAGCATGATGCATCCAATATAAGATTGAACATTAAAGGTGGTGTGGGTAATCAGAAGCATCAGTACCACCCCGATCACGGCCAGCGGCACCGAGAACATGACAACGAGGGGATCTTTCAGCGATTCGTACTGGCAGGCCATGACCATATAAACCAGAATCAGGGCCAGAACGAGACCGAGCGCCAGTTCCCGGAATGCTTTTTGTTGTTCTTCATAGTCGCCAGCAACGCCGACTGAAAAATCACGGGGGATGGGCACGGATCGTAGTTTCTCTTGCACTTCCGCAACAATCGAGCCCATATCCCGTCCCAAAATATTGGCTTCGACGAGCACGATGCGTTCCTGATCTTTCCGTTCAATGGTTACCGGTCCAATCCGCGGGTTCACTTTTACAATATTTTTCAGCACCACCGGTTCTCCGTCTGCGTTGGTCAAGGTCAGGTCCAGGATGTCCGACAGGGATCGTTGTTCGGCGTCCTTCAGTTTCACCAGAATCGCATACTCGTCCCCGCTTTCCCGGTAATAGCTGGCGCGCGTTCCGCCCAGGACTGTCTGGAGCATATCCGCCACTTGGGCAACGTTCACTTTCATCGCTTCGGCCTTGGCCCGATCGACGACGACCAGTCGCTCGGGTTGGCCCGAGTCACGACTGATGCGAGCATCGGTCACGCCGGGAACGCTCTCGATCAGATCCTTGACTCGTCGCGACAGGGCGTCCGCGGTTTCCAGGTCATATCCTCGAACTTCGACTTGGAGCTGATCGGCGCTCCCACTCGCCATTCTGAGAATGAACAAACCCTGTCCGGCGCGGGTCCGGATGGTCGCGCCGGGAATTCCGCCCAGTTTTTTGCGAAGGTCGGCGGCAATTTGTTCGCTCGACCGTTTCCGTTCGCTCAAGGGCTTGAGATTGATAGACATGTCGCCCCGGTGACTTCCGGCTGAATGCCAGCCGGATCCGCCCATACTGGCAATGGTATTTTTCGCCTCCGGAACTTCACTGGCGACGATCGCCTCAATGGGGCGGAAGGTCTCGCCCAGGAGATCCAACTTCGTGCCCACTTCCATTTCCACATTCACCCGGACCTGTCCCTCGTCTCCGGCGGGCATCAGTTCTGTTCCGATGAACGGGATCAGGGCCAGGCTTCCGGCGAGAACCAATACCGCCCCGATCACCACGCCGGTGCGGTGATCCAGTGAGAAATGAAGCATTCGTTTGTAACGATTTTCGATTCCATCCAGAAAACGGCCCGTGACCCGGAAGATTTTGTGAAGGAAGGTTTCGTTCTCGCCTGCCTCCAGACGGGTGGGGGTTAGGAAACGGGAGGCCAGCATGGGCACCAATGTCAGCGAGACGGCGAGGGAGCAGAGAAGCGCAAAGCTGATAACATAGGCCAGTTGCTTGAACATAATGCCGGCGATGCCGCGAACAAAAATCAGGGGAAGGAATACAACCAGGGTCGTGAGGGTGCTGGCGATAATGGCTGCCGTGACCTCTCCGGTTCCCTTCACCGCCCCATTCACGCCGTCCAGCGTGCGGTCCGATTCGCGCAGGCGATAGATATTTTCGAGCACCACGATCGAATTATCCACCAGCATCCCCACGCCCAGTGCCAGTCCTCCGAGGGTCATGATATTCAGGGTGAATCCGCCAAAATAGATCACGATAAACGTTGCGATAATGGAGATGGGGATGGCGGTTGCGATAATCGCCGTACTCCGAACATTCCGGAGAAACAGCAACAGAATCAGAATTGCGAAACCCCCCCCGTACAGGGCGGAACTCCCGACATTGGTGATGGATCGCTGAATGTAGTCGGAGGTGTCCATGATCGGGGTGAGATGGATTTGTGGAATATCCAGATTGATACGATCGATTTCGCCGCGGACCGCGGCGGCGACCTCGACGGTGTTTTTTCCGGATTGTTTATTGACGGATAAGCGGACACCCGGAAGGCCATTGACCCGAACAATGCGAGTGATTTTGACCCACGAGTCCTCGATGTCGGCCACATCTTTCAGGAGGACCGGAACTCCTTCCCGGACGGCGACGGCGGTTTCGCGGAGTTGGTCGAGGCTCGTGTACTGGCCGGGCGTGCGGACGACGATCTGATAGTTCCCGCTTTCCAGACTCCCAGCCGGGAGTGTGACATTGGCGGTCTTGATCCGGTTGATCAGTTCGTCGAGCGGGATTCCCAACGCCTTGATCTTATCGGGGGCGAGCAGGACGTGAATTTCGCGCTCTTGTCCGCCCATGACGTCCAATGCCGCCACGCCGGGTACCCGTTCAATCCGGTACTTGACCTGATCATCAATGATCTTTCGCATTTGGAGCGGGTCCAAACGACTGGAGGCACCCAACATCATGATCGGGAAACTCGCGAGGTCGAACTTGCGCAGGGTGGGGCGTTCCGCTTCATCCGGAAGCCGGGGGATGACACGATCAAGCCGGTCCCGTACATCATTGGCGGCAGCGTCAAGGTCCGTACCCCAGGCGAAGGTGACCCGGACGTTACTGTTTCCCTCGGAAGAAACCGATGAGACTTCCTCCACGCCGGGAACCGCGCTCATCGCTTCCTCCACGGGACGTGTGATCAGTTCCTCAATTTCGGACGGACTGGCATTTTCATACAGCGTGGAAACGGTCAGGGTGGGGAACGTGACGTCCGGCATCAGGTCGACCGGGATGCGGTAGAGCGACACGGCTCCCAGAATAATGACGATGAACGTCACCATGACGGTGAAAATGGGGCGGTGAACTGAAGCGCGGGCCAGGTTCATCGGCGGGTTCCTTGATCCGGTTGAGTGCCCGGGGCTTCCGGCGCAGGGGGCAGGACAATCAGGGCTCCATCTTCGAGCAAATGTTGTCCCAGAGTGATGACCTGTCCCGTCAGGGGAGGAGTTAGAATCTCGGCCCGCTCGCCATTGACAATACCGGTTGTGAGTGAAACGAAACGAGCCTTCATTGCCGTCAGGTCTGCCAGGAACACGCCGGTATACCCATTCCGTCTTACCAGTGCTGCTGCTGGAACTACCGTTGCATTTTCATGGAGGGCAAATTCGATTTCCGCCCTGACAAACATTCCCGGTGCGAGCCGGCGGTCTGTGTTGTCGACTTCGATTTCAACGCGAGCCTGGCGGGACGATTCTTTGAGGAGCGGCGCCTTCCGGACAATGGCTCCATGAAAGGTCTGGCCGGGAAAGGCATCCGTGGTGATAACGGCCTGTTGTCCGACCTGAATGTTCGGATAATCCCGCTCGATGATGTAAATGGTCGCGATGACGGTCCTGACATCGAGGATCGTCACAATCGGTTCATTGGCCCGGAGCATGGCGCCTTCGTCGACGAATCGTTCGCCAACGACGCGGGTGCTGTTGCTGTCGCCCTCCCAGGTTGCGGTGATCTGCGTGTAGGATAGGCGGACCTCATCCGCCTTTAAAGCCGCTTCTCTCTGTTTGACTTGAGCCAGCGTCACGGCGTGCTTGGCGAGTGCTGCCCGGTAGCGGGCTTCCGCCTGATCCAGTTCGGATTCCGATGCCACTTTTTGTTTCCGAAGCTCTTGCGCCCGTTCTCCTTCCCGTTGGGCGATGTCCAATGCGCTTTGTGAATCGGCGACATTCGCTCGCGCCACGTCCAGCTCTGCTCGCGCCTGTTCCACCTGTTGCGTATATTCCAGGCTATCGATTTGAACGATCAGATCGCCGTTCTTCACTTCCTGCCCGATGTTCACCCTTAGTTTTTCCAATCTTCCGGCGACCTTGGGCGCGATGATGAATTGCGATTGGGGGGAGATTGAGCCGGTGAACTCACGATGGTCTCGAATGGTTTCCATGCACACCGGTTGAATGGCGACGGCCAATGTGGTGCTCTTCAACGGGCCGGATTTTGCACCGGCCCCGGACCCACGGAATTTCTGGATGATGCGCAAGCCCAGCAGGCTGGCGAGGAGAATGACGACCATTCCAATCATTATTTTTTTCATTCTTTATGACCTCCGTGTGATTCCCGGGCGAATATCCGGCCCAGAATCGTCATGGCATGGGATATCGTGGCATGATCCTTGGAGCTTAATGCCGACAGTTTTTTAGAGAGTGAAACCTGGGTGAATTCCCGCGCCGAAACCCAGATGGAATGGCCGTCAGCGGTCAGGTCCAGAGTGATGCGCCGCCGGTCGTCCGGATGACGCTGACGGACCAGAAGTTGGCGTTTCACGAGACCCTCGACCAGTCTGGACATGGCGGGTAACGTCAGACCGATATGGTCTGCGGCTTGGGAGAGGGAGGTGCCCGAGTTGCGATGGACGAACCCCAGCGTTCGGAACTGGGGCACTGAAAGGCTTTGGTCACGAAAGTTGCGCATGTCGGTCCGAACCGTGCGCATCACTCGCGGGACCACCTTCAGGATCTCGCTTGCGGTGGTGTGGGAATAAGACATATCGTTCGACCTGTCAATTATTGCTATTTGCAACTATATGGTTTTAAGGTGCCCCCGTCAAACGGTTTTCCGACCCGACGAGGGCAAGTGCAGGTACCTCCTGACCCACCCGGCTGGGGGAAAATTTCGCGACTCCGATGCATGGGGACCTGTGGGATGAAAATATTACGCGAGAAACTCCGAATTCAACTCGGCAAAAAAAAGATGGAACCAAGAGCAA
>CAIJXV010000007.1 GCA_903824675.1 uncultured bacterium
CCCTTTTTTCCCAGAATCCGATCCCGCCAACTCCTCAACGTGACATCGCTCACCCCCAACTCCCGGGAAACCGCTTTTAACGGCTTCCCGGAACAGGCCCACAACTCCACGGCATTCCTCTTGAATTCCTCATCATATGATCGCTGGTGTAATTCAGGCATTGGCGTTCCTCCCAATCCCATTTATACACTTCTCCCCCCGTGTCCGTCAAAACGGGGCAACCTCAGACCTCTGATGTCTGCTGCCTTTGCCACTCATGAACCCGCGTGCAGTCCTTGACCTCCATGACCTTCATGGCGGTGGCGCGCTGGAGCAACTCCGCCATAAGGCCCTTGTGGGTCGGGTCCAGGTGCTGAACGATGACAAAGGCCAAGCCGCTTTTTTCCGGCACGTTTTCCAGAAACAGTACCAAGGCCTCGAGTCCCCCGGCGGAAGCGCCGATGCCGACGATGGGGAAGGCCGCGGCGGGAGAGGCATTTGGGAGTGTGGGCGTGTGGGCGTTTAGGGGTGCAGATGGCGCCTTTTTTCGGGATGCGGCCTTGGTTGAATTCTTCATGACTTTATTGTCCTTCCCGATCGCTGATTACTGTTCAGTGCCCACGGCCCCCTTCTCCTGACTCGGATATGGCCCATTTTGAATTAACCATCCTACCGATCCAAGAACCCGACCTACCTCCATATATTGGCCCATAACAGGTAACCCCGTCAAGAAACTACCAACGGAGAATTGCAAGGTGAAATGCCGTTTTATAACTGCTTGCTGTGAGCCCTCTTATATTCAGCTCCGGCTCGCTCAGAGAACTCGCCCTACCCTTTGTCATCCCGAGCCTTTCGACCTCCTCAGGGCAGGCGAAGTCGAGGGATCTCATGAGATTGCACCGTTTCTGGCCGCATTTTGTGCGGCATTTAACTTTACAATCCACCCAAGAAACTACCAACTATTTCCGTCTGCAACTCATACCCCCCCCCAATTGTCGCCTCTGCCGTGAGCACATCGAGCAATCAGGTCGTCACCCTTACAAATGCGGTTTTGACCGCCAATGGCGAGTACCACATACAGGTTCATGCCCCGGCAGTCAGAGCGATGCGGTTGGCAACGACAGTGTTGCAGTTTGGGACGTGGTTTGCCAGGAACAACCTGTCGGGTTCAATAATCGCAGGCCGGAACACTTGCCACGCCCTACCTTTTTGAAAGGATCTGATCCGGATCCTGCATCATTTCATCACCCCGGCACCCACCCAGGGTGTAGTTCAAACGATGACGCACAAATCACAAACGACTCGCTGTTTTCCGACACCCCCTTGCCCTACCCTATCGCCGTGAGCTCGGTCGTAGGGGCAGCGATGGCGCTGCGACAATATGGAGCTCACCAGCAAGGCGCTGAGATGATCGGGAATGTCGTCGAAGGTCGTGAGGGCATTCGGTTTTCAGGACTCACATCCAATCCCAATGCCCTGGCCATCAACCTGCTTTCGGGCCTGCCGTTTGCCTTCTGTCTCTTCTTTGCCACGCAACACCGCCTAGTTCGGGCGTTGTGTATGGGATTAGTGGGACTGAGTTCCTTCGTGATCGTCCTGACGGTTTCGCGCAGTAATATCTATCCCCTTCTTCTTTACATTGCGGTGACCTACCTACTGCATCGTCGGATAGGTAAGCCCTCGTCGTCGGAAAATGCCATGATTGCCGTGGCCCTATTAATGCTTTGTTTCGCTGTAGTAAAGTCGTCGTCATATGTGTGGGAGCGAATCAGCCGACCAGTCGTAGACATGGCGTCCGACACCTCTTTGGAGACACGCCGGGAGATCTTGACCCAAGGACCCTCGATCATGCGCATCAGTCCCTTAATCGGGGTGGGGTTGACCAATACGCGCCAATACCTGCTGGGCGTGAATGCCCACGACACAAGCAGCGCCCTTCTGGGCGAGACGGGCATCGTTGGAACAGTCCTTTTTGTCGTATTCTGTGCGGCGATGGTATGGCGCCAAGCAGGTCTTTTGCTTCGCGCGCGCATGACCGGAGATGCCCTCCTTCAGGAACTTGCAGTGGCATTGGCAGGCATTTTGTGCGTATTAATCATCTGGGTACCCGTCAAGGTCATCTTCTATCAACGGCTATTCTGGTTGTGGGTGGGCCTGATCGTCTGGATGGATGCGAGATTGCCTCCCGCCCCGAGTGCCATCCCTTGCCGTAGGGAAAACTACTGGAATCTGCGGCGACTCGCCGGGTTCCCATCGGCCCCCGTCTATCGGAATCATGGCATAGCAATACGATCGAAACAGAGAAGGACTTGATATGCATCGGTGGTTGTCAACCGTGATGTTCGTTCTGTGCAACCCCCTCCAACATCGGGCGGCATTGCGCCTACTGGATGCGCTGTCCAGAAGCCAGTGGCTGTCTCGGGCGGAGTTGGATTCGCTTCAGGCATTCAGATTGGACCGTTTACTGGACCACTCGCGGCGGACCGTTCCTTACTACCGGCAAGCCCTGGAGCGCGCCGTGGCCCCGGGAATCGGCACCTGCCGGGAGCGACTGGCGCGTCTGCCGATCCTCAGAAAAGAGGACGTCCGCGCAAACAGCGTTGCTCTTCAAAGCAGTGACCTGCGTGGCGGACGTCTGCACCTGTCACGCACCGGCGGCAGTACCGGAGAACCGTTGACCGTCGCTAATGGTACGGCGGGTCTGATTGCGGCCACTGCGGCAGTTCTGCGTGGCAAGGAATGGGCTGGAGTAAGATTGGGAGATCGCGGCGTGGCGATCAAGGCGCATGGAGAGATTTCCATAGCAGGCCGATTACGAGCAGGCTTAGTCAACATCCACCCCTTTAAATCATGTCTTTCACGCGAACATCTGCTGCGTACGGTGATTCCAGCCCTATCCGCCAGCCCCCCACGTTACTTGACGGGGTACCCCACCTCGCTGCTTTGCCTCGCAAATCTCATGGAGGAGCGGGAATTGCACATTCCGGTCATTTTCACCACCGGCGAGATGTTGTATGCGCATCAGCGTGAGATATTGGAGCGAAAGTTCGCCGGGCGAGTGTTCGATTACTATGGATCGAACGAGGTGTCGGCGCTCGCCTTTGAGTGCGAATATGGGTGCCGACATATAACCGACGAGCAGGTTGTGCTGGAGGTGGTCGACGACGCAGACCAACCGCTGTGGGATGTCTCAGGACGCATCCTGGTAACTGACTTTCGGAATATGGCTATGCCATTCATCCGGTATGAATTAGGAGATCGAGGTGTGCTCTCTCGTGCGCCCTGCCAATGCGGGCGACATCTTCTCGTGCTGAAGGAATTGGAGGGCCGAAGCCAAGATGCGATCCGGGGACCCAATGGGGTTGCGCTCTCCGGTGTTTTTTTTGCTGGGCGTTTCCGCAACCTAGAACGGATTCGGGCGTATCAGGTCGTGCAACAATCCGAGACTGTTGTCGAATTGCGCTACGTGTCAGCTCGTCCTGACGCGCAAACGGAAGTAAACGAAATCGTCGCCGTGATTCGAGAACACCTGGGTGCTGCCGTACGCATCGAGGAAAGGTGTTTCGACACTCTGCCGCTTACCCGGACAGGCAAAACACGCCACGTGATCGGGCTTGGAACGTTGGATCCGGGCAAATTTACCGCTAAAGCGCCTGAACTAAAACTTCACTAGAGCGCATTGAGAACCGTCGAATGAATAAGCACACCCACACCGCCATCATTTGTGGCAACCACATCAATGCCCATACGGTGGTGCGCAATCTGATGAACCTCGGCTGGACCGGTCGTTTGGTTTTGGTGCGTCACCACGGGGAACCGGCCGGATTGGCCGTCTGCCTGAACCCAGAGGTGGAGCACTGGGCCGTTGACATCAAAACTCCTGCCGATTCATGCGGTGGAGGCCGGCAATGATCCGGTGGCCGAGAGCCATTCCGGCATTTCTTGTCCACCGGAAAGTCCGGCCGCGATTAGTGCCGCCATCCAACAATTGATGCGAACGACACCCTCGGAACGGGAAGCCATGGGCCAGCGGGGTCGGAGTTACGTAATACTTCATCACGACTACCGGGTTCTGGCCGCCCAGTTTCTCGAGGCCATAAAGTGCAAGTAGAACTCCCCATACCATGAGTAGCAAACCCGAACAATTCAGCCAGGAAGTCGCCGGTTTTATGGGGGGCGGCCGTTGCTTTCTTCTGGCCAAGGGACGGGTGGGTCTCTACGTTGGACTGCGGGCATTGCAACTGCCCCGCGGCGCCAAAATAGTCATGCCGGGTTACACCTGCATGGTCGTGCCGTCCGCCGTTCAGTTCGCCGGACTGGACCCGGTTTATGTCGACATCGATCCGGTCACGTACAATCTCGATCCCCAGCAGCTCGAAACAGAAACCCGAAAAGATATTGCCGCGTTGATCGTGCAGCACACTTACGGAATCCCCTGTCAGATGGCCCCCTTGTCCCAATGGGCCGCGTCGCGTAGTATTCCGGTCATCGAAGACTGTTGTCATACCTTTGGCTCTCGCTACCAAGGTCGCTTGTGTGGCACCTTCGGGAGTTTTGCGTTCATGTCCGGACAATGGAATAAGCCGTTCTCGACTGGACTGGGTGGCCTGTTGCTGGTCCACGATGCCGAAGTGGCCGATCGCTCTGCACACATCATCGCCACCGAAGGGCATGATCCGGGATGGCTAAAGAACGCGGTCCTCCACGCGCAAATAGTGACGTATCGGGCGCTGGTCCGACCAGGCTCGGCCATGTTACTTACTTCTTTGTACCGGTTATGCAATAAGTACGGCCTTGCCATCGGGAGTTCTTCCCAGGGCGAAATGAAAGGCAAAATGCCGGCGCGATATCTCACCACCTTGTCTCCCTGCCAGGTTAGCCAAGGATTGCGTGAGATGACTCGGATCGACGACCATATCCGTCACCGCACGCGCATGGTGGCATTCTATCAGGCCGAATTACCACGAATCGGATTGACCCCCCTTCCGTCCGACGTGGCCCAAGGATTACCGTTGCTTCGATATCCGGTGCGAGTGGCGAACAAACAGGAACTCCTGGATTTGGCTGCCCGAGCGCGGGTGGAGATTGGATCGTGGTTTGAGGTGCCCCTTCATCCGGCCGGAACCCAAATGGAATGGTTCGGTTATCGTCAAGGGATGTGTCCCGAAGCAGAGGCGGCCAGCCGGGAGGTGATCAACCTGCCGACGCATCCGAAAGTCCACGCGAACGCGGCGGAACGAACCCTCGCTTTCTTGCGAAAGTTCGCTCGCCCCACGTGAGATGACTTTCGTGGATGAATGCTGGAGACGGCGGTCCGCCGCCGCTCTGGAACCCGCCGCTATCCAAGTGGCCGAGAAAGAGGCCCTCTCGTTTGAGCAGATCCAGGGGGCCATCAATGCCAACCGGCCCGTCCTCACGGCGGTCGATACGGACGATTCCGACGCTAATCATTGGGCGCGATCTACGGGTACGGGGTGAAGCCCAAGCGCGTGTACGTGGGTGGGGCCCTAGCACCAGGAGTTCAGCCCAACCTGTCAACCCCGCCCATCAGCTGATATCCTGGTGATAACGCTGTAAGGATTTGACACCGGCCCGCCCCTTTCGTGCGGATTCGATTCCCTTCACCGAGGCAATAGCCGCCGCGAGGGTGGTAATATAAGGCACCTTGTGCTTGATCGCCGCCTTGCGGATATAAGAATCGTCCTGTTGACTCTTTTTCCCGGAGGGCGTATTGATCACGAGCTGAATCTGCTTGCTCAGAATGGCATCCGCAATATGGGGCCGACCTTCCGCTAATTTATTGATCCGTTCAACCGCGACCCCGTGCTCCGTCAGAAAACGGCAAGTGCCGTCGGTCGACAGGATGCGGAAACCCATCTTTTGGAACCCGCGGGCGACATTCAACAACAGATCGTTTTTCTCCAGCACACTGATCAACACCGCTCCCTCGACCGGAAGCAGAGGGGTGGCCGCTTCCTCAGCCTTGTAAAACGCCATACCGAACGAATCGGCCATTCCCAAAACCTCGCCCGTCGACCGCATTTCCGGACCCAAGACCGGATCGACTTCCGGATACATATTGAACGGGAAGACCGACTCCTTGACGCCAAAATGCGGAATCGGACGACGTTCAAGCTTCAAACTCTTCAGGGATTGCCCGAGCATCAAGCGAGTGGCAATCCGGGCCATTGAGATATTGCAGACCTTGGATACCAAAGGCACGGTTCGCGAGGCCCGCGGATTCGCCTCAAGCACGTAAACCTTGTCGTTTTCAATGGCGTACTGCATGTTCATCAGCCCCACCACTTTCAACTCGCGCGCAATCTTCTCGGTGTAGGCATAAATGGTCTGGCGGTGCTTCTCCGGAATGGAGACCGGCGGGATGACACAGGCCGAGTCGCCGGAATGAATTCCGGCCAGTTCGATATGCTCCATGATCGCCGGTACAAACACATCCTTGCCGTCGGACAAGGCGTCCGCTTCACATTCCAGCGCTTCTTGCAAAAACCGGTCGATCAGAATCGGCCGCTCAGGCGCAATATCGACCGCCTTGCGAACATATTCCCGTAACATCGCCTCGTCATGAACCACTTCCATCCCCCGTCCTCCGAGAACGAAGGAGGGCCGGACCATCAACGGATAACCGATCCGGCGGGCGATGACCAGCGCCTCCTCCAGCGTGCTGGCCATCCCGGATTCGGGCATGGGAATGTTCAACTTTTCCATCATTTTACGGAATAGATCGCGATCTTCCGCCAGAGCAATGGTCTCCGGCGTGGTGCCCAGAATCGGCACGCCATTGGCCTCCAACTCGGCCGCAATATTCAATGGGGTTTGCCCGCCGAACTGCACCACGACGCCCTGGGGTTTCTCCTTGTGATAGATACTCAGAACATCCTCGACCGTCAGCGGCTCAAAATAGAGCTTGTCGGAGGTGTCATAATCCGTTGAAACCGTTTCGGGGTTGCAGTTGACCATGATCGTTTCATAACCCTCTTCCCGCAGGGCCAGGGCTGCATGCACGCAGCAATAATCGAATTCGATCCCCTGCCCGATCCGGTTTGGTCCGCCCCCCAGGATCATGATTTTCTTCTTCGTGCTCGCAGTGGTGCGGTCCGGCGCGTTGTAGGTGGAATAATAGTAGGCTGCATTCTCCACTCCACTGACGGGGACCGGCTCCCAGCTTTCCACGACGCCCAGGCGGATCCGCTGATCGCGGATTTCTTTTTCGGGCCGGTCCAGAAGTTTCGCAAGGTACCGATCGGCAAAACCATCCTTCTTGGCCTGGATGAGCAGGGCATCCGGAAGCAGATGCCCTTTATGACGCAATAGCGTGTTTTCCAATTCGACCAGTTCCTTCATCTGCCCGATAAACCAAGCCTTGATATGCGTCAGTTTGAAGAGATCGTCGATCGTGGCCCCCTTGCGGAGAGCTTCATACATGATGTATTGCCGTTCGCTTGTGGGCTCAGCCAGTAATTCCATCAGTTCCGGCAGCGACTTGGAGTTGAAATCCTTGGCAAAACCCAGACCATAGCGCCCGTTTTCCAGGGACCTGATGGCTTTCTGCACGGCTTCCTTGTAATTCCGTCCGATGCTCATCACTTCGCCCACCGCCCGCATCTGGGTGCCCAACTTGTCGATTGAACCTTTGAATTTTTCAAAGGCCCAACGGGCAAATTTAATAACCACGTATTCGCCGGACGGCGTGTATTTATCCAGAGTGCCATCCCGCCAGTAAGGAATCTCATCAAGGGTCAGCCCGGCGGCCAGCATCGAAGAGACCAGGGCAATGGGAAATCCGGTGGCCTTGGACGCCAGCGCGGAAGACCGCGAGGTGCGGGGATTGATCTCGATGACCACCACCCGTCCCGTTTTGGGATCATGCGCAAACTGCACATTCGTCCCGCCAATGACCTGGATGGCCTCGACGATCGAATAAGACCATTTCTGCAGTTTTTCTTGAAGTTCGGGCGCAATCGTCAGCATCGGAGCGGCACAGAACGAATCGCCGGTATGCACCCCCATGGCGTCGATATTTTCGATGAAACACACCGTGATCATTTGATTCTTGGAATCGCGCACCACTTCGAGTTCCAATTCCTCCCAACCCAGAACGGATTCCTCAATTAAAATCTGTCCCACCAGGCTGGCTGAAATACCGCGGCTGGCGATCAGGCGCAATTCCTCGCTATTATAGACCAGCCCCCCCCCGGTGCCGCCCATCGTGTAAGCGGGACGCACCACCACGGGATATCCCATTTTATCGGCAATTTTTTCGGCTTCATCAACGGTATACGCCGGGGCGCTTTCCGGCATGTCGATCCCGAGCCGCTTCATCGTCTCCTTGAAAGCAATCCGGTCCTCGCCCCGCTCGATGGCGTCAATATTGACCCCGATTACTTTGACGCCATATTGCTCCAGAATGCCTTTGCGCGCCAGATCCATGGACAGGTTTAAACCCGTCTGCCCACCCAGATTCGGTAATAGGGCATCCGGGCGTTCAGCGGCGATGATTTCGGTCATGCGCTGGATGTTCAGGGGCTCGATATAGGTGATATCCGCCGTGCCGGGATCGGTCATGATTGTGGCGGGATTGGAATTGACCAGAACAATCTGGTAACCCAGTTTCCGCAAGGCTTTGCACGCCTGGGTGCCGGAATAATCGAATTCGCAGGCCTGGCCGATGACAATGGGACCGGAACCAATGATCATAACCTTGTGGATATCTTGGCGCTTGGGCATAGCATCCTCGCTTTCTTGTGAATTTAAAAAGGGATCGATAGGATGCCTGTCAAAGCGCCCGCTGGCAAGTAAAATCACGGCCTGAATCGGAGCCAGGTAACTGATAAGAAATCGCTTTTCAGGCGGCGCGGGCACACGCCCAACAAAACCAACCGGAACAAGCATTTTCATTGTAAAAAGTGTGCCCGAAAGGGATAGAAGGAGGTGGATGGGGAGTGGTGGGCGGTACAGGGCTCGAACCTGTGACATCCAGCGTGTAAAGCTGGCGCTCTGCCAATTGAGCTAACCGCCCTTTGTTCGCCGCATACGTTAACGGCCATCCCTGTGGAACGTCAACAAATATCATCGGATCACGCGACCCAAGGCGCATCTGCGATTAGGTGCGCAGATCCGCAAGCTGGGGATAGCTAAAGTAGACCCAGACCTACGGACTGGCTTCAGCGGAGATCAGCCACCCGATACGTGTGGCTGTACGATGGGGGATCGTTCCTGCACACCTACTGCCTAAAAACCTATAGCCTGTGCCCCTTCTTGTGGTTTTTGAATTAACATTCTTTTGACAGCAAAATAACAGGCGGCTGACAACATCCTTTTCGATTTTCAGTATGCTATCAGTAGCTGGGGAATGTAAATGGCTTGAATTGACCCCCTGGCTGGTTAGGTGTTGGCATGGACGCCGCCCAGTGCGCATACGGTCCTTTTGAAACCTTTCTGGCCAGGGGGTGTCATTTTGTCGGCTTGTCTCCCTCCCCATTTCCTTTTATGATCCCGCCATGAACAAATCACCTTTGGCCATTGCCGTCTTGGGATCCGGCAAAGGCAGCAATTGCCAATCCTTGATTGACGCCATCGCCGCCGGCCGACTGAATGCCCGACTGGTCGGCGTCATTTCCGATGTCGAAAACGCCTATATCCTTACCCGCGCCCGCCAAAACGGCATTGCCGCCGAATTCATCAGCGCCGCCCCGTTCAAGACAAAACTGGAAGGCGAAGCCGAACGCCGCTATATCGCCACGCTCAAAGCCTGGGGCGCTGACGTCATCGCCCTCGCCGGATTCATGCGCATCATCAAACCCGGACTCCTCGCCGCCTTTCCCAATCGGATCCTGAATATCCACCCCGCCCTCCTGCCTGCCTTTCCCGGCGTTGAGGCCTGGAAACAGGCCCTTGAATATGGCGCCAAAATCGCCGGATGTACGGTTCATGTCGTCGATGCCGGAACCGATACCGGCCCTATCCTCGTCCAGCGCTCGGTCCCCATCCTCGACGAGGATACACCGGAAACCCTCCATGCCCGGATCCAGGTCGAGGAACACCTCGCCTACCCCGAAGCCCTCCAATTGATCGCCTCCGGCGCGGCCATCCTGAAAGGCCGCCGCTTTTATTTTCGCGGGACTGCAACGCCAAAATAGGCAAAGTGGGCTTCGCCCCCCCCCGCAAGCCAGCCCGTAGGTCTGGCTGTACTTCCAGATTCTCTTTCCCCAGTACAGCCAGGCGTACACTGGCTGCTCGCTCCCCCGCAAGCCAGCCCGTAGGTCTGGCTGTACTCAAGATTCTCTTTCCCCAGTACAGCCAGGCGTACCGACTGGCTGCTCGATCCACCCGCAAGCCAGCCCGTAGGTCTGGCTGTACTTCCAGCTTCTCCTCCCCCAGTACAGCCAGGCGTACACTGGCTGCTCGCTCCCCCGCAAGCCAGCCCGTAGGGCTGGCTGTACTTCCAGCTTCTC
>CAIJXV010000008.1 GCA_903824675.1 uncultured bacterium
ACGGAGCTTTACCCGATCGTTTCGTATACGGGGACGATGACCGGTCATTTTGCGCTGACCAATGGCCTGGCCGCCGGCTGGCATGTGGTGGCGGATCCCGCCAACCGCCGGATCCTGCTTTACGGGCGGGCCCCGGGGTTCATGTTGACTATCGAATGATTTCTGATTTTGGGGTAGGTGTTCTCAAAATGGTGAATATATTTCTTGAAATGGAGATACGGAAGAGGATGGGGCATTGTATTATAGAGGTATTAAAAATGTTTAAGGGTGAGCGCGGTTCACTCGTTAAAACAAGGGGAGGGGATAAGACAATGATAACGAATCGAGTGATGAAACTGGTGTGTCTGGTCGGGGTGGCGGCGTTGGCGGCCGGGAATGGGTTGGCGGCAACTTTCATAGGGGCTGTCGGGGCGACGAACGAGTGGGAGACGGCGGGTAATTGGTTGCCGGTCGCAGTTCCTGATCGTGCATACATTGAGGTCTATAGCTTTTCAGGAAATCCCACGGCAAGAATTACGACCCAATCCAATACAAATCTGTTTTTTTGCACAGCTAATGGTAATGGATCCTATGGATCCATCCTCCAGAATGGAGGCACCATGGTGTACGAGCCTACGGGGACTTACTCGTATTGCTCGATCGGACAGGCAGGCTCGGGCATCTATACCATTAACGGCGGAACCCTTGCCGTCACATTGGGGAAGACCCTGTATGCAGGGTACTATTCCCCTGGTACTGGTCAAGGGACGCTCAACATCAATGGCGGCAGTGTCCTGATCGATGGCGGGAAGTTCATCGCGGGGGGGGAGACCTGGGGCGGTACCGGGTATGTCTACCAGGCGGCAGGTTTGTTCCGGGGTGCAACCAATATCCTGGCGAATTTTGCGTCGGCCAGTTACGGGTATTACAGCCTGACCGGTGGCACGTCGATCTGGGACTTTGTCCAAATCGGGAAAGCGGCAGCGGGGCGGATGGAGGTCGCGAATACCGGTTACCTGGTCGTGACCAATTCGCTTCGTGTCGGCGCTGGCAACGTCGGGGATCTGGTCGTCAGCAATGGAAATATTTATACCGTTCTCGGTAGTGTCGGGAGCGCTCTGGTGGTGGGGGATAGTGCGGGGAGCACGGGAACGGTCACCCTGGTCGGTGGGTTGCTCAATGCCGATAAAGGGATGCAGCTGGGATCCAGTGGTGGTGGGTACGGCAGAGTGGTTGTCAAGGGGGGGGAGTCAAGAAGTCTCAATGGCAGCCTCTGGATGAACGGTCCTAGTGAACTGCTGATCAGCAACGGGGTATATAACACTTCAGCGATAAAATTTAACAATACAACATACACAGGATCGGTTTACCTGAGCGGCGGCACGCTGGCCGTCGGGTGGCAAGGCATCCTCACTAACGTCATTAGCGCAAAAAATAATTTCGTGTTCGACGGCGGGACTTTCTCAAACATTAACACTGCTTTGATTCCTATGAACCTGCCGAGTGCGTCGGTTTCGTCGAATGGCGCGGTGATTGATGATGGGGGGTATGGCATCTCCATTTCGTCGGTCCTGAATGACGTCGCCGGTCAAGCGGGGAAACTGGTCAAGAAGGGTTCCAACACGCTGACGCTCTCCGGGGCCTGTACCTATTCGGGTTCGACCACGGTCAGCAACGGCACGCTGAAGGTCGCCGCCGGGTGCGCGATCACCAATTCATCGCTCATCACACTGGCCTCGAGCACGACGACGGCGGATGTGAGAGCCGTCACGTTCAACCTGGTGAATGGGCTGGGAGGGAACGGGACCGTCGCGGGCCAGGTGATTGCCCAGGCCGGCTCGGGCCTTTATCCCGGGGGCGCCAACGCGGTCGGGACACTGACCCTGACCAACGCCGCCAGTTCGACCCTGACCCTGACGAACAATGGAACCCTCTATATTGATGTCACCACCAATACGAGCGACCGGTTGGTCGTGAAGGGCGGACTCGATCTCGGGCCGAATGCGGCTTTGACGATTTCCAGCCTGCCGAAGTTGAACAGCACCGAGCCGTATCCGATCATCACCTATACCGGGACGATGACCGGCCACTTCTCGCAGACCAACGGGCTGACGACCGGTTGGCATGTGGTCGAGGATCCCGCCAACAGCCGCGTCGTGATTTACGGCCGGGCGCCGGGGTTTGTGCTGACCATTCAGTAATTCATGATTTTGGAAGGGGGGTGAAAATGACAACCCGAAATAATTATGCGTTGGG
>CAIJXV010000009.1 GCA_903824675.1 uncultured bacterium
TAGGCTCTATTCTAAGCAATCTTATCGGCATCATGGATATGACATGCCAAATCTTCGGTAACATTGATTCTGGCGCAGCCGACTATTCCCCCTCCCTATAGGCAGATTTCCTTCGGTAACATTTAATGTGGCGCAATTCGCGACCCGGTCGGGCCGTTTGAATTAAGTTGTATTTTGAAAGCGTCCTGATCAATATTGATGTTCTCGCTGAACAAAATGGAACCCACGATGAGTTTATCGACAAAATATCACGGCATCCTCGATTACAAGCAAGCTTTGGCTCCGGACATTATTCATTTGGGAATTCGGCTGGTTGAGCCGGACCATCTGGATTTTACCGCCGGCCAGTATATCCGGCTCGACTCACAACCCTATGACCAGAAACCGGTTGTCTCGCGGCCTTTTTCTTTGGCCTCAGCACCCCAGCAAAAAAATCGCATCGAACTCATTATTCGCCGGACAGCTCAGGGCGTTTGCACCCCCTGGATTTTCGACCACCTCGCCTTGGGACAGGATCTCACCTTCTCCGGTCCCTTGGGGAAGTTCAAACTTACGTCCGGTAATGGCCCCATCCTCATGATTGCCGGAGGGAGTGGAATGTCTGCCATCTGGAGCATTCTACAAGATATGCGGGCCCGGAAAATACACCGGCCCACCACCTGTTTTTTTGGGGCGCGGACCCGCAATGATTTATACTTCACCCGCCCCATCGCGGAATTTGTGCAGGCGTGTCCCTGGTTCACTTTTATTCCCGCCCTGTCCGAGAATGCCGACAACCAGTGGCAAGGGCAGACCGGCCTGGTCACCGACGTCGTGGATCGCCTGGTTCCCGAGGCGTCCTCCTACGAAGCCTATCTTTGTGGTGCCCCGGGGATGATCAATGCCTGCAAACCCGTATTGCTCGCCAAAAATATTCGCCCGGAACATGTCTTTTACGATCCCTTCATTGAACAGAAACAGGATCGGGTGGCTCCTTAAGCAAAAGCGATAACCGCGGCTATTCCGGAGTTTCCGGGAAGCTTGCAAATCCGGGCTCATTGTTTTACTATGCCGCCATGACCGACGAACCCCAGTCACCAACCCCGGATTCCCAATGGCGGGTGATTCACAGCCGCCCCCGGTGTGAAAAGAAACTGGCCCAATATGCCGGGTTTCATCATATTGAGCATTATCTTCCCTTGCGTCGCGAAACCCGGGTTTATCAACGGCGTCGGGTGACTTTCGAATATCCCCTGTTTCCGGGCTATCTCTTTGCCTCCTGTAATTGCGACTCCCTGGCCACCCTGCTGAATAGCCACCAGGTGGTGCGGACGCTCGACGTGATGGATCAGGATCGTCTGATATTTGAACTCGATCAGATTCGCCGGGCGCTGAATGTGGATCCGACCCTGGGCGCCAACCCGATGGTTCAGCCCGGGCAGACCGTACGGGTTAAAAGCGGCCCATTTCAAGGAATCGAAGGCCGGGTGGTGACCGTACAGGGTCGAACGCGGGTCATGCTCTCGGTCGAAATGATTGGACAGGCCGTCATGGTCGATGTTGGAATGCCTCTGTTGGAACCCATCTGACGGGCGCCGATCGGCGCCGGATAATAAGGAAGAAAGCAATGCCCCCCAAAAACGGAATGAAGATTCGGCCCTATCAATTATTGAGTGTCGTTTGTGCCTTGGGCGGAGATTCCGCGGAAGCCCGCAATCCGAACATCAAAAAACTTCGGGAAGCGGTCCGGTCAAACCCGGATTTGCCGCTGACCTTGCAATGTAATGTGAACGAGGTGTTCCGTTATCAGGACCCCGGCCCCGGCGGCGATACCCCGGAAGGTGCGGAGTTCAATCTCCGGCGGGATTTGGAAATTCTCCATAAACTCAATTTATTTCCGGGTGCCACTTTGCCGGCGCGGATCATCTTTAATCGCGTCTGGGATTGGATTGAAGATGTCACCGGGATTTGCAGTTATGGCCGGACCACGGCAGATGCCTGGACGGGTTGGACAAAGGCGAAACAAGCCTCGTATCGGCGGGGACACCGGCGCGGCATCGCGGCGCTCATTCCGCTTCGTCCAGCCCGGGAGATGACGGCGGACAAGAAGCGATCCCTGGCGGAGATGGTGAGTGTGGGGGCTGTTGATGTCCGGCCCCATATCCTGTTGTGCTCCCTTTGCCAGTATGGCGCGGGAACCCGGGCCCCTTTCGCGGAAGACAATCTACCCGAGTTGGTCCAAATGATTTTGAAGAAACCGGACATCCGGATCCGGATGGCACCGCATGCGGATTGGATGATGTGCGCACCCTGTCCCTACCGGGAGGCGGGCGCCAATGCCTGCGTCAATAACAAGGGATCCGGCGGATTGCCTAATCAGATGCGCGATTTGCGCGTGCTCCAGAAGCTGGGGTTGACCTTCGGTTCCATCCTGCCCGCCCGGGAATTGTACCGGCGCATTTTCAAGCGCATTCCTGGCACGCTGGAAATTTGCCGGATCGAACCGGGCCGCCCTTCGGTCTGGTGGACCGGTTGCGGCGCCGCTGAGGCAGACAGCCCAAACTTCGCCAAAGGCCGGAAACTATTGATGAAATTATTGGGCTGAGGGCGCCAGGCTCCTTCCGGGCTACCTGCGATCACGGCCCCGCTGGTACACCCCAGATCTGGTACTGCCCAAAAAATTCAGCAATAAGTTGATGTTGTGGAGCCCGCTCCAACTTAACACTTTGACGAATCGGTTTGTTGCTCTATTAGCCTCACACCCAGCACCCCACAACCCAGATGGAGCCCCGCTCTATGAGCGGACGGCGTTCCCCCTATGGACTGCGGCAGTTTACTGCCGCCTTTTCCCCGGCGCAGTGAACTGCGCCTCCCCCTCAAGGCGGGACAGAAGTCCCGCAATCCAAGCTTTGTAAAAGGGTCGCTTAATCGTTGACTCCATTTTGGCGCCCACATACAATCCAAATAGATATGCTCTACATATATTGAGACAAATACACTGCCTGCCGACGATGAAGGGGAGATGAACCATGAATAAGCAAGAGAAGGGGAGATCTCTGATTTTGCAATCGGCGCTCACCCTGGGTTTGATGATATTGCCTTTGCTCATCACGCAGAGCTATGCCGGGCCCAAAATTATGGATCCATTCGAATCAAACCAGTTCACGCATACCGATGTGCCGCCGGACATTAGCGGGGACCCCTGTCAAGTGACGAGCCAGCATTACCTGAATAAAGATTTGCCGAATGATGAGATTGTCAAGTTGTTCGAGAAAATTGCAAAGGGCGGGGATGTCCGGGGAACCCTATGGATGGCCCGGCTCTACCATAAAGGCCGGTGTTCCCTGCCCATGCAGCCGGATACCGCACAGAAAATGGCGAAAGAAGTGATCGGTGACATCATGGATTTGGCGGACGAAGGAGATTCGGAAGCCCAGTTTTTACTGGCGTCCGCCTATGAGGATGGACTGGCCGTGACTCAGGACTGCGAACAAGCCGTGTACTGGTACACCAAATCTGCAATAGCCTGGAATCTGGGTGCCATGTGCAATCTTTCCATTATGTATCTGTATGCACACGGAGTTGAGCCGAATGTGGTCAAAGCGCGAAACCTAATGGATCGCCTGCTGTTGGCTGGTTCAAAACCGTTTTCGCGCAAAATGTCCGCGGTTCGCGATGATGGTCGGGACGATACCCAGCGCCTGGCCACTTTGCGGAGCGTGCCGCTGGTTCAAGCCCTTGGCATGCAACGGGAGAAAGGGATCGCTTTTCTCGTGGAACAAAACCTGATCGCGGACCCGACCGGATACAAAGAAAGCATGTGCAATAATGGAAGAAAACAGTTTTTCTTTGCGAACCAGGGTATCATCCTTCTGACTGACCCGGTCAACGATCGGATTGTATCGGTCGAAGGTTATGTGAAAGAGTCCGGCGTTAACAACTCGTATACCGGCTCAATCCCATTCGGGCTTGACTGGAATGCGACAGCCAACTCCGTTCGGAAAACGCTCGGAATGCCCGACGACACAGAGGATAGGCCGACTGACCAAGCCTACGGGATGGCCTATCGCATAGAAAATGTCTTTTTTGCCGTGATGTTCTCGTATGAAGAAGAAAAAAAACTAAAAATATGGCGCGTTCATGAGAAATGGGCGGCTAAATATCCGACGCCATAACCGACCGCCAGATGTTGCCCCGCTCTATGAGCGGACGACCCAACTCCTCGCCTAAGAATGCTGATGGCGAATAGCAACTTCATGCTTCACCCCTTGCCCCCGCCGGCTCGCAGGGGCCTTCTCCGCCGTAGTAAAACTCTGGCTACGAAGGCTGGAACGCTCGCCCTCTAGGGGATTCTCGACAGACTCATTGTCGTCTTTTGGAGGGCGAGCATCCCTGCGAGCCACAGCCACGGGTGTGAAAACGGAACAAACCGATATGGATTCCGCCTTACGCGATGATCGGGGGCTGTCGCCCCGGGATTGACAAGACGTATATTGTCAAGTAGTCTGTACGTCATGAACACGAAGCTCACCTTGCGCATGGATTCGGCACTGGTTCAGTCCGCCAAGACGGAAGCGACCCGGCGGGGCAAATCGGTTTCGCAAATGGTTGGCGAGTTCTTTGGCGCTCTGACTGTGCGGCGCCAGGCTCCTTCCGGGCTACCCCCGATCACGGCCTCGCTGGTAGGGGTCCTGAAAGGCCGTCGCGTTTCGGAGTTAGACTACCGTAAGCACCTTCTGGAGAAACATCGGTGAGGGTCTTATTCGATACCAACATTGTACTCGATGTGCTTCTCGCCCGTCAGCCTTTCGTCGGCCCGGCTTCCGAGTTGTTTGGTTTGGTCGAGCAGTCGCGCATTGAGGGTTTTTTGTGCGCAACCACCATCACGACGGTTGATTATCTACTCCTGCAGTCCCTATCCCGGTCCGACGCGCAACAGGCCTTGCGAAAGTTGATGTCCCTGTTTGAGATCGCACCCGTCAACCGCGTCGTTCTGGAAGAGGCCCTCAAGAGCAAATTGACGGATTTCGAAGACGCGGTTCTCGATCAAGCCGGCCGGCTGGCAGGGGCCGAAGTGGTGGTAACCCGGAATCAAAAGGATTTTCGGCATGCCTCGCTAAAGATTCTGGGACCGGACGAATTCCTTTCCAGCTTTCAAGAGTCGACAAAGAAGCGTTCATAGCCCTTCGGTCAACTCAAGGCAGGCACGCGGCTACACCCAGAATGTGTTTTCGTAACTCAGATGCCCCGCTCTATGAGCGGAAGAAGCTCCCTCTATGGACTGCGGCAGTTCACTGCCGCCTTCTCTCCGGCGCAGTGAACTGCGCCTCCCCCTCAAGGCGGGACAGAAGTCACGCAATCCAAGGTTGGCTCGATGAGTTTATGGCGGGTCAGATAGTACGACGCGAAGACCCAAATAGTGGTACGTGAACGACGGCCAGATCCATTGGCGGGAGGCCGCCCTGCATTCCGAGGCTTTATTCATCCAACTGCCGCCTCGATGAGCACAAATGAAGCCTTCGAGAGGTTCAGCAGTCATGGTGGGAACGCAGGTGATTCGGCATCAGCACATCGCAAAAGCAGACAGAATAGCAGAACCCCCGCAGTCCCAACTCCGATCCAGCGATAAAGGAATAACAGAGCTTTCATTTGGGACGGTTCGCCTCCGCTTTTTCTGATTGATCGGGATAAAGATAGACCAAGCACCGATTCGTGGGAGGTGGATCCCCGGGATATCGCCCGGCAACAAGTAATAACCGGCCTTTTGAAGAGGGAATGACTTTCTTTTTATTTAAATCCGGGGTCAGCCCTTCGAACATCGAGGTTATTAGGCCGTTGGTTTCAGGCTGAATTTGTAGCGCGACTTGGCTTGGATCGAAGGTATAGGCTATAGGTGGAGCAGTCCCCCCCCAACTCCAGCCACTAAAAACGAATCGATTCGCAGCCAATCGGGTGGGCGGGGTTGATAATCGGGTTGTGTAATTGAACGACAAGGCCTGAACCTGCCGCCACTGGCGCGTTGCCGGGGTGAATTCCCACAATCCGTGACGCTGTCCTTCAGAATAGGTCTTGGGCTGGTATGGCATGCTATTAAGAAAAAAGAAAATCTGGTCCCCGGTTGAACTCATGCAACCTGCCGTTACATGGTAGGGCAGACAATCGTTGAGCGGACCCGTGGCGAAAGAATCTGATGCACAGATCAGTTCACATTCTGTCAACCCCGGCCTCCATCGGTAGATTGCCCCATAAAGGTTGCGCTCACGCCCATCGGCATGGAGTTGGCCGAGAGCTATATATAAATCCTCCTTGCCAGCCACCAAGGCCGTGACCTGTCGGCGAACCTCACCTACGGCGACAGTGGGATCAAAGCCCAGCACGGAAGACCCGATCTGGGGACCCAGGCGTACGATCTGCCCGGGATCCAAATATGGCGGCTTGTCGGAAATTGGCACAATGAGCACTTGGTAGGCATCGGCAACACAAAGTCGGTCGCCCAGTCGTACGATTCGCATTCCCTCATTCATGTCGGTTCCGCTCTTGCCGGGGGTGTCCAGCATATAAGTAACGCTTTGGCCGCTAACCAAATCGATCCGCGCCACTTGGATGCACTTGTTTCCGGTCCACCCGACCCACAACAGGAGATCGTCGAGCCAGCCGTTAAAACCGTCGAAGTTACCTATTCCAGAGGTATGGTCCAATGAATCATAAACCAAGGAGGCTCCCGGTATCTCAGGGGCAGAGGGAATCCCGATTGGCGCGGAATTGCCCAACTGCTTAGACCACCCTTGAGCCGATAATTCTCGGAGGATCTGTTGTTGCAGGGTGGGATTGTGCTGTCCTAAGTCGGCCAGAAACTGATTCAGATGCTTTCTAATCATGACTTCATCCTGCGGTGCATGCGCCAGAGTAACATTGAATAAATATCGATTTCTAAGGTATACGGTCGCACGGCTCATTCCCGTATAAGTGGGATCAGCTTGCAAGATGGCGGGCATGGTCCTTTCAAAGTGACGGTCTTGATCTTTTAGGTCAATTAATTCCAAAGCAGTCCAGAGTCGCAAAAAAATGAACCAGTTTCCGTTGCTAGCTGCCCCGTTGAGATTCTTCGGGTCCTGTTCCAACCATGCGAACAAGTTGCTGGCGGCGACGCGCGCCGGGCTATCGAGTGGTACCGTGCTTGCTTGATCGGGGAACGCACCGGAATGAAAACAGTTAAACAGTATGACGGCGAATTGTTTCTCCGGTGTTCCGTCCTGATACACGTCTTCAAGAAATCGGGTCCACAAGGTCCATGCACGCTGGTGATCCCAATAGGTGATGCCGGGATAGAGCGACGAATAAAGCACATTCCATCTCGTGCCGTCGCGAGCCAGAATCGATTTAAGGTAATCCAAGGATTCCCCCGGATCATCAAAGAAAACCGGACTGAATCGGGCAAAAAGCTCAGCATTGTAATAACGTCCCGGCACCCGTTCATAGTTGCCGTACCATTCCATAAACTGGCGCAGTTCAGTTCGAAAATGGCTGACCGTCACCTTGTCTTCGTCCGTGAGATCTGCCGGGATGGCACTAAAATAACCGAAGAACTTGGCGTCTGTTAACGACCCGTGGGTCTGACTCGGAATGGCTGATAACGGCAGGCGCCGTTGGGTGTTCATCGCCCGGCGTACCCATTGCAGGTTGCGAATGAAAGTAAATTTGTCGTCCGTCTTCCACGGATTTAATGTCGTATCATGTCTGCGCCCCTCCTCGATATACTGGAATACCGTGCTGGCGAACTCCTGTGCAAGGGTTTCATTTTGAGGGACTAGCAGGTGGGCAACTTCAAAGGACTGGATGGCGGATATGTAAAGTTTACGGCTGAGAAAGTTTAATCCATTCACTTGGAAATAAAGTGCTTCCCGTTCCAGGTCAGTTGCGTTGGCCGGTGACGTGGCGTTCAATCCCACAAACCCATCGATCTGTGCGACCATATTCGACACTGGACTCCGAATCTCATTTGGGTCAACGGCAACGTGAGCCATCATTTCGCGGGCGGTTCGAATATCTTTGATCTTGAAATCAACTGCATAGTGGGCGAGTCCCTGTGTTTCTGCCTTCATGCGAATGACGTAGTCCGCGGCTGATAACTCAGTACCTGTTTGTTCCGGAAGATCTTCCTCATTAACTACATCGGCTAGATTCTTGCGTTCCAGTAAGATAATTCGATCCTTCATCCCTATATGAACCTCGAGCAATGTGCTCAGGCTGACAAATAAATCTCTGGCTGAGGGGGATGCATGTGCGTCCATTACAAGCGGCATCAACGCCACATAGATTCGGTCCTTTTCGCTTAATAGCAACCGGGACCGTGCGCGCTCCAGGGAGGCGATGGTTTCGGTTCTGGCTATCTGAAAGTTATTGTTTGTGACAATCAGGTCGAAAAGGCATTGCCCCCGGGCAGTCTCAACCAGTCGAATGCGATGAACGACATCCTGTGAATCCAGGATCAACAGTGCTTGCGCATGAACCTGTCGGCCAAGTGTGACGCTGCTCGCTCCGGCCCAGGCCTCGAGTCCCAGTTCCTTTATCTGGATCTCGACCTGACTGCGGTCGACCAATGCCACGTTTTTCAGGGAAGCTAGATCAGCAAAGAGTAAATCAGAAAATGTCGGATTCGCCAGGCGATCAATAATCGCAATAATTATAGAGTTGGTCGGAGGGGCGTCTTGATCCTGTGCGTGAACCGCTAATAGGGATGCCAACCAAAAGACCGTTAGTCCGATTGATAATCTTTTCATCCTTTAACATGACTTTCATTTGGGACGGATCGCCTCCGCTTTTTCCTGTCGGGCGCGGATGGCTTCCAGCTTTTTGATGGACACCTGATCGAGGTCGCCAATGCCATAGCCCCCAATTCCCTTGCCGCTGCATTCTTTGATCAACAACTTATAGATTCGCGTGGCGGCATCGATGTCATTCAGTTTTTCCAGGCATTCGGCTTGATGAAAAAGTCCAAGGTAACGCAGGGATAATCCATTGCCCAGCTTCCCGAACAACGTGGCGGCTTCAGAATATCGCCCGGATTTCTGGAGACGCTTGGCCGTGTATAAGACAAAAAATCGCGCAAAACTGTTCGATTTCTCCGAATCCACCAGGGAAGCCCATTCCATGAGAAAGGCTAGTTCCGCCGCTTCTCCTTCCTTTTTTCTAATGGTCTCGCCTTTCTGAATTAAGACTTGTGATATTTCATATACTTGATCGCCGTCATGCGCTTGAATTCTAAGTTTGTAAAGCTGATCGGCTTCCGCATTTCGATTCATCGCGTCGAGACATTGCGCCTGTTGGAATTGAGCCTCGGTGCGCATATTCCCCTCAACCGTACTTCGCGAATTCAAATTCTGATGCCTCATCATATTGTGACATTTCTTGTCATAACAAAGGTCAAAAGCGTGTGATAGTTTGCCAAAAAGTGAGGCGGCTTCTTCAAAATGCCCGGTTGCTTTGAATCGTTTCGCGATCGGCATGACCACGAATGTGATGAACGAAACGTCTTTACTTTGAATGCAAGTCGTTGCTGGGTCCTTAAGATCGGCCCATTCTTTTAGGTAGGCGAATTCGGCTGCTTCCCCGTGTAAACGGCAAAGCTCCGTTCCGCTGGCGAGCACGGCTCCACGTATTTCATAGGGAATCGGGTTCGTTTTATAATTCGGATCTAATTGGCATATCGGAATCGTTTTTGCCCCGCCTTGGGCGGGGGTGGGGTCAATCCAGTGTGGATCGCATCGTTTTAGGGCGGGGGGCACCAACGTCTCGAGAAAAGTAATATCTCTCCTCATGTCAAAGCCCCGTTTGTCGGGTACCCAGGCGAAATCGACCAAACAGGTCTTTTGGAGGCCATTTCGGGTCATAAGGCGAAACGCCTTCTGGTAGGAATCTATGGCCTCTTTAATCAGCCCGGCCTTTTCAAACGCCTGGCCGCGATAATAGGCGATGGTTGCAAAGGTGCGTTCATCCAAATGAACTACATGGGATTGAATCTGTCCAGCATCGATTGAGAGACGCAAGTTCAGGGCGGCGAGACGCAGATTCTCCGCGGATGCGGTGTAATTCGTTTGCTGAAGTTGCAGGAGTCCAAGGCGGAAATAGGCACCGACGGCAAGGGCGGTGTTTGGGTGTTTTTCGATGATGGTCTTGAACAGGGATAAGGTTCTTTCGTCGGCCTTGAAAGACGGGTTTGGCATCAACGCAAGCCCGCCGCTCTTCTTACCGTTAATGTTGAGTGTTGGGCTGGCACAGAAGAACAATGTTCGCGCATGGTCATACGTGTCTGGGGTCACCTTGTCCATGATGGTCGCGCAGATTGCGCCCCAGAAATTGTCATATGCCAAGATTGATAATTCGGTGAAGACATCAAGATCGCCCGGCCGTTGGGCAAACAATTCCAGGAAAAGACCCAATCGATCCAATTTGTTTTCGACCGGGTTGGCGGCCACCACCTCATACGGATCTTTCCAATCCGAGCCGATGGCCGAAGTAAGATTCGTTTGGGTTTCGTTAGAGGTTTCGCTCTGGCCGTTAGCCAGCAAACTCGACACTTCCGTGGCGATCTTGTTTGCGATCCGATCGGTTGTTCCCGATTTCACAGGAACGTGCCAGGCCTTGAGCGAACGGCCGGTGAATGAGTCCTGGAGATGGAGTCCGATTTCGAATGAATTCCCAGGGTCATTGCCGGGCCGTATGCTGACGCCGAGGATCCAGGAGGCGACTGCAAAAGCGCGGTAGGCAGGAATGTCCCGTGCCTCAAATCGTTTGCTTAAAGTTAAATCCAGTTCGTCGGTGCGGCTTTCCAGGGCATCCCGGCCGATCAGCGTAATGCCATTGGCCGCAAGCTGGCTCTCCAGCAAGGTGCGCCACTCCGGGGCGATCCTTGGGTCAATTCCCGAGGCGGACGTGATGTTTAGCAATAACGCCGGGCGGGTGTTATGGTTGGGGGCCGGCTGATGGGTGGATATAGCGAGCGAGGGGGCAATTTTTTTGAGACGCGTATCCACCTCTTGGGCCAAGAGTGGGAGATCCGACTGGATGTAGCATTGGCGTTCGCGAATCAGGGCCAATACAAATCCAGGGTCGCGTCTGGCGGCCTCCGCGAAATAAGGCGCTGCGCGCAAGGGGCGCTGTTGGATACACCATCCCAAGCCCCGATAATAAAAATCTACAGCTTCCGGCACGCGGGCCAGCCGTGAATCGCCGGGTTCCGGCTTGAGTTGTCCGCCGGAAGCGATTCCCGTGATCGCCGCCGACGCGGATTCCACCATGTCGCCCAATGACTTAGGTAATTTCCCTTTGATCGCCACGGTTTTCTCCAAGGCGCCCGATGCTGATCGGACTATGCGCAGGGATAAGATGTCTTCCCCGGTGCCGGCAGTGATTTCGCCCGAGACCAGGAAATCCGCCAGACGCAGCTTGCTCCCCACAAACGAATCCGGCGTGATGAGACCATTGGCCCCGAGTCCCTGTTCCGCCAACACGCTCCAAACGAAATCCCGGTCGAGCACGTCCAAGGAAGCTTCGGTTCCCAGCCGGGCCGTGATCAGATCTGGCAGCGCTTTCCCGGCCCACGCCAGGTCATTCGATGGTCCGGCACAAGTAAAAGGCAAAACGGCCACGCTGGGGCGGTGCTGTGTTTCTTCCGTGCCGGTTGCGGAATACGACCATCCTGTGGCGCCCATGATGATGGCAAACCAATATACAATCGGAATCCAAAGAAGTTTTTTCATTGATCTGACGGATCCCCCTCACCCCAACCCTCCCCCGCGGCGGGGGGAGGGAGGAGCGAATTAGGCGAATGTCGTCGCCATGATTAAACCCTCACCTTCGTCGGGGGGAGGGAATGCGACAAGCTGCTCATGAATCGCCCATCCTATCGCCGTTTTACTTCACCAACTGCGGCAACAGGCGTTCGGCGATCTGGGCGGCGGCGGCTTGCAAGGCATTTTTGCCGGCGATTTGTTCGGTCAGGTCCACCATGACGGCGGTTTGACGATCGATCGCGATGATCTTATCCGTCACCCGGTCCTTGGCCTTGATTTCCAGGCGCGATTTCACACTGACCAGACCGCCCCGCCGGGTGGCAAATTCGCTAAATCCTTCGCCTTCAATCAGAATGTCGGCCTTTTTAAGCCCCGTATCATTTGAATCCAGGACTTCAAAACCGCAGGATTTCAAGAATAGGATCAGTTCCGTTTGCGACGCGGGGTCAATCGTGGCCTGGCCCACATGGCGCTCTTGAACGTGAACGCTGACGGTCGGACGCTTGGCATCGCCCAGCTTGGCCTTCAAGAGGGCCAAGCGGTCCTCTATCTTGACGTTTTTGGCCACCAGTTCACCGGCTCGTTTGCTAATGGTCTCCGACACCTTGTTGGCCAGTTCCTGAACCAGGGGGGCAATGTCGTCGCTCGACTTGCCCTGCACGGATGAGCCTAAAACCCGGGTGGTTTCCGTTCCAATGATCTTGGCGACCAAAAACAACGTCTTGTCGGAGTCAATCACCGAGCCGGTAATCAGGATTTTGGCACCGGTCAATTTGCCGACTTGATTTGCCTGATCCGGCGAAACCACGCCCGACAGGTTGAGTTCGGCTTCGGCCAGGGTTTTATCCAAGTCTGCACGATCGACCAGGAAAAGATCAGGATTGGCCGCCAGATAGGCGAAGAGCATGTCGCTGACTTTGGCTCCCATTTCCTTGACGCCGGCGCCTCGTTCCTGGAAGGGCAGAATGGCGGCGGGATAAACCTGGATCGGGGCTTGGGCCTCAACAGCGACCGGCCCCGCCGGTTTACTGATTTCTTCCGCCGCACCCGCCAACTGAATTCCCACCATTCCGCATAATAATCCGGCCAGTAGTGTTTTCATTCCCGTCCTCCTTGTTTGTTAGTTTGTTCGCGACAACTTTCCAGCATTCGCAGCAAAAGATAGCGTGGGGATGGATTAATATCCCACGGGTCAACAATCGCAAATCCACAGATTAACAGGCGGCCCCCGTTCTTCCAGTGCAAATCAACCCACGGCCAGCCGGCCGGATCTTTTCCCGCCTCAATCCGTCCTTCAACATCGGCGTGGTTTCCCTGTAAAACCAGGGTAGACGCGAGAATCTCACGGTTGGGTGACCATTCCCCGGAATCCAGCCGCTTATCCAATTCGCGAATGATGTCGAGCCGTTTAAAAATCATTGATTGGGGTAGGGGGGTGCCGTCATTTGGGGGGACTGAGGAGAGTCCGATTTCGCCGCCGACAGGGGCGAACAAAATCACGGTCTTACCCTGTTCCGCCAATTCGAGCAGGAGGTGATCGAATTCCCGGTATTCTTTTAGATTCAGTCCTTCCCCAATCACGAGGGTTTGGTGTGAAGTGGTGCGAAGCGCTTCGGTCCGGGGAATGATTTCAAACTGAATTCCAGCATCCTTAAAACATTGAGCCGTCTTTTCGGCGGGATCGAAGAGCCCCAGATCGAGTTCCTTCATTAATCGGGACTGATCCGCAAAGGCATCAGCAGGGAAGAGCCAGATCCGAGTGCGAATATTCGTGCTGACCTGATTGGCCCCGGTCGCGATGAATGAAATGGACAGTTCGGCAGGATAAATGGCGCCGGGCTTGACGTCCGGGAAGGTCACGGGCAAAGAAAGGACTTGGGGTTCGCCGGGTTTCAGGCTCAATTCCCTTTCCCGCACTTCAATGGAGCGATCATTCACCAGCAGGCTGTGTCCCAATCGCCCGGATACCGGGGTCTCGGCCGAAATCTGGATTTGGACTTCGTTAGTGGTTCCCCCGAAATAGGCCTGGTGTCCGACAACGGACAAGATCGGAATCGCGTTTTGGGCTTGAACGACTCCGAAGGTTAAGAGGCCGATGAGGAGTGCGATTCCACAGTGTAGTCCGGTGAAGGTATGGGGTTGAACCGAAAACAGGCGTTTCATTGACAGGACCCTCCCTTGTTTAACTGTTCGACGGGGCGTGCGCCGATTGCCGTTGTTTTACAGATCATGAGGCTTGTATTCAGAATGCCTCATGCACCTCTTTTAACCTATTAGACCCGGCAAAGGGAGCGAATTTTGAATAAAAATTTAATTCAATCCACTTCGCGTCCCCCAGGGATGCCCAGGCTGTAGGGGCTTAGGCTTTAGGCTGTTAGGTCAAGGCACAGACTGCAAACCTGTAACCCCGCGGGTTGGGATCATTTAGCGTGTCTCCGGTTGCCACCCCAAGGATTTCAGATATTCCAGATCTTCGGGCCATAGGGATTTGATCTGTATGGGCCAAACTTCGTACGACTGTCTCTTTGTCAGGATAATCGATATGGTTTGGTCCCCAGCCTTTGGTAAATCCGTCAGACACCCAACCAGGCCTCCGAGGCTTTGCCAGCTCCGTTCATCGCCCAACCCCTGACGAAACATCGTCAGAAAAACACGGGCCTCCTGGCCGATCCGGACATCACCCATACCGCTAAGGTTTTCTTTTCCCCTAATGGAAACCCAAATATTCACAGTTCCGGAAGGAAGTGCCGTCGCGATTTCTTTCCATATAGCTGCGGACTTCTCTTTGCGCCCGAGTTGGTGATACAAGTGAGCCTCATAATAAGCGGTATTGGCCCACAATTCCTGATCTTTCGTCAATTGCCGCGTCTTATCGTAACATAACAAAGCCACCTCATCGTCGTGGGCATCCTGACATTGCCGACCGGCGAAAAACCAGACCCAGGCCTTCACCGACCCGCCGCAGTTGGAAGGTTGCGCATCAACCTCTGGACGAACATAACCATTCAGAAACTCATCAGCCTCCGAAACCCGATTGAGGATCGCGGCGCATCTGCACAGGCCGATCATCCATTCCCACGTCAAATTGGAGTCCCACGCCAGGCGTTTGGAGTCCACAGTCTTCTTCGCTCGTTGGTACCACTCCAAACTTTTTTGATAACGATGTTCCGCAAGCCATTGATTGCCCACAAATACGGACAACTCCCAGGGGGCGGAATCGAACGAGGAGCCCAGCCGCGATAATGCATCGAGACTAATTCTTTCGCAATCAGCGGCTTTGAATCCGGATTGCTCCAGAATCCCGGGCAACAGGGCCAAATTCAGGCGCGGGGGATGGAAGAAGGGATCGAACACACTAACCCAATCCGGCTTAAGACCCGCTGCAGTTAGCAAGGAGGCCATTTCACGATGATACATCAATACGTCGACGGTCGGGACATTCATATCGCAATCCATCGCCTCTAATCCACGCACGGCGCGATAGGCCGTGGTCACCCGCACCGCAGCCACTTTCAAATCCGCGGTCGCGGAATTGGTCAGTGTCTCCGGAGAAACCATGGTCCGGTGGAGTTGACGCAAACTGGGATCATCGGTGTAGCCCACAATCCGCTTCGGATCGGGCGTATAGGTAATATCACGGGCGATTTGCAGGAGGCGCAGGGCAAGCGACATATTGGTAATGGGTCCGGTACTATAGGGCTTTTCGGGCGAGATCTTCCAGTCCGTAATCAGGGCATCGAGCGTGCGAAGAGCCTTTACACGAACGATATCCAGTTGCTCAAAAGTTGCATTGGTGGAATTGAGTTCAATATCCAGTTGCCGAACTTGGAGATCATAATTGGGAGGGGCGTCGGTCGCACCCCCTTCCAGGCGAATTCGAAGGTCGACGAGCAGAGCATGAATGGGTTTGTAACTGGAAATCTCAAAATCAATCGCGGTACCACCTTCCCTCCAACCTACCCCGGGTTTCGGTAAGGGAATTCCAACCATAAGATGTGGGTAATCCGCATATTCTTTGGGCAGAACCAGCCAACGCTCTGCCTGGCGCAAATACGCTTGGGCCTCTTCTTTCCGCCCCAGTTCGGTGGCCGATAACGCCAACAGGCAATAAGTCGATGCCATCCATATTTTTTCCCGAATAGCCGATTTGTGATTTAAGGTCTTCGCACACTCCGGGTTATCCATGATCCCGTCCACCACTTTTCCGAGGTAGTTGATGGCGTCGGGCCATTGCCTCTGTTCAAAAGCCCTCGTTCCACGACAGGACCAAACACACCGCGCAGCCAAAGCGGTGGACTTGGCTTCTATAACCCGATCCCCAAAACACTCAAAAAGTTTCCATGGAACCTCCTCCGCTGACGCCGTCGGTTCTGGATGAGATTGCAAATAAAACGAGGCAACGCTCTCATTCGAACCTGAAGGGCGCATAGCCATGCGGCAAATCCATTCATAGATGGTATAATCATACGGTGGAATCGCATCGGCTGTATCAATCTTCCGGTGGATTGAACTGGCATGCTGAAAATAGTCGGCTGCCTTGTTCCAATCATGGCCGTTATACGCCTGCATTCCACGCCAGAATAAAATTTGGGCTGCCTCCGCACTTTCGGGGGAATTTGCGATGACGCGATCTCCCAGCAGCTCATGCTTTACGACCGGCACCAGGGGATTCCCAATGGCCCATCCATAACTGTCCAGCCAAACCGCAGGGTCTTTACTCTCGATGGCCGAATCAAGAATATAGTTGAGTTCATAAGCTGCAAAACGGGTCCGCCCGAATTGCATAAAAAGGCCATACAGCTGACGATGCTGGTCCTCCCCTTGACGGATGGCCCACAAGGTCTGTCCAATCGCCTGGTAGCCACTGGGGAACTTCGCTTGGAGCCGATCGGGAAGCGCCTTTGCCGGACTTGCCGGTTCGTGAAATTGGACCGGTGTCGTTTCCGTTGTTTTCCAACCCGTCAGAAGGGCTTCGATCATGGCTGTCAGGTCGGTAGCCAAATTTGTTCCAAGGAATTCCTCCCGGCTCGTGAGGACGGAACCTGAAATGGGGTCCAGAATTTCCAACCGGATTCTCTTTCTCCCGTTGGTTTCGAATTGTGAGCAGAACAGGAGGCCATCGAGAACCAGCCACTTGTCGTAAAGGGGCAAGGATTGCGCGCCGAATCCCGATGATAAATGAAGATCCAATTCGCCAATCACACTCGCAAAACTTTCGGTGTTAAAGAGCCGAACCTGCGGTGAACGCAGGAGGGGTTCTTCCAGCGCCGCACGCAGAGCTTTCACCGCGCCCATCGACTGGGTGGTGACCGAGAGAACGGGATCGGCGATAAATGGATCGAGCACCGCCAGGGTGCGAACCGATGAGAGTGTATCTTTACCCGGCTGCCGGATTTTCGTGGGTGACACGAGGTCTGTCGTATTTGTGTATAAAGCCACATATTGCGAGAAACCTGCCATTTGGTAAGCTTTGCGTTCCCAGTACCCGGCTTGGACAAAACGCAAATCCAGTTCGCCGGCACAGATGAACCATCCGACCGCGTGTTCCGGAAACCCTTGCGCACACAATTCGATTCCCTTGTAAAAAAAGATCAGCACCTCCGGCATGGGCAAATAAGTATTGGTTGGTGCCGGTGCCGGTATACCCCCTTCTTGAAAACCGCTCAGGTGGGTTGCCAGTGCTTTTCCCAAGGCGCTAATTAGTTGGGGTAGTTCGTCAGGAAAAAGACCTTCCTCCGAAACGGAAGCTTGGATCTGATTCTCGGGAACGGACACGGCGGTTGCGGATAGCCGGATGCGATTGTCGCCGGTAACCGTTAGATTTCCCCGCACCAGACAGCGGGCTTTCAAGAATCGGCCCATCGACAATTCGTCCTTCGTCATCCCTGTGCTGAAGAGTCTCTGTTCGTTGAGCATCGCTCGAATATAATCGCGGTCTAAGGTTTGAATTCCCTGTTTCTGAAGTTCCACTTGCAGGAGGTCGGCTAATCCCAACTTTGCCCATCCAAAGTCCAGACCACGATCTTCAATAATTTCGAATTCTAAGATGGCAATGGGGGGCTGATCGTGCGACGGCGACTCGGCCAAAGACGGGAGGATAATTAGTAGAAATGCGATTCCGCCTTTTAAAAGCCTCCGCACGCCTGAATAATGGCTTACGCCATTAATGGAAAGACGCTTCGAGAAAGCGTCCATGGAAAATCGCAAAAGAAATATCGCCATGTCCGGATGGTGCCAAAACGAGGTGGTAAAGACAAGTCCGACAACATAAAAGTATAAATCTTATTGCCAAGATAAGAAGGTCGGCATTGATCAAACTCCATGCGAGAATTGTTTCTCAGTCTTTCGCCTCGGTTGCTTTAAGTTGTCCGTTTGTCTTGACAGTTATTGATATGTGACTATATTTGAGGATATGACAAAGAAGGACACCCAGATCGGTCGGCTTCGGGAACTTGTGCATCGCCGTGGGATTTTGCACGCTCGCGACCTGACACCACTTGGAATTCCCAAAAGATATCTGGGGCGGCTTTGTGCCGAAGGGGTCCTCGTCAAAACTGGCCGGGGCCTGTATATGACAGCCGGAATCCCCGAGACCGCACATCTTGGGCTGGCCCTGGTTACCAAGGCGATCCCCAAAAGTGTGATTTGCCTGCTATCGGCCTTGCGTTTCCATGAAATTGGGACCCAGAGCCCGCATCAGGTCTGGATTGCGATGGATCGGCGGTCAGCCCGACCGCATCTGACATATCCCAAAATCCGGATTATGCGATTTTCTGGGAAATCCCTCACAGATGGCATTGACACGCATCTCATCGCTGGGGTTCAGGTGCGGATCTACAATCCGGCTAAAACGGTGGCAGATTGTTTCAAATACCGAAATAAACTCGGTCTGGATGTCGCTATGGAAGCTCTACGGGAAGCCGTTCGGAATCGTAAGTGCACCGCGGACGATCTTTGGCGGTATGCGACGATCTGTCGAGTCACCAAAGTCATACGGCCCTATATGGAGGCCATACTATGACCCAGGCCAAGCCCACAAATATGGCGGCATCCATCCGGCAAAAACTCTTGAACTTTGCTAACCAGACCGGGGATGATCCCAATGTTATCTGGACACGGTATGCCATCGAACGCCTGCTTTATCGGTTATCGGTCTCCGAATTTAAAGAGGAGTTCGTGCTCAAGGGGGCCGCTCTTTTCATGGTCTGGCTCAATGAACCTCATCGGCCAACGATGGACTTGGATCTTCTTGGGCACGGCGAGGACTCCAATGAACACGTGGGAGATATTTTTCGAAAAGTCTGCCGCATGGACATCGAGAACGACGGCCTGAATTTCAGGGAAGAGAGTATTCGGGTCGTGCCGATCCGGGAAACGATGGAATATCACGGGCGCAGAGTCAATCTCCAGGCGTACTTGGGCAAAGTGCGCATACCGCTTCAGGTGGACATCGGCTTTGGAGACGTTGTGACCCCCAAAGCGGAAATGATCGAATATCCGACATTACTGGAACTGCCGGCTCCCCGAATTCGGGCCTATCCACAGCCTACGGTTATTGCCGAAAAGCTGCACGCGATGGTCACCTTGGGCATCACTAACAGCCGGATGAAAGACTTTTACGACCTATATGCGTTGGCAAGCCGGTTCGCCTTCGAGGGTCCGATCCTGATGAAAGCCATAAAGGCAACTTTCCAGCGGCGCAAAACGGATATTCCGTCCGAAACTCCGATGGCGCTCACGGAAGAACTCAGCCGAGACAACACGAAAAATATTCAGTGGAATGCGTTTATTCGAAAGAGCGGCATTGAACCGAAAGGGCTGTTGTTTGAGGAAGTGTTGTCATTGCTTCGCACATTCCTGCTTCCGGTGCTGAAAGTCACCGCCGAACAGAGCCTTGTTCCAAACCATTGGAAGGCTGGCGGACCTTGGATTGAATGACATCCCAAATGTAGCCCGTTCTATGAGCGGAAGACATTCCCCCTTTTGGACTGCGGCAGTTCACTGCCGCTTTCTCTCCGGCGCAGTGCGCCTGGGTCAGTGAGTTTATGGCGTGTCAGATAGGACGACGCGAAAACCCAAATACGGGATGGCCTATAACATGGAAAATGTCGTCCTCTCCGTGATGTTTGCTTACGGAGGTGATGAAAAACTCAAAGTGTGGCGTGTATATGAGAAATGGGCGACAAAATATCCGGAACCCTGACCGCCTGGGCACGTCTGCGGACGGCATGCAGACGTCAGCTAAGAAGCGTTCATAGAACGCTGCTACACCCAGAATGTAGCCCAGCTTCCCCCAAATGTAACCCCGCTCTATGAGCGGAAAAGTTTCCTGATAGTAGCGGTTTAAGCTGAAGGCTGACTACGGACTTGATCGCGCATTACGTAGCAAGAAGGTCTTGCTGAATGGCGTCAAAAGTGGCCTGTGCCCAGACCGCGTGCCCTTGATCGTTGGGATGGCAGTCCAGATTGCCGGCATGAAATTTATCCCAATCCCGGCCCGATGCGGTGGCCTTCAGTATGGCACTGCGAACATCGGCCAGAACACATTGGGAATCACGGGCCACCTGTTTTACGGTTGCCAGGGTTTATTCCGGATGTCGCCAGGTGGGGAACAGGGGGTTTTCGCCCCCCATGGCTATGACCACGAAATCGGCGCCAAAGCGACCCCGGGTGACGCCGATCAGTTCGCGCTGCGCCTGGTAGGTGGCTTCCGGCGGGAGAAAATGGTAACCGCAGTCATTGGCGCCAAACGAGAGGAGTACCAGGTCCGGCTGATGCTCGGCGAGTCCATCCAAACGACCCAGCCCCTCGAAGGAGTTCTGTCCGCCGATGGCGAAGTGCGTCACCGTGAACGGGGAGGTGGGATAGTGTTTCTGGAGCAGACGCCCCAATTGCTGGCCCCAATTCTGGGCCGCACAACTGGCGCCCCCGAAGTAGGTCGGGCTCCGCCCCACCTCGCAAATGGAATCGCCATACAGCGTTGTTCGGATGGGTTTATGTTCCTGAATCAGTTTTCTGATTTTATCAAGCATGGGATCTCTGTGGGTACTGGTCTGGGACTATCAAAAGGCGAAGAGAAAATCTTTTAACACAACGGAAGTGAGGAGGGAATCCTAAAGTAAGACCCGCGAACCGTTATTCACGCAAAGCCGCAGAGCCCGCTAAGATTTCAGAGAGCCGCGCGACGTGTCCCGCCTGGAAGCGGGATGCCTCGCGCGGCTACTGCTCTTGAAAGATTCTCCGAAACGGGAACCGGACGCGCGGTGCACGATCACGTTCCGTGAGCGCTCACCGCACGGCCTTGCTCCCCTTGGCGACCTTTGCGTCTTCGCGTGAGACCTCCCCTTCGCCGGGGTGGGAGGAAACTTTCGTAACGCATGGCGAAGTGGTAAGGCATTCCTGCCCGACTCTGAAGAGAGCGCGGAAGTGTCAGGCACGAATGTCTGACATACGGATCTTTTTGAGTTTATTGTGAAGGGTGATTTTACAGCCAAGGATTGATAGTTCTATTGTGGGGGAGGACCCTGGCCGCCCGTCTCCCTCCGCTTTCCCCCGCGACCACCGGTCGCAGCTACAGCAATCCAAATTCCACCCATGAGAATGGGCAGATTAATCCGCGACAAGTCGAGCCCAATAAATATCTTGTTCCTGAAAGTCGCACTCTATAGCCTATCACTCATTGTGATTACAAAGGAGCAAGTCATGCGTGTGATCTATCTGGCCATTGATGATGTATCTCTGCCCTTGCGGAAGAATGTGTGTCTGTCCATCAGCAAACCCACGGTGCGGCGGGAACCCGTATTGGGGCCCAGTCCGTTGGATAGCAACGCCCCAGACAATCTGGCCGCGCATTTCTATGGTACGGTCCTTCACGATGCGGGCAAGTTCCGGATGTGGTACTACGCCTGCCATCGTGGCCGAAATCTCGATTGGTCACCCCGGCATATGCAGCAAATTGCCAAAATGCCAAGCTGGATGATCGGCGTTAAGGAGGGTAATGAAGTCTGCCAGGGGCCGTTGTGTTATGCCGAGAGCGTTGATGGCATCGTCTGGACCAAGCCGGTGTTAAGGCAGGTCTTGTTCAAGGGCAGTCGGGACAATAATGCCCTGGCATTGCCCCATACCGTGGTCAGCGGTGCATCCGTGATCCGGGATGACGCCGATCCCAATCCGGCCCGCCGTTACAAAATGGTCTATCAGTTCTTTCCCGACCAGACCGAGCCGCTGATTCCAGAAAACGGAACCCTCCCCAGCATGGCCTGTGCAGTGTCACCGGACGGTCTGAAATGGACGATGACGGGAATGCCGTTCGTCAACCAGTTCGTTGAGCATTGTTCATTTATCCGACACAATGGCCAATACATCGTGCATTCACAGGCTTTCCCGGGCAATGGCTGGGGTGGGGGTGCCTACACAGAGGGCACCGCCGCCGGGGGGCGTACCGGCGTGGCCCATGCCACCTACGACTTTGATCGCTGGCCGGATCTCTGGCAGTGGGCCTTTGCGTTACCCGAGCCGCTCGATCCCGCCGACCGGGGTGCGGATAAGCTATACGATCAGGATCATCTGGGAGTGGGCGCTGTGAGCCTGGGTAATGTTTGTGTGGGTATTTACGGCGTGTGGCACAATCAACCCTTTGGCGAAAATTTTGGCAAAGTGACCTGCGATTTAGGGCTGGTGATCTCGAACGACGGAATCCGCTTCCGTGAACCGGCGGCGAGTCCTGGACAGGCCTTTATTCATCGCGAGATATCGCCAGCCACCGCCGTGCCGGGGCATGAGTTCAGTACCATTCTCTGCCAGGGCAATGGGATTCTCAATGTCGGGGACGAGACCCGCATCTACCATGGGCGTTGGCGTAATGTGGGCCAGAAGGCGGAGGACATTGCCGCCTACTATTCGGCCGAAGTCGCCCTGGCCACCCTGCCGCGCGATCGGTGGGGCGCCCTGTCGATTATCCCCGAAGTTCAGGAGGGGACCATTTGCTCCGCGCCCCTTGCGCTTCCCGCTGACCCAGGCGGGTTGACCCTTAACGCCGACGGTGTTACCGGGCTAACGGTGGAACTCCTGGATGAACAGTTCCAGCCCGTTCCCGGTTTCGCAGAAGGGCGGATCATGGGCGCCGATGGGTTTGACTGTCCGGTGCAATGGAAGGGACATGCCCTGTCCGAACTGGGCGGGCGAACGGTGCGCGTGCAAGTCAAAATGCGCCGCCTCGGCGAAACCAGTCCCCGTCTGTATGCGATGAACTGGACCTTTCCCCGCTCTTGACACACTTCCGGGCAATGCGCATCCTTTCCCGCATGAATATTACACACGGATTATTCGCCGGTCAGGTTTTGCAACGAAATCTGAAGAACAAGGGTGGTGCGACGGTTACAGGCGACAGCCTGGCGACCGGTGTTGTCGAGGCCCGGGTGTGCAAAACGGGCCAGCCGCTCAAGGGCTGGAATTGGAAGAAAGTGGGAGCCGCCGTCCGGAATCAATTTAAAGCGCGACTCGAAGCCATTCCCGCGGGCGGGCCCTATAGCGTGGAGTTTCGGATTTGTCGGAACGATAAGATCGCGGATCGTTTGACGGTTTGCGATCTTTATGTCGGAGATGTCTGGTTCATGGCCGGTCAGAGCAATATGCAAGGCCTTGGCAATATGAACCAGGCGGCCAAACCCCATCCGTTGGTCCGCTGTTTCTATATGTGGGATGAGTGGGGGATGGCCAAAGACCCCCTCCATCAATTGAATGCAGCGGTGGATTTCGTTCATAACGGGGGCCAGGCGATCTCTCGGGAACAGGCCGAAAAGGAACGACAACATCCTTTGAAAGGGGTGGGGGTTGGTGTTTTCTTTGGGATCGAAATGGTCAAGCGCAGCGGGGTGCCGCAAGGCCTGGTTTCCTGTGCGCACGGGGGAACCTCCATGGCGCAATGGTCGCCTGCCTTGCGCGATGAGGGTGGCAAGTCATTCTATGGCGCGATGATCCGGCGTTTCAAGACGCTTGGTCAGCCGGCCCGGGGAGTGCTCTGGTACCAGGGCGAATCCGATACGGGCGAAACCTCCTCGGCCATTTACACCCAGAAGATGAAAGAGTTGGTGGCCGCATCCCGGAAAGACTTCAAGCAACCTCAGCTTCCGTGGATCATCGCTCAAATCGGTCGCCATATTGTCGATTCTCCCAACAGCCAGGGTTGGAACTCGATTCAAGATCAAGAGCGATGTCTGGTGGATCAAATCCGGAATTTAGAAACGGTTCCGGCTCTTGATCTGGAACTGGATGATGGCATTCACGTGAGCAGCAAGGGATATGCCGTGCTCGGACAGCGGATGGCTCGGATGGCGGATCGCCTGGCATTGGGCAATCGGAAAGAGCCGGGAAGCATCCAACTCGACCGAATCAAAGGGGTTTATTCCGCGGGCGCCCACGATCCCATGGTGCAGGGAATTGAAATCAGTTTCAAAAACGTGGTTGGATCCCTCCAGTGCCAGGGATTGCCGGCCGGTTTTGTCCTGCTCGATGCTACGGGAAAACCGATGCAAACGTGCATCAAGACCCGGCTGGAGGGGAATAAGGCGATTTTGGAAACCATTTTGCCACCCACCCTGATCTTTGGAGTGGGATACGGATTGGGCTTTAATCCAATCTGTAATGTGGTTGATTCACGGGGTATGGCGATTCCCCAATGGGGACCCGTGCCGGCCTGTGGCCAGAAAGGGTCGGCGTTTCTGGTGAACTGGAAGGTCAGTGGCCCCTTCGCCGAACAGGATATCGGCCACGTGACGTATCCCGCCGTTGATCAGTTGGAATGGCGGGCGCCGCAGTCGGTGCAACCCATCCTGATCATGCCGCAAAATGTCCAGCAGGCCCAGCCGGGGCTCTTATATTTGCGAACCTTTGTGCAAGTCGCCACCGCTCGGAGCTTAAAGCTGATGATGGGGGCGGACAGTCCCTACCGGATTTGGATCAATGGCCGCGAGGGAGCGCGGAATTTGAAAGCGTCGAATCCTTCCATTCCAGATCAATATCCGCATCCTGTGGAATTCCAGGCGGGACGAAATGAAATTCTCGTTGCGTTCGATGGGCGCAAAGGAATGGGATGGGGGATATCCCTGCGGTTATTTGAAACGAACCCCCGGATCGAGTTGGCGGCGGACGCGGTGGTGGAAGAAGGCTGATCGCTAACGGATGGATGTGTCGGCAGGTGGTCAACCTCAGATATCACATGAACCTATGAAGAATTATTGGCGATGGTTACAGAAGACCTTACAGCTGACGATTGTGGTGGGGGGCCTCGGTTGGGTTGACCCGGCGAAAGCAACGGACCTCGTTATCGATGAAACCGGTGCGATTTGCCAGATGAAATCGAACGGCGAGCGCATTGCCGTTCGCGGAGGGCTTCGTATTCCCGAGGTCGGTTGGGGAACGCTGGCTTGCCCGGAGCCCGAAAGGGTCACCTGTCGGCGGAATGAGCAGGATCCCACCGTCGGCCAATGGAGCGGGACGGTGGCGGTCGGCTCCAATGGCCTTTATGGATTCACCCAAACGGTGACCCGGGTGGGGGATCGGATGATGGTCGACCTGGGCGTGTCACCCCAACGGGCGACTCCCATCCAGGGCTTTTATTATTGGATGGACTTACCGATTGAACTCTTTCGCGGAGGCTGGGCTGAGGTGCAACTGGCCACCGGGGGAATGACCCGCGTGGATTTTCCCCAGACCCTTCCCGAAAAGCATCATTTGGGTTTTGTGACCACTTCGAATCTCGTTTTCCGGAACTCCCGAGGGACCGTGGTGGTGACGGTTGAAATGGATCGCGCCTTAGCCCTGACTTTACAGGATGAGCGGAAATGGAACGGAACCGACTATAACCTTCTGATCCCTTTTGGAGGGAGGGACAGTCATGAGGCGGGGCATCTCCGATTCACTCTGCAAGGTGCGATCGAACCGGATCTTCGTCCGGTGCGGGTGGAGATTCTAGGGATTGAGTCAAACCGGCCATTTTGGGGAATGGGCGGTAATTTCTGTTTTGGGCCGCGCCATCCGGCAACCACCTATAATCTGGATCACCTGAATGTGAAATGGGCCCGGATCGAGTGTAATTTACGGAGTTGGGAACCTCAAAATGATAATGATGATCCGGCCCATCCGAATGAGGCCTTTTTCCTATCCAATGCACAGGCTCAGGCCAAGATACGGGATGATCTGGCCATGGCTCGCGATTTAGTTCGGCGACAGATTCCGATGGTGATTTCCACCTGGCAGATTCCGGATTGGTTGTGTGCTGAAAAAGGGGCCCCCTGGGACCATCGGCGAATAATTCCTCGTGAACGATGGCCCGAGTTGGCGGAGTCTGTAGCGACCTATTTACGATACCTGAAGGAGAACGCGGGGGCCGAACCATTGGCCTTCAGTTTCAATGAAGCCGATATGGGGGTGATGGTGTTGCTGACGCCGGAGGAGAATCGGGATCTGATTAAATTGCTGGGACAGACGTTTGCGCGGATGGGCTTGAAAACCGGCTTGATGTTGGGCGATACCGGGAATGCCCGGGGATTGGCCTTCACGACACCGGCCGCGAATGATTTCGAAGCCTTGAAATATGTGCGCTGTGTGGCGTTTCATTCCTGGAGTGGGGGGAGCCCGGAGGAATTCGCCGGCTGGAAAACGCTGGCGGATCGTCTCGGGGTTCCTTTGCTGGTGACCGAATTGGGAATGGATGCCGACTGGAGGCGCAAACCCTACCAGGTCCCCGGCTATGCCTTGCGGGAGGTGGGCTTGATCCAGGAGTTGATCCTTCAGGCCCGACCACAGAGTCTATTGCAGTGGGAACTGACCGATGACTATGGTCTGGTTCCCCAAGAAAAGGGGACGCTGACGCCGTCTGATCGCTTTTATTTTCTAAATTCGTTTTATCGTTTCGTCCCCACTAACGCAATTTATCTCATGACGACCAGCGATCATTCAAAAATGCTGATGACCGGGTTTATCCGATCGGATTCGCCTGCCCGGAAGCCGGAATTGGTTTTGCATCTTTTTAATGAGGGCCCTGCCCGCCAGGTGACCCTGTTCGACCGGGCTCAAGTTCTCCGAGGACGAACGGTGGACCGCTGGGAGACCCAGGGGCAGGGGGTCTGTCGTCGCCTCGATCCGGTCAAGATTCGCAAACACGAAATTCATCTGGAGCTGCCGGAGGATTCGTTGACGAGTTTGACCCAACACGCTTTTGTCGCGGAAAAACGCGCAGAATACGGAAAGACCGATCCCCAGACTTCGCCGGTAAAAAGAGGCCACAGAGCGGCAAAAGAACGGCGCTCACGCGCGCCTACTACCAACTGAGTCTTGCTCCCGTTCGTAGTAGCGCCGTGTGAGGCGCGTCTTTTTCCAAAGCGGACATTTCAGTTCTTGTTCCCGGATGTTTCGGTTTTGTGACATCGGCATATATCTTGTTTTCCCGGTCGGCTTTTGAAAGGATACGCCCTTTCTGCCGGGTCGGAAGGCTCACGAGGCACGCACAATGGCCGGTTCATTACAACCAGCAACGGAATTGACGACCGATGAGGTGCGTCTTTCACTGACTTCTTATAATTGGAACTTCGGGCTCCGCGCCGTGTTCGACGGGATTTGTGGCTCGGGCTCGTTTGTTTTTGTGGGATTCGCGCTGGCGTTGGGCGTGCCCAAGGAGCGCGTCGGTTTTTTTGCAACCGCGATCAGCTTCGCCTGCCTGCTCCAGATGCTCGGTGTATTCCTGGCCAATTATGTGACTGATCGCAAGGGTTACGTGATCAAGCTGGCGTTGATCGAACCCCTGGTGCTGGCGCTGGCGGTGCTCCTGGTGCCGCATCTGGGTATGACCGGCCGCCTGACCTTGCTGCTGGTGGCGGCATTCATGTGTGCCGCCTTCAATAACCTGACTGCCCCCGTGATGGCGGATTGGCTTTCCCAGACTTTACCGGCGGGAATTCGGGGGAAATATCTGGGTTTACGGTTCCAGATCCGATCGGCAACGTCGGTGGGGGTCATGATCCTGGCCGGGTATATCGTTGAAGGAATGGGACGTGAAAATGTAGTGGGCCTTTCGGTTTTACTGGCCGGGGGCGCCGTGGTGGGGGTATTGGCGGTGTTGATGCTGAAACGGGTCAGCCTGCCGCCGACAGAAGTCGTGACGTCCCTGCCCTGGTCGAGCCTGCGCCAGGTCCTGGAACATATTCCCTTTCGGTATTACCTCGTGGGACTCATCACGATCAATCTCCCCTTTTATTTCGCGTGTCCTTACTACCAGGTATTTAACTTGAAAGTCCTGCAGATGCGTGAGACCCACATCGCCTTCATGATTGGGGGGTATACCGTGGTGCAACTGATCAGCTACCCCTTACTCGGCCGGGTGATGGATCGGGGTTGGATCCGGCGGTCGCTTGTATTTTCGGTATTGGGATATGTGTTCTTTTTCGCCATGTTCCCCTTTGCCCAACCGGGTCGAACCTGGCCGATGTTTGTGGGGTGGACCGTGGCCGGGTTATCGGATGCCATGGTCAATGTCGCCTGTGGCATCCTCTTGTACCGGAGTCTGCCGGAAGGACCGATGCGCACGATGTGCTTTGCCGTTAACAGCCTGGTGGGGATTGGGTTGATGGGGGCTGGAGCCCTGCTGGCGGTACCGATTCTCGAAGCCATGAAGGGATTTGACTTAACCTTGGGAGGATTGACCCTGACCCATTTCCACATTTTCTACGGGGCGCTCAGTCTCTTGATGCTGGGATGTGTGTCCGGATTGCGCTTTTTATTTCGCTGTGAGGCCCTGACGGCTGAAGCATAAGACAGGGGCGTTCCTGAAGAAAAGGACCGACCTGCGCGGGGTTGGTCTCCTCATGTGCGGCAGGCGCTTCCGCTCCTCCCCCTGCCGAACGGCGCTCTTGCGCGCCTACGACCAAGGCTTTCTCTGGATACCCTCCGAAAATAAACGTGTATGTTAAAGGTAATTACGATAAAACCCGCCTATGAAATCGAACCCACTTTCGCTCAAAGCCGTGCAAGTCACCGGCTCCTTTTGGGGGCCCCGTCGGGCCATTAATCGGACCCGGACCCTGCCCCTGGAATACACGATCAACAAGCAGCGGGGGGTTCTTAAAGCCTATCAATGGGATTGGTGCGATCCGACGCAGGGCGTAGCACCCTGGAAGATCGTAGTGGGCGATCTCGGGAAATGGATTGAAGCCACGGCCTATTCCCTGGCCACCGATCCGGATCCCGTTTTGGAAGCGCAGATGGAAGAGGTCGTCTCTGAAATTATGAAGGGGCAGAAAGAGGATGGCTATTTATTTGCCAACCCGATCCGGCGCGATCAGCAGTGGGCCAATCTGCAGGAATATCACGAACTCTATGATGGGGGCCATACGATCGAGGCGGCGGTGGCGCATTATGAGACCACCGGACGGCGGCATTTTCTGGACGCCATGTGCCGCTATGCCGACCTGCTGGTGAAAACTTTCGGCCGGAAGCCGGGCCAGATTCGCGGCTACTGCGGACATCCGGAGATTGAACTCGCCCTGATGAAGTTATACCGGGCGACCGGTACTCCGGCCTATTTGGAACTGGCTGAATATTTTGTGGATGAGCGCGGACGTCAGCCTTATTATTTCGACGTCGAGCGCGAAAAAAACCTGGCTTCCGGCCTTCCGTTTTTTAAATGGTACCAACCGGGCCATTATGTTCCCTGCCAGGCTCACCAGCCGTTGAAAGAGCAAAAAGATGCCGTGGGGCATTCCGTGCGCGCCCTCTATCTCTACAGTGGCGCCGTGGATGTGGCTGCTGCCCGTGGCGATCGGGCTCTGCTGGCGGCCTGCCGCAGGCTCTGGACCAGCGTGACTCGACGGCGGATGTATATCACCGGCGGGGTGGGTTCGACCTCCATCGGCGAGGCGTTCACCTTCGATTATGATCTGCCCGACGAAAGCGGGTATGCCGAAACCTGCGCCAATATCGCGCTGGTGTTTTTTGCCCACCGATTCTTACAGATCGAGCCGTCCTCCGATTATGCCGATGTGATGGAGCGCGCACTCTACAACGGTATTCTCAGCGGAGTGGCGCTGGATGGCCAGAAATTCTTTTATGCCAATCATCTGGCCGTGTGCCCCTCCGCAACTCAGGGCGTGAATGACGCAACGGCGCTGACCCGTCAGGAATGGTTTGGCTGTGCCTGTTGCCCGCCTAATGTGGCCCGGTTGCTGGCCTCGTTGGGGCAATACGTTTATTCCCAGTCGGCGGACACGGTCTATGTTCATTTGTTTGTGAACGGCGCGGCCGACTGCGAACTGGCCGGACGCAAGGTTCGCCTAGAGCAGGAGACCCGATATCCCTGGGAAGAGCGGGTCAATTTGACCGTCACGCCAGATCAGCCGGGTCGATTCACGGTGGCGGTCCGTCTGCCCGGCTGGTGCCGCAAGCCGCGTCTGCGAGTCAACGGCAAGATGCAGGCCACGGCCGGTCTGAACCGTAACGGTTATGCCCTGATTTGTCGCGAGTGGCGGGCGGGAGATCAGATCACCATGGATCTGCCGATGCCGGTGGAACGGGTGGAGGCGCATCCGGGGGTTCGCATGGAATGCGGCCGGATCGCTCTGCAACGGGGGCCGGTGGTATATTGTCTGGAAGAAGTGGACAATGGGCGCAACTTGGCGGATTTGATCATTTCCCGAAAGGCCGCGATTCGTGCGGTCTTCCGTCCCAACCTCTTGGGCGGGTGCGTGGTCTTGAACGGGCTTGCCCAGCGGCGTGATCTAAAAGGCTGGAGTGGGGTGCTCTATCAGACCGACCGGACCCCTCTTAAAAAGGTCCCCTTCGCCGCCGTGCCGTATGCCCTGTGGGCCAATCGGAAATCGGGCGAAATGCGCGTTTGGATCCGGGAGGAATAATTCAATGAATTCACTGGTCAAGGACATTCAACAGGCGCGTCCGGCGGCGGACGAGATCCTAATTTGGGGGTTGGGCCAGCACAGTTTCGTAGCCCGGATCGGCAACCGGATTCTCTGGTTGGATCCTTTTTTAAGCGACTGGCCTGGCCGGTTGATTCCTTCACCCATCCGGCCGGAGGAGTTGATTTGCGGGGACTTAATTTTTGGCAGTCACGATCATGCCGATCACATCGATCGAGGCGCCTGGCCGACGCTGGCGAAGGTGACTAATGCCCAATTTGTGATCCCGGCCCTATTTGCCGAACGGTTACCCGGCGAACTGGGTATTCCCTCCGAACGGTTCATCGCCATTGATGACGGGCAGACGGTGGAGGTGGCGGGGGTTCGGATTACCGGGGTGGCGGCGGCGCACGAACGGCTCAACCGGGATCCGGCGACCGGGCATTATCCCTGTCTGGGGTTTCTGATTGAAGCCGGTGGTTTTTGCCTGTATCACGCCGGCGATTCCTGCGTGTATGAGGGGTTGTTGACGAAATTGAAACGGGGGCGGCCCGACGTGATGTTCGTGCCGATTAATGGGCGGGATGCCCAGCGCTTGGCCGCCGGGTGCATCGGCAATATGACGTATCAGGAAGCCGTCGATTTGGTGGGCGAGACGGGGCCGGGCCTGGCGATCCCCGCCCATTATGATATGTTCGAGGGCAACACGGCGGACCCCCAGTTGTTCCTCGAGTACCTGCGGGTCAAGTATCCGGCTGTAACCGGAAAGATCTGTGGCGTCGGCCAAAAAGTGGTGTGGAAGAAGACGGGCGCATAGGGCAGAGCGCAGGATTCTTGACTCTGCGAACATGCGCCTAAACCCTGCGGCACTCAGCGAGAAAATCCGCGCCTTGTTGACGAAATGCCAACCACCCACTATTTTCCAGAATGAACTCTGATTCGGTATTGTGGGCCGGGCCTCAGTGCCCGGCGGACGGATGGATCGCGAAGACGCCCGCCGCAGAGGGCGGGCCGACATCGATTGAAAATGCGTCGTTCTCGGGTAATCCCGCTATTTCCGTTGCGCCAGGATCCGTCGCATATTGCCGCCTAGAATCGGCTTTAAAACTGAATCCGGGATATCCAGCGAAAGCAAACGCGCCAATTCCCATTCGAACCCATGCACCATGGCATCGGTGCCAAAGACCACCTGACGCGGGTTGACGCGTTTCAGAGTGTCTTCCCAGCGCACGGTTGAACAAAAACTGCCGCACCATTCCAGGTAAACATTCGAATGCTTCTGCGCCAGCGCTTCGGCTTCCTCTCGGCCCTGGTCGCCCCCGCCGGAATGCCCCAGCAAAAAGGATATGTTGGGGTAACGTTTAACGAGATCTTTAAACATCGCGGGGCCGTTGAATCCGCCGTCCCAGGTGTGGTTCAGAACGGGCAGGTGGTGTCGATTGGCGTAGGCCCACATCGGTTCAAAGCGGGGGTCGGTGATGTCAACCCGCCAGTAACTGCAGAGCGTTTTGAACCCTTTGAAAACCGGTCCCTTGAAATAGGCGTCGAATCGGGGGGTCAATTCAGAGGCGTAGAACGGATTGAACGCCAGGTAGCCCACAATGCGGTCAGAGTAGGGGCGAAGAATCGTCTCAATCAGGTCATTCCCTTCCACGGGGCTCCCCATCAACGCCTGCATGCCCGACAGGATAAACGTTTGAATGCCGATCGCATCCATGGATTGAAGGCAGGCCTTGAGCTGTTGGCGTTCTTCCTGTGCTTCCAGAATATACCCCCCGGAAGGTCCCAGATGGCCATGCGCATCGACCACATCGACGCCTAAGGGCTGGCCCTCCAGAAAGCGGGGCCACAGGGTGTTGGCCTTCCAGTGTGACGGCAAGGTCTGCTGTGCGGAATTCAAACCGGTCAAACGGTCCAAATTACCATGCGCGATTTTTTTTCGTTGGGCTTCGGTGATATCCGCCCGCGCCAGGGCGCCGATGGCCGCGCCATTGTGGGATTTCAATCCGGTCCCGAAAACCAGACGATCCGCGCCGAAATGGTTTACCAGGAGTTCGATGGCCTGGAAGGTATGAAGATACGAAATATCCATCAGGATATTGGGGCGGCGGCGCAGCAGGTCGAACACGGTTACTTCCGCGCTCCAGAAAACCTGCGTCAAAATCAGAGGAACGTCCGGGAACTCGGCCGTAAACTCCAGGATGTCAGCCACCGAAGCCTGGTCGTATCCCAACACGATGAAGGGCTTCAGCTTGCGAATGGAACGGATGATCGGTTCCAATTGCATGAGCGTCAAGCGCCCGAAAACCGCGGTGAAACGCAATGCGCGGCAGGGCATCCGCTTCATTTGACGGGTGAGCGACTCGATCCCCTCACGTTCGTAAATCATCAAATTGGAAACGGTCAGGGCGGGAAAGATCCGGCCGGCTGCCCCGGGCGTATTTTGAATTTCGTCCAATAACTTTTGATTACTGGAGAGCGCGTGATTCTGAACGGATTCGATATTCCACACCAGGGACCGGCTGATCCCCAGTCGGTTCATGGTGTCCAGCCGATCCTGGATGGAGGGGAATTCGACATTTCCGGATGACGGCTTCCCGAAGCTGGCGTTGACATCGAATAATGCCGGTTGTGATTTCATGACAGCAAATTCGCGGTTTTCCGCAGGGATTCTTCGCTCGGCAGGAGGGGCTTGTATTCCAATCCAAAAAAGCCCTGATAGCCGGCCGCGAGGATTTTCTGCATGACAAACGGGTAGTTCATTTCCCCCTCGAAAAGTTCATGCCGTCCGGGAACTCCGGCCGTGTGGAAATGACCGATCAATCCGAGATTGGGAAGGATGAACTCCAGATGATTCCCGCCCATAATCTGCATATGGTACAAATCGTAAAGTAATTTGACGTTCGGAAGATGAACTTCCTTGACGATCTCCATCGAGACTTCCCGCGATTCGAGGTAGTAACCCTTGTGGTCCACCAGCGTGTTGAGCGGCTCCAGATTCAGGGCAAATCCTTTTTTCGCTGCCTTTGTTCCGGCCTCGATCAGGCAGTCGACCAGGGTTTTTCGGTGTTCCTCAGAGGTCTGTCCGGGGACATGATTCCCCGTGGTCACGATTCCCATGTGACAACCGGCGGCCAAGGCATTATCGGAATACCGGTCGAGTTGTTCGATAAAGGCTTTCCGGTTGCCGGTTTTTACGGGGGCGACGGTCATGTCGCTCGGGCCGTTCATAACGATGCTGACGAAGCGCACGCCGTTTTGAATGCAGGCGTCGCCGATTTTTTTAACCACCGCGGCGTCGCCGCCCTGCCAGGTTTCGATGGCCGTATAGCCGAGCGCCGCCACTTTGGGGACCCGCTGGTCCATCGGCAGTTCGCTGTAAAAGAGGTCGATCAGGACATTGGTATGGCGCAACATAATCAGGCTCCTTTGAAGAGATTCTTGAGATCGGCGCTTAATTTCGCGGCAAACTGGGCAGCCCAGTCGGCATCGTACGTCGGGATGATGCGCGTGGTGGCCAGGCGCAACATGATGTTCTTGGTTTTGGGGCACATGTCCTGGGAGTAAGCCGGCAATTTGCCGACATGCGGACAGGTGAAGGGACAGCCTTCACGGGTGACCGTCTTCTGCTCGAGAATGTGTTCCCAACTCCAATAGACGTGCCAGTCCCGGACGCCTTGGGCGTTGGACGCCAGACCGCCGAGTCCGATGTTGGCCTTGATGGCGGTGACGGCCTGTTCCTGGGTTTCGAACAGGATGCCGAGCACATATCCGCAGACCCCGTCCGCGTCGTTGCTCTCCACCCACTTGGCGCAGGACGGAAGTTTCACTTCAGCGCGGAGCTGTTTCCAGACGGCGCGGGTCCGGGCGTTGATGTCGTCCAGCTTGCGGATCTGGGCGATGCCGACGGCGGCACAGAGTTCCGGCATGCGATAGTTTTCGCCGCAGAAGAGTTCGCCGGGTTTGCGCTCGCGGGCATACCGGTCCGGGCGCCAGCAGGCCGCCGCGTCATGGAAACTCTGCGCCCGGGTGTACATCCATTCGTTGTCGGTGAGGACCAGGCCGCCTTCGCCGGTGCCGATGACCTTGTAGGCATCGAGACTGATGCAGCCGATGTCGCCGAGCGTCCCCAGATATTTGCCTTTATATTTGCCGCCGAAGGCTTGGGCCGTATCTTCGATGATCTTGATCTTGTGCTTGGCCGCAATCGCGCGGAGTTCATTCATCTTGGAGGGCAATCCCAGCATGTGCACCGGCAGGATGGCCTTGGTTTTGGAGGTGATGTTCTTTTCCACCGCGGCCGGGTCAAGCGTCAGGGTTTCATCGATCTCGGTGATGACCGGAATGGCCTTGGCGACCACGACGGCCGAGGCGCTGGCGAAGAAGGTGTAGGCCGGGACAATCACCTCGTCGCCGGGGCCGACTTCCGCCGCGACCATCGCCGCGATCAGGGCGCTGGTGCCGGAATTGACGGCCAGGGCATACTTGGAACCGGTTTTTTCGCAGACCATCTTTTCGAAGGCGTCGGTGCGGCTGTTGGGGTTATAGTAACGGAAGAAATTGCCGGCATCGGGCTGGACAGGGTCCTGGTCGACAATGGCCCGGATCTTGGCCCGACTCTCGGGGCTGACGTTGAACACATTGATGACTTCCATCAGTTCGTCGGTCGCGTACTTTTTGTAGGTATAGTCTTTCATGGCGGTCCTCGTCTGGGGTTGTGAAAACAAATTGATTTACGGCTTAAAAATCTATAATAGAACCTTTGAAAAGCCAATAGCGGGGATTGCAGATAACATACACAATCTTGCAAGACGGGAGCGGGTATGGATCGTCGGCTGAAGGTGAGTTTTTCGTTTTTTGACGAAGGACGCGGGAAAATAATTCCCCGCGTATCGACGGTGTGCTGTTTTCCCTTGAATGTCCGGCGGGTGGAACGCTGCCACCGAAATACCACCTGGGCGCTGGAGTATCACGCCCGGAATTCGGGGACGGTCTATTTCGGCTCCCTCTCCGGAAAACACATCGAACGGGAGGCGGGGACCATCCACCTCTATGCCCCCGGATGTGTGTATGGAGAGGACAGCCGTGATGCGGATCTTCCGGCCCAGGAGACGTACTGGATCTTCTCGGGTGGCGACGTGGCCGGGTTGGCGCCTTTTGTCGATAATCCCCGCCGCTTTGCCCGCTTTTTCGATCCGGATAATCTGATCGGCAAATTGATGCTGACATCCGCCCATTTCTGCAATGACCGGGGGCAAGGCGCCTTTTGGATGGCTCAGAGTCTGTTTGCAGAGGCGCTGTTTCATCTGCAAGGCAGCCGCAAAACCAGCCCTTTCGATTATCGGGTATCGGCCTCGGAACCGCCTCAGAATTTTGGTTTCCAAATCGAACAATATTTGCGTCGGAACTTTTCAGAGCCCATCGGATTGGCCCATATTGCGCGGCATATGAAGACCAGTCCGTCTTTGCTCAGTCATAAGTTCAAGGATGAGACGGGCCTTTCGCCGATTGCCCGGCTCATCGAAATCCGGATCGAATATGCCAAGAGCTTGCTGCTGAAAGGCGAAAAGCTCAAGAGTATTGCCGCCTTGACCGGTCATTCCAGCGAATACCATCTGTCCCGGAATTTCAAAATCGTCACCGGGGTCTCGCCCGCAACCTTTCGTTCCGGGCCGTCCCGGCAGTAGAACGGCAGACGTGCATGAAAACACCCAAACAACGGATGCTGGATGCCTATCGCGGGATTCCCGCCGACCGTCCCCCGGTGGCTCCGGAACTCTGGTATTACTATCCCGCCAAACTGCTGGGCGTGGACATGGAAACGTTCCGTCGAATGCCATTTCACCAGGCGTTGAAGAAGGCCTTTGCCGTTGTCGGCTGCGAAGGATGGGGTTGCACCTTTGCCGGAAATACCCCATCCGATGTGGAGGTTCGGACCGAGGAACGACGATTGGATGCCGATCGGATCGAATCCTGTAGCACGATCAGGACTCCCTATGGACCTCTGACCTCGGTGTACCAATCCGACCGACGCGAGGCGGGCGGCTGGGCGCGGGAGAAACCCATCAAGGATTTCGACCGCGACCTCAAGGCCTGGGAATATTTACGATTGGGTGGAGATCCGCAGGCGATTGATTTTTCAAGGGCCTGTGCTGATTGGGCGGAGACCGGAGATGCGTTCCTGCTGGAATTTTATATCGGCGACACGTTTTATGACTGGTTTGGCACCTCCTGCGAAGGCGACCTTGAAATGGCGTCGGTTTATTTCCTGGACCATGAGAAGGAACTGGAGGCCTTGCAGGAGCGATACATTGACAACATGATTCGCCGCACGCGGGCGGTTTGCACCCGGACGCCCTTCGAGAGCCTGTTTATCGGTTGCACCTGGAGTTGTATGTCGCTGATCAGTCCGGCGACCTGGCGGCGATGGGACAAACCGGTGATCCGGGCCATTTGCGATGAAGCGCACCGGCACGGGCGGTTGGTCCACGTTCATTTACATGGTAAGAGCCTGGCGGTCGTGGATGATTTTCCCGAAATCGGGATCGATTGTGTCTGTCCCTTTGAGCGGGGCCCCGGTGGGGATGTGAATGGTTTGGCGGGTTTGAAAGAAGTGGCGCGTCGTCTGGCCGGACGGACGACCATGAATGGAAACATTCACACGGTGGAGACCCTCATCCGGGGCACACCGGCGGATGTGCGTCGGGAAGTGAATGAAGTGCTGGAGGCTTTCGCCGGAAATCCCCGGGTTATCGTGGGAACGGGCGACCAGGTGGGGCGTGAGACACCGGCGGAAAACCTGGCGGCGATGGTGGATGCGGTGGTGGGGGGCGGAGCGCGAAAGGCATAGGGCTTGGCGCCCCCAAATGGCTGAATTTCGAATTGAGTTTGGACGAAAAGCCAACCTTCGGGTTGCGGCCCCGGTTATGCCGGGATGAGATATCTGGGACCCCAATTATTGAGTCGCCCTCATTTGAAGGCGGGCGCGGGTCATCCGTTCCCGGAGGCCGCCTTCCTGGATGAAAGCTTGCTCCAGTTGCCGGATTTGTTGGTCGAGCAAGTAGTTGGTCACTTTGATGAGGCCGATGATGGCATTGGCGCGAATCGAGGGGGTGGGATGTTCAACGGCTTTTTTAAAGGTCGCATAGTTTGCATTGGGCAGTCGATTCAGTTCGCGGAGGCGTTTGACGTGGGGGTGGTCTTTAGGCCATTCTTCAAAACCGCGCGTGCGCAGGAAATCGCGATAGTCCGTCAATAACTCTTCAAGGCTGGCCCGCGCCACGCTGGTTAATTTGAGCTCCATTTCTTTTGAAGTTCCTGACGCCTGGCTTCCCTCTACAATGTTTTGCTTCCCGGACCGTGCGGCTTGAACCATTTGGGCGACGGTGCGATCTCGTCGATCGAGAAGGTCTGCGCAAAACTTGACCGTGGCGTCGTAGACGATTTGTGATTTTTGAAAGGAGAGCAGAGTTTGATAGCCGCCATGAGGCGGCAAGATGTGATTGGTCATAAAAAATCCCCCAAAGGACTGAAGAACAAAAATGACCCAAACTTGAGTCGTTGAATGTCCCTTGAGTCCCTTTCCCTTTTCCCCAATTTCCCGTCAGTGAAACAGCAAGCCTTCCAGATGGAGGGTGGTTAGCGCGCTGGAACCGAATACGGCCAGAACAATTAGGGCCAACCACATCAGGCGTCGGGCCCATCGTCCACCGCCGAAAAAGCCTGCGATGAGCGCCCCCCACGCCAGAATGAAAGCTCCGGCGGCGATTTGAAACCGGAGGGCGCAGGGGAGAGCATAATGCCAGAAGAGCGGGATCCGATACCAGGGTAGCATGGCCTCCGGATTCTTTTCCATCCGCGCGGTTGCGAGTCGCAGGCTTCGCGCGATTTCGGGGTCGCTGCCGATATACCGTTCCGCCCGGAGAAAGGCCTCACGGGCCTCGGCGGGGTGTCCGGCCTGGAAGAGTGCGATGCCCCAGTTGATGAAAACCGGGCCGTTCCGTATCCCGCGTTCTATCATTTGGTGATAGATATCGGCGGCCAAGGCGAAATCCAGAGGGGACTGGGCATTTTGCATCCGACTATTGGCTTCCTGCCAGAGGAATTCGCCTTCCTCGGGTTGGGCTTGGGTGGCGACGGCTGTCAGCCCCACCGCGAAGAGGATCAGCAGGGTTTTGCCACGGATTGATGGGGGTTTGAGGGGACTTCGGTCGAACTCGCGCAGGAGGTCTTCAATTCCCCGGGGGCTTGGGTCCATGTCCGGGTTGGCTGAGGGTTGGGCACCGAATTGGGCGTGCGAGTGATATTCAAGAGCCGAGCGGATCCGGGTGGCCAACGCGGGATCAATCGCCCGATCGGTGAGCCGCTGTTGGATTTCATCCGGGGTGAGAGGTCCGGCATCGATATTTAATCGGTCGGCGAGATACCCGCGGATGGCCTCGCACAGCAGTTGATGAACGTGCGGGCTCGATACGGATGGGCGCGCAGCCTCGCGCAGTCGGTGCCGGGCTCGAGGTAAGGCGCGCCGCCGTAACCAGACGCGGCGCAGATGCTGGCGCCGTTGCCAGCCGGCGCGAGCGAGCCAGAGGAGCAACGCTAAAATCGGCAGGCTTCCCGCTGCCCATAGAAGGGCGGGCGGGCCGATCAGTGAGGCCGGCTGTGCGCCCTGCGGTTCCATCCGTAACGCCGCCAGGAGCGGGAGAGGGGCGACCTCGGAATCAAGGGAGGGGCGGTTGGTCGATTGTCCCACCACCTGGGCGGCGGTAAATTCCGCCGAGGGATTCACCCGGATCGGCAGGGGCTCCGTCTGGACCGTACGATAATCGCGAAGTTCGGCGTCGTAAAAGGAGACGTCAATCGGGGGGACTTCATAGGTGCCCGCCTTGATGGGGCGGAGGGTGTAAAGGAACTGACGCGATTGGTCGCCTTTCACCGTTTGAACCTGGTCCTGGTAAATCGTGAACCGGTCGAGCAAGTTGGTTTGGAGACTGAGCCGGAGCGGAATGACATTCCGCCATTGAACCGGGCCGTTCACCGTCAGGGTTAAGGTGAGCGGGTCGCCGACCAGGCAGGTTTGGGCGTCGAGTTCCGCCGTGGCGGTGAGATTACTGCCGAGGACTCCGATGTAGCTGTCCGGACGTCCGGTTTCAGGTGGGGGAATGACCCGGACCGTGGCGGCCGGGCCGACGGCAAAAACAGGGCGCAGGGAGATTTGGCGGGCCCCCTGGGGCGCGACGGCGATGCGTCCCTTGAAAAGAACCGGGCCAAAGGTGTAGGTGCCTTCCTTGGCGGCGCGGTACGGCAGATCGAAAGAATATTCAAAGAATTTGCGATCCGGGTCGACGACCACGCGCCGGGGAAAAAGAAACCGGGCCGGATGTTCCTCGAAAGGGTTATTACGGATGGCATAATCGTTGATCCGCAACCCGCCTTGCTGCGAATTTTGAACCAGCAGGCCATTTAGAATTGGATCGAGATTAGGGGTTTCGAGTCCATCGACCGCTTCGCTCAGGTAGGGAATTTGGAGCAGGGGTGGATCATCAGGGGGGAAAGGATCGGCATCGGCCCAATTATCCGGGAGGGCCCGGACGCGGAGACGGAGCGAGATTTGGAAGGGTTCGTTAGCCAGGGCGGTGGTGGGGAGGGCGACGATGGAGAGGCGAACCAGTTCCTGGGTTTCGATACCCATAACGGAGATGACCGGGCCGGGTTCCGAGAGGCTACCGAGGCGAACGGGACCGGCGGTGAACGGTCCGGCGCCGAGCGGTTGGATTTCATAGGCGTGGATCCGTCCGCTAAACCCCTCCCGGCGCATCCGGCCGTTGACGATGACAATGCTGAAGTTGCTGATATCCTGACTGCCGAGTTTGCGGACAACCGCATTGGAGAGGGCGGAGAGATCGGGTTCCTCGCCGTTGGATTGGGCGGCCTTGACCTGAAGCACAAAACTCTCGCCCAAATAAACTTCAGAACGGGAGGCGGAGAGTTCCAGTTGGGGATCGGCGTTGGCGGTCACGGCGTTTAGCGCGGCAAGGGCGAAGGCGAGGGTGAATACTACCTCCATCAGCCGAAACCGCGAAACCAACAGACGGCTCCCCCGGAGGCGCCGCCCGGCCGATTGGATTGTTCGCATGCCAGGCTGCGGACTTATCGGTAGGTCGTCATCCCGAGCGCAGTCGAGGGATCTCCGCCTCCCCTGCGCAAACGAGATCCCTCGACTGCGCTCGGGATGACAGCCCGTGTGAACACCCCGTGATAAACAACAATGAAGGATCATGGCTTCTACCAATCCCGGGTCATGGGGGGCATGGGGATGTCGGAGTTTTTATGCCGTTGGGCGTCCTGATAATCCTTTTCCCGTTGTCGGGCGAGGTCGAGCAGTTGCTGGATATCTTTTGGAGTTTGCGGCTTTTGTGGTTCTTCGTCCGGTTTGGGTTGGGGGGGTTGGGACGATTCAGGCGGTTGCTGATCGGGCGAATCCTTGGGCTGATCTGGTTTCTGGGATTGCGGCTGATCCTGGGGTTGTTGAGATGATTGCGGTTTGGATGGGCGGGGCAACAACTTCTCGATTTCCTTGAGTAATTCGGCGGCATGCCGGGTTCGGTTTCGCGCCTTTTCGGTTTCGCCGGCGCGGAGGGTCTGGACGGCATTGCTTTGAACGTCGATAGCCAACCGGGCGAGCTCGACGATTTTTTGGCGGTCTTCCGCCGTGAGGAGCGGCGGGGCATTGGTGTCGGCGGGGGTAGACGAGGGCGATGGGGCACCGGGGGGAGTCGAAGACGAAGTCTGCGGAGCGGGGAGGCCTTCCTTGGGAACGGTCGCTTGGAATCGGTCGAGGAAGAGTTGGGTGAGCGTTTGAGCCTCGGCTTGATTCTGCACACCGTCCGTGAGTTCGGAGGCGGGAAGTTGAGCGAGTGCCCGGGCGGTTACCCTGACGGCATTGCTCTGTCGCCCGATATCTTCCCCGAGGAGTTGGGGATAGTCAGCAATGCCTTTCCAAAGGGTATAGAGGGCGGTTTCGGCGCCTTTCCCTGAAGCCCCTGCGTGGGGGTCCAAATCGCGTAATTCCCGGGTGGTCTGAGTCAAGCGATCACGGGTGACTTCGATAAAATGGGCAATTTCTTCGGGCCGTACGGGGCGGTTGGTCGCGTCGGCGGGTTGTTTGGAGAGCGCCTCGATCAATTGGGATTTGAGGGGGATCAATAAATCGGCATTGGCTTTCTGATCCCGGGCGAGACGTTCGAGAACACGGATCCGATCGGGGATGGAGTTGGTGTCGGCCAGGGGAATGGCGGCATTGATTTGACGCTGGCCGTTCAGGAGGCGGTCGGCCAGGGCGGAGGGGGAGGTCTGTCCTTCGTTTTTCAAGACCCGCGCGATGTGGGCTTGTTCGCTGGCCTCGGGGAGTAGCGCCTGAACGGCGGCGAGGCTGTTGCGAGCCGGTTGAGAATCGCGTTGGGTGCGGAGGGCGCGTTGAAAGGCCTCGGCCGAATCGGTGAGATATTCAGCGCGCAATTCCTCGGGCAGGCGGGTGGAATCCGGGGTGTTGGTGGGAGTATGCAGGGAGGCTTGGTGGAGGGCGACGCCGCGATTAAAGGCGGCATCGGCGAGCGGGGCCTGATCCCGGGAGTAGAGCGTGCGGAAAAGCTCACCGGCTTCTTCGTGACGCCCGGCTTGGTAAAGGGCGCAGGCGGCATTGTACCGCATGGCGGACTGAAGCGAAGGCGGTCCGCCCCGGGCGGCTTCGAGATAGGTGGCGGCGGCCAGGTCATATTGGTGGAGCGTATACAGTGTTTGGGCCTTGCGGGCGCCGGCGCGGCCCAGAGGGATGTTGTTGCTGACGGCGGTCGGCGCAACCGGTCCCGGGATGGGCGTCGGGGTCGCTCGTGGCGGGACGTTGGTGGATGCCGCGAAGAGGGTTGGAGCGGCCAGGAAGAGGAGGACCAGGGAAAGGATTTGCCGGGTGGGGATCGGCGGCAGACGGGGCGGAGGGCGCCGCAGCCGGTGTCCGCAACTCAGCAGCCCGACGGCGAAGAAACAGAGCCAGGCTGGCATGAGGAAAAACTGGTAGCGCTCAATATGGGCGCGTTGCAGGGATTCCTCGCGTTCCTGGGCCGAGAGCCGGCTCAGGTGGTCGCGATAGAGGATGCCGAGATCGGCATGGGCGAGGGCGATGGGAACATAGGCACCTCCGGTGGCTTCGGCGATCCGGCGCAGGGTTTCATGGTTCAGCTTGGAGACGACCGCTTGCCCTTCGAACTTCAAGGACTCGCGCCGATCCTCGGATTGGGGAACAGGAGCACCGGCCGGATCACCGAGCCCGACCGTGAAAATAGCGACGCCTTGCTTTCGCGCTTCTTCGATGGCGGCCTCTACGCCGCCGGCGAGATCTTCACCATCGGAAATAAGAACCATGGCCTTGTGCGACCCGGGATCCGCACCGAAGGCTTCCAGGGTTTTCCGAAGGGCATCGCCGATATTGGTTTCGCCGGCCGGTGCGGAATCGATGCCGACGCCATCGAGGATCTGGGTGAAGAAGCCGTAATCGGTGGTGAGCGGACAGAGCAGGGCGGCCTTGCCCCGGAAGGCCAGCAGGCCGATGCGATCCCCGCGCAACGTCCGGACGAGATCGAGCAAATCGACCTTGGCCCGGCCGAGACGACTGGGAAAAACATCGCGCGCGAGCATGGAGCGGGAGACATCGAGGGCGATGATGAGGTCGCGGCCGCGGGTGGTGACGAGTTCTTCCCGGACGCCCCACTGGGGCCGTGCGAGGGCGAACAGGGCGAGGATGAGACCGGTGAGGGCGAGAATGGACTGCCAGATCCAGCGGTACCGGGCGGCGGGAGTCGTGGGCTGGGGATGGAGGGTGGGATTGGCGAAGCGGCGCAAGCCTTCCTGCCGCCGCCGGCGGAGGATATGGCCGAGGAATCCCAGCAGGGGCACTCCCCATAACAGGTAGAGGATCCAGGTATTAGCCAGTTGCATCATCAGATCACCTCTCCGCGCAAGGCGACCTGGAGTCCACACGCGGCGGCCAGCAAGAGCAGGCCGGCGGCGAGGAAGGGTGCCATGCATTCGCGGTAATGGTTAAAGACGGTGCTGTCGATGGTCGTTTTTTCCAGTTTATCGATTCCCGTAAGCGCCCGGTCGAGGCCTTGGGGATCCTGCACGTTGAAATACGTTCCGCCGGTGTCCTGGGCGATGCGGCGGAGGAGATCCTCATCAATGCGGACCTGGCCGTATTGAATGGCATTGCGGCCGAAGGCGTCGCGGACTTTGAAAGGGGCCTGACCGGTGGTGCCGATGCCGATGGTGTAGACCTTGATGCCGAGGGTTTTGGCGATTTCAATGGCTTGCGGCGGTTTGATGAGGCCGGTATTGGATTCGCCATCGCTGAGCAGTACGACGATACGGGATTTAACCTGGGGCGTTTTTTCGAGGCGGGCGCAGGCGGTGGCGAGACCATCCCCGATGGCGGTGAGCATTTCCTCCTCGTTCAGGATGCGGCCGGCGCTGTCGAAGACCCCTTGGGGCACCTCGACGCCGTTCAGGACATGAAGTAGCGCGGGATGATCCAGGGTGAGGGGGGCGCGGGTGGAGGCGTAGCCGGCGAAGGTGATCAACCCGATGAGATCGCCCGTGCGCCGGCCAATGAAACGGGCAAACGTTTCCTTGACCACGGTCAGCCGGCTTTTCATTTCGTCGCGAGTGGAAAAGTCCAGGGCCTCCATGGAGCCGGAGCAATCGACGACCATCTGGATGGCGATAGCCTCGGTGTTTTTCAGAGTTCGCTGGAGGAATGATTGGGGGCGCGCGAGGGCGATGATGATCGCCCCCAAACCGAGGAGGAAGAGCAGGGGTGACAAGGGGAGAAAGAGCGTGCGCCAGGTGGTTCGATTTTGCGGAAGGCGGGCACCGGCTGAAAAGAGAAGGGGGGCCGAAGGGCGGGACCGCCAAAGCCATGCGGCCAGGGCGGCGAGCGGGATCAGCAACAGCAGGTAAAGCGGGTCAGCGAACCGGAACATGGTTACCTCCCGGGTCGGCAGCGGATGTGGAATCGTGCTCGATATAATCGCGGGCGGTCTGGGTGGATTCGGCGATGCCCTGGGCGTCGGGGTGTTGGGCGGCATACTTGACCAGATCGGCGGCCTGCAGGAAGGCGCGCAGGCGGCGGACGGTTTCGCGGTTGAAGCGAGGATCGCGGCTGACGGCTTCGAGAAATTCCTCGGTGGTTTGCTCGGGAGCGCGGATGGCATGGGCGCGTTCGATGTAACTGCGGACGATCATCGTCAATTCGAAATAGAAATCCTTGATCCGATTGCCTTCAATCCACCCGCGTTGGAGGAGATCGTTAAGTTCGAAAAGAGCCCGGTCCCGGGGTGATAATTTCCGGAGGGCGATTTCGCGCCGGACGCGGCGGAACAATTTCCAAAGGGCGAAGGCGGCGACCCCGAGCAGAGCCAGAAGAAGCAGGCTGAAGGCGATGGTCTGAAGGGACGGGCGAATCCAAATCGGGCCGCGCAGCGTGCCGACGCGGGCATCGCTGGGGTGATCGGTCAGCGGGGCGGTGTCGTACATCACCGGGCGGGTGGTAACCCAGTCAGAAGGCCGGGTCGCCCCCCTGGCCCCCCGGATGAGACCGACTGCGAAGGGCGCGAGCCGGTGTTCAACGCCGGGAAGGGGGCGAAGCCGCAGGCATCGTTCGAGAATCGTCTGCCCGTCACGGGTTTGGGGTTCGCGATCGAAACGGCCTTCAACGGCAAACCCTTCGAGTCGGTCGTCGAAGGTGCCGATTTCGGGCAATACCATCCGGAGCGAGGAGGGCCCGGAGAAACGGAGCGTCAGGAGTAAATCCCGGTCGAGTTGCGGTTGGGCGGAATCGGCGATGGCCTGGATGCGAACCGGCTGAATGGCGATTTCGTCGGTTCTCGGTTGGACGGCGACCGGCGCGGTAGTGGATCGGTTACAGGCGGTGGCCAGGGTGGTGAGCAGCAGAACCATTCCGGCCTGACGGAGAAAATGCCCAGGACGGTTATTTCGGTGGATCATCGTTTTATCCATGGCGGCTCCGAGCCTGGCGTTGTTGGAAAAGGCGCCGGACATCGTCGAACACGGGACGATCAGTCTGGAGGGTGAGCGCGTCGATTTTTAGACGGCGGAAGAGGGTCTGGAGATGGGCGCGGTCGGCCTGTGCATTTTGGGCGAAGGCCGATCGCAAGGCGGTGGAATGGGTATCGATCAGAAAAATCTCGCCCGATTCCGGATCCTGGACTTCAATCAGTCCGGCGGCGGGAAGCGCGTCCTCCCGGGGATCACCGATGGCACAACAGATCAGGTCGTGATGGCGGGCGGCGACGCGGAGTTCCTTTTCGAACGGGGCGGCCATGAAGTCGGAGAGGACGAAGACGACGGCACGGCGTTTCTGGACGCGGTTCAGGAAGCGGAGGGCACCGGCGAGGTCGGTGCCGCGGCGGGTGGTTTCGGCGGCGAGGATTTCGCGGACGAGCCGCATGGCCGAGGTCCGACCCTTGCGGGGAGGGAACGATTTTTCAATCCGGTCGCTGAAGAGGATCATGCCGATCTTATCCTGGTTCTTGACGGCCGAAAGCGCGAGCAGGCAGGCGAGTTCCGCGGCGGTTTCGGCCTTGGTTCGGGCGGCTGAGCCGAAGGCTTGGGAACCGGAGATATCGATCAGGAACACGACGGTGAGTTCCCGCTCCTCGCAGTAGCGTTTGATGTAGGGATGACCCATGCGGGCGGTGACATTCCAGTCAATGGCGCGAACATCGTCGCCCGGGGCATATTCCCGGACTTCATCGAACTCGATCCCGCGCCCTTTGAAGACCGAATGATATTCGCCGGACAGGTGTTCATCGACGATCCGGTTGGTGATAACCCGGATCCGTCCGACCTGCCGCATGAGTTCCTTGACATCGATGGCCATAGGAGTCCCGCGAAGTTTTTAGGGCACAGGGATTTCGTTGAGCAGGGTGGTGACGACGGCATCGCTATCGATGCCTTCGGCTTCCGCTTCGTAGGTGAGGATGATGCGATGGCGCAGGACATCGTGGGCGACATCCTTGATATCCTGCGGAGTGGCATACGCGCGCCCGTGAAGGAGGGCATTGGCGCGCGAGGCCAGGTTGAGATAGAGCGTGGCCCGGGGAGACGCGCCATAGTGGATGAGGTGCCCGATCTTCAAGCCGAAATCCTGGGGTTTGCGGGTGGCGGTGACCAGGTCGAGGATATACTCGCCGACTTTTTCATCGCAGTAGACCTGGTCGAGCAACCCCCGCATATTCAGGATCTGCTCGGCGGAAACCACCGGGTGAAGTTCGAATGTCTGACGCCGCGTAAAGCGGTTCATGATGCGACGCTCATCGTCGCGCGAAGGATAATCGACCTTATGCTTGATCATGAAGCGGTCCACCTGGGCTTCGGGCAGGGGATAGGTGCCTTCCTGCTCGATCGGGTTCTGGGTGGCCATGACCATGAACGGTTCCGGCAGGGGATAGGTTCGGTCCCCGATGGTAACCTGATGTTCCTGCATGGCCTCGAGGAGGGCAGATTGCACCTTGGCCGGGGCCCGGTTGATTTCGTCGGCGAGCAGGAGGTTCGTGAAGACCGGTCCGAGACGGGGGGCAAATGAGCCTTCCTTGGGGTTGTAGATCATCGTTCCGATCACATCCGCCGGAAGGAGATCGGGGGTGAAGGTGATCCGGTGAAATTTCAAACCGAGCGTTTGGGCGAGGGTTTTAACGGCCGTGGTTTTAGCCAGGCCGGGAACCCCCTCGAGCAGGATATGACCCCCGGTGATGAGGGCGATGAGCATTCGGTCCAGCAGTCGTTCCTGGCCGACCATGACCTTATGGATTTCCTGCCGCAAGGTGTCGATCAGGGCGGCTTGCTCGTTGATCTGTTGGGGGGATGGGGGGGTCGTATTCATGGGGCATCTCCTTGAAGTTCAGCGGGGTTGGGGGCGGCGTCCGACGCAGAGGGCGGGGGCAGGGGCTTTTGAATCAAATCATCCGGGGTGGGGAGCAGCAGGCTGGCGGAGAAATCGTCCAGGGTGTAGGTCCAGGTTCCCAGGCGCTGGTTGAATTCCTGGACTTCCTCGGTTTTCCGGGTTCGATCCGCCTCGGTATCGCCGGCGGGAGGGAGGGGCGATGCGGGCGCATTCGTGGCGGCTACGGCCGGGGCTTTGGGAGCCGGGGGATTATAGGCCATCTCGACGCGGATATAGCGGGTGGCGGAAACGGCTTCCGATTGGCCGAAGAGTACGGAATACCGGCGGCCATCCGCGGTTTCAGCATCGATCCGGGCGGGTTGATTGAGCCCTGTTTTTTCGGCGGTCAGGGCGGGATCGGCGATCGCGGTGAAGCGCAGGAAGGAGAGGGCGCTGGTGATCCGGTTGACTTTTTCAGGATCGAGGGTTTTACCCTCCGGCAGACCTTCGGCTAAAGTCCATTCGGCCGTCGGGGTGGTGCGCGAGAGGACCAGGGGCGGACGGTTTGACACCGAGACGGAGAGGCGGATCAGGTCGGCGGCGGCGGGAGCCAGGAATTGAGGATCCATCCATTCTTTTGAAGAAGCGGGCAAATCGGTCAGCGGATTATCCACCAGGACGAGAGCGCCGTCTTCCAGGGCGACATAGCGCGCACCGACGGATTCGGTAAACATGGCCGCCTCATCCGAAGCATTGGGGCTTCGCGGGCGTTTGCCGACGATCAGGCGGGCGATGGTCCGGTCGCCGGGGCCGGAGAGGAGGATCTGCGTTCCGATGCCGGTCGGTGCTCCGGGCGCATTTAGCAGGAGTTCCCCTTTTTGGGCGTCATCCAGACGCAGGACATCGCCGATTTTGAGTTCGGCCAGCGTGCGGATGAACTCGCGGATTTTGTCAAAGTCAGCCCAATAGTTGTGGAGCTCGGGAAGGATCCATCCCGATTCAGCGCGCACAACCGTGGTCGTGGCGTCGGAGCCGATGACCGTAATCCGGGTGACCGCATTGAAATCGCAGTCGGCGAAGGGTTTTTGGCCGATACGCGAAGGAACGCCGGTGTCGGTTTTTCGCGCGGAGAAGTAGGCCCCGGCCGCGACTAAAAGGGCCAGGACGACGAGGATCAACAGGGATTTGGTTTTCATAAATGAGGATTCCTTTGACTAAGGGTTCAGAGGGTGGACGATGATAAACGGCGCCGGGCGCGAATCCGTCGGACGAGGGGGACCGACAGCCCGATGAGAGCCACGAGAAGGGGCACCCCGACGATGTTGATGATCTTGATTTTGAGGCCGAGCTGTTCGATGCCTTCGCGCAAACGTTTGCGAACTTGGCGCAATTCCTGTTGGGAGACCAGCATTTGTGCGCGGAAATTGGCGATGGCCTTTTCCTGCTCGGGGCTCAGGATGAATTTTTGGTGGTCATCTTTACGGGATTGTAGTTCGCCGAGGCGTTGCTGAAGCGTCTGGACTTTTTTCTCCAGTTCTTGTTCGCGGACACGATGCTGTTCCTGGGCCTGGCGGGCAAGGGCGACGACCCGGGTGAAGGGCCGTTCGCTCTTGCCGCGACTGCGGATGCCGATCAAATCGGTTCCTCCGGCGGTCTGATCGATGAGGTTGGCGAAGAGGGCGATATTGTCGTTGAACGGCTGATTGACGGAGGCCCCCAGGAAATTCATTTCCCGGACACAGAAGGAATTGGCGAGGCAATCCACATCGCCCACGACGACGACGAGTCCCGGCCGGTCGGACGCATTCTGACTCCGCGGGGTTTCAGCGGTCGCCAAAGCATTGGTCTCGGCGCCGGCGGTTTTGGGCCGGCCTTCGGGAAAGGCGGTCTGGAAGACGCCGCTGAGGCGGATGGCCAGAGGGAAGGCCTGCTGCTCGCTCTTGAAATCGCGACGGATATTGTCACTGCCGAACCCGGCCATAAGGGCGCTGACCCGCTGGGCGTTGGATGAGGAGCGCAGGAGGACGGTGGAGGTGAGGCCCTCACGCTTCTGGACTTCGAAGACGCCGGTGAAGGGGAGCAGAAGGGAATCGAGCGAGGCGAGGGCGACTTCGGAGGAATTGAACCGTGTCGGATCGAGGCTCAGGAAGAGCGGGCTCTGTTCCGGCTGGTTATCCCGACCGCGAACGGTGGTGCCGGCGTCGATGTCGGCGATGACGCGCGAGGCATCATAGGTAATTCCCCAGGTGGCGAACAGCCGGGGCAGATCGGATGAGGCGCGGGGCATGGACATGCCCTGCATGCCGCCTGAGGCGCTTTCATCGGAAACGCAGAGCGGATCGACGAAGGCGAGGAGCCGTCCGCCGCGGAGGACGAACTGGTCGATGGCGAAGAGGGTTTCCTCACTGAGATTCTTGGGGTGAACCACCACGAGGGTGGTTATATCCGGAGCGATGGTGATGGCCGACGACGGGACCGGGCGGACCTGGTAGTCCTCCTTCAAGCCTTGGAATGCGAGCCACGGCGGTTGGGCTGTGGGGCGCGGTCCGCCCATGGGGGGGGAATCAGAGGGATCGGAGCCCAGGACAGGAAGGGAACTGAGGACGCCGATGACCGGGCGCTGGGGATGGGCGACGCGGGCGATCATGCGGGTCAGGTTGTATTCGAGCATCTCTTCCGTGCGGGGATCGATGACCGGCATCATTTGCTGTTCAGCGCCGGAAACCGCCACCACTCCCAAGTAGAGCGTGGGACCCATCATTCCGAGCGGTTGGCCCTGGATGCCGAACCGATGGGCCATTTCCTCGGCGTCGGAGTCGGGTTGGGGGTCGTATTTTTCGAGCGTAATCCGGCCTTGGGAGGTCCGGACATATTCCCGCAGGAGATCTTCGACCTGCCGGGAGAAGGCCTTGAAGGGGCCGGGGATTTCCGGGGCGCTGGTGCTGGAGAAGAACTTCAGCACGACCGGCCGGTCGAGTTTTCCGACCAAGTTTCGACTGCCCGGGGAGAGGGTGAAGAGTTTTTCCTCCGTCAGATCCCAGCGAAGGACGATCCGTCCGCACAGGCTGTTGAGGGCGATGAGGAGGACGAGCAGGGCGGCGAGGGCGAAGAGGCTGCCGCCGGTTTTCCAGAGGGCAAGCGAGAGGCGTTTACTCATGGGGGATCGACCTTCCTTAGGCGGCTTTACGGTTATTGAGAACGAGGAATGTGGCGAAGAGCATGAAGACCATGACACTCGCAAAATAGACCAGGTTGCGCAGGTCGATGACCCCGCGTTGGATGGCCTCGAAATGCGGCATGAAACTGAAGGCCGAAACCACGCGAACGACATTGGCCGGCGCCCAGCGGACAAACATTTCGGTGACGGGGGGGTAGCCTGCGAGCAGGAGGAAGAGACAGAAAACCAGGGCCAGCACAAAACTGATCACCTGGTTGCGGGTCATCGCCGAGGTGAGGAGCCCGATCGAGAGATAGGTTCCCGCGAGCAGGAAGCTGGCGAAGTACCCTCCGATGATCATTCCGGTATCCGGAGATCCCAGGTAATAGGTTGTAATGACCACCGGACAGGTCAGGATCAAGGCCACCAGCAGGAATATCCAGGCGGCAATGAATTTGCCGAGGATGGCCTGGGTGAGGGTGACCGGCAGGGTCAGGAGGAGTTCGATGGTGCCGGAACGGCGTTCCTCGGCCCAGAGCCGCATGGCGGCCGCGGGTACGAGAATCAGGTAGACCCAGGGGTGCAATCCGAAGAAGACCTCCCGCAGATCCGCCTGCCCGTTTTCGTAATATCGGCCGATTCCAAAGGTCAGGAAGGCGGTCAACATCAGGAAGACGATGAGAAAAACATACGCGACGGGCGAACCGAAAAAAGCATTCAGTTCGCGTCGTATGAGAGCGCCAGTGGTACGCATCCAGTCCATGTTTAAGTCCTTTTCTTTCGATTATTTCGATTTACGAATTTGTTCTTCACCCAGGGTCAATTCCCGGAACAGCTCGTCGAGCCGGCCTTCCAGCACGCGGAGGTCGGTAACCGGCCAGTTGCGTTGCTTGATCAGGGCGCCGGCTTCGGCCACAAGCCGGGACGAGGCATCAGCGCGGGGGATCAGGACGTAGCGGCCATCGGTCTGGGAGACGCGGGCGGCGGCCGGAAGCGCCTGGAGTTCGGTCAAGGCGGTGGACGCGCCGGCCAGGGTAAAGGCCACGGCGCCGTGCTGGGAGCTACGGGCCTTGAGTTCGGCGGGCGTGCCGTTAGCGACAACCCGGCCGTTGGCGATGATCACCGCGCGGGTGCAGATTTCCTCGACTTCCTCGAGGATGTGCGTCGAAATGACGATCGCCTTGTTGGGCGACATGGCGCGGATCATCTGGCGGACAATATGTTTCTGGTTCGGATCGAGGCCGTCGGTCGGTTCGTCCATGATCAGCAGGGGGGGGTCATGCAGAATGGCCTGGGCGAAGCAGACTCGTTGCCGGAACCCTTTGGACAGCGTATCGATGCTTTGCTGGGCGACTTTCTGCAGGCGGCATTGATCGATGGCTGTCGCGATGCGGCTGCGGGCTTCGACCTTGTTATAACCGCGGATGCGGGCGATGAATTCGAGAAAATGCTGAACCGTGAGATCTCCGTAAACCGGCGCGTTCTCGGGCAGGTAACCGATCTGGCGCTTGACGCCGATCGGGTCGAGGGTGACGTCACACCCGTTGACGATCGCCGTTCCACCGGTGGGCGGTAAAAAACCGGTAACCATGCGCATGGTCGTTGATTTCCCGGCGCCATTGGGGCCAAGGAACCCGAGCACTTCGCCCCGACCCACCGTCAGCGAGATCCCGCGTACGGCATGGATCGGACCGAACCATCGGTCCAGATTTCGGATTTCCAGCATTCTCGTCCTCTCTTCTTCTGTATTTAGGCCGGTCCATCCTCGCGCACCCCGAAGGGAGCTGTTAACGGATCGGCACCTGGGTTTCATGAGGTGGATTCAATCCCGGGAGGGGGATGACCACCTTGAGTACATTATCCTCGAAAGTAGCTTCGATCTCCGCCGAAGGGGTAGGCGTTGCGGGGAGGCGAATTTGTTGTTCAAACCGGGAGCGGGCGTGATGGGAAATCCGGGCCTGGGGATCATCGGTGGTCGTCTGGGCCTGACGTTCGGCGATGATCTTGAGAATGTCTCCATTGAGCGTCAAGTGAATATCTTTCTTTTCAGTTTGAGGAAGGGTGACCGTCAAAATCAGCCGGTCTTTTTCAGGACGCATATTGATGGAGGGTGAAATGGCCAGAACATTCCATCCCTCGTCGAAAGTGCCGACGGGATCAACCGGCGGGTTGGGCATGCCCATCTGGCGGAAAAGTTGTTCCATTTGGGCCAGCATTTGTTCGGGATGTTGCGGGTTAACCGATTTGGTAGCTTCACTCGCCTCAAAATCAGAGGCGAGCAGGGGGTCCATTCCCGACTGTAGTTGATGGAGTTGTTCGAGGGAAGCGCGCAGATGGTTCCAATCAGGATCATTCATCCTGCCGATGCCGTGGAATGAGTGGCTCGCAATCCGCTGAGGGCGGATGAACCAATAGGTGATTGCCGAAGCCAAAAAAGCAACGACCAAGAGGATCAAGGCGAATCCGATCCCCTTAACCCATCGCGCTTTTAGCCAATTTGTGTCCATGGTGAAATCCATCAAAAAATACATCCGGTCTGACTTCCATATAGCAACCGATGTGCCAAGTCATTGGAACACATTATCCATATATTGTTCAAGTCTATTAAAATGAATAAGATAAGAAAAAAATATTCCTCGTTTAATGGCACCTTGCGTGACGTTTATAAACCCGCAAGACGACATTATGTCGTATGTGTGGGCGACAAAATGGCGTAGTTTGTGAAGTGTGAGTTCCCTTGAACGTCCACAGATAACCTGTCCCCAGTGTCCCATACGGGAGGGACGGCTACCACGCCGTCCGCCGATTTTTTCACAGCTTCGTTGATCCGGCTCAACTTCGCCCCCAGTACCGCCGTGTGTCCATTCATCATTCACAAATAACTTGTATAAGTCCGGTAAACCAGCGAAATTAACACCCAGCTAATCAGGAGGTCATCATGTTCGATATAATTTCGACGTCCATGCTGGGAATTGTGGTGGTGTGCCTGATGGTGATTACCTTGGGATTGCAGATTCAAGTTCGATCATTGAACGAGAAAATTGACGAATTGATCCGACGGACTCAAGACGGGTCGAAATAGTCCGGAATATTTTAACTTCAGCAGCCATCCCATAGGATGCGCAGACCGATCGCCTGCCAAATCCATCTCTACCGATTTTTTTTACTAGGGTGCGGTCAATAATTCCAGAACATCATCCCAAGAAAAGGAACTCAAAGGGGTTCCTTCCTGAGCCAGGGTGGCGTTAAAAATCAGTTTTTTACGTTTCTGCATTTCCAGCACTTTTTCCTCGACCGTACCGCGGGTAATCATCTTGATGCTGTAAACGGTGCGTTTCTGGCCAATACGGTGGACCCGATCAGTGGCCTGGTCTTCGACGGCGGGATTCCACCAGGGGTCGAAATGGATGACGGTGTCGGCCCCGACGAGGTTAAGACCGGTGCCGCCGGCCTTGAGGCTGATGAGGAAAAGGGGAATGGAGCGGTTGCCGTTGAATTCGCGGACGATGGACATGCGTTCGACGGTGGCGCCATCGAGATAACAGAAGGTGAGCCCGCGTTTTTCGATTTCGCGCCGGAGAATGGTCAGCATGCCGACAAACTGGCTGAAGACCAGGACGCGATGCCCGCCATCGAGGGCTTCATCGAGGAGTTCGAAAAAGAGATCGAGTTTGGCAGAGGGCGCATCCGACTGCAGGCCGGCCAGTTTGAGAAGTTCGAGATGACAGCAGGCCTGGCGGAGCCGGAGCAGCGTTTTTAGAACTTCCATGCGGCTGCGTTGGAAACCCTGCTGGGCGACCATATCGACGAGGCGGCGGCGGGAATTTTCGAGCAACTGGCAATAGACCAGTTTTTGGTCGGGGGTGAGGGTGCAGAGGGCCAGTTTTTCAATCCGGGCGGGGAGATCGGTGGCGACTTCGGATTTGAGCCGCCGGAGAAGGAAGGGGTGCAGCTTGCGGCGGAGCTTTTTCTGGGCGGCCTGGGCTTCGGTACTGCCTGAGGTCAGGGGGAGTTCGTAATTATGGCGGAAGTGGTCATAGCTGCCGAGGTACCCATGCATGAGAAAATCCATGATGGACCAGAGGTCGGCCACGCTGTTTTCGATGGGCGTTCCGGTCAGCACGAGTCGATGGATGGCCTTTAATTGTTTGGCGGCGATGGCGTTCTGGGTGGACAGGTTTTTAATGTGCTGGGCTTCGTCGAGGACGACGATGGCGAATTCCTGGCGCAGATAATTTTCCAGGTCCCGGCGCAGGAGGGCATAAGAGGTGATTGCGAGATGGACGTTGGGGAGCTGCTCCCATTTCGCATGGCGATCAGCGCCGGAGAGACAGATAACGTTGAGCTGGGGAACGAACCGCCGGCATTCTTCGGCCCAATTTTCAACGAGCGAGGTGGGGCAGATGATCAAGGCGGGTTTGCCGCGGGCTTCCGGGTGGACCCGGTCGAGGGAGAACCAGGCCAGGGTTTGGAGGGTTTTTCCGAGTCCCATTTCATCGGCCAGAATGCCGCCGAATCCGAAGGTTTCCAGGTGTCGCAACCATTGGACGCCTTCTTTTTGATAACTCCGGAGCGTGTTGTCGAGAGCGTCCGACAGAACGACGGGTTCCGCGGCGGTGGGTCGGTTTTGCTGGAGGGCGGTTTTGCGCCAGGCGGGGTCGGCCTCGACATCGACCCCATCGAGCAGATCGAGCGAGGAGTTGACATATGCGGCGTAAATTTCAGACATGCGAAAAGTGCCCGGGAGCGCGCCTTCTCCGGTGGCGCAATCGTTGAAGACGCCATTGAGAGACTGAATGGCATCGGCATCGAGGAGAATGACCCGCCCGCCTTTTTCGACATAGGATTCGCCCCGTTGAATCGCCCGCTGGATTTCTGCGGGCGTCAGATTGAAGCCACCGGTCTCTTCGAAAGAGAATCCGACTTCAAACCAGCCGGTGTTTTGGGAGGGCGTGATCCGGACGACCGGGGTAATGCCGGGGAGGTCGTCCATGAAGGGTTGGACCGAGCCTTCGAGTTCGACTTTCCAGCCCAACCGGCGGATGGCCGGGAGGGAACTGCCGAGAAAATTAAGAACTTCCCGCGTGCCGACGATGGGCGCAAGGGAATTGCCGGAATCGCCGGCGAGGCCAAACCGACGCAACGTGGCGAGCGCCTCGTCCTCGCGATCGGGGTTGCGGACGAGGTAACGGAGCAGGTCCTGGGGATCGGGGAGGGAGAAATGGCCCCGGACATCCGGGGCGCCGGCGATGAGTTCGAGGTTGTCGTAAAGGGCATAGAGGGTGGCGGAGAGGGATGCGGGACTGCCGCGGGCAATGAGGCGGAACCGGGGTTCGGCCGGCTCGATGGCGAATAATTCCGGAGTGATATCCGTGGCAAAGGGGAGATGGCGGGCGAGGAGCGCCATTTCGGTTTTGAGGAAGTGGGGAATTCCGGAGCGGGGGATGCGGACCGGCGCTCCGTAAAGGCCCCGCAGGGGATCGGGCAGGAGGGTTTCCAACGGCCAGAAATCGTTGCGACCGAGCAACCACCCGGCGCGGTGCCCGAGCAGATAGAGGGGGGGGGCGGGGTTGGGCGCGGGTTGTTCGGTGTGAAGGGAGAGAATCAATTCGCCGGTGGCCGGGTCGAGATCGAGTTTCAGGATCGATAACAGCCGTGTGGCATGGACGGTCAGGGGGTTGGCGTTTCCGGCTTCGAAGAGCGGGAGGTGGGCATGCAAGGCGAGCAGGTTGCAAAAATCCTGGGGGGTGACCGACAGGGGCCCCTGGACGGGGCCGCCGGCGATATCTTCGAGAACATACAGGAGGGTTTCCTCCGCCTTTGAGAAGGAGAGCAAGGTGGAGGGATCGACGCGTTCCAGGGGGATGACCCGGTTCCGGATTTCGAGTGCGGCCAGAAGGGGGATGGCGCCATTCCGGTACGCCGACCGCCAATCCGGGCCGAGGGTCAGCAACAGGCGCGCGGAAAGGGCACCGGGCGTATCGGGTTTCACCCGGCGCAGATAGGCGCCCTCGGCGATCCGGGCGAGGTGCGAGGCGCGACGCGCTTCTTCTTGGCGGGCGGCAACCCGTTCCGGATGATTATCCCGTCGGATCAACTCGACACAGAGAGCGATGACATGGGCACAAACGATGCCGCGTTCCCGGCTGTCGCGGCAGGGGCAATGATTCTCAACCGTGCCGTCCGGCATCATTTCCAGTTCGGTTTTGAGCGGGCGGTTGCACCAGACGACCGACCCGTTGACCCGAGGAGGCGTGAGCGATACGTCGGTGACCAATCCGCGTTCGACGAGGGTTTGAGCATCCCGGAAAATTTGGGAGCCGGCCCATTGGATTAAAATTTTATGAGTAAAAGGGAGGGCCATGGCGGAGATTTCAGGTCGGGCGATTTCGGGAAGCGCTGGGGATCCATTCCATCCAGCCGGTGGTCCAGTTGGCGAGCGTATGAGTGGCGCGGAGGGTGAACCCGAGGCGTTCGAAACGGGATTGAACGCGGGGAAATTCGGGTTTGCGGATTCCGGAAAGGATGAGCGCCGCACCGGGCCGACGGCGGACGGTTCGTGCGATGGCCGGTGCGTGCCGAAGGAGGAGACTGCCCAGGAGATTGGCGACCACCACTTCCGACCGGAGCGAGCTGGGAATCCGTTCGGCGGAACCGGGGGAAAAGACGATCTGGTCCCCGAGGCCATTGCGATCGGCGTTGATCCGGGATTCGTCCACGGCGATCGGGTCATAGTCGATGCCCCGCACGGGGTGGAACCCGAGCCGTGCAGCCGCGATGGACAAAATTCCGGACCCACAGCCGAGATCGAGAACCGGTCGATCGGGATTCTCGCGGGCGATCCGATCCAGGAAGACGAGGCAGGCGCGGGTGGTGGCATGGAGTCCGGTGCCGAAACTACGGCCGGGATCGATGGAGAGGACCCATCCGTGGGGCGGGGGGGTGGGGTTTTCCCACGGTGGGGTCACGGTCAAGCGGGGGGAGACTTTGCGGGAATGGAAAAACTTTTTCCAGGCATCGGCCCAATTCGCAGGCGGAATGAAAATTATTTGGAGTCGAATGCGGGACGAGGGAAGTCCGGCCTCACGGAAGAGTTGACGATAGCGGGCGCGCGCGGCGACGGCCGTAGCCCGATCGGCATGGTAGGTTTCGATGCGCGCGCGGTCCCGGTCGGCATCCGACCAGAGGGTGGCGGACGGGTCGAGGCGGAGCAGACGGGGGAGCCACTGGCGTCCCAGGGGACGGGTGGTCTGGGCCCGGACGACAAACCAGGCGGGCCACAGAGCGGAGGGGCTGACCGGCGAAGGGGATGATGAACGGCGCGGGCGCGCTTTCATGGTGGGGTTTACTCCTCCGAGGCGGCAGGGGTTGGGGACGCGAGATCTTTACGGGAGAGGCCACACTGTTCCAGGATCACATCCGTTGTGCGGAAGTGATTTTTGGAGACCTCGTTGAGGATTTGGGGGCCGTGGGCCTTGACCAATTCGCAGCCCGTTTTGATCACGGCCGGGGATGCGCCTTTGGGAATAGTCCGGTTATAGGTGGCGCCGATCTTCTTCAGGGCCAGCAAAAAACCGGCGCGGGCCAGAACGGAGGCGGCCGCGACGGCGAGGTCGGATTCAGCCTTATGCCGCTGAACCAGCTCGATTTTTTTGCCCTTTTGCATCAGGGCGCGGATGACCTGTTGCTTCTGGCCAAATTGGTCGGAAATGGCCCGGGGGCAATCGGGGATGACCATCAGGATGTTTTCGATACATCGGGCGTGCGCCCAGGCCAGGATGTTATTGACCGACTTCACCTTGATGTGAAATGAATTATAACGGGCGGGGCCGATCATCACGACGGTCTTACGGGGGCCGAGCAGGCGTTCGATCGAACGCGCCATGTCGATCGCCTTGGCGTCGCTGGTGATGGTTTTGCTGTCGCGAACACCGAGATCTTTCAGGGGGCCGTAGAGGGATTCGTCGACATAGGCGCCGGCCGTGACCAAGGGACCAAAAAAATCACCCTTGCCGCTTTCGTCGACGCCCATATGGGGTTTGATGCTGTCGGGGTCGAGGATGGTTTCGTAGCCCAGGCGGGGGGCGAGGAGAATTTGGGGTTCGAGAATGAACGTGATGAACTCTTCCGTGCCGCGCCCCTGGACGAGGCATTTCCCGCTTTGATAGACATGAATCCGGCAATCGGGGGTTTCGGCGGCATAGCGGGTGTAAGGGACGGTGATGGGGTGGTAATTGCCGGCCTTGAGGAGCTCAATCAAGCTCTCCTGCTGGGCAGGGGTCAGAACCTGGGTGAATGACGTTTTTGGATTCATCGAACTTGCCTCTATATCACTAAACCGGCGCGAACGCAAAATAAAATTCCCGGCCTGGAAATTCAAGGGAGCGGGATATATTTTCAGGGAATAGGTGAAGATCCCGTTGAGGGCTCGCACCTGTATGCCAGATCCGCTACGCGATCCTTTAACCTGTCCAGCCTATGGGAATACGACTCATGTCAAACTGAACTGCGGGATCTTCAGGAATTCGCCGTCCTTGAGGGCCGACTGGTGGGCCACGATGCCGCCGACCGTCATGTTTAATGCCTGGGCCACATCCACCAACGGCTTGCGGTCTTGCAGGATCGATTCGACGAATTCGCTCATCAGGTAGCCGTGCGATCCGCCATGACTCCCGGCGGCAATGCCGGGCGGCAAAGGAGGTCGGCGGGTTTTCACCGAGGCCTTGTCCTGTTTCTGTGAACGGATTCTTCCTTGTTCGCCACCGGCGTACGGGGTATCCCAACTGACGGCCATGCGTGCCATTCCACCTTCGCTGGTTCGGAAGAGTGCGACCTCGGTGCCGAATGGGTTGCGGTAAGGATTGTTCGCCGGCTGAAGATACGGGACGATGCTGGGCATGCCCATGCAACTGACTTCGGTGAAACTTCCGCCGGACACCCCGACATAGTAGGCGTTCGAGTGAGTCGGGTACCATTGCGGCGGAATGCCCAATCGCCAGCCCAGGTAGGAGTCGATCGGGATGGGCGCGTAGTGAAAGTATTCGCCTTCGGTATACACCAGCTTGCCCAACTCACCGGCGTTATACTGTTGGCGCCAGGCATACAGGTCCGTATGAAAATAGGAGGTCTCGAACATCATGTACTTGAGCCCGCTCTTTTTGACAGCGGCCAGAAGTCGATGGGCATCCTCGATCGAGCCAATGACCGCGGGGACGGCCGAGGCCACATGTTTTCCGTGCTTCAAGGCGTCGATGCACAAGCGCGCATGACTGGGCGCGTCGGTGGCCACGAACACGGCCTCGATCCGGTCGTCCTCGATCATTTTTTCACACGAAGGATAGGTCTTGTTACAGCGGCAGGCCTTCGCCAGCGCGGCGCATCGGTCCGGAACCAGATCCGTGACGGCCACGACTTCGACGTTGGGGTGGTCTTGAAAACCGAATGCCGCACCGAATTGACAGACCCCGTAGCCCGCGATCCCGACGCGGATCTTGCGATCGGAGACCGGTTTCCAGCCCTTCGAAGCATTAGGATCCACGGATTGTTTCTCGAATCCCTGCAGGGGTTCGAACGCGGCGGCGCGGGTCAGGCGGGGTAGGCCCCAGACGGCGGCTGCCACGCCCGCCATTTTGATGAAGGTTCGTCGTGAGGGCGATGGTGATGGGGGCGAATTCATATTACAGAATTTGCGTAACGGAGCACCCGGCCTTCACGCCGGTGGGGAGAGTCAGGGAATGAGTTTTGTCATGGCCCAAAAATTGCAAATGGATGCGAATCCGGCGAGTGGAAGGAATAAGGGGGGCGACGGTTAAATGACAACGGCCTTTTTCGTCTGGGCGCAGCAGGAGGGCGCACGGGCGATCGGTTCGGATCGACCAGCCTTCAGCATGACGCAGGGTTCCCGATTGATGGAAAATGGCCTGAATGACACCCGTCTCGCGATGACGGACCGCCTGGAGCCGGGGTGAATTCTCAAGGATTTCAATCAAACCCGTATCGGCAGGGACGGAATTGAGGCCGATGATCTCCGATTCAAAAAAGAACCAATTATGACCGGTTCGGAGGGGGAGGGTCGGGCGGGGTGTACGAGGACGTTGAGTTTTCATGATGAGGTCCGAACCTAACGGGATTCTGTTTCCGGGCGTCGCAACGCCAGGGGTTGTCCGAGAATTTCGCGGGCGAGCATGAATTGGATCAGGGCCTTACGGTTTGAGAAGTCCGCCAACAATTCCGGGGCATGCGGGGAAAAATCGGGGAGGGGATCGATTGTCGGGCGCGGGCGAGACCGGATCGGCGCATTGGGCGAAGGGGCTGGTATCTCGATCGGAACGGGGATGGCGGGTCCGGTTGAACGCTGGGCATGTGAAAAGTTTGGATTTTGGGGTTTATGAAAAGCAGTTGGATTGGTAACGGGGGCGGGGGGTGGGCGATGGGTGGTCGGGGCTGTCTTGGGTAGATCACCTTTGAGTTTTTCGAGAAACTCGGCCAAGTCGCCAGCGGGTTGGGACTCATCGAGATCAGGTGCGGGTTCCTGTGTTGTGGGGGGCGACGAGGGGGAGGCGCGTTTATTGATCATCTGGATGACGACCCAGATGACGCCGACGATCAGCATCACCATGAAATCGCCGCCGGCGGCGAGGGGACCCGGCAAAGGGAGAGGGAACTGCATTACCATGACGGGTTCCTGAACGGCGGGGGGCCTGAATCGCAGGCCGACCCGCCGGATACGGGGTTACTTGGTGGTTTTGTCTTCGGGACCGCCGGCGATAAATTTCCGCATATCGGTATCGGATTGGATATTCTGGAGGCGGTAATAATCCATGACTCCGAGGTTTCCGTCGCGGAAGGCCTGGGCGATGGCCTTGGGAACCTCGGCCTGGGCTTCGACGACCCGGGCCTGCATTTCCTGGACGAGGGCGCGCATTTCCTGCTCGCGGGCGACGGCGGTGGCCCGACGTCCCTCGGCTTCGGCCTGACGCATTTTCTTATCGGCTTCGGCGCGTTCGGTTTCAAGGAGAGCGCCGACATTGGCGGCGTTGTTGATGCCGGCGACGCTGATGTCGGCGATATCGATGGAGACGATTTCGAACGCCGTTTGGGAATCGAGTCCGCTGTTGAGCACCTTGCGCGAGATGTGGTCGGGATTCTCCAGGACATCCTTGTAGGTGGTGGAGGAACCGATGGCGCTGACGATGCCCTGACCGACGCGGGCGATGATGGTTTCCTCGCCGGCGCCGCCGACGAGTCGTTCGAGGTTGGTGCGGACCGTGACCCGGGCCTTGACGAGCAGGCGGATCCCATCCTTGGCGACGGCGTCGAGCATGGCGCCGCTAACGCTCTTACTGGGGTCTGGGCAATCGATGACCTTGGGAATGACGCTGGTGCGGACGGCATCGAAGACGTCGCGTCCGGCGAGATCGATGGCAGCGGCTTTTTGGAAGTTCAGACTGATGCCGGCCTTGTCCGCGGCGATCAGGCCCTGGACCACATTAATGACATTACCTCCGGCGAGATAGTGGGCTTCGAGCATATCGACGGAGAGTTGCAGGCCGGCCTTGATGAGGCGGATCCGGGCGTCGACGATCAAGCGGGGGGGGACCTGGCGCAGTTTCATGCCGATGAGGGCGAACATGGAAATGGGCGCGCGGGAGACCAGCGCGCGAACATAGAGTCCCAGGAAGTAGCAGATGACGCCGAAGATGATGATGCCGACGAGACCGACGAGGACCAACAGGATGGGGAAGAGCTTCTCCATATCAACATTCCTTTCGTTTGTTCATTTCAATTCAGAGCGCGGGCGTTTCTGGATTCCCGGATTTCGAATCCGGCAACGGGGGCGGGGCCACCAGGACGGGAATCCGGTGATCCAACAGGGTGATGGTCATGGATCCCAGCCCAAACACCGCCACTCCCAGCCAGACCAGCCAACCGGCGGGCGGTGGCAGGTTTGACAGGGTCCAGACGATAATCAATCCGGCGAGCAGAGTCCAGAAGACATTTGTATCCGGACGCAAGGAGCGCAGGATGCGGCGGCCGAGGGCGAGGGCGACGATGAATTTGGCGAGGTAGAGCAGGGCAACCCAGAGTCCGGCGGTCAACAGGGCGAGGGGGAGACCGATGCCGATCACCAGGAAAACCAAAGCGGCGGCCGGGAAAGCCAGGAGTGCGACCAGGCCGACACCGAGGCATTTCCAGGGATAGACTTCAAGGGTTTGCAATGCCCGGGCGTTAAAGGTGGGGAAGAACGTGGCGAAGATAATGCCGGTCAGCAGTGCGCCGAGGAGAATGGCCAGTTCGAAAAAGAAAAGGGTCCATGTGTATCGGGAGGGTGGGGTGACCGGAACGATTCGGACGAGGCGTCCGGTGACATGGACCTTGGGGTCAAGGAAGAGTTCGGAGGGGGAGGTATAGAACAGGTCGCCATGGATGATGGTGCCGGGCATGAGGGTTAAATTCTGGGCGGCGACGAGGGTGACCGAATCGCCGAATGAACCGGCGAGGGTGACGGATTTGCCGTAAATCCGGGTGGATCCATGGATGCGGCCGTTGACCATCACCTCGGAACCGGCGAGCCAGGCGGATCCATCGAGAGAGGCGGTGGGTCCGATAAAGATCTGGGGTGCCGCAGCCATGAGTCCATTGGCCACGCCCCCGTTGATGGAGATGGCTTCAGACGCGAGAAATCGGGCGTGATCGAATACCTGCCCATTGAGGCGGATCGAAGATCCGATGGCCCACACATCGTTGGAGCAGATACCCCCCAGGACGATGGCGCCATTGGTGTAGCCCCGTCCGGCGGAGGACAGGAGGAAAAGATCGTTTTGGGCCTGCCCCTGGATGTCCTCGGTTTGGGCCAGGATCCACAGTTCGCGCGATTCGACGGCGTTGGCGGGAAGGACGTAGTGGTTGGTGTTGATCCATTCAGTCATTGCCCGGGAAGGACCGGCGATCAGTCCCAGAAAGGCAACCAGGGCGAGAGGGGCGAAACGGGTTGGTAGGATACGAAACATGACATCACTTTCCAATTTGACGAACGATCACTCGGTTGCCTTCGACGCGGAGGACGTGGATCCGGGTGCCACTGGGAATGAGATTTCCCTCGCTGATCACGTCAATTTTGTTGCCGCCGATGACGGCAAAGCCGGAGGGGCGCAGGTCCGAATGGGCCACGCCTTCCTGGCCGACCAAATCGGCGGATTGGGATGGGGCCTTGAAATCCTTGCCGTCCGTTTCCAGGGAGATGGAACGACCGATCCGGGTTTTGGGAAAGACCTTGAGCCAGACCCAGAGGGATGTACCGAGGAGGATCAGGACGGCGACGGCTGCATAAATACCGAACGTCGGATTGTAGGCGAAGGCGACGGACACGGCACCGAAGAGGGCGATGACGCCGAAGGTACCGACGATGCCGCCGGGAATGAAAATTTCGGCGCCGACCGCCAGCAACCCGGCGAGGAGGAGCGTGATGAATATCTGAATCCGGCCATCCTGAAGTAATTCCGACATGAGTTGCCTTTTAGGTTTTCGGGTTGAAGGGGGTGACGATGATCCGGTGAGAAGTAGCGGAGGTGATGACCACCGTTTGTCCCGACGCAATGAAATCGCCTTCGCTGGCGGCCGCCACCCGGTTGTCGTCCAGAAGGATGAACCCGGAGGGGTTCAGATGGGTCAGGGTTTGCGCCTGGCGGCCGATTAAATCGAAAGGACGCGCGGAGAGGGTGGGGGCGGCAGAGTCGGTTAATTCGGTATCGAGGACGAGTTGATGGAAGAGGCGGGTTTTGGGGAGAAACCGGCCGAGAGCGAGAAGTCCGGCGAGGGAGGCGATCAATGCGAGAGCGACCTGTTGGAAGGATTTGCTCACGTCGGCGAATTCGGGGATGAGGGGGGAACCGGGAAAGTGGGGGGTCAGGCCCATGACCAGGGAGATGAGGATGAGCAGGATGCCGAGGAATCCGACCATGCCGAACCCGGGCAGGATGAAAATTTCGACGGCGAGGAGGGCGACCCCGAGGATAAAGAGGATGACATCTTCCATGCCCGCAAGACCGGCGACGTGATGGCCCCAGAACCAGATGGCGAGCAGGAGAATGCCGAGGATGCCGGGCAGGCCAAAGCCCGGGGTTTTGAATTCGATATAGAGGCCGAGCAATCCGCCGGCGAGCAAAAGGATGGAGAGGGTTTCGATCCAGCGGGCCAGTTTTTCGGCGGCGGTCACGCGTAATTCAATGCGGCGGGCGTCGCCGACGCCGATGAGTTTGATCAGCTCGTCCAGCGAGGCGACCGTGCCTTGGGAGAGCAGGGGACGATGTTCGGGGCCGACGAGCTGTGCGGCATCCTGGCTGGTCAACGTGAGAATATGGCCGGTGGCGCAAAAAGTTTTATCGTCGAAGCGGTAGCCGATATCGCGTCGGACCATAGCCTCGGCCAGGGCGGGATCGTGGCCGTTTTCCTGGGCGGCGGAGCGGATGAGCGCCGAGACATAGGAGACCATTTTTTCTTCGACCGGGGGGGGGAGTGCTTCGACCCCGCCGACCGGAGAGAGCATGATGGGCATGGCGTCGCCGATTCGACTGCCGGGGGCCATGTAGATATGGCGGGTGCCGAGGGCGATGATGGCGCCCGCTGAGATGGCGCTGGGATTGACATAGGTGTAGGTGGGGATGGAGACTTGTTTTAGTAGCTTGAGAATCTCCTCCGTGATATCGATGCGGCCGCCGGGGGTGTCCATATCGAGGATCAGCGCGGCGGCCTGGTGTTGCTGGGCTTCGGCGAGGCCGCGCCGAAAGACATAGAGCTGGGCGCGGTCGATGACATTGGATACCGGGAGGATATAGACGGTGCGGATGGCGGTGGCCGGGGGGGGTGGCAAGGGGCTATCGGCACCGCGGAGGGAGGCGCCGAGGAGGCAGAAGATCACGATCCCCCATCGGATCGACTTGGAAATTTGGGTATTCACATTTGGCATCCTAGCATACTGGCAGGCAAAGGAAAGACGAGATATTTTCACATTAAGAGAATTGCAATGTGAAATGCCGCTTTATAACTGCGTGCTGTGAGCCCTTTTATATTCAGCTCCGGCTCGCTCGGGCCTACTACGTCACGCCAAGGGGTGACTACGAAGGCTGGAAGAGCTCGTCCTGCCCATTGTCATCCCGAGCCCTTGGACATCCTCAGGGCAGGCGAAGTCGAGGGATCTCATGTTGTTGTAGGCCGGGCCTCTGCGCCCGGCGTCCGCTGATCCAATCCCCTCCATCACCAGACGCCCGCCACCGAGGGCGGGCCGACATGATTGAAAACGGCCGGAGAACAGGGAAAACTTCTGCGGCATTTAACTTTACAATCCACCCCCGTATCTGGTGTGAAATCAAGGGACGTTGTTAAGGGAAACGGCGCCCAACCTTCCGAGGGGCTGGGGAAGGGCGGCCGTCGTCCGCCCCCACAGAAGAGTTGAATTCTTTGCTCAATAACTGTGGGAAACAAGAATTACGTTATACAACCGGGGGTGGAAAAGCGTGCATTGTTGGCTGAATTACGATAAAGAATCGGAATAAATACGGGAGGTGACATGCGAGTGAACCGGATACAATCCTTGTTGATAAGCCTGTTGATGGGAGTGGTGATCCTTGGAGGGTCCGTTTTGCCGGGCTGGGGGATGGACCTGCTTGATTTCAACGGGGAGGATTACGAAGTGCCCGCCGGGGCGCTGGCCTTTTTCGAATGCAATCCGGTGGATTCGATTTATGGGCTGGGGTTTGCGGAGCAGACCTGGCTTAAAAATTCGCCCCTCCTGGGTGATATCTTTTTCACCCTGTTTTATAATGATTTGGAGGAGATGGTGTATGGGGGGGTGGGGATGAGCCTGCGGTTGATGCCGCATTGGCGGGTGGCGCCCTTTGTCGGCGTTGGCGGGAGTGCCAATCTGGCCCTGGCCGGGTCGGATACCGATGGGACCGCCCCGGAAAACGAGGAGCCCGAACCGGGTTTGTCCTATTGGGCCGGACATGTCGAGACGGGGGTTCAATGGGAGCGAAGGGACGGGGTGATCGAGATCCTGGCCCGGTTTGTCACGACGTCATCGGAGATTCCCGAAAGCGATTATGGCCTGATTCGATTGGGGTATGGATTGCGGTTTTGAAAGCTTGCATCCGCTGCGATCTTGTGTCATTAAACGTAATCGTCGTTCAAACCCAAGCTGGAGTTGCCCATGATACCGAGTAAATTCCTCGCCCGGCCTCTGGATCTCGCCGGAATCATCAAGTATTCCTCCGATTCGGTGGTCAGCAAAACGGTACTCGACAAGAAAACCGGAACCCTGACCCTGTTCGCCTTCGACAAGGGGCAGGGCTTGAGCGAGCACACCTCGCCTTACGATGCCACGGTCCTGATCGTCGAAGGGAATGCCGAATTGGTGATTGCAGGCAAGGTTGTCAAGGCCGCCGCGGGTCAATTAGTCATCATGCCGGCGACCGTGCCCCACAGTGTGCGGGCGGTGGAGCGATTCAAGATGCTGTTGATCATGATCCGGTAATGCCTTATGGAACAATCCCTTCCGACAAAACCCTTACGGGTGACTTTGGTTCAGAATTCGGCCGGCCGATGCAAGTCGGATAACCTGGCGCGGATCGAAGCGTTATTGGCTCCGGTCGGGACGGAAGATCTGGTCGTGTTGCCGGAAGTATTCGCCTTTCGGGACGGCGATGAGGGGTTGCGCGCGCAGGCGGAACCGTTTTCTGCGACGGTTGGCGAATGGTTGTGCGGCCTGGCCCGCCGGCGTAACGCCTGGGTGGTGGGCGGTGTGATTGAAAAAACCGCGGAGGGATTATTCAACACGGCCGTGGTGGTCAATCCGGCGGGAGTGCGTCAATCGGCCTATCGGAAGATGCATTTGTTTGAAGCCCGGCTGGACGATGGCCGGGTGATCCGGGAAGCCGATGTCTACCAGGCGGGCGATTCGCCGGCGTTGTTTTCAATTGCGGATTGGCGGTTGGGGTTGTCGATCTGTTACGACCTGCGCTTTCCGGAGCTCTATCGAGAGTATTCTGCTAAAGGCGCCCAAATTCTTCTGGCCCTCTCCAATTTCACCCAGCGGACGGGGCAGGATCATTGGGAGATTCTGGTCCGGGCCCGGGCGATTGAGAACCAGGCTTTCGTGCTGGCCCCCGATCAATGTGGCGTGAATCCCGGGACCGGTGTGGCCAGTTACGGGCATAGTCTTGCGGTGGGCCCCTGGGGCGAAGTGCTGGGGGCGGCCGGGGAGCAGGAAACAGCATTCACAGTGACCCTGGTTCCCGCTGATCTGGCTCGAGCTCGAGCCCGGGTTCCGGCTTTGCAGCATCGCCGGATGTAGCCGTCGATGATATTTTAAAGGGACGATCCGGTTCCACCGAAGCACGCCGTAACTCAACGGCGATTTTTACAGATGCCGATCCATCCAATCCCAGCACAGGCGGTAGTAATCGGGCGAGGCGGTGTGGATGAGGTCGGGATAATGGATCAGGGCTTTGATTCCGGAAAGACGGTCGAAAACCGCCCGGATGGTTTCAGTGGGGCACATCTCGTCACGTCCGCCGGAACTCAGAAGCACGGGGATATTCAGTTTTGGGGCATGGGTGATCGGATCGAAGAAGGCAAAAGTCCTGAGGTTTTGCGGTTCAGCCAGGGGGTGATCACGGAACTGGGCATTGTGTGCCATATCGCAAAAGAACGGGAGATGGGCGGTTACGGCCCGAATCCGCGGCTCCAGGGCCGAGGAACTTAACACGAGGCCGCCCCCCTGACTGGTGCCCATCGCGCCGATGCGGTCCGGCGCCACATCGGGCCGGGTCAGCAGGTAATCCACACCCCTGAGCAGATCCATGAAGGCTCCGCGATAGAAGTATTCGGCCGGGTGGTGGATCCCCCGCAATAGATATTCCGTTTGGGTATCCCCGGCGGCCGCTTCCCGCGATTCTCCCTGTCCGCGGGGGAATACTTGCAACACCAGTACTCCGCGCTGGCAGTCGCTCAAGGTGATGCCCGGTTCCCAGCCCCCGTAACCCGGCGCGGTAATAATGGCCGGCAAACGGGTCCCCGGTTTGACGATGGGGACCCCGAGTCGCGCCGTGATGCGGACTCCCCCGAAACTCCGGTAGGTGATCCGAAAGGTCCGAAAGGGCTGGGGATCCTTGATCGGTTCCTCCAGGGCGTCCAAATGCTCGGCGCGGGTCAACCGGATCGTGTTTTGCCAGAATTCGTCGACGGTTGGAAAAGTGTCCATCGTTCATCTCTCGTTGTTAGGTTGTTCACGCGAAGCACCCGGGTTCAGCCGTTTGGTTCAGATGACCTCCGTCGATCATCAATCGGCGCGGGGAGGAACGCAATCCATTTTTTAGCTCCCCAATCCTTTTCAACCATGCTAATTTTTAGGTTCATTTTGAAAAGAGGAATACCGATGAATCCTATTTTGTCCCATGAGTTTTCAAATCCGCCGGCAGCTTATCGGGCCAAGCCCTTTTGGGCCTGGAACGGACGGTTGGAAGAGGGGGAATTGCGGCGTCAGATCCAGGTGATGCACCGGATGGGACTGGGCGGCTTCTTCATGCATTCCCGGGTCGGACTCGATACGCCGTATTTGCAGCCCGAATGGTTCAAGCTGATCAATGCCTGCGTGGATGAAGCCGGTAAGCTGGGGATGGAAGCCTGGTTGTATGACGAAGACCGCTGGCCGTCCGGTGCAGCCGGTGTCCTGGTGACCCGCGATCCGCGATACCGGATGCGCTATGTTCTCGTTGAACAGGTTCAGTCGCTGGATCAGCTTCCCGGCAAACTCGATATTCTGGCCGTGTTTTCCGCCCGGGTAAACGGATTTAAAGCCTCCCAGGTCCGCTTTTTGGGCCGGGGCCGTTTGCGGAAAGCCCGCGCGGAAAAAGGGTCCATGCTCTATGTCTTTCATGTGGCCACCGAGCCCCTGAGTAGTTGGTACAACGGATATACGTATCTCGACACCCTGAGCCATGAAGCGGTGCGCGAGTTCATTCGGGTCACCCATGAGGTGTATCGCAAAAAATGCGGGAGCCAATTTGGGAAAACGATCCCCGGCATTTTTACCGACGAGCCCAACCATGGCAATAAATTCATCTGCTATGGGGAAAGCAAGGTGGGTAACGGTCTGCCCTGGACGCCCAAGCTCCCCGCGATTTTCAAGCGTCGTTATGGATATGATTCGGTGCCGCACCTGATGGAGCTCTTCTGGGATGTGGACGGAATGGAGGTTTCTCCGGCCCGTTATCACTATCATGATTGTGTCACCCATCTGTTTGTCGATGCGTTTGCCCGTCAGATCGGCGAGTGGTGCGACCGGACGGGAATGATTCATACCGGGCATGTGCTGGGGGAGGACACGTTGTCGTCCCAAGCCACGGTGGTCGGGGATTGCATGCAATTTTATGAATACATGCAGGCGCCGGGGATGGATTTGCTGACCGAACGGTGGCGGATTTATGCCGTCGCCAAACAGGTCAGTTCGGTCGCACGCCAGTTCGGCCGCAAATGGCGCCTGACCGAAACGAACGGCTGTACGGGTTGGGATTTTTCGCTGGAAGGCCACAAGGCCCTGGGCGACTGGCAGATGGCGCTGGGGATCAACCTGCGCTGTCCGCATCTCGCCTGGTACACCATGGAAGGCGAGGCCAAGCGGGATTACCCGGCTTCGATTTTCTTCCAGTCGCCCTGGTGGACCGATTACGCCAAGGTGGAGGATTATTTCGCGAGAACCGCAGCGGTGATGACCCGGGGAACGGAAGTTCGCGATCTGCTGGTTCTGCATCCGATCGAAAGCCAGTGGTTAAGGCTGCGGGCCAACTGGGGTGATGATCCTGCCGTGAAAGCCTACAATCGGATGTTCAGCGATCTGACCCGCCGGTTGCTGGCCCATCAATTGGATTTCGATTATGGCAACGAAGTCATCCTGGCCCGGGCGGGGCGGGTGGAACGGGGCCGGAAAGGAATCCGATTGCGGGTCGGCCAGGCGGAATACCGGGCGATTCTTGTGCCGCCGATGACGACTTTGCGGCAGAGTACCTTGAACTTGTTGACGGCCTTTCATCAGGCCGGCGGCCGGGTGGTTTTTGCCGGTGAGATCGCCGGGTATGTCGATGCCCGGGCGAGTGATGCCGTTCGGACTCTGGCGGGGCAAGCGGTGACCGTGCCCCTGGAAGGATCGGAGTTGATCCGGACATTGGCGCCCGATTGTCAACGCCTGACGATTGTCGATGGGCGGGGAAAATCCATCCCTTCGGCCCTCTACCAGTTGCGCGAAGATCGCGAAGCATTTTACCTGTTTATCTGCAACACCGGCCATGCGCCGGACCAGATGGATCAGGATTCCATGAATGACGTTCGGGTGTGTGAGCGGCGGACCGGGTATGACGACGTGCGAATAATCGGCGGGGCTGGTGCACAGGGGATCCCTGAGGAATGGGATGCTGAATCCGGGAAGCGGTTTGCGGCGAAGGCCCAAAAGCGAGCGGATGGCTCTTGGGAAATCCGTACGAGCCTGCCGCGTCTGGCCAGCCGTTTATTTGTGATTCCCAAGCAACCGGCGAAACAACGGTTGAAATCGCGCCCGCAATTCCGGGATCGGTCGGTGAAGCCCTTGGCGGTTTCCTCTTGGGCGATCGGGTTATCCGAAGACAACGTGTTGGTGTTGGATCAACCCTCTTTCCGCATTAACGGGGGGGCTTGGACGACGGCGCCGGATGTGTTACGCGTCGACCAGTCGATCCGGAAAGCGATGGATATTCCCGCACGGGGAGGGCGAATGGTTCAGCCTTGGGCGCAGGTTCCGGAGAAAAACCCGCGGACGGCCAGGGTGGAATTGCGGTATCTCTTCGATGTCGCGCAGTGCCCCTCCGGCCGGTTGGATTTCGCCCTGGAGCATCCCGAGGCCTGCCGGGTCGCCATCAACGGAACCGTTTTGGAACCGCCGGCAGATGCGGGCTGGTGGACGGATCCTTCGCTTCGCCGGTTACCGGTCGATCCGGCGATTTTGCGTCGGGGTCGGAATGAAATCCGGCTGACCCTGGATTACACGGCCCGGTCCGGTTTGGAAATCGTTTACCTGTTGGGTGACTTTGGTGTGGAATGGCGCAACGGGCATCCGGCGGTGGGACCCTCGGTCTGCGAATTAAAAACAGGCGATTGGACCCGGCAGGGCTTGCCTTTTTACGGAGGCCACGTGAGTTATCGGACCCGGTTCAAGGCGAAACGATTAGCCGATGGGCAACGGGGAATTCTGCGGTTTCCGTCCTTTGCCGGCGCGGGGATCCGGGTTCGGGTGAATGGAGAAACGGCGGGCCTGGCGCTTTGGCCGCCGTATGAAATCGATTTGACGGCCTGGTGCAAAGGGGCGCCGGTGGAGTTGGACCTGGAGGTATTGGGGCATCGTCGCAATTCGCATGGTCCGTTGCATATGACTTCCAAATGGCCGCACTGGACCGGGCCGGGGAGTTATCTGACCGAAGGGAAAGGGTGGAGCAAGGATTATTCATTGGTGCCCTGTGGTTTATTAAAGACGCCGAATTGGGTGGTCCAGACTGCGGTGAAGGAGAACGGCATATGAAGATTGAAGAGCGGATGGGGACATTACGGGCCGACTTTGAGAGCCATTTTGGGATGAAACCGGTGGCGGCCGCCTATGCACCGGGGCGGGTGGAGGTGCTGGGAAACCACACGGACTATAATGAGGGATTGGTTCTTTCCGCCGCGATTAATTACGGAACCTGTATTCTGGCCGCGCCGGTGCAGGGTTCTGAATGCCGGCTCTATGACGGCAAGTTCAAGGAATCCGCCTGTTTCCCGACCGATGTGCGGGGCCCGTCGCCCAAGCCGGCGTGGGCCAACTATTTGAAGGGGGTTTATGCCCTGTTGCGCGATCGGGCTGGCGTCGCCGTTCCGGCGGTGAACGTCTGGATTGAAGGCGATGTGCCCCTGGGCGCCGGGCTCTCCAGTTCCGCGGCTTTGGAAATGGCGGCCACGCTGGCGTTGGGTTCAGTCCTGAAGGTTCAATTGGAACTGCGCGACATCGCGCGACTGGGCCAGAAGGCGGAACATGAGTATGCCGGGGTCCGATGCGGTTTACTGGACCAGATCACCAGCCTGTTCGGGCAGGACTCCGCCCTGGTGGAGACGGATTTCCGGACGCTGGCGGTGACGACGGTGCCCTTGGATCCTGATTTGGAATTTTTGATCGCCAATACCGCGGTCAAGCACAACCTGGTGGATTCGGCCTACAATGAACGGCGTGCCAAGTGCGAGGAAGCGGCGCGCTTTTTTGCCGGTGTATTGCCGCATCCCGTCCGCGCCTTGCGCGATGTGTCCCCGGCTGAATGGCAGACTTTTTCGGGCCAGATGGATCCGGTCAGCGCTCGCCGTTCGGCGCATGTGGTGGGTGAAATCGACCGGGTTCAACGGGGCGCCGGATTGCTGAAGCGCGGAAAATGGCGCGAGTTTGGCGCGTTGATGTTCGAATCCCACGAAAGTTCGCGGACCCAATTCGAAAATTCCTGTCCCGAATTGGATCATCTGGTGACGACGGCGCAGGCGATTCCCGAGGTATTGGGAGCGCGGTTGTCGGGCGGGGGATTTGGCGGGAGTGCGGTGGTCCTGGTGCCCTGTTCCGCGGCGGAAGCGGTGACGGAGAAATTGGTGGCAAGTTATCGACAGGCCTTTGGCCATCCCTGTGATGTGCTTTGTATGCGGGCGTCGGCTGGAGCCCGACTGCTTTAGTCCTTCAAACGGCGGTGTCCGCCCCCGTCGGCCGGGGATTCTTACGGGACAAGCTTCAATCGTGCAGTTGCGGGTGCCGCCATTTGTGGTATTCTAAACAACCACACGTGTGATTTGAACCCGTGACGCCCGGTTTGCCAGACCGGATTATTTGACACATAGGGAATCAGATAGGAGCCTGATATGACGATACAAGGATCCGGGAATAAGGGTTGTTTATGGGCGGTGGTCGCCGTCGTGGCGGTGCCGGCCATTCTGGTTATGATGACGATGTTTACCCTGGTGGTTTGGGCCTGGCATTCCCATCTGGCGATCCGCTCGGTCGAGGAAAGCGGAGTTGATGAATCGCCCCAATTGGCGGCGGTCTGGTCATTCGGCAAAGGAGAGGCGCAGGTGGTTCGGATCCCTATTCAAGGGGAGATCGGGCATAACGTCTCGTCCGGATTTTTTGCCTCCATGGATCCGGTGGAGAATATTTTGCGACAGATCCGGGCGGCGGCGGGGGATCCCCAAATCCGCGGGATTATCCTGGAGATCGATAGTCCGGGTGGAGAGGTGACGGCCTGTGATGAGATTTATCATGAATTAATGCTGTTCAAGCAAGCGGAACACGGGCGGGTCGTGGTGGCGATTTTTGGGGATTTGGCCGCGTCCGGCGGATATTACATCGCGTGTGCGGCCGATCGGATCATTGCCCAGCCGACGACGATTACCGGGTCGATCGGCGTGCTGATCAGCGCGATGAATTTCCGGGGATTGGGAGAAAAATTGGGAGTCCGGGATGTCACCATTAAGTCGGGGGACAACAAGGATATTTTTAATCCACTCCAGGATATGTCGCCGGAGCAGAAGGCGCTGATCCAGGAAATCATCAATTCCATTCACCAGCGGTTCATGGGGTTGGTTGCCCAGGCCCGCCATCGTCCGCTGGCTGAGATTCGTCCCTTGGCCGACGGGCGGATTTTTACGGCCTCCGCTGCGTTGGATGCCGGTTTGGTGGATGAGCTGGGGTATTGGCGGGAGGCGGTGGCGGGGATGGCGGTTTTATTGAAAGAGCCGGAGGTTAAAGTGCTGCGATATGAAGAGCATTTTTCCTGGACGTCCTTTCTGCGGGCGACCGCCGAGTGGCCGCAGGAATTGAAGGCCACCCTCCGGCCGGCTCAATCCTTCCGACTTCAATTTTTGTTTTCTCCCTAAAGCTGAGGAGTACCCCTGTGATTTTGCATCGCATGGCGGATAAAATTCGCGCCGGGCAACCGGTGTTTGGTTTGAATACTCAATATGTCGATCCCGCCCTGATCGAACTCTGCGGAGCGGACTGGGATTTTGTGTGGATCGATCTGCAGCATGGAATGCTCGGTCCCAATGATTTGCCCGGTTTGATCCGGGCTTGCGATTTGGTGGGGCTGACCTCGCTTGTCCGCCTGCCGGCAAATCGACCGGATCTGGTCTCGTTCGTACTCGACCTGGATATCGGGGGGGCCATTGTCGCCCAAGTCGAAAGCGTGGCACAGGTTCACGAGCTGGTGGGGGCGGCCAAGTTCCCCACGCTCGGCAACCGGTCATTTGGCGGGCGGCGCATCATCGACCGGCAGGGGCGGGATTATGTTTTGTCCGCCAATTCCAACCAATGGCTGATTCTCCAGATTGAAAGTCCCGAAGCCGCGGCCCTCTGTGATTCCTTCGCCGCGATTCCGGGCGTGGATGGGTTGATGATTGGTCCCGACGATATGAAAATGCGTTTGGGTTTATCTTTGTCCGCACCGCTGGACACTCCGGAGTTGGCCCGCGCCGCGGAAGCCGTGACGGCGGCTTGCCGCCGGCATGGGAAGCGCGCGATGGGTTTTGCGGTTCCGACACCGGTGGGCATTCAGGCCAGCGTCGATGCGGGTTTTGATTTGATCAGCCTGGGCGCGATTGCCCGGATGATTCAGCAGGGCTCGGGCGATCTGCTTAAAGTTCGGCAAATCTGGGCGGGGTAGGAGAGGGAGGGACGCGGGGAGCAGAGGGCACGGAGCGCTGAGAAAACCGCAGATTGACGAATTCCGAATAATGTCGTTTTTACAGGTCGGGCGACGTCTCCGACGGAGCCGTGTTCCCGTTCTCTCCCCCTTCCTGCTCAGGAGGTGGGGACGGCTTGGATGATATGGGTCCAATCATACAGGCCGGCGACTTTATGACCGGCGGGGACTCGAAGGAAATCCTCGTCGGACCAGGCGCCATCGATCAGACCTTTGATCAGGTGCAAACTGCCCTTCAGGAGCAGAAGTTTTTTTCCATCAGCCTCTGCCCGGACCCGGAATTTTTCCGCATACCCAAGGGCGGACGTTTCCGGGAGGTCGATGAAAACGGCCTTGTGTTCCAGGTCTGGCGGCAATTCGGGGTGCATGGATTCCCAGATGTATTTCGCGTTGTCCTCGCCATATTGCCGGACGTATTCGGCATAAGCATCCCCGTAGTGGACTTGCTGGTCGCCGTCGTTCGTGCGCAGGTAATAGTCCCCCCGTTCCATATATCCGGCGGAACTGAAGGGGGTACTGGGGGCGTCCTTGAAATGCGTTTTGAAGAGTTCACGTGACCCGAGCAGGATCGTACAACAGTCGTGGGCGCGGGGGATGACCAGGGGGATGTTGCGGGCCTGGAGCCCGACCGTGGCGTTGCCGCAGATTCCGAACAAGAGGAGGATCGCATCATAGGGGCGGGCTTTCGACGCGGCATCGATTCGAGCCTGGAGATTGTCCCGCAGTCGGTCGCTGTGAATATGATCGCCCAATTCGGTGAATTCGATGTCGAAAATATGGGGGGATCGGGCGAGGCAATAACAGGCCTCGCGCTGGAAGACATTGCAGGCGATTAATTTGAGGAACATGGTTGGCTCCTTGGGTAAACGAAGGTGAATATTTTGCCGCAGGCCGGGACGGGATTCAAGTTAATAGCGTTTTATTTGCGTGTTACGTATTGCCGCCACATTAAATGTTACCGAAGGAAATCTGCCTATAGGGAGGGGGAATAGTCGGCTGCGCCAGAATCAATGTTACCGAAGATTTGGCATGTCATATCCATGATGCCGATAAGATTGCTTAGAATAGAGCCTACCATTCAA
>CAIJXV010000010.1 GCA_903824675.1 uncultured bacterium
GACATACCGGTCGGCCGCGCCGTCGGTTTCGACGTATACGTGGGATGCGCCGAGCAACGGGAACTGGACGGCAGGGATGAATTGGACGAATCGGAGCGCGCCGGTTTCGTATAGTCCGTCGATGGCCCTGGAATTTGGGGGCGGCGTGGCGGGAGCGGCGTACTCGTCGACGAATAACAATACGGGGTATTTTACGCTGAACCGGATGACGCTGACGAATGCGAATCCGGCGGCGACGAATTATCTGGTGGGGAGTCCACTTGAGATTTGGAATACCGGGGCACGGTTGGATCAGGGCGGGAGCGGGCTGTTCGTGATCAGCAACGCGGTGAATCTGCAAACCAACCTGCTGTTGACGGGGAATGGCTTGGGATCGGTGACGCTGGCGGGGGCGATCAGCGGGACGGGCACCCTGACCCAGCAGAGTTCCTCGACGGTGATCCTGACGGCGTCGAATACGTTTTCGGGCGTCGTGACGGTGAATGGGGCGGGAACCCTGCGGATGGATAACACGAATGCGCTGGGGACCAATTCCTTTGTGGTGAATAATGGGATGTTGTGGACCCCGAACGCGCTTTTCTTTGGGAACAATCTGTATCGATCGGCACGGGTCTCGGGGTCGGGTTCGGTCTGGAGTAATACGCTGGCGCTGACCCTGGGTTCGAATGGGTTGATCACCGTGGCTAACGGCGGGCGACTGACCTGTGCGGCGCTGACGATCGCCCATGCGGGGACCGACAATACGGGATTCAGTGTGACCAATGGCGGGCAGGTGTATAGCCGGGGCATCTCGGCCATCGGGAACACCTCGTCGAACAATATGGTCCAGATATTGGGCTCGGGATCGGTGTGGGATAACGGGAATTTCAATTTAGCGGTCGGGTCGGCCAGTTACACGAATAACCTGCTCCGGGTTGACCAGGGCGGATCGGTTCTCAATGTGGGGATCCTGACCGTCTATCCCTCGAACGATGTGGTGGTGTTGGGCGGGACGCTGACGGCGACGAACCTCACGAGCACGAAGGGGACCTTATTGACGGTGGGCGACGGCGATCAAGCCGTCAGCCTGGGAATGCTGGGCGGGACATGGACCAACAATGCGGGAATTTTGATCCAAACCAACGTGACGGTTTCGGGGAATGGCCTGTTGACCGGCGGAAGCGGCGGGGTGAGTTTCAATAATGGTTCGACCTTGATTCCGGGAGCGGCGGGAAGCGCCACGAATACGATGGGGACGGTCCTGTTAGGTGATTCGACCTGGACGGGCGGGATGACCTTGGAACTGAACGTCACGAATGTGGCGGGGACAAACGGATCGGGATGGGACCTGGTACGGGTGGTGGGGAGTCTGAATTTTGTACCGGCCGGCGGAAAGATGAAGATCAAATTGGATTCGTTGGGCGAGACGGTGGGCGGATTTAATGCCGCGAATTCGACCTTCATTAACCTGGTCGATTTTTCCTCCTTCTCCTCGTTCACCACGAACGATATTGAGGTGGATACCAATAAATTCCTGATCGGTCAAAATTGGTTCCTGCAAGTGACCGCCACCGATATTCGCTATGTATATCAACGGCCGACCCCGGCGATTTATGTGTCCACCTCCGGGAACAATGGAGGGGGGACGAATTGGACGACCGCCTACACGACTCTGTCGAATGCCCTGCCCAACGTGCAAAACTACGATACGGTTTATGTGGCGGGGCAGACCTTCACGGTGGCGACCGCAGTGGCCTTGAGTTCGCGGGTGGGGGTTTCTATTTATGGCGGGTACCAGGCGGTCAGTGATGCCGTTTTGCCGGGGGCTAATGATCCGATAGTGTGGCCGACGATTTTCAAGCCGATTGGTAATGGGGTTCCCGTCATGACGCTTTCGGGGATCACGAACGGATATATGAAGGATATTACCATTACCGGTGGTGCGACCAATCCGCCCGTCGCGGGTGGAAGGTGTATGGGATTGTCCCTGACCAAGTGCATAGGCTTGACCATCGATTCCTGCATCATCACCAATAATAAACAAAATGGGTCCGGTCAGTCGCCGTATGGGGGCGGCGGCGTGTATGCGAGTCAAAGCACGTTTACGATGACGAATTGTCTGGTGAGCAACAACGTGGCGGGCGCCAACCAAAACGGATATGATTCAGGGGGCGGAGTGTACATGAGCTCGTGCGTCATGACCATGACCCTGTGCCGGGTGATCGGCAACACGGCGTCCGGCTCCGGCTCACAAGGTGGAGCGGGATATGGCGGCGGATTGTATCTGGCGTCCGGCACCAGTGTGATCACTCGGACGGTGATTTCCCGAAATACCGCTGCGAACCAGGGTTGTCATGGGGGCGGGATCCTCAATGCGGGGCGGTTGCTCCTCTTGAACTGCATCGTGGATCGTAATAATGACGCCAATGATACCGCCGACGGGATTGAGGCTGGCGGGAATACGACCATTATGAACTGTACGGTGGCGGACAATTATGGGGTGGGTATTCTCTACGTCGGTGGGGCCATCGCCGTCTCCAATTCGATTGTTTGGGGACACAGTGATGACCTGAAGAGTTTTCCGAACGATGGGCAGGATCCTCTGACCTTGTCCAATGTGTTCTACTCCTGCATCGAGGACACCGACAATGACGGGCGCCAGAACTGCATCTCGCTCAACCCGCTGTTCACGAGTACCACCAACTACCACTTGCAGTCCGTACAAGGATATTACAGTAATGGTTACTTCAGTGGCGGCACCTGGGGGGCGACCTCCCTGTCGAACAGTCCCTGCATCGATATCGGGTCTCCGTTGAGCGATTACACCAATGAACCCGCGCCTCGAGGCAGTGCGATCAACCTGGGGGCCTATGGCAATACCCCGGTGGCTTCGTTGACCGACATCACCACCCTGTTCGCCCCCCCCACGATCACAAATCTGGGCGCCACGCTGGTCGGTCACCGGACGGTCCGGTTGAACGGACAGGTCACTTCGACTGGTGGACAGAGTCCGCTATGCTGGGCGCAATACTGGATCACGGGCGAATCGGTTACCTCCACCGCATCGGCCGGCATCAAGAGCGATGTGTTTGACCTGGATGTGGGTAGCCTGACCCCGGGCGCCGCCTATGAGTATTATTTCGTCGCCTCCAACTCGGCGGGGGTGGTCGCCTCGGACGTCAAGACCTTCAGTACCCATCCCGTGCCGGACGCCCTGTATGTGTCCACCAATGGGGCCAACAGCGCCGGCATCAGTTGGTCCACCGCCTACACGAATCCACAAACCGCATTTGATATGTGCGAGCCGGGCGACACGATCTATCTGGCGGGACAAACCTTTGTTGGCACCCCGGGTTATCAGCAATCCAGCGTCTGGACCTTGCAGAGCAGCAGTAATCTGACGGTGATTGGCGGATACGCGGCCACGAACGATACGGAATTACCCGGCACCAACAATTTCGCCTTATGGCCTACCGCGCTGAGGAGAACGAGCGGGGATGCGCGTGTTATTTATGTTAACGGCCTCACGAACAGTCTCATTCGGAATGTGATGATGCGGGATGGATACGTGTCCAGTCAAGCGATCTCATGGACTGGTTTGGGAATGTATATGGCCTCGTGTCGGGGCATTACCCTGGATTCCTGCATATTTTCCAATAATGTGATCAACGCCTACGCCACCGCCGGGGGATTATATATTACCGCGAGCGGGGTGGTGCTGACGAACTGCCTGATTACCAAAAATTCTGCGTTAGCAGGCGGAAATAGCGCCGGGACATGCGGCGGGATTTACATGAACTCCGGCAGTATGACGATGGTCCTTTGCCGGGTGACGGGGAACACGTCCACGGGGTCAGGCTCCTTTTCAGGCAGCGCCTCCGGGGGCGGCATTGTCCTCGCGGCGGGTAGCACGAATTTCATCAGCAAGACGGTGATCCGCGCCAATTCCACTGAAGCGGCCGGCGGCGGAATTAAAAACAGCGCCGTTTTAATACTGAAAAACAGCCTCATCGATCACAATGATTCGACGCTCAACAACAGCGATGGAATCATTTCGGGCGGCAACATGAGCATCCTGAATTGCACGGTGGCGGATAATGGCGGTGGGGTCGGCATTCTTTACGCAGGCGGTACGATCGGGCTAACCAATAGTATCGTTTGGGGGCACAGTGATGATATCAAGACGTTCCCGAATGACCAGCAACCCACGCCGACCGTGTCGAACGTCTTCTACTGCACGATTCAAGGGAGCGATAATAATGGGGTTCAAGAGTGCATTGATTCCGATCCGTTGTTTGTGAACACCAATTACTACCACCTTCAATCAAAAGCCGGCTATTATTCGGGCGGCTTCTTCTCCGGCGGGAGTTGGGCTCAGGCGCTCTCGAACAGTCCGGCGATTGATCGGGGAAATCCCGATAGCGATTACACGAATGAGCCCGCCCCGCGAGGCAGCGCGATCAATATGGGGGCGTATGGCAATACCGAAGTGGCGTCCCAAACCGAGAATGTTATGGCCAATCCTCCGGTAGTAACCAATCGGGGGGCGATTGTTTGGGGGCATCGGACCGTGCGACTCACCGGGGAAGTGCTCGATACCGGCGGGGAAATTCCGGATACCGGTTTCCGGTACTGGATCGTCGGCGATAGCGTGACCTCGTCCGTCTCGGCTGGACTGCAATCGGCCGGTTTTGATAAAGATCTGACCGGGTTGACACCGGGAAGCGATTATCAATTTATTGCGTATGCCGTGAATTCGGCGACTCAGGTGGTGTCGGATGTGAAAGACTTCAGCACCCGTGCCAATCCTTCCAGTCTGTATGTCTCGACCAATGGAAACAATACGGCGGGGACGAACTGGACGACATCCTACACCAATTTACAGGAGGTGTTGGATCGGGTTGAGAGTAACGACACGGTGTATCTGGCGGGGCACACGTTTGGCCGGCAGACGGGTTTTGGGGAGAATAACCTGTGGGTCTGGCAGGGGGATAGTGGAGTGAAGATCATCGGCGGATATGCGGCTACGAATGATGCCATCCTTCCGGGCGCCCACGATTCAGCCCAGTGGCCCACCGTATTGAAGCGCACGAACGGAACGGCTCGGATTCTCTATCTGGGCGGTCTCACCAATTGCACCCTGCAAGACGTGACGATTCGGGATGGATACATACCCAGCCAGTTTGTTGTCTGGCAGGGGATCGGAATGTATGTGGGCGGGTGCCGGGGACTCACATTGGATTCCTGCCTCTTCACCAACAATGTGGCGTACGCCTACCCGTCTGGTGGCGGATTGTATGTCAATCTGAGCTCCATCCTGCTGACGAATTGCCTGTTCACCAAGAACAGTTCGGCGGGTGTCGGGAATGGCTACGGGACAGGCGGTGGGATCACGATGAATTCGGGCAGTATGACGATGGTCCTTTGTCGGGTCACGGCCAATACGGCTAGTGGATCTGGATCGGGATCGACTCTTGCCTATGGCGGCGGTCTTGCCCTTGTCGCCGGTAGCACCAATGTCATCATCCGGTCGGTGATCAGCGCTAATGGAGTTTATGCGAGCGGCGCCGGGATCGATAATCGCGGAGTCTTACTCCTGCAAAACAGCATCATCGATCACAATAATTCGACGAGCGACAACAGCGATGGACTTTATTCGGACAACCGCCTCACGATCCTGAATTGCACCGTGGCGAACAACTCGGGGGTCGGCGTCCGGCAGGCCGGTGGAACGGTGGCCATCACCAACTCGATCCTCTGGAACAATGTCGACGATCTGACGGGAACGGTTGCTGTAGCCTACAGTGACATCCAGACAACCGACAGTTTCTGGACGAATGATGTGAACGGCTGTATTTCAGTCGACCCGTTGTTTGTGAATACCATTTACTACCATATCCCGTCCCAAGCGGGATACTATGTCGGCGGCTATTTCAGCGGGGGGAGTTGGGATACCTCGGCGTCCGACAGTCCCTGTATCGACGCCGGCGACCCGGCCAGTCCCTATGGCTTGGAACCCGTACCGAACGGTAAACGGGTGAATCTGGGGGCCTACGGTAATACGGAAGTGGCCTCGAAGAAATTGACCCCGACGGGTTCAATATTCTCGATCTATTGATCCCTTATACGGTTTAAAAATTGGGCAACGCCAGGGAGGCCAGGGCCGTCGAATAGACCCGGCCTCCGATGCCGCCCCACGGATCGACGGCTTCCCAACTCCCGGCCTGGGGTCCGCTGGCAACCTGGCACGTCAACCACCGGCTGTCCCCGGCGGCCAACCGTTGTACGGTTTCCGCATCCGTGGCCAGTTCATAAGCTTTGCCGACAAAATACTGACGGTAATAATTGGGGGCCGCGTCGTCCATCCGTCCCCCGGGTGTCAAACGCCGCAACGCAGCCATCAACCGGCGCGCCGTGGGATGCGTCGGGTCGTGCCGTTGCAGGAGGAAACAAACAGCGCCGGCGGCCGTCAGGGTAATCGGCGTGCCGGCGGCGGGCTGGGGTGCGTTATAGGCCAGTTCGCCGGACGTGGTAACCGATTGGGCGAGCCAATCCAATCCCCGATCCACCGCCGGGCGGGTTTCGGTAAATCCTTCCCCTTCAGCCCGAATCAGGGCCTGCAAGGGCCAGATGGTGGCCGATGAATTGGGAGTATCTCCCGCGATATAACCCCATCCCCCGTCGGAATGCTGAGCCCGAATCAACCATTGAACCGCCCGTTCCCCGGCGGCTTTCCATTCCGGATGGTTCTCGCGGGCCTGGGCTTCGAGCAGTGCCAGCGTGGCCAATCCCTGGTTATAGGTGGCGCCGGATAACGCCGGCCCCATCAGCCCCTCAGCATTCATGGCGCCGATCAGGTGGGATATGCCGCGGCGGACGGTATCCGCATACGGGCTCTGGAAAACCTGGGGCTCTTTATGGATGAGGGCGAGAAGGGCCAGGGCGGATACGCCGATGCCGAACTGGGGCTGTGCCCCCCAGGTCTGGGCATCCCATCGTCCATCCGGCTCCTGGGCCTCCTGTAACCAGTCCAACGACCGGCGCAAGGCGGGACGGGAGTCGGCTTCCTGCACGGCGAGCGATTTTGAGGGGTTGGTTTTTTGCGCAAGGGGCGAAAAAACAACAGACCGATCGGTTCGACTCTTCCAGATGACCGTTCCTCCCAGGATCCCTATTCCCACGACGATCGCCCATAGGGCGGCAATTTTTAGAGCTGAGCGAGAACCAACTGATAAGAAGTTGTGCCACAGGAGGGGGGTTGAGCTTGGTTCTGTAACCGCGACCGGTGGGCGCGGACCGCGGCCATCGGCCGCAGCTACAGTTCGTTGGTCAGGGCGTTGCCAGGCCGACGCCGGAATCCCGGCCATGACGCGGGGCGCCAGATCAACCGTCGGTGTTTCCTGGATTTTCATCCGACCGAACAGTTGCTCCAGTTCAGCCTGGGCCGACCTGCAGATGGCACATTCCTGGAAATGCTGTTCCCAATCGCGCTTTTCGGTGGGTGACAAAGAATTTAACCAATAAGCGGGCAGATCGACTTCGCGCGGGCAGTTCTCCGCTCCTCCCTCCTGTGTGATGCGGGGATGGGAGGGACGAAGTTCATTTTTTTCCGCTTCTCCCTCCCCCCGGCGCGGGGGAGGGTTGGGGGTGAGGGGGAGTTGAGATGGAGAGTCGACGTCCTGGATTTTCTTGGATGGAGCAGGCTTCATGGTTTGACCCCAGCGAGTGATGCAACGCCTATACATAAAACGGGGAAGCCAAGGATCCCCCTCACCCCGCCCTCCCCCGCGCCGGGGGGAGGGAGGAGCCGGCGGGGATTCCAATCCTTGAAGAAGGTACCGAAAAGAGCCGCAAGTCCGACCCATGCGTTGTTGCGATTAGAGGGACGACTGCCGTGCTGGTGGCTTTCCGCTCCTCCCTCC
>CAIJXV010000011.1 GCA_903824675.1 uncultured bacterium
CGCATCCAAAACATCTCGACCAACGGGTTGCTTGTGCTGGATGAAATCCGGATCCACGACCCCTATTATTCCGGCGTGGTCCTCAACAACCTGACACTGACGCCGTCCTCCCCCACCGCCACCAATCCCGTCACGGCGTCCCTGGACATCCAGCCGTTCTCAGATGCCGCAGATATCCAGGCCACCCTGTACTATCGGCTGGGCGGAGAAACCGCATATTCCTCAATTCCCCTGACCAACACCTCCGGCATCACCTATACGACGGTCACACCCATCCCTGGAAATCTTGTCCCTGATTACTGGGGATACCGGGTCGAGTATTATATCCGGTGTACCTTCACCGGCGACCAATGCGCCATTACGGGGCCAGTGGACTTTCCCGCGAGTGGCAGCAACACCCCGGCATTTTATGGTATCGAATCAGACATCGCCCGCGTGACGTTGAATAATCTCACCCAGACCTACAATGGTTCGAATCGAATCGTTACGGCGTCGACCGTTCCGACCGGCTTGACCGTTGATATTACCTATGACGGTAACCTGGCTTCCCCGATTCATGCCGGGTCGTATCTAATTGTTGCAACAATAAATGACCCGGCTTTCCAAGGAACGCAAACGGGCACCTTGGTTGTGGCGAAAGCAGATCAAACCATTGCCTTTCCGGCTTTGGAGGCACAATCGACGAATGCCACGGTTATCTTGCAAGCGAGTGCCTCCAGTGGTCTGCCGGTCGCCTTTGGCGTGGTCAGTGGCCCCGGGATAATTACCGATGAAACCCAGCTCACGTTTAACGCGACCGGCTCGGTTACGATTGTGGCGACCCAGGACGGGAACCTTAACTGGAATCCCGCTCCGGCGGTGACGAGGAACGTGGATGCGCTGGAGGGAAATCCCTATTTGGTCATCGACTTGTCCGGCGGGTCAAATGCCGTGAGTTACCCGCTAAATTATCTCGCAGCCGTTCCCGCGGGCGGCTGGACCGACGACTATAAGACGACCAAGCTGGTGTTGCGGCTTATTCCTGGCGGCACGTTTCTCATGGGGTCGCCAGCCAACGAACTCGGGCGATACAACAATGAGACCCAGCATCTGGTGACGGTGACGCAACCGTTTTATATCGGGGTGTTTGAGGTTACCCAAAAACAATGGGAACGGGTCATGGGCACCTGGCCGAGTTATTTCACCAACGCCAGTTATCGTGATTCCCGTCCGGTCGAGCAGGTGAGCTATTACCAAATCCGGGAAAACCCAAACAACACGGATGATTCGACGGTAAACTGGCCAACGAACAATTTAGTCAATACCAATTCGTTCATGGGCAAATTGCGATCACGGACGGGACGGGTGTTTGACCTTCCAACGGAATCGCAGTGGGAGTATGCCGGCCGGGCCGGTACGGCCACGGCGTTGAACTCGGGTTACAATATAACCAATGTTTACAGCGACGCACACCTGGCGGAAGTCGGTCGATACTGGTATAACGGCGGTTCCCGCTATACGCAGACCGGAAACACCTCCGTGGCGACCGCGAAGGTCGGATCGAACTTGCCGAATGCCTGGGGGCTATACGACATCCACGGGAATGGTTGGGAGTGGTGTTTGGACTGGTATGGAGCCTATCCCACGGCCGTGGAGAATGTGAATCCTGCCGGTGCGACTTCCGGCACGGGCCGTGCGTATCGCGGCGGCGGTTGGGACGGCGACGCCTATCTTTGCCGGGTTGCCTATCGCAACTATGGCGACCCGCACGATGTCTACCGCAATATCGGCTTCCGGGTTGCCCTGATCCTGGATAATTTGTCGCAATCCATAACCTTCGCGCCTCTGGGTCCTCAAAGAGTGGAAACCCTCCTTGCGCTTTCGGCGACCGCCAGTTCAGGCTTGCCGGTCAGCTTTACGAATCTGCCGGGGAGTCCGGTCCAATGGTTGAATGCCACTCAAATCGTTTTTACGGGGACCGGACGGGTTATGATTGTCGCGTCACAGTTGGGCAATGCGAGTTGGGCCGCCGCTGCCCCGGTGACAAACAGCTTTGAGGTTATTGATGAAAAAATACTGGTTCCGGTTCTGTTGAATAATCTGACCCAGACCTACAACGGATCGAATCGGATCGTTACGGCCTCGACACTCCCGACCGGCCTGGATGTCGAGGTCACCTATAATGGCGGTATTACCCCGCCGATTAATGCCGGATCATACGCCATAACCGGAACCGTAAATGATTTGATTTATCAGGGGATACAGACGGGAACGTTGGTGGTGATCAAAGGAGATCAAACGATTATCTTCCCCAATCCGGACACGCAATTCACGAATTCGACCGTGATCCTGCAAGCAACGGCCTCAAGTGGACTTCCGGTTTCCTTCGGAGTGGCCGGTGGCCCCGGGATGATTAGCGATGGAACCCAACTTACGTTTAGCGCGACCGGCTGGGTTTCGATTGTGGCGAGCCAGGAAGGGGATGACAATTGGAATCCGGCTCCGCAGTGGACGAACACCTTTAATGTTACCAACACCGTTGCTCTCGTCATTCTGAACGACCTGATTCAGACCTACAACGGATCGAATCGGATCGTTACGGCCTCGACTCTTCCGCCCGGCCTGGATGTCGAGGTCACTTATAATGGCGATATTACTCCGCCGATTAATGCCGGATCGTATGCCATCATCGGATGGGTAAACGATTCGATTTATCAGGGGATGCAAACGGGGACTCTCGTGGTGGCCAAAGCGAACCAAATGATTACAGTTATGAATCCGGGCGATCAAATTCAGAATTCGACGGTTGTCTTATCCGCCTCCGCCTCAAGCGGACTACCGGTAACCTTGGCCCTAGGCAGTGGCCCTGGAACTCTTACGGAGGGTGTCCAGTTGGTTTTGAACGGGACCGGAGTGGTTACGATTGTGGCGACCCAGGCGGGCGATGATAACTGGAATCCAGCGCAACCGGTGTCAACTCAGTTCAGGGTGCTACTTGCGCAGGACAGGGCCTTCTTCCGGATCCTGTCTTCCACGACTTCCGTCATTACTGCGTTCAGTCCTAACGGGGTGATGGCCTGGTCAAATGGCGCGATTGGCGCAACCGGTTGTATTCAGCGGGCCACGACATTGATGGGTCCCAGTAATTGGGCAGATTTCATCGCTTTTGCGGCGACAGGAACCCTGATGATTTTGCCCACCGCCGACTACCTGGTCGTCGATCTCGCCGGCGGGCCGTCGGCCTCCAACTATCCGGTGAGTTATCTCGCCGCGATCCCCTCTGGAGGCTGGACCGACGAATACAAGACCACCAAGATGGTGTTTCGGCTCATTCCGGCGAGCACCTACATGATGGGGTCGCCTGGCAATGAACCCGGGCGTAACTTCGACGAGACCCAGCATCAAGTCACCCTGACGCAACCCTTCTACATGGGGGTCTTTGAGGTTACCCAGAAGCAGTGGGAACGGGTGATGGGCACTTGGCCGAGCTACTTCACCAATGCCAGTTATTGCGATTCCCGGCCGGTTGAGCAGGTGAGTTACCACGACATTCGCGGAGCGAGTGCGGGGGCTGGATGGCCGGCGAACAACAACGTGGATGCCGACTCGTTCATGGGCCGCCTGCGGGCTCGGACGGGCAAGGTCTTCGACCTGCCGACGGAGTCGCAGTGGGAGTATGCCGGGAGGGCCGGGACGACCGAGGCCCTCAACTCGGGTAAGAACCTGACCGACTTGAGTGAATGCCCCAATCTGGCAGAGGTGGGTCGGTACTGGTCCAACGGGGGGGCTGGCTACACGCCGAACGGAAATACCTCCGTGGGGACCGCGAAGGTCGGGTCGTACCTATCGAACGCCTGGGGGCTATACGACATTCACGGCAACGTGTGGGAATGGTGCCTGGACTGGTATGGGGAATACCCTGGAACCGTAAGCGATCCCAAGGGCGGGACTACGGGCTCGGCTCGTTTGGATCGTGGCGGCAGTTGGGGCACTTCCGCCGTTGATTGCCGAATTGCCTATCACTCCGACTACCGTCTCCCGTACCTTGCCTACACAATCGCCGGCTTTCGAGCGGTCCTACCCATGGGTCAGTAACGTGAGCCGCGGCACCCGAGTGGGGCCCTTCGACCGGCGGGTTCAACATCGGTTGCGGTCAAAAAGCCGGTGGGTCATCAAGCTGAGGTTGTCGCGCAGGAAGTCGAGTTGGGTGGCGACCAATTCGGCGGCATCCGAATGGATGAGCGTACGGGCATAGAGGTCCTGAAGTTGGGGGGAAAGGGCGAGGAGCGCCTGTTCGGTTGCGCGGATATCGGAAGCAATTCGTTCTGCGAAGGCGGTGGGGATCCGATTCCAGACCGGGTAAAAGTACTCCATCTCAAGCAGGGCGAACTGGACTTTGAACCGCAGGTCCTGGACCTCGACCAGAGTGGCGAGGAGTTCGAGAAAATCCCGGTGGCGTGCGACTTGGGGGAGGAGGGCGGCACAACCGGTGCGAATTTGAGGGAGATAGTCATTCATCGCGTGGTCGGCGCGCGGGCTGGTTCGTTCAAAGAGGAAGAGCAGGTTCCCGATGGTTTCATCGGGCAGGCCCAGAAATTGGAAGGCGAAACGGGCGTCAAAATCCTTGAGTTCCTGACGGGCGAGAGGGGTCCATCCGGCGTCGCCCAAGGTGGCGATGCCGTACCAATCGAGCTCGGGATGGGCGTTGGGCGAGGTCAGGCTATGGCCCCGCGACCAACTGGAGCCGATCAGGACTTGGGCATTCGGCTGACGGCGACAGGCTTCGGCACCGGTCAGGGTATTGAGTTGGCTGGTAATGAATTTGGGGACGATGCAACCATGAGCCGAAATCCGGATGCCGGAGACCACGCCGGATTGAAAGCCGTGTTGGGTGAAGAGGGTTAACCCGGTATGAGAACGGACCTGGCGGGGGAATTCGGGGGTATCGGACAGTTGATGAGCGATCTCGCGGTCGGCTTCCGATAAATCCTCGATACAGCGACCGCCCCGGAAATTAAGGGAGGGCAGAAGGTTGATTTCTCCTTCGGGTCGTTCGAGCCATTGGCGGCTGAAGCTTCCGCGGGTAAAAGTGTCCAGGCGGGGTGTTACCGGGCTGGTGACCTCATAGCCGCCATTAATAATAAACGTGACGTCCCGGTTGATGTTTTTCGCTGAAGAGGTGAGCAAGTGGGGCCCAATCATACTGCCCCAAGCCATGGGGCGCCGCCCGCGGTCCGAGACGTATCGGGTGACGCGATTGAGCCAGTCCACGTAGAGGGCGATGGGCGGTCGCTCGCCCCGGGCTGCTTGACAACGGGGGCAGGTTCCGACGGCGAAGGTTTCGTCGAGACCGCAATGGATAAAGGGGGCGTTGGGATGGAGGTCGATGATCTCATCCAGGAAATCGCGAATGAGGGGCCAGGACTCCGGATGGGTTGAACACGCTTCCGCGGGGTCACCGGGGCGCTCCTCCAGATGGCGGTACGCGGGCTGGCGGAGGACATATTGGAGGTGACCGAGGGTTTGGATGAGCGGGATGACGGCGATGCCGTAGTCCGCCGCACGGGCGATCCAGGCGCGGACCTGATCCGGGGAGAGGGCTTCGGGGATGGCGATTTCGGGATGGCGATCGAGGCGGAGATAGTCCTCGTATTCCGCCAATACCGCATTGATTTTGAGTTCAGCCAGCCGGGGCAAGATCTCGTATAAATTGGCGAGGGACCGGCGTGTGCCCTTCAGATCGAGATGGTAAACCCGCCAGTTCAGGTCGGGTTGATCCGTAATGCGCAGGCCGGGCAGGGCGAGGGGAGAATGCCGCAGGATTTGTTTCAGCGTTTGCCAGGCATGGACGAGCCCCGGATAGGAGTGGGCGGACGCCGACACCCCTTGAGGCGTGATTTCCAACACATAGGCTTCCGGGTGGCGAAGGAGAGTGGCGGTCAACGGGGCCGGCGTGTCCAGTGCAAACGAAAATGGCGCGGCCATACCGGGAGCCGCATCGGTTTGTAGGGCGTGCCCGGTTTCGAGGGCCCATTCATCCGCCAGGATGGAGGGTAGCCGGCCGGCATCTGCGCTGAAATGCAGGGAGGGATGTCGGGGAAGCTTCCAGACGGTGCCGGATGCCTCGAGTTGTTGGGGCCGGGGTAGCAATCGAAGATTAATCATGAGAAAACATAGCCTATTTTGGGGAGACACACACGTTTTTTCTGGCCTTTGCTAAGAAACGGTGCAACCTCATGAGATCCCTCGACTTCGCTCGGGATGACAATGGGTAGGACGAGATCTCCGAGCGAGCCGGAGCTGAATATAAGAGGGCTCACAGCACGCAGTTACAAAACGGCATTTCACATTACAATTCTCCCCTTTGCTAAGAAACACGAACTTCTCCAGCCTCGATCATCGCGTCATCCTGTGCATCCGGCAGTAAAGCCAGACCTATGGGCTGGCTTGCGGGAGAGCAGCCACGCGATGCGCTCTTAGCCGGAACGATTCAGTGGCGATGATGAAACTGTAAATACCAAAGGTGATCGCGATTTCCGGGGTGGGCCGGGCGGTCCCTCGCACGGCTTTCTCAGCGTGGAGTTGGCATTTTGTCAACAAGGCGGAGATTTCTCACGCAAAGCCGCCCTCCTACGCCCGGATGGCTTCGCAGGGCAGGCGGAGTTCGCTAAGCCAGCCGTAGGTCTGGCTTTACTGCCGGATGCACGGAATCGCCACGGCTTAGTGTTTTTTTGCCGATGCAAATTCGGTGGGCGAGAGGCCGAATCGCTTGCGGAAAATTTTGGCGAAATAGTTGGGGTTCGGGTACCCGACCGCCCGTGCCACATTGCCGATCGGAAACACTTCCTCGGTCAACAGGGCCTGGGCCTTGGTCAGGCGTACGTCCCGCAGATGTGCGGCGAATGAGTATTCGGATTCCCGGCTGAAGACATGCGATAAATGATAAGGCGAGGTGCCCAGCCGGGTGGCGATCTCCCGCAGCCCGAGGGGGCGTGCATAATTCGCGGCGATATAGGCCTTGGCTTTATCGATGAGTTCCTGGGCCCGCAGTTGGCGACGAGGGGCAATGGCGCTCCGGGATGGAGGGGCCCCGATTTGTTCGGCGTGGCGCAGGAAAAGGAGGAGGATGGTGAGCAGTCGCGCGCCGGCAATATGGCGGTCGGCGTCAACGGGGCCCCACGCATGCACATTCAATCCATCGAACCGGGCGGCGATGTCCGATTCCGAAGGGTGAAACAACATGGATCGTAACTGGTCGAAAATTTGGGCCAGTTCCGCCTTGGTGGTCACCGGCAGGGTAAGGAGTTGAGTGTTGTCCACGCGATGGAAATAGGGCTTGGCGAGCGACCAGTTGAACTGACACACGAAAACCACCAAAGGGTCGGCGGGATCAAACACATCCCGATGCGGAATGCCGGCCTGGACGAGGAGCGTGTCGCCCGGGCCGGCGACGATGGATCCATGCGCGGTGACCAGGTTCATATGTCCATGGAGAATATGCATGATTTCCTGGTCCGCCGGAACGTGCATATGGGTTGACCAGCGGTGTTCGTAGGGCATGACGGCCATTCGGACGATGCTGGGCAGGTTGCGCGAGAAGCGTTGCGTGAACCGGTCCTGACGAGATTTTGATCGGGTTGCCAAAATTCATCTCCTGCCTGAATCCGCATCGGACTCCGTGTGAACCCTCATCTCCGGTATGATTTTATGTCTGCCGCAAGAATGCAAGGCATTATTACGCCACCTGATCCTCGCGGGCGCATCTGCGATTCGGTGCAACCCGATTCCCCGTGTGGGCCGGGCCTCTGCGCCCGGCGTCCGCGCGGATCCAGCCCGCACCCTCACCCGACGCCCGCCACAGAGGGCGGCCGACATCGATAGAAAACGGTTGGTGTAAACGCACTTTAGGCGGTTCCCGACCTCATCGGGCCGCAGACAGACGGCTCGTCCCGCAGCCGCGGGACTCGCCCTCCAAACGTCAATCTATACAAGATGGAGTGTTCTCTCCTGGAGAGCGATGCTGTGTATCCGGTAGTAAAGCCAGACCTATGGGCTGGCTTGGCGCGAGAAATCTCCGCCTTGTTGACAAAATGCCAACTCCACGGTGAGAAGGCCGTGCGAGGGACCGCCCGGCCCACCCGGACATCGTGAGCACTTTTGGGTGGCTGACTTTTCCCCTGCACAGCAGATGGATTTGATCTTCATAACCCAGGGCCCTGATTCTCGCCTAATGCGGTTCCGTCATTTCGCTGGCGTTCCTTGAATTTAACGCCCACAGGGCGCTGACGGCGCAGCGCCCTCCAGCGGAAACCTCTCGCTTGTCTCGATGTCGTCTTTTGGAGGGCGCCGCGCCTGCCCTGAGTATGCCGAAGGGCTGTCGCCGCCGGGTCCATGCGGCTACCATTGACCTGTCTGCGGAAGGTCTGAAGGCTTAGGCGAGGATTTGGGACGCCGTATTTCCAATCGACCTTCACGCTCAGGTCGCCACTCGGTCGTAATGCGCAACAAAGTTTCTAATGGCGCAATTCATTACCCTTGTTGGCGGAGGCCTTTTGTCCGATAATATTAGGAAATTTCGTTGTTAACGCGCCGAGGGGTCGCAAATAAAGGTTCTGATCTATGAAACTATCAATGCTCGGGTCTCGAATGCATGACGGTCTGCGACGGATGCAGGCGGTCTGCTTGCCGGTATTGCTTGCGACGATGTTTGGGCTGTGGGGCGCCTCGACGGTCCAGGCGGTTTCTTTTACGAGTGCCGGCAACGGGAATTGGAGTAACACCACGGTGTGGGTGGGGGGCATCGTGCCCACGGCCGGAGCGGATGTGACCATCGCCAATGGGCATACGGTGGCCGTCAGCGCCAATGTGACGAATTTTCCCGGCAGTCTGACGATTGACGGCACGCTGGCGGTGGGCGGGTTCAGTCTGACGAATACCGGGGCCACCACGGTCAATGGCACGTTACTGCACACCAACACGGCGGGCTCGCACGTTTACATCGGCAATGTGACGATCAACAACGGCGGCAACTGGTCGGAAACCGTCGCGGTGCCGATTACGTTTGGCGGAAACCTTCAGAACGACGGGACGCTGACGTCGGGCTCTGGCATCCATACGTTTACGGGGGCCGTCAAGATTCTCAGCGGAGTCAACGCGATTGCCATTTCGAACGTCACGGTCACGGGGAGCTATCAGAATAACGGAACCCTGACGGTCGCGACGTTGCTGACGGTGACTTCGCCGGGCGTGCTGACGAATAATGGGACGATCAACGCCATCACCAGTCTGGCCGGGACCGGGGGGTTGACGCAAGGGACCGGCGCCACCTTGAACCTCGGTGGAACCTCCGCGATCACGGCATTGAACGCGACCGACAATAACAATACGGTCAACTACACGGGGGCCGTCCAGACGGTGAAGGGCGTTGGCTACAATAACCTGAATCTAGCCGGCAGTGGCGCGAAAAGCCTGGGCAGTGTCACGAATATCACCGGGAACCTGACCCTCGGCGGATCGGCGACGGCGAGCCTGGCCAGTCTCACGAACATCACTGGAAATCTGACGCTGAGCGGGACGGCAACAGCGACCACGGCGGCCAACCTGATCCTGGGCGGCAACCTGACCGTCGGGTCCGGCACCTCGTTCATCCTGGGGGGCTTCACCTTCACACTGAACGGCACAGCCTACGTGGCGGGCGCCTTGACGAACAACAGTGCGACCGGCGTAAAAACCTTCATCGGTGATGTGACGATTCCCGGGGGCGGTATCTGGAGCGAAACCGCGGCGACAGCGCTTTCTTTCGGGGGGAGCCTGACCAATGATGGCGTGTGGACTGCCAGCACGGGGATCCATACCTTCACCGGCACCGGCAAGTCGCTGAACGGAACCAATGCGATCGCCATTCCGAACACCACGATCAATGGCACGTATCAGAATAATGGAACACTGACGGTCTCGATCGCCTTGGGCGGAGCGGGCACGCTGACGCAAGGAGCCAGTTCGGTTTTGAATATTGGCGGGACGGCCACGAACGCCTTGGTGGCGACCAGTGTCGGAAACGCCGTCAACTACACCGGCGCTGTCCAGACGGTGATCAGCACCGCCTACCATCATCTGAGTTTGCGCAATAATGGGACGAAGAGCCTGGTCGGGGTCACCACGATTGGCGGCGACTTGACCGTTTCCGGCAGTGCGATGCCGACCAATTATCCGGCCTTGGCGATCGGTGGGGTTTTCAGTTACGGCTCGAGCGGTTCGCTCACCTTGACGAATGCGGTGACCGGCGGGGCCCTGACGCTCACGAACGGCACGCTCAATCTGGGCACCGGGCTGACGCACGTGATTGCCGGCAACTGGACCCGAACGGCGGGCACTCTCCTGGGCGGGTCGAGTACGTTAAAGATCGGGGGGAGCGTCAGCGGTTCCGGCGGCGCCTTCACGGCCGGCACGAGTACCGTGGAATGGAACGCGGCGGGTGATCAGACGTTGGCCGCCGTGACCTACAACCACCTGATCCTTTCCGGGGGGAGTGGCGCGAAGGCGATGGATACCGGCAGTACGGTGACGGGCACTTTGAGTATTGCCACGGGCGTCAAGGCCAACGTGGGGGCGGGTGCGAATATCAGCGTCGGCATCCTCACTTTAGCCGGGGTGGGTCAGGATCGGGGCACCTGGGGGTCGAGCAGTGCGCCGGGAGCGACCCATCAAAACGACACCTTCTTTTCGCCGACGACCGGGTATTTGACCGTTTTGAATGATATCCGCCCCGACACGGTTACCTGGCGCGGTACCGGCGATTGGTTTACCAATACGGCCTGTTGGAGCAACGGCATACCGGGGCCCGGCTCCAATGTTTGGATTGCTTCGGGCACCGTGAATCTGACCAACAGCCCTCCGGTTCTCAATGAATTCACGATCGCCAATGGGGGGGTCGTGGTGTTCTCCAATTGGACTACAATCCTGACAGCTACTAATATTTTCATCCAGACCAATGGGACGATGACCCTTTCTTCCCCGTTCACGACCACCCAACCCTCCAACCGGGTTTATATTGTTTGCACGAATTTGACCATTGACGCGGGTGGCATGATCGATCTGAGGGGGAAAGGCTATCGAGGCACCAACGGGGCGTCTGCGCATGGGATTGGGCCTGGCATGGGGTACTACGGACGGGGTGGTGGAGCCGGCCATGGGGGCCGAGGGGGATACTACCCGTTTGATCTGGCTGGCGGCGCGGTATATGGTTCCCTATCCAATCCTGAAACGCCCGGCAGTAGCGGAGCCGCCGGCGGGAATACGCAGGGCGCATCCGGCGGTGGTGTGGGACGGGTGGTGGCCAGCGGAACGGTTCTGGTGAACGGCTCGATCAATGCCGCGGGCGAAAACGGTTTGCCTTGGACCGCCCTGCAATCGGGTTGTGGCGCCGGTGGTTCGATTTGGATCTCATGTGCAGCCTTTGGGGGGGATGGGACCGTATCGGCTAACGGGGGAACCGGTGCCGCTTATCCGTCTGGGGAAGGCAGTGCGGGCGGCGGCGGGCGCATTGCCATTAAGTACGACGCCTTGGTTGGAACCCCGGGGGTGCGGATTAGTGTGGCGGCCGGATGGGATGGCCGAAAATTTGAGACCACTCGTGAAAATCCCTCACAGACGCTCGGCGCAACTGGATATGGCCAGGATGCGCGGCCCGGCACCATCTATCTGCCGGATACGGGTCTCCTGTCGTCGACGATCAGTCGCCTCAGCGGCTACCTGGCGATTTCCAATCTCACCTCGTGGAGTACGACAGACCTGACGGTCAGTAACACCGTGGTGGGATTCTGCAACCGAATGGATCTGAATGTCACCGGCAATATTCTGGTGACCGGTGCCGGTGCGGCGTTAACCAGTGCAACCGGCGGGTGTGATGTCGTTTGTTCGGGCAATATCGATCTTCAAGCCGGAGGCCAGTTGCTGCTGGAAGGCGGCTTGAACTGCGGGGGAAGTATCACGGCGGTTCATAGCAACAGTGTGGTGGCCGTAAAAGGGAATACCGACCTGAATTGTGCGGGAAATCTCATTCTGACGAACGGTGCCGCGGCTTATTTCCATTCTGGACAGACCAATGGTCTGGGCCGAAATTACGGACTGCTCGTGGGCGTGACCGGAGATGTCAACTTAGCTTCATCGTCCTGGATCTATCCCTATTCGCACTTCAGCGATGGCGGATCGTGTTTGTTCAAAATGAATAACCTGACCATTCCGACCAACGCCGGTTTCAATGCCGACTATAAAGGGTTCCATTCGGCCTATGCAGGTAGTGGTTATGGATATGGAAGAGGCACCTATCAGGGTGGCGGCGGGGGGTATGGTGGAAAGGGAGGGAAAACATCCCTAAGCGGATTGCCTGGCAACCCTTACGGCTCGACCAATGCGCCCATCCAACCTGGAAGCGGTGGAGGCGCGCACCCCAACGCGGTTGCGCCGCCCCCCGGTGGCGGTTCGGTTCGAATTGATGCTGTGGGGAATATTGATCTCAACGGACTCGTCACGGCAAATGGACAGCAGGGCGGATACTATGGCGGAGTCATGCAAGGCGGATGCGGTGCGGGCGGCGGGATATTCCTTATGGCGGCTACCTTGACCGGCGGGGCCGACAGTCGAATTCGAGCGGATGGTGGTACTGCCACTAGCGGTGCTTCAACAAATGGTGGTGGAGGTGGAGGTGGGCGAATTTCCGTTGCCGTCGGTCTCTCGCGTAGCGACCGCGACAAACTGGTTTTGGGACAGGCGATCGATGGTCTGACGACTTACTATTCGCATAGTCCGTCTTATCTCGGCCTTCTTTCTGCAACAAATGGGTTGGGTTACACCAATATTCCGCCGGATGGGGCGGCTGCAGGCACCTATCAGTTTTTGAAAGTGATTTCCGCGTCCCAACGCAGTGTGGTGATTGCGGGCGAGCCGTCAACCTACAGCACGCCTTCGCCGGACAACTATGGTGGATCGTTGACGGTTGCGGACGGTACGGTCTTGACCAATACGGTTACGACCCCCGCGAATGAAGTCAGTGGCCAACGTTGGTCCTGCCTGGGCTGGCGGGTCAATGACACGACGGCCTCCGGGGCGTTGATCACCAACGATACCAGCACACAGGCCGTGTTTACGGTGAGCACGAATGTTACGCTGACCTGGCTGTGGACCAACCAGTATCAGTTCGCGGTGTCCTCTTCGGCGCCTTCGAATGGCTCTGTCAATGACACCACCGTGAATGGTTTTTACACCAACGGGTTCGTGCTGACGGGCATTCTGGCCACGGCTTCCAATAATTATCAGTTTTCGCAGTGGACCGGTGTCGGCGTCCCGGCCGGCCAGGACCAGGCCAATCCGCTCACGGTGACCATGAACCAGGCGCGGACGCTGGTGGCCAACTTCACCAAGATCGGGGGCGAGACACGGGTCTGGACAGGAACGGGAAATTGGACCAGTAGCACCAATTGGTCGCCGGTGGGCATCCCCGGTATTGAAGATCAGGCCGTGATCAGCACTGGAACTGTCACCATTTCAGACACCCGCCTGACCGGTGGTTTGATTGTGACCAACGGCGGCATTGTACTCTTCACCAATTGGACGGCTTCACTCACGGCCAGCAACGTTGTGGTTGCCACCGGCGGCACCATCACGGTCGCCGGACCGTTCATTGACGGTCAGATGTCCAATCGCATCTACGTGGTTTGCACGAATCTGACGGTCGAATCGGGTGGACAGATTTTGGCCGACTACAAGGGGTACGCCAGTGCGTTTAACGCCAGTGGGTTTGGTCCCGGCAAGGGTGTTGTGATCGGCAATATCAAAGGGGGTGGCGCCGGGCACGGTGGCCGCGGCGGAAGTTCATCCACCGGCTATCCATTTAGTGCTGACACGGGGGGGGGCGTTTACGACTCGCTCAATGCACCCATTCAGCCCGGCAGCGGTGGCGCGGGCCAGGATAATGCAGGGTTCGGTGGCAGCGGTGGCGGCGCTATCCGAATCCAGGCCAGCGGAACCGTTACCGTTAATGGAAACATTACCGCTCGGGGCCAGAATGGTCTTCCATGGGGTCCTTTGGTTTCGGGTTGCGGCTCTGGCGGCGCGATTTGGATTAATTGTGTGACGTTTGCCGGTAATAACGGAGTGATCAACGCCGACGGCGGAACCGGGGCGGGCTACGGTCCGGGGGCCTCGGGCGGCGGCGGCGGCGGCGGTCGGAGCGCGGGGTTGTACCAAACCCTCAGCACGCCCCATGCCGTCAGTTTGTCCGCAGTAAGCGGACTGGGCGCCTACGTGTTCTACACGTCGGAGGCGGGCTATGAATCGGGATTGGGCACGGTGTATCTGTCGGACACCAATTTCTTGTCGTCGACGATCAGTAATAATCTGGCCGGTCGCCTGGTGTTCGCCAACACCGCGTCATGGATCACTCCGAACTTGCTGGTGACCAATACCGCGCTGGGATTTGACGACAACTTCACGCTGAACGTGACGGGTGACTTGGTGGTTGCCGGCGCCAATACGATATTGCTCACCGGGACCAATTCACAGACGACCGTTGGCGGGGCGGTGCGTGTGCAAAACGCCGGCAAATTGGAACTGCAAGGCCACCTGACGTCTGGCGGAAACCTGACATTGGAGAGCGGAACGAATATTCTGGCGGCGAGGGGCAACCTGTTGCTGAACTGCGGCGGCGACTTTACCCTCACCAACGGAAGTGTGGTGTATTTGTATAACGGAATGACCAACGGTTTGGGCCGGAACTACGGGATTCTGGTGAGTGTAACCGGCAGCCTGACGATAGCTTCATCGTCCTGGATATATCCGTATTCCCATTATAGCGACGGCGGTTCGTGCTTGTTCACCATGAAGGCCCTGACCGTTCAGACGAATGCCGGGTTCAATGCGGATTATAAGGGGTTCAATGGGGGATATAACGGAAGCGGGTATGGTCCTGGAGGGGGGACGGCGGTTGGCGGCGGAGCGGGATATGGCGGTAAAGGCGGAAGAACGTCAAGCACCGGATCCGCTGGTAACCCTTACGGCTCGACCAATGCGCCCCTTTTGCCGGGGAGTACCGGCGGTGCTCAAGCGAACGCAGGCACCCCCCCTCGCGGAGGCGGAGCGATTCGGATTGTGGCCTTAGAAAAAGTGCAGATCGACGGGTCGATGACCGCGAACGGGCAACAAGGCGGCTTTTATAATGGCACGATGCAGGCCGGATGCGGTTCCGGGGGCGGCATATTTGTCATGGCCACCACGTTCATCGGCAGCTCGAACAGTCAAATCAAGGCGGACGGCGGTAGCAGCTATGGTCAATCCTCGATCGGTGGCGGCGGCGGTGGTGGCCGGATCGCCCTCTGGATTAACATTCCCGAAGCGTGGAAAACCGAGCTCTGGAATGGAGGGGTTCCGTCGAAGGTGACGGCTACCAATACGTATAAATACTACGCGGGCGTTCTGTCCGTAACCAACGGGCTGGGGTATACGAATGCTCCGACCGGGGGGGCGGAACCGGGCACGATCATGGTTTTCACGGCTCAGACCGATAGTGGTGTGATCTTCTCGTTCTATTGAGTCATCTTCAGCGCCATGAAATATTCGGGTTCGTTATCGGGCTGACGGAGTTGCTCGCGGACGATTTCAAACCCCATTTTGTGGTAGAGGGACACGGCTCCGGAGTTTTTCTTCTGCACCGTCAGTTCGAGCGTGCCCGGGCCGATCCGCCGGGCGATCTCCTTCAGGCGGCGAATCAAGGCTTCGCCCAATCCCTGTCCTTTAAAGGCGGAGGAGAGGCAAATTCCGAATCCGGCGACCGTGGCGCCGGGGGGCCACCGGAACCAGGCATATCCACCGATCCGGCCATTGCCGGAATCGACCACCAGGACCACTTCGGTAGGACTCAAGGCCTGGGTTGCATTTTGCAGGGCCCGGTCCCGGGTCAAGGGATGGGGGCAATAGTAAAAGATATCCGCTGGGGGAATGCTTTCGTAAAAGTCGCCCAAGGCGGGCCCATCCGTCGGTTGGAGGGGACGTAGAGTAACGGGGCGTCCATCTTTGCAGAGGACCGTCACCGGTGGAAAAAGAGTTTGCTCAGCCGGCGTCATGGGGGGCGCTCCAGAGTTGTTGCAATAATTCCAATCCGCCGGAGACCATTTGTGCGACACCTTCAGCGTCCGTGCGACTGACCCAGCAATTCAACGCTTCATAGCCGATGGCCTTTTCGGCTTCAGGGGTGACCAGGTAGCCGATATAGTCGCCGCCTAATTCGACCGGACAGGTCCAGGGGAAAGGACTGAGGCGCTTGAGATCGAGTCCATGCTCGACAAACAGTTCGCCGGGCAACGAAACAAAGCCGACCTCGCCGATTCGCCAAGCCTGCAGGAGCGTCTGCAATTCGGTTTCATTCCGTTTTTTCAGGAAGGCTTCCGACTGTTCAAACCATTGGCGGCACTCCACAGACCATCCGGACACTAGCCGCCGATGGGCTTCGTCGTCGCGGAACGGTCGGGTTGGCACCGTGATTTCCTTTTTGAGGACCTGGAGGGGAATCGGTTCGGACCAGGGACGGCGCGCATCCAGAGCGGGAATCAAGGTGTCGGCCAGGGCATTGCCCAGTTCCTTCCACTTGAGGAGGGGATTGATATCGCCACAGGCGCCCGGGAGAAAAAGGGTGACCAGCTGGGGACCATATTGCTGCCGCAGGCGGTCGGCGGTGATCGCCGGATAATCGGCGCTGAAATTCGGGCCGAAATTGGCGTTGGTATGGCAGGAGAAGGTCCAGAGCAAGGCCTGGGGTTGGCCGGCCAGCGAGTCGAAACACAAAGCGTTGACTTCGGGATCAGGATGGGAGGCGAAACCCAGACTTTGAATTTCGGGATCGGCCGCGTGGAGATTCCAGCCGTTCAGGTCGAGACCATTTTTAAATCGCACCCGCCGGCTGGAGGCCACTCCGGGGCAAAAGGTTCGGCAGCGCGAGACGCGGACGGCTTGACGGCGGGCGAGCGCCTGGGCGACGGCGTCAGCGAATTGGGCGGGGAGGTTTTCAATCCAGGCGAGGTCGGATGGGTTGACGCCGTCCAGATAGACTTCGGGTTCCGCGATGGGGCCGGTATGGGTATGGGAGGCGCACCAGACGATGTGTTCGGGGGGAATACCGGTTTTCTCTGCGGCGGCTTTCACACAGGCATCACCCCAGCGGCGGGGGAGGGTGGCGAGATCCAGGGTGACGATTGCCATCTGCAGAGGACCGGATTCCAAGACCAGCGCCTTGACCCTCAGCGGGTCATCGATCCCGGTTGAAAAACGGGGGACCAGCGACCCGACCATGGCGGTGCCAATAGGCGGGGTAATGTCGACTTCGGCAGCACCGACCCACAGAGATGATTCCGTCTTCATGAATATCGCTCCTGGCCATTCCACAATAATGCGGGTTTGTTTCAAAGGCCTGAATTCTAGCCATATTTTGGAAACGGTACCATAGGAAAACAGGCTCCTTGAATTCAACGCCCACACGGCGCTGACGGCGCAGCGCCCTCCAGCGGAATCCTCTCGCTGGTCTCGATGTTGTCTTTTGGCGGGCGTCTGGTGATGGAGGGGATTGGATCAGCGGACGCCGGGCGCAGAGGCCCGGCCGACAACAACATGAGATCCCTCGACTTCGCCTGCCCTGAGGAGGTCGAAGGGCTCGGAATGACAATGGGTAGGGCGAGATCTTCCAGCCTTCGTAGTCACGCCTTGGCGTGACGGAGTAGGCCTGAGCGAGCCGGAGCTGAATATAAGAGGGCTTACAGCACGCAGTTATAAAGCGGCATTTCACGTTGAAATTCTCACAGAATGAGCCGAAAAACAAGATGACTTGACGGGAAGCATGTAATACGGTTATAAGGTAAACATGAAAGCAACCATTGATATTCCGGATGACATTTATCGCCAGGTGAAAGCCAAAAGTGCTCTTGAAGGCCGTGCGGTACGGGAGGTTGCCATTGCCCTTTTTAGTGCCTGGGTGGAGCAGCCCACTGCTTCCGTCGCGCCGGGGGGGAATCCTTTAGCTGAGAAGGCCCCGGTGTCTCTGCCTCAATGGTTCGCCTCCTTGCATAAATATGCCCCTAATGCGCGCGGACGATATGACATGGACGCTATTCGCCAGAGCATTGCGCATGGCCGGGCCGGAAAGGGGAAATCGTCATGAAGATGGGGCTGGACACTTCAGTTGTGTTGCGGCTGTTGACGGGGGAACCGTCCCCCCAAGCCCAAACGGCACTCCGGTGGGTGATGAATGCCAAGACCCGGGGAATCCGCCTGATGATATCTGACCTGGTGGCGAGCGAAGTCTATTTCGCGCTACAGCATCATTTCAACGTGTCCAAGGCTGAGGCGTTGCGCCATATTTCGATGTTATTAACCAGTGGCGACATTGAGGCGAATGGGGTCGTCACGGGAGTCTTGGCGACGCCCGGATTGGCAACGGCCAAGCCGGGTTTTGTGGACCGATTGATCCACGAACAATATCTTCTCGACCGGGCGACGGGAATGGTGACCTTCGAACGGGCGGCGCGCACATTGGCTCACGTCGAACTACTGGGTCAGGAGTGATGGGTGGGGAAATGCCGGCGCAGGTTAGCGTGATCCGATACGGGGGGGGATGGGGTCAACCGCCCCAGAGCGTAACGGCGAAGAGATTGATGCTATTGAACAGCATATGGACGAAAACACAGAGAATGAGGCGTCCGCTCAGGGCATACAGCAGGCAGAGCGCGATGCCCAAGGCGGCCAGGGGTAGGGCGGAAGGGAGATGAAAATGGATCAGGGCAAAAAAGGCCGATGAGATCAGGATTCCGCCCGCCCAGCCGAATCGGCCGGCCAACCAGGGAAACAAGAGTCCCCGAAACAAGATCTCTTCGAACAGCGGGGCCATCCCGATGATCGCAAAAACCAGCAAACTCTTCAGCCCGGGATGATCCATCCGGCGAAAAATTTCCACCACTTCCTGGAAGGAGAGCGGGTATCCCCAGCCGGAGAGGAGGGCTTCGTTCGCCGCGGAGATCAGGAAAATCGGGGGGATGATCACCAGGTAGGCCACCAGAGCCCGGCCGAAATTCGCGCCGACCGGTCGGGGATCCAGCAACGAGCGCCAGGCAATGCCCGAGGTCCGCAAGGTTCCCGCGATCACCGTCACGCCGATGGCTTGGAATCCCAGCGATTGAATGATCAGGTTGATGGCTTCGATCCGTTGGGGGGGCCATGCGGTGTATTGCAAAAGAGGAGGGATCACCAGGCCGCAGAATAACCAGGCGGTCAGAAGCGTCAACAGCAATCCCAACATTGGGTATGACGGCAAAAAAACAAACGGTTTGGAATCGGCGTTCTGGATGTGGGGCGCAAAACGCGAATGGAGCCACCGCAGCCCTTGCGAGAGTGGTTTGTGCCCGATCAGGATCAGCACCAGACCGGTCAAGGTCAGCAGGCCGAACAACCATTCCAGCGGTGACAATAAGTCCATGGTTTCACAACATCCTTTTTTGCGACTCAAACCCCGAGGAAAGACACGACCACTAAGCCGGAACGATTGAATGAGTTTGCGTTTCCGGTGGCCCGACGCGTCCCTGCGGCGGGATATTCTCGTCGTTCTTGATCAGCGGCCGTGCGAGGGACCGCCCGGCCCACCTTGGAAGTCGTATTGTCGTTACAGTTTCATTCTCGCAACTGAATCGTTCCTGCTAAGTGGCCAACGGCTTTTCGCCCTTCCCTCCCCGCGCCGGGGGGAGGGAGAAGCCAGCAACTGTTTCGAATCTTGCATAGGGCGGATAGGAGTGCCGGTTTCCGGTCTCAGGTCGGTTCGGGAGACTTAACGCGGTCCCGGATCACATAAATGGGTTTATCCTGGGATTCGTGATAGGTGCGGATCTGGATTTCAGCGAGCAGTCCCATGGAGATGAACTGAATGCCGGAAAAAATCAGCATGAAGGCGGTCATGATCCAGAAGGGGCGCTTGATCAGCATGGAATCGAGGGCCAGGTTGGCGATGATCATGCCGAAGATCATGAGCACGCCCGGTATAAGGAAAAAGAGCCCGATTTTGCCGAAGATCTGGATCGGTCCCTTGCTATAGCGCAGGAGGAACTTGACGGTCATCAGATCGAGGACGACACGGACGGTGCGGGAGATGCCGTATTTGGTTTTGCCGAATTGACGGGAGTGGTGTTGAACGGGAACTTCAACGACCTGTCCGCCGACCCAACTCGCGAGGGCGGGGATGAACCGGTGCATTTCGCCATATAGGTGGACATTTTTGATGACTTCCCGCCGATAGGCCTTGAGGGTACAGCCGTAATCGTGCAGATGGACCCCGGTGATATGGCTGATCAATCCGTTGGCGAGGATGGAGGGCAGGCGGCGGTTGATGAAGGTGTCTTTGCGGTCCTTGCGCCAGCCGCTGACGACATCGACCGAGTCCGTCATCTTTTCGAGCAGGAGCGGAATATCATCGGGATCATTCTGCAGATCGGCGTCGAGGGTGACGACGATGTCGCCAATGGATTCGCGAAAACCGGCGCTCATGGCCGCCGTCTGGCCGAAATTACGGCGAAAACGGATGAGCTTGAAATGGGGGAAGCGCTGGGATTGTTCGATGAGCTTGTCCCAGGACCCGTCGGTACTGCCGTCATCGACCAGGACCACCTCGTAGGTCATTTTCAGGCGGGAGAGGGATTGGTGGAGTTTTTCGGCGAGGATGGGGATGCTTTCGATTTCGTTATAGATGGGGACGACGACGGATAATTGAATCATGATCGGCTCCTGTTATTTCCGGACCGGCGATAATAATAATGAACTGGGGGCGGCAGACGGCTTTCAAAAATGCTGGAGAGTCGGGCTTTGCTTCGACCGGGTCTGAATCTTTTTTCGATTTCAAAGTTCATTATTGTTTTCCGGCTCGGCGCCTGGAATGAGGTCCTTGCGAAGAGCCTCGATCTGGCGTGACTTATGCTCGTATTCGGCGGACAGTGAGGTAATGCGTTTTTCGAGGTCGATTTTGGGATTTGTGGGTGGTCGTGATTTTTCATCGGCCACCTTGGCCTCGCGCAATTCGCGTTGAAGATTTTGTTCCTGAAAGCGGCGGGCCTTGAGTTTGTCGAGCAATTCGACGCGGCGGGGACCGGTGGCGGAATCCATGTCTTTTTTGAGTTTGATATTTTCGTCGACGAACTGGTTGAAGGTTTGAACGGCTTTTTGGTGACGGACTTTGGCTGCCGTTTGCGCCGGGGTCAAGGGCGGATTCACCACCTTGGCCAAATCGGCTTTGGCGGAGACGATTTGGTTGCTGAGCGTCTCGACCTGCCCGGTTAACTGGGCCAGTTGTGCTTCCTGACGGGCCCGAGTCTCTTCCGGACTGGGGGGGGGCGGAGGGGGCGGAGGGAGAGGTTTGGGGACGACCAGAGGCGTGGGCTCGGGGGGCGGCTCAGGTTTTTGCAGTGGGGCTGATTGAGCGGCACGGATGGGAGCGGCTGCTGCCGGAGGCGGGGTCGACGGATCATAGGGCAGGAAGAGATCCCAGCGATCCCTGCTGACTAATTGGTCCCGAAAGACCGTGAGGTCGGACTTGCCGGTATAAGGGTTGACGAAAGGGGTGGCTTTGAACGCCGGGAAGCGATGGGCGAAGCGAACGAGGAAGGATACGGTGGGTTGGGTGGGATTCGACTTTGATCGCCAGTCTTCGGTCCATCCGGCTGGCTTTTGTGAGACCGCGAAGGCTTCGTCCAAGTGTCCGGCCTGGGTATAGACGCGGATCAGATGCCCGCGGAAGGCGGGTGTCAATTCGGGGAAGAACTCAAGGAGCGGCTCGACGGCGTAGAGGCGTTGGATGGCTTCTCCGGGATTTTCCTGGTCGAGTAATCGTTCGGCTTGTTGCAAAGCGACCGTGACCTGATGATATTGAAGGGTGGGGGTGACCGCGATCATCAGGAAAATCCCCAAGAGTCCGGCGACCCCAATGAGGGTGATTTTCACAAACCCGGATCGGAGACCCGGCTGGGGGGGGCGGATATTAAGCACGGACTGTCGCATATTCCTGAAACACTCCCGTCGATGAGTTGCAAGCCGGCATCATAGCGGAAGGACGGTGGAACGACAAGCCCCTGATCATGGTGATGATTCACCAGAAATTCAGCCCTCCCGCTTCTCCCTCGCCGGGAGGAGTTTGAAGGACGGATTCATCGGCGCTTGATGGCCCGAATGGCCGCCGCTCGTTGGGTCATGGATGCGGCTTCCTTTTTCTTCTGGCTCTCTTGATAAAAGGCGGCGAGATTGTCAAGACTGGTGGCCACGTCGGGGTGGTTCGGGCCGAGGGTTTTTTCCTTGATTGCCAATGCCCGCTTGAACAGCGGCTCAGCCAGCGAGTATTTGTGTTGAATCCGGTAAATTTCCGCCAGGCCTTCAAGGCTGGTGGTCAAAGAGGGGTGGTTGGGGCCGAGGATTTTCTCCCAAATCACCAGGGAGCGCTTGAAGAGCGGCTCGGCTTGAGTGAATTGGCCCTGGGTGCTGTAGAGGAGCGCGAGGTTGTTCAGGCTGGTCGCGAGGGAGGGGTGATTCGAGCCGAGTTTCTTTTCCAGGATGGAGAGCGAGCGCTTGTAGAGGGGCTCGGCCAGTGCGAATTGACCCTGGGTGCGGTAAAGCTCGGCGAGGTTGTTCAGGCTGGTCGCCACGGCGGGATGGTTGGGTCCAAACGCCTTCTCTTTGATGGCCAGCGAACGCTTGTAGAGGGGCTCGGCCAATGCGTATTGGCCCAGGGTATTATAGATAACTGCAATATTGTTTAAACTGGTGGCCACATCGGGGTGCTTCTGGCCCACCCGGTTTTCCGCGATTTCAAGCGCCTTTTTAGCCACCACCAGGGCGCGATCGTATTGGCCGGCGTTGAGCAGTTCCATCACTTCTTTATTGAGGGTGTCCCATTCAATGCCCGCACCCTTCTGGTTGCTTCTTCCGCACGCGACCAAAACGGCAAGACAAACGATCAATGTCAGCGCTTTTATGATGTTCATGGTGCCGTCCCTTCGTCTACCGATTTGTTTCTTTCCCGGCCCCGTGGTCGGTCGTGGCCGAAAATCGCCGGATTTCAAAATGGCGGAGGGGGAGGGATCACTATGTAACTTATTATTCCACAGCCACTCTCTTCCAAAACCTTTATAATGGCTACAATCTCACAAAGAAAGATCAAAATAAAGGAATTGGTATTCGAGATTCAATACTCTCGAGGTTATAGCCAAAGGTGCTTGTGTGCGAACGCATGCCCTGATCCCGTTTTGAGGTATCCTTCAAGTTTCCGGGCCTGATCCTCAGAGCGAACTGCAATATATGTGATGAGTTCCCAAGGGCGAAAACGGGACGTGGATGGACAGTGGCCCTCATTGTGGGCACTCACGCGGCACTCGACATCTTCTGTCATGCCGACATAGGTTTTATTGGCGCGGGATGTACTGCGGATGAGGTATACAAAATGCATCTTGGGGTCCTGCCCTCCTACGCCCTGCGGCGGTTCGCCTTGTGCTTCGAAGGGCGCCATCCTTCTCTCTGCGCCCTTTTATTCCCTGGTCGGAGACCATCCGTAGCTCAAGCCTTCGGGCGCAGAGCGAAGGATGGCGGAGGGGGAGGGATTCGAACCCCCGGTGCCTTGCGGCACGCCGGTTTTCAAGACCGGTGCAATCGTCCACTCTGCCACCCCTCCTGCAAACGGTAGACGCATCCAAGGTAGTCAAATCCCCCCCCCGGATCAACCCTGTTTTTGTCAGTATGCCAATAACCCCCAAGACCAGCCACCTATAGTGCCAATCGGTCACCGTATGGCATATTGTCAACAGGTTTTAGGCGCGGTTGGAGCGGGTCTATTCCGTGCTGGAAATCGTGGCGATAATATTCTATTACGAATACAAACACGGAGGGAAAACTAATGAAAGTAACTTGGTTGGTGGTTGTTTGGGCGTGCGTGTGTGGCGTTGCGGCCTATGGGCAGCTTACGCCGGATGATCTGATTAAAGCGGTGGATCAGATGACGCCTGCGCAGGTGAATGAGTTTCAACAAAAACTCGATGCCAAGTTATGGAAACCCGTCCCCGAAGGATTCTTTACCCGGATGTCGGCAGATGTTGGAGTGTCCGGCTCTTCCCTGGATACGGTTGATTTGGGGTCGCTCACACTGTCGGGTGGAAAAATGGATGTAGAGAGTGTCAGTGGCGTCGATCTCGGTCTGTTGTGGCGGGTGGGGGATGGCGACCGTTTCCGGTTGGGCGTCCGCTTTGGAGGGTGGGGAGCCATCGATTCCAATCTGGCAGAGGCGGGTTATTCGCGTGCCGAATTGACCGGCGGATACCTGAAATTGGCCGCCAACTACCAGTTGATCCGTTCCAAGTCCTGTCTGGTTTGGGCCGAGATCGCCCCCGGTGCGGGGAGTGTGACGATGGATACGGTGGATACTCCCACCGGTCAGCCGAGTACGCTCCGATCCTTTGATGGGTCCTTTGGGCAAGTGGACTTCCAAGCCGGCGCCTCCTGGCGTTTCAACCCCATTCTCTCGCTCTTTCTGTCGGGCGGCTATCGATGGGCTGAATCGGTCGATCTGGAAGAAGGCGGCAAAACCCGCGATGCGGAGTTCGACGCCAGCGGATTTGTCGGCAAATTCGGGTTGGGCGTTAATTATTGAAGTTCATGCCCCGGGGGGAATCTGGGGGGGGTGTTCATTCGAGTTCCTTGTCCGGGTGGTCGTGTGACGTGAGCACGAAGATACGGCGCGCATTGTTCCAGGTGAGTTGGGCGATTTCATTGAAAGAAGACTGGCGCAATTCGGCGATTCTATGGGCGACCGCGCGGGCGTTGGCGGGTTCATTCGGGGGGCCGAAGGGGCGGATGCCCTCGGGGTCCGGAACCGGGTTGGGATCGATGTCGGGGGCGTCGGTTTCGAGCAGCAGGCGAGCGGACGGGACGGCCGGCACAGTGGCGTGCGCCCGGTGGTGGTGGGGTTGTGTGAGGGAGCCGGAGAAGGAAAAAAAGACATTAAAAGGCAGAAGCCGAGGGATGATTTCGGGCGGGCCGGAATAGGAGTGGATGACGATGGCCGGCGGCAGGCGGCGCGCCTTTTGGAGGTGTTCGATGAGAGACCCCCACGCCTGTCGGCAATGGAGTGAGACGGGGCGCCGAAATTCGGCGGCCAGATCGAGTTGGGCGAGGAAGAGCGCATCCTGGTCGGCATCACTGCGGGGTGAGATGGCGTGATCGAGGCCGATTTCCCCGACGGCCGTGGCCGGGTTGGCGAGCAGGGTCCGGAGACGGTCGTGCCAAACGGGAGAACGATCCGTGGCGTACCAGGGGTGGATTCCGAGCGCCGGGATGACCGTAGCGGGATATTGACGGGCGATGTCGAGGACGATATTCCAATCCGATTCGCTGGTGGCACAACAGAGCATGAGCTGGACGTCGGCCGCCGCGGCATGTTGGAGGAGGGTGTTCAACTGGGTGGCGATGCGGGGATCTTGAAGGTGGCAATGAGTATCGAAGAGGGGCATGCAGGGATTGAATCACAGGAGGGCAGAAGTTCAAGAGGAAAATCAACGAGAAAACAGCAAAAATCGGGCAAGGCAGGTACCTCCTGACCCACCCGGCCGGGGGAAGGCGGGGCGGAAGAGATAGTACGGAAATGGGCGTCGAGGTCAAGGGGATCGAGGAGCAAGGCTGCGGGATCGAAGCCTTCGGACCGTAAGAATTCTGCGGGAGTGATTTTGCCTTTCGAATAATTGGGGCGGCCAAAGTTCCACCACCGTTGATAGGTGGTGACCTTGGTAAAGAAGTCACGACGGGAGTGAAAGGTTTCCAGGTCCAA
>CAIJXV010000012.1 GCA_903824675.1 uncultured bacterium
CAAAGATAGCAGCACCCGCCGACGGACACTATAATGCACCGGGGACATGGCTGTCTCCATAAAGAGTGCGGATGGAAGCGTGGCGTAGGAGCTCGAAGGAATCCGTGAAACGGATGCTTGACTATTGCCTTCTCATGGAAGCCGCAAAGATCGCCAAGGCGAGAGTGCCGGAAGCTCTGCGCGAAGAGCCGTCCCGAAACGGGCCGGGGTTTCGCGCAGACGGTTTCTGTTGGCAAGGTCTCTTTAAACACTGGGGAACCGGCCGCGCGGTGCACGATCACGCCCCGGGAGCGCTCACCACGCGGCCTGCTCCCCCCTCCGCGACCTCTGCGCCTCTGCGTGAGACCCGCCCCGCTCCCCGGCAGGTGTTCGCCGTGCGGCCTTCTCGTCCCTTCGTCTCTGAATGACCTGCTTTCCTCGTTACCTAACACCTTTCCCCTCGCTCCACCGGTTTCGCTGGGATTCCCACCATCGTTGCGCCGTCAGGCGCCGACTGGACCACAACCGCATTCGCCCCGACCTTGACTCCATTTCCGATCCGCACCCCCCCCACCACCTTGGCCCCGGCACCGATAAAAATATCGTCGCCCAACACCGGCGCCTGCCCTTTTTCCGCCCCGATCGTCACCTGGTGTTCGATCCGGATCCGGCTCCCCCCCCGCACCGCGGTATTAATCACCACGCCTTGACTGTGGATCAGGACAAAGCCAGGCCCGAACGTGGCCCCACGCCCGATGATGCACTGGCCCAAAATGACGTTCAACTTATTGAACACCATCGCCAGGGGGGCAATTTTAAGGCGCTGAGAACCTTCCATCAGCCGGAATAAAATCATGGCCGGCGTGCCATCCGTTAATAATGTCTGCAGAATCGTTCCCGGGGTCACTCGCCCATAGACCCATTCTGCTTTGGCTGCGATATCGGATCGGATTAAGTTGAATAGATTCATTAGGGCGATCCGTTGTTCAGTTGTTCGTTGTTAAGTTGATGGTTGTTGGTTGGGGCGGCATAGAGGGAGGAGAATTCAACCGGGCATTCAACTGCGTCGGCGCGACGGAGCGCCCCTCCCACATTCCGATTCATCATTAAAATTCCTAAAGTGGGAGGCGCTAACATGGCAATAACGGGCAGGTCTTCAATGTGGGAGGCGCGCTCCGTCGCGCCGATTCCCCTGCGAGTTTCCTTGTGCGACATCCACTCCCCGATTATCTCACGCAAAGCCGCTGAAGACGCAAAGAGTTTCAGAGAGCCTGCGCGAAGAGCCGCCCCGCAACGGGCCGGGGTTTCGCGCAGACGTTTTCTATCGGTTAGGGTGTCACTAACCCCGGGAAACCGGCCGCGCGGTGCACGATTACGCCCCGTGAGCGCTCACCGCGCGGCCTGCTCCCCCCTCCGCGACCTCTGCGCCTCTGCGTGAGACCCACTCTTCCCCAGCGGGTGTTCGCCGTGCGGCCCGCTCCTTCATCTGCAATAATGTGGGAGGCGCGCTCCGCCGCGCCGATTCCCCCCATACACTGGTCGGCGCGACGGAGCGCCCCTCCCACATTCCCACTCGACAACCAACAACTCAACAACGAGCAACTATTTTCGCGCCGCGCGAAAATCCGGCCGCCCGACCTCGAAATCCCTCCACTCGCCGGGATCCCCCCCGTGTCCCGCCATGGCCGCCCGTACCAGATTCGACATCTCCCGCGCCGCCACATAATGGAGCCGCCAATCGACTCCATCATTGTATCGCCGTTGTAGATCGCGATGAAATTCCACCAGCCGCCCATCCGTAAACATCGACCGACTCACCGGATCGAATCCATGCGTATGCACTTTTACAAAAATCCATTCCGGCCGGCCGATCACATGAATCCCCTGACGCACCCATAAATCCACCCGCTCCGTCGTAGGCGGATTGACGCGGGTTAATGCCCCATTCTCCAGCCGCGGCAGAAATCCCCATTTCCGGCTTTTCCAGTTCAATCCTAATGGGCCTTGGATAATCAGAAGATCTGATTCTGTCTCACGCAAAGGCGCAGAGAGCACGGAGGGAGAGATCCCGGAAGCCGCGAGGTGAGTCCCGTTTCGGAAACGGGATGCACCGCGCGGCTGGTCTCCGTTTATATGTGATGGCTCACTAACCGCATCCTTTGCCTGCCCTTTGCGTGAGACATCCTGAATTTTGGCTCCACTCTCCTTTACGCTACAAAGGACACCTTCATCCGCTCCCCGCGGTCTTTGGCCGCGATCCCGGGCCAGGTAAAGCGCATTGACCATCCGCGGCTGGGTGGGCGACGGTGCGGAGGGGAAAGTAAAATCGGCATAGCACCCGGTTTCGGCCAACATCGTCAATTCGTTGTTTACCCCACACCAATCCCCATCCGGCCGGGAATTACACAAGGCCCAATTGCCATGGATGAAGCCATACCGGATCCGCCCCGCGGCATCTGTACCCAATAATCCGTATTCGCGCCGCAGGAGATTGCGAAACCCGGTGAGCTTGTCTATCAATCCCGTTGCAGTATCGTTCCGGTGATGCAAATGAATCTCGACTTCGCCCAACCCGGCCCGACACGCCTCCGCCAGCGGGGCTAAACTTTCCGGGTCGGCGTCTTCGGCCGGATAAAAAAACGTGTGTTGCGGCAGCCGTCCGTCCGCGTCATGGAACTCCGCCATCGCATTCCGGTACCGTTCGGCCCAATCCCGCACCGCCGGCCCGCGCCGGGCGGAATCAGGTTCCCAATGAACCGGCTCAAAATGGTCGACCAGACAAAAAATCAGATGCCGCATCCCCGGGGTTCGCGGGGGACGCCGACAGATCGAAGCCAGGTAACCCGGCAGCCATTTATCGATTGCTTTCAGCATGGATAGAGTGTGGAGTTGTTAGTTGCTGGTTGTTTAGTTGTTGCAGAAGTAATCAGCTCAACAATGAATTTTTTTTAGGTACGCCGGACATGGCGCATTTCTGAAGATATGCAATGTAACCATTCAGAAGCTTCCAGACCTCTTCGATGCATTTTCTCAATTCAACATACCTGTCTTCGCTGAGAAATCCTTCGTCGCGAGCACAACCTAAATGGTCGAGCATTTCAGATAATGAACCCCGAGCTTGTCGGCAGAATTGACTGTTCTCCTGATGATGGTGCCGACCAAAACCCTCGGCAATGTTGGCCGTTATTGATCGGGACGCGCGCAACATCTGATCCTTCATTCGATAGGTTTCTTCTTTGGGCAACAATTTGCAGAACTGAGATATCTCAATCCGAAAAACAACACCTCTCTTATATACCTCAAGCTCTTCAAATGTCTTTAACATCCCCATGTCCCCTCTTTCCCTTCCCAATATTCCCCAACAAACAACTTAACAACCTAACAACTTTCCCCTTAGCTTCTCATCCCCGCTCCGTCCGCTCCCAACTCCCGGAAAGGCCTCCTTTGACAAATCGGAAGAAGCCGCAGAGAAAGGCCGCCTGGACCAGACAAAAATAGGTCCACGCCTGAATCGACGTCAGCCGGTGAATCCCCCGCGCACGAGCCCAACCCCCGATCGCCGCCAAAATAAATCCGATTCCTGTTCCGCCCAATACCAGACCATTTACCCAGCCTACCCCCCACAGAACGAACTGAACGACGGCCAGGCCGACCAGGGCCAGTAACAATAACGGCGTCACCCATCGCGCTACCTTATGAAGAGCAAACATGATGGCAAACCGGCCATAATGCGGGGACAGGCAACGCCGACACAGGCCTAAAGCTTGAAAGGCGCCACTCCCGATCCGAATCCGGCGGCGAAATTCCTCAGCCCAACCCGGCGGCGTTTCTTCCCACGCCACCGCTTGCCCCCAATAGACCATGCGGCGACCCTGTTCCCGAACTTTCATCCCAATCACAAAATCGTCGATCACCGTATCTGAAGGGAAGCCGGTCCAGAATAATTCCCGCCGAATGGCATAGATCGCTCCATTGGCGCCCAAGCAGGAATCGGCGCGACTTTCCGCCGCTTTCCATTCATTTTCACGCGCCCAATAATCGAGTTCCCGTCCCGCTGAAGCGCTCCCTTCAAAAACCAGCCGGCCGCATACGCCACCGACCTGCGGATCCTGGAACGGAACCCGTAATTCGTTCAACGCATTTGCCGCAAACCGAGTATTGGCATCGGTAAAGATCAGCAGAGCCGGCGGGGTGGGATCTTTGGCGATCTCCTCCACTAACCGCTTAAGAACACCCGCCTTGCCCTGCCGGGTGAGACCGGGAATAAACCGCAGCACGGAATCCCGCTGGGCCAATTCCTTCAAGATGGCACCGGTGCCGTCACTCGAAACGTCGTCACCGATCCAAATCCGCCGAATTCCGGGAGCCGTTTGTTCTCGTAGATTGGCGATCCGTTCCCGAATACACCGCTCCTCATTATGCGCGGCGATTAAAATATCCGCCGATAACAAATGAGATACCGGCGGATAATGGTCCACATAGCGGGCCTGTCGACGAAGCCAGAGCGGATAACCCACCCAGGCGGTGGCGAGAACCAGCAGGATTAAGAGCATTAAGGCAGAGAGCATATTTCAGTGGAGCGGCATTAAGATCTCTCGATTTCGCCTGCCCTGAGTTTGTCGAAGGACTCGGGAAGACAACTTTTTCTGTCATTCCGAACGGAGCAGAGCGGAGTCGAGGAATCTCGCGTTTCAGTTGATACGTTAGCAAATGGATGAATTGGTTGACTCTAAACCCAGCAGCGGATGGGTCACTTCGTCGTGTCGACGAAATGTCACAGCCGCCCTCCTCTTCGAACTTATGTTTTATCTTTGAGGGACTCTGCGAGAAAGTCCCGTCGCCGAAAAGACGAAGCAGGTGAGTTATTCCTCCCTGTCTTGGCGCCTCGGGGGTGAAGCGGGAGATGTTGCCCGTTGAGTTACACCGCGTGATCACCTTGAAAATGGATCTTCATGGAAGACGTCCCGCTGTCTGACTTCGGACCAGCACCCGTTTTATTCCGCAGCTAAAATGCGTTTCTGCCCATCTGAAAACCAGAAACCCAAAAGGTATCGACTTAGATGCGGCAGATAAACACCTACCGAGGATAACGCTACAGCCAACTTCCAGGGACGGAGCTTTAGGTGCCCTACCCCGATGATTTGAGTGAATTCCAGAGTACGAAATTCATTGTATGAGTAAATGTATTTATGGGCTTCATGCGGATTGAATCCATCCAGTGTTTCATTCCCCCCACGCAGACAGGGGAAGGTGGGCGTAGAGACGATATAACATTGCCTGGCCACACGCCTGAGTTCACGAATAAGAGTGGCTCCTTTTTCAGCGGGCAGATGTTCGATCACTTCACAGGCAATGATGGTGTCAAACGACTTGTCGGCGAAGGGAAGTGCAATCGCATCACCAACCCGAACTTCATCGTAGATGCCCTGGCCCTGAAGCGATTGAACATGAGGCTCAAAAACATCGATCCCCACGATATATCGCTCCTGAGAAGGTGGGGCGTACTTCTTCAAGAGATAGCCCCATTTCCCATGGCCGCACCCGACATCCAAAAAGCTTGTGCCTTGCAGGTTATTCAGCACATATGGATCAAAAATCAAGGGGCTTGTGCTCATGGGTTACCTCCAGTGGTCAAGGCTGAAAGATGTTCTGGCAAAACATACCAATCCGATTCACAATTTCGACAAAAAGCTATGTCGGCACGTTGAGTCGATAACATTTTCGTCCTAATTTGTTTATATCCTGGGCTTTGCCAGACATCCATAATAGCTTGAGTCGAAAGATCACCCAGGATAACTTCATGTAAATAGTCCGAACAGCAAAGATAGACTTTAAGATTCCAAGCAACAAACATTCCCATAAAGGGCCAGGTGCAGATAATGTCGCGGTAGTTTTCTGGATGAAAATCCCCCGGCTGATTACCAGCCCGGTTTCCATGTTTTTCAGAATGAGACCGTTTCCTTATCGTGAGTTGTATCCGGCTGGATTCCGGTATTGACGAAAGAAATTCGTTGAATTTGCGGGTTGTCGATTGTTCCGCAGTATAATCATTCACATCAATTGATGGCGGCCGCGGGAGCTTACACAATTGCTCCCATTGCTCTCGCGATATCAAAGAACCATTGGTTGTAAAAGAGCATTTAGCATACATCAAACGCTCTGAAATAATACGGCAGAATTCGACCATCAAAGGATGCATAAATGACTCGTTATTTCCCGTCAGGCTGATAGTTCCCGCAAATTGGATTTCTTCCAGTTTTCGTATCACCAGAAGAAATGAATTCATCGTCATATACTGTTCGGGCCGACGGTGTGAAGATTGCGGACAAAATGGGCACTTATAATTACATGTGGAATTGATTTCCAAAAGAACGATTGGTGGAATGTTTTCTTTGAATTTAGTTTGCAATATTTTTTTGATCTGGTGTGTTGTTATTTTCCCAGACCACCGCGCCACGCCCCTGTTGTCCCCTTTTAAAAAACAGATCTTACGGCGAATCCTATATATCCATTTCATTTCTATTCCCTTAACTGGATTCTGTTCACACGATGTAGTGAATTTGCAATGCAAGGCAAGGCGCTTGGTGAACATATTGTCGCAGAATTATTACCTTGTCGAGTTTTGAATTGAGAGTCACCGCCTTGATCTTCCACCTCCGTCGCCTGAGGTGCACTTCCGACAAAGCAGACCCGAGCACCATGGGGAAAAGTCGGAGGTCTGTCTGCATAGCCCGAATACACCGCTCCTCATTATGCGCGGCGATTAAAATATCCGCTGATAACAAATGAGATGCCGGCGGATAATGGTCCACATAGCGGGCCTGTCGACGAAGCCAGAGCGGATAACCCACCCAGGCGGTGGCGAGAACCAGCAGGATTAAGAGCATTAGGGCAGAGAGCATAGCGCAGAGAGTGAGTCCGATGGGAAGTTGTTGAGTTGTTAAGTTGTTGGTTGGCCGGGGGAGAGGCAGAGCGCGTAGAGCAGAGGATAGAATCTTTCTGTGTCCTACGACGAATGTCCTGACCGGCAATGGGTTATAAAGATCAAATCCACCTGTCATGCAGTTGAAAAATCAGCCACCGAAAACAGATCGCGATGTCCGGGGTGGGCCGGGCGGTCCCTCGCACGGCCTTCTCACCGCGGGGTTGGCATTGGGGCAACAAGGCGGAGATTTCTCACGCCAAGCCGCGGAGTTCGCCAAGGCAGAGGGTCCCGCGATGAGCGTCCACGAAACGTGGCCGGGTATCGCGCCACCGCTTGCACTTTCCTTTACGTCGTAATCAGAACAGGCACCGGACGCGTGATGCATCCCGCATCCAAGGCGGGACTTGTCGCGCGGCCTTCTTTTCGGCCTCTGTCCTCCGCGACCTCCGCGCCTCCGCGTGAAAAACAGAGCTTTGTCTCATCTTGGCACTCAGCCCTTTGCTCTCTGCCCACTCCTCCACTCCGCTACCCCTTGCACACGGAGGCATAAACCCGCATATACCCGTCCACCATGGCCGCCAAAGAGTACCGGCTTTCCACCCGTCGTCGGGCTTCCTGTCCCATCTGTTCCCGTACCTGACGGTCACCCGCCAAACGCTCCAACGCCGTAACCAAGGCGTTTTCTTCTCCGCGAGGGACCACCCATCCGGTCACGCCATTCGCCACAATTTCAGCGTTCCCGCCAACATCGGTAACCACACACGGCAAACCGCAGGCCCCGGCTTCTAGCAACGAAATGGACAATCCTTCCGTGTCTGACGACAAACAGAAAATATCCATCCTGCGCAGCCAGGGAAGCACATCCATTTGCATCCCGGTGATGCGGCATCGGTCCTTGATATTTAACCGGGCGATTTCGGCCTCAATTCGCACCCGATCCGAGCCGTCCCCCACCAACACCAGGAATCCGTCCAATCTTTCAGCCACCCGTGCGAAAGCTCGAAGAAGAAGGGGGTAATTTTTTTCAGCGGACAGGCGGCCCACACTGCCCATCACCACGGCTTTTTCTGAAATTCCCTCATGCACTGAGGATGCCCGGGAGGTTTCGATCGAGGGGGTGAAAACCGTCGTGTCGATTCCATTGGGAATGATCCAGGACTGTCGCTCCGACAGAAGACCCGCCCTCATCGCTGCCCGCTTTGTATCGTCCGACACCAGAATCACGGCGCGAGTTCGGAGCGCCAAAATCCGTCTCAAAAAACGGACTCGCCCCGTTTCCTGGTAGCCCTGTCCATGGGTCGTCGTCACTACCGGTATCCCGGTAAGCACCGATACCAACACCCCGTAGAGATGGGGGGACGCATTGTGAGCATGAATCACGGAAACGCGGTGAGCCAATACAAATCGGCGGATTTGGAATACCAGCTTCCAATCCACCACCCCCCATCCGGGGGTGCGCTGACCGGCGGACTTCGCGTCGGCCGATACGCGATCATATAGGTCCCCTGGCTCATCCAGGCAAAAAATGACCGATGGGACCCCTTGCTCTTTCAAGCCCGCAATCAGATCACAAACCATCCGCTCCAATCCACCGGTTTTAAGACTCGTCACGAGATGACAGATTTTAAGGTTCATTCTTGAAAAGTATAGGCCATGAGAGTTTCAGACAGGGCGAAAACTCGGATTAGCGTGACTCTGCGTGCAATATCTCTAGCTTATCTTCTCTCACAAGCGGGGAGGCTCTCGCAGAGTAGCACGGGGTTCTGATCCTTGTTCGCAGAGTGAAGAACGGCTGTGCCATTTCGTCGAAACGATGAAATGTCCCATCCGCCGCTTGTTTTAGAGTCAACGAGCCCTCACCAACTTGCTTTCATAGAACACGAAACGGGTGATTCCGCCTCCTGGCGGAATCGCACGGTTTACCCTGAGTAGTCCCGCCTTGCGGGACGAAGAAGGGCCCTGCTGGTACTCTCGTTTTAACTCAATCTGAACCCAGCGCAACTCTGCGTGCAATATCTCTCGTTTCACCTCCTTGGAGGCGGGGAGGCTCTCGCAGAGTTCCACTGAGTTCAGAAGCATGTTCTCAGAGTGAAGATCGGCCGTGCCATTTCGCACCGGGCTGCGGAATGACGCGTCCACTGTTTGTTTTAAGTCCGATTCTTCGGGTCCATCTTGCCGTCTTGGTTGATCATCCGCACGATTCCGTTTTTCAGGCTTATTTCATTGAAGTTCAGCAACAGCCCCAATGGTTTACAGCCCAGCCTTAAGTAGGTCAGAAGTTGTTTTTTGTGAATATCTTTCAGTTCGTCCTGCGCCTTGAGTTCGATGACAACCATATCTTCAACCACTAAATCATACCGGTAGGCCACATCTGTCAATTTGACTCCGTCATATTCCACATAGGCCGGTTTTTCGCATTCATATCGGATGCCTTGTTGCGCCAACTCGATCGCCAAGCATTTACGATAGAAGGATTCCAAAAGCCCTGGCCCCAATTTCGTGTGAACCCGATAGGCAGATTTCAATATTGCCGCGGAAAGACTATTGATCCGATTCCATTCTCCCGTCGTAATCATGATGCATCTCCCTTTTCCCCTTGATGACTTGCTTGGAAAACAACCGGGACGGGTGATTCCGCCTCCTGGCGGAATCGCACGGCCCTGCTGGTACTCTCGTTTTAACTCAATCTGAACCCCGCGCAACTCTGCGTGCAATATCTTCCGCTTCATCTCCCCACAGGCGGGGAGTTTCTCGTAGAGTCCCTCTATGCAAAAAGAGCCATGTTCATGCTTGTCAGGTTTTACGATCGACGGTCGTAAGAATCTCGTCTTTAAGCCGCTGATGCGGAATTCCATCCAACCAGATTCTAGCCCACAACTCAAAGGACAGCGCTGACCATAATAGATCGGAATGATTATGAGTTCCCTGCCGGTGCTCGTTGATTTTGGCGTCGAGGAGATTCTGCTTCCAAATCCCCCGGCTGGAGGCCCGCTCATCACTCAGCCAATCCAGCAGACCTCCCAACCCGCGTGGATTGCGCATCCATGCGATCAGGGGCAGACTGAATCCGGTTTTCGGCCGGTCGAGAATCTCGTCTGGAATTCTCCCGCGAGCAATATGCCGCAGAACCGCTTTCCCCCGCCCGTTCTGAAAATGCTGATCAACCGGGATCTGTAGAACCTGTTCGACCAAATCATGATCCAGAAAGGGCACCCGAGACTCCACCCCACTGGCCATGCTCATCCGATCCTGCCGTTGCAGCACGGAAACCAGATACGTGCGCAGATCCATGTCCAGAATCGCGGCCAACGGCAGGTGTTCGTTGATCGCCATTTGATTGCGATACGCATTATCGAGGGGTGAATAGGATTTCAACAATCCTCCCAGGCATTCATCCGAAACCCATTTACCGGCCTGGATCGCCATCTCTCGGGGCGATTTCCCCAATAGCGGCAGGATCCGGTCAAGACGACGAGGCCCAAAGGTTCGGGCCAGCCATCCGGTGATCGGCCAGTGTACTCCTCGTCCCCATTCGCCCAGGCGCCAGAGTCGGCGGTGCCACGAGTAACCGCCGAATAGCTCATCCGCCCCTTCTCCGGTCAACAACACCGTGACATGCTTCCGCGCCTCCCGGCATAACTTATACATCGGCAGGCTATTGGCATGGTTCAGTGGTTCGTCATGTAGATAGGCCCCCAACGCCAGATCTTCCAAAAATTCACGCTCCGTGTACGGGATGGGGTGGTGGATCGTATCCAGAGCTCGCCCAACCTGCCGGGCCCACACCGATTCATCTTTCTCGTAGCCGGCAAATCCCACTGAAAACGTATGCATGCGGTGATCGGTTTGATGCAAAGCCATCTGAGTGACCAGACTGGAATCCAACCCCCCGCTCAACTGGCATCCCAAGGGAACATCGCTGACGAGTTGTCGAGCCACCGCCTGTTCGAGTTCCCGGGCCAATGCCGCCTCGTCCACCGGCGCTCCCGTCGATTTCCGTACGCGGGGTATCCAATATGCGCGATCCTCGATCGACAGGTTATCCAGATCAATGGACACCCGATGCCCGGGCAACACTTCCTGAATATCTTGAAAAAGCGTGTCACTCCCGCTCACGTAACGATATTGAAAAAACTCTTGAATCCGGTCCTGGCGTAATCCGCTTTTCCCGTTTTCTACCAAAGCCTTGATTTCGGATGCAAACAACAAGGCGTCCGGCGTTCTTCGATAATAGAGCGGCTTGATGCCCAGCCGGTCCCGACACAACATCACTTTTCGCCGCCGTTGATCCAAAAAGGCAAAGGCATACATGCCATTCAGCTTGAGGAGGCCGGATTCGCCGTCTTCCTCCATCAAGTGCAGGATCACCTCACAATCCGAAGAGGAGACAAACCGATGTCCCGCGTTCACCAAGGGTCGCCGCAAGTCACGGAAATTGTAAATCTCCCCATTGGAGGTGAGAACACACGACCCGTCCTCATTCACAAATGGTTGACGGGCATTTATAGAGAGGTCAATCACCGACAGACGCCGCTGGCCGAATGCCCAGTTATCCCCGGCCACGACATGTTCATCATCCGGCCCGCGATGGGCCAAGGTACGACACATCCTTTTCACGCGCTCAATGGCCGCTTCACGAGGAAGGCCAATTATTCCACAAATCCCACACATAAATAGTCCTTATATCGGGCTTGATCTTCGCACACAAGCGGGGAGGTTCTCGCAGAGTTCTACAAGGTTCTGATCCTTGTTCGCAGAGTGAAGATCGGCCGTCTCATTCCGCACCAGGCTGCGAAATGAACCGTCCGCCGCTTGTTTTAGAGTTAACAACCCCTTGTCCACTTGGCTTCACAGAACGCGGGACGGGTGATTCCGCTGCCGCGGCGGGATCGCACGGCCCTGCTTTACTCTTGCTCTTAACTCGATCTGAACCCAGTGAAACTCTGCGTGCAATATCTCCGCTTCATCTTTCCCCAAGCGGGGAATTTCTCGCAGAGTCTCTCAAAGTTAAAGCATCAGTTCGCAGAGGGGGAACGGCCGTGCCATTTCGTCGAAACGATGAAATGTCCCATCCGCCGCTTGTTTTAGAGTCAACGAACCCTTGTTAACTTGACTGCATAGAACGCGGGTCGGGTGATTCCGCCTCCGCGGCGGGATCGCACGGCCCTGCTTTACTCTTGTTTAACTCAATCAGAACCCAGCGCAACTCTGCGTGCAATATCTCTCGTTTCATCTCCTTGGAGGCGGGGAGGCTCTCGCAGAGTTTCACAGGGTTCAGAAACTTGTTCTCAGAGTGAAGAACGGCCGTGCCATTTCGCACTGGGCTGCGGAATGACCCCTCCACCGTTCGTTTAGAGTCAACGAACCATTGTTAACTTGGCTTCATAGAACGCGGGACGGGTGATTCCGCTGCCGCGGCGGGATCGCACGGCCCTGCTTTACTCTTGTTTAACTCAATCTGAACCCAGCGCAACTCTGCGTGCAATATCTCCGCTTCATCTTTCCCCAAGCGGGGAATTTCTCGCAGAGTCTCTCAAAGTTATACCCCGGAGCAAACAATGGGAACCTTGCCCGACGCACTTTTTCGCAAGGCGGATACCCGCACCACCTCCACCCGGGTCGCTTCACCGAGCTTGGACTGAAACGCACGAGATAAGGCGGTTACATCGGGCTCCGGGGGTTCTTCCCTCGATAAAACACAAAGCCGGATCGCACCGGCTGTTTCCTGCTCGATCTGGTACCCTTGGATCCAGGCGAATTCCTTCACCAAATGAGGTACGAACAGCGCCGTTTGCCGGGATCCATCGGCGGCCAGAAGAACTTCCTGAATGCGACCGGCCACCTGTGCCAACCTTGGGAAAGGCAGTCCGCAGGAACATATCCCCTCCGCCCAGGCACCCCAATCACCAATTTCGTATCGCACAAAAGGATTCGCCGCATTGCGCAAATCAGTGACCACAATCCGCCCGGTTTCACCGGGCGCCACCGGCTGACCATTCTCGTCCACCACTTCCACCAACAGGGTATCGGAATTCACATGGTATCCGGCATGTTCCCGACATTCCATCCCGATCAACATAAATTCCCGGCTGCCATAGGACATGAACACTTCATTGGTCAAGGTGGACTGCAACAACTCGCGTTGTCCCGGCTGGAGCCCTTCCGCCGCCGTCACCAAAGTGCGCGCTTTCCATCGTAAAATCCCCGGGTGGGCGCGGACGAATAGCGCCAATTCGACCAGATTCCCCGCATACCCCACCAAGGCCGAAGGACGAAAATGATTGATGGCCTGGCAGCAAGCTACTTTGCGTTCGTCATCAAACACAAAACTGTCGCAATAGGCCCGCCGTTGAAGAATATGCTGAAAATCAACCTTGAGCTTCTTAAATACCGCCAACGGTTTGACCGGCGAGCCCCAGACATAAAAACTTTTTTGTCCCTCTTCGGCGTGGGCCCACCCGTAACCCCGATCGGACACCGCCATGCGCCATTCAAAACTTTCACGGGTCATATAAAACTGGATCGGCACCCCGGTGGACCCGCCCGAGGCATGCGCAAAACTTCCCGGCAAGGGCGGTCCGTTTAACTCGCTAAATAACGCCCGTTGATCGCCCTTGGTCCAGATGGGGAGATGCTTAGGTTCGATTTCACTTATAAGGATGGAAGAGGATCTCCCCGCAATATGGGAGGCGCGCTCCGTCGCGCCGTTCGGCTCGCTCTGGCCTACTCCGTCACGCAGGGCGTGACTACGAAGGCTGGAAGATCTCGCCCGACCTTGAGTTGCGGACAAAGTCTGCTGAAAGTGGGCGTTGACTTTTTCGGCGTACAGCGGAAAGGCCTGGATGGCGAAGGCGACCCGTTTCCGGAAAAGTTCCTGGTTTAACCGGGCCAGAGCTTCCGGTTGCCAGCGTGCAAATTCTCCCGCCTGTTGACGAATCGACCATCGGCGCCAACCCCGAAGTTGCCCGTAACAATCTTGAAGTGTCCGACAGGGGTTCATCCTTTCACTCCTTTCGCCCCAACCAGGAAGCGAGCCAACGAGTGCCACCAAGCCCGCCGCAGTCCCTCCGTCCCCATCAAGTGCAATCCATAGGCTTTTATCCAATACCGAATCGCCGTCCACCGGTCGCCCCGGTGAAGGGCCATCCACGACGCGCTCCAATACTGACTCCCTTTCATCACTCGCCGTAATTCCGTCCGGTCGACCAGTACTCCACCGGGACCGAAGGCTTTATTTAACACTTTTAAAACCTGGGGCACAAAGCGCCGATCATCCATACTCAAACTGGCGAACTGGACCCGGTATTCAGATAGCGCGACTTCGATTCGGGCCATGGGATACCGGACGATCATCCGCAACCACAGATCGTAATCTTCCGGTCCTCTCAAGGATTCATCAAATCCCCCCACCTGGTCTACCGCCGATTTCCGCACCAATACGGTCGATGTCGCCACCGGATTATTCGTAATGAAATCGTTCACGGTCAAAGATCGCAGGCGATGGGCCTGGTTTTCCGACCGGCCATCCGTACTCCCGCCCGTTGAATGGATCCGGGCAATGATCACCACCTCACCACACCAGAGAACCATCTCCGGGTGTTCCCGGACACACTGGAGTTGAGTTGCCAATTTTTCCGGGAGCCAGATATCGTCCGCATCCAGAAACGCAATCCATTCGGAACGGGCGAGACGTAGCCCCTGATTGCGACTGGCGGCAGGCCCCTGGTTTTGAGGATGATGGAGGACTTGGATTCGCCCCTGCCACTCCGGATGACTTCGCACCCATTCCTCCACCACACTTACGGTTCCATCGGTGGAAGCATCATCCACCACGAGGATCTCAACTTCGGAGAGGGAAAAGGCATAGGGCAGAGGGCTTAGAGCAGAGGGTTCCCTTCCATTTTCTGACTCCTGTCTTCTGTCGCCTGTCTTCTCGCTCCTTCGCCCTATGCTCTCTGCACCGGGCATTTCTTGCTTGGCGATCGAATCCAATGCTTCGGCCAGCGTTTTTTCGGAATTATACGCCGGAATGATGATGGTTAAAGAAGGAATCATATGAAGATCAGAAAGGGAAACTCGCCGTCTTCGCCTCCGGGCGACAGGCACACTCTTACTGGGGCCCTCTCACTCCGGGCTTCATCGTATACGCGAAACGGGGAATTCTGCCTCCACGCGGGATCACACGGGTTACCCTGTGTAGTCCCGCCTTGCGGGACGAAGAAGGGCCTTGCTGGTACTCTTGTTTAACTCAATCTGAACCTAGCCCAACTCTGCGTGCAATATCTCCCGCTTCAGCGCTCCGCTCGGAATGACAATAAAAGACCCGCCGGAATGAAATTACAGCCTCGATCGCATCATGAAAACCCATTCGATTTGAACATAAAAGAAAATCAACGCAGCCATCAGGAATAAAAATTTCCGCCGACCGGATGGAAACCACCCCCCGTCCTTATCCGTCAAAGTGATCTTTTTTTGAAAAAATAACGCAGCCAAGACCGCCAATAACGGGACGATCGGGAAATGGTATGTCGGATGGGAAAAAGATATCCAGTAGGGGCCGGCATAACTGGCGCCCAATAACAGAAGGAACAAGATGGTTTCCAACGGCGGGGAAGTTAAATGCAAACCGCACAGGTACCGAATCGCCGCCAGCATGATCACCCAGTAGAATAGCGCATCGCCGCCGATGACCAGCCAGCCCAAGACTTTGGGTACGGAATACGCTTTGATCAAGTAAGAACCCGTAAAGGTGTAAAAAGCGAAATAGTTGCGGATCCGGTTTGCGGTTCGAACCAAAAACAGATCCGGCCGCGTGACCATGTGGTTGAGCGCTGATTTTAAAAAGAGCTGGTCGTTTCCTTCCGGCGACTGACGGATAATATTCGCGACCATTTCCGTGTAGGCGGGCGGAACACCCGGTTCCCCTTTTTTATGCGAACCGAACCACCACGTTCGATATAAGGGCGTATAGGGATTATTCCCGAGAAAGAAGTTCTTGGAATTCGCCTCGTTGATCATGATCCACCGTCCGGTCATGGTGTGCGCCTTGAAAATCCAACCCCCCACCAACACGGAACCGATCAGGAATGGGGTCAACGCAGTTCTCCAATTCCGTGTCTTGAAATACAGGTATCCGGGAATTAAAGCCAAAAGAGGAATCGTGCTCGCCCGCGTCAATACCAGTAAGGCCAGCATCAACCCCAACACGACGATGTGCCACCCTTTGGGTCGGGTGATGATTTGCAGGCTGAGATAGGCGATTCCCACCAAACACGTAGCCGTCGGCAATTGCGTCTGGGTATCAACCGAATGGAGGATAAACATGGGAAAGACCGAAAAAAACAGCACCGTCATGTTCGCCATCCGCGTCGAGGACAGATTCCGAATCAATAAAAATATAAAGGCTGAAAAGAGCAGATAAAACAGCAGCATCGACACGCGCCCGACGACTTCCGAAGTTCCCAGAATCTGATAGAAGAAGGCCAGCCAACACGGAAGACCCGGAGGCCAGTAGGGAGAAAAGTTCTCTCCCCTCAAGAGTTGCAGGGCCACCTCATGATACGACAGCGCGTCATCGGCCAGCGGGAATCGGACAAACATCATCAAAACGACCAGTCTGATGAGAAGGCCGAATCCAATGATGATGAAAGTTGTGGACCCCAAGTCCATCAACCGCCAAAGCTTCTGGATGAATACTTTCATATTCGATCACCCGGTACAGAGAATTTCACGCCGCTGTGAACTAAGCCTTACTTCTCCAGCACCTCTTCGTACATCTTCACAATTTGGGGAACAACCGCCTCTGGCGAAAACATCTGCTCTGCCCGTTCTCTCGCCTTTCTCTTCCGCCTTCCACTCTCCACCCCGTGCTCTTTGCCCTCCGCCCCCTGCTCTCTCCTCCATGCCTCTAACAACTCACCCAACCCTCCCGGCTTCGACAAATCCCCCACCCATCCTGAGTCTCCAAAGAACCACCGATTGACAGCCACATCATGCCCCATTCCCGGCACCCCACTGGCCAACGCTTCTAATTCCGCCATCGGACAGACCTCAAACAGGGAACACAACACATGCAGATCAAACCCGGCATAATAATCCGGCATCTCTTCATAGGATACGTCGGCCAACATCCAGATCCGGGCCCGTGCGGGAGATCGTGCGATCTGATCGCGCAAAGCGGGCGTCTCCGGCGTAGTGGCTCCCAGAATGACCAAGGCATACGCCTCTGGATTTGGAACCGCAGCCGACCAGCGAGTAAATTCATCGATTAAATAATCCACCCGCTTATGCCCCGCTTTCAAGGCGGCAACACATCCGATCACTCGCGTCTCCGGCGCCAGATTCAGTCGCCTGCGCAAATTCCGCCGCGCTTCCCCGGCCCGCAAGGGGGTAAAGCGGGTGGTATCGACGAAATTAGGGATCATCCAGACCCGCACTCCCGGGTTTCGCTGGATCGTCTGCACGAATAACCGATCCAGCCATTTTACGGGTTGGTTTTTTGAAGGGGGTTGACGGTCAGACGTTTGTCCCGACGGTGACTTGGCTTCCTTAGCACCTTCGGTGCTGAGTTTTTGGGCGTGCGAGGGGCAGAGAACCGACTGCGATCGTTCGGCCATGGCGGGCGTTAATTCTTGAATATTTGAGTATCGGCTTAAATATTCGGGCGTCTCCTCCGTCCCATGAGCCAGAATAACCTGAGCCGGATGGCGTCCCTTCCGACGGGCCTTTTCCAGGAGCCAAGCCAGCTCCGGATCCTGGAGGTGCACGATATCAAACCGGCCGGTGCGCAGCGCGCGAATCAAACCCGGGGCAAACGTGGTCTGCTCCGTCTCATAAGCGGATCCGAATCCGTAACGCCAGCCGCCAAGCCGGGAGCAAAGCCAGGTCAGCCAGCGATTGGCAACGGTTCCCCGTTTGAGGCAAAAAATGCCGACCGCATTAGGGAGAGTAATGGGATGAATCGGTCCGACGGCATGAAACAGGGTCACATCCAGACCCGGGGCATGCCTGGCCTTCCGCGACAAAGCGTGCGCGAGCAATAGCGCACACGTTTCGATGCCGCGGGCAACATGCCCGAGTCCAGAACTGGCAATGGCAATACGCATAAAAGGAAGAAAGAAACTGCAGGGTGTGTTTGATTGTTCGATGCCAGGGTGGCTATTTCAAAGCGCGTAAACACTCAAGATAGTTATCCGCCATCCGCTTTCGGGTAAATTCCGCCTCATAGCGGGCCATCAGAACCGCTCCGATTTCTTTCCCGTCGGCGATGGCCTTTTTTAAGGCCAAGGCGCACTCGTCCGGCCGATCCCCATCGACAACATACCGGGCTAGTTCCCCGGTCATCAGGCTGGGGACAATCCCTACATTCGTTGTTACCAAGGGGGTCCCATTACGGGCCGCTTCAACCAGGGGCATCCCGAACGATTCATACCGGGCCGGATGAAATACCACCGCCGCAGTTTGATAGGCTCGTTCCATTTCATCCGCGCTCAGTCTGGATTCGATCTTCACCTCAATACCCGTCGGCCACCCCCGCTCCACTCCCAGCAGGCGGGAGGTTTGTTCGCATTGATTGGTAATCACGCGAAAACAAGCGGCTTCACCGCTCCGTGCAAACGCTTCCATGGTCGGCCGAATCCGGTCAAAACCCTTGCGCAAGTCAGCCGTTCCGATAATCAACACGATGGGTTTTCCGCCGCTTACGTCAGGGTGCTGCATCCCGGGTATCGGATTACCGATCCCATGCGGTACGACATCAATCCGTCCGGGAATCCGATGGTCATGCCTTAACGATTCCGCGTGCGCCGGGGAATGGGTGACCACCCAGGGTGCAAGGGTGAACGAGCGGCGTTCCCGGTTCAGGCGACACTTTTCACGCCAACCCACCTGGACACCCTTAAATCGGATCATTTGTGCCAACGTGGTATGCGCCCGAAGCAGGACTTTTTGGGGGAAGTCCTGCTGGCATCCGATCGCAATGCCTTCTTCGCTCTCGATTTCAATCCAATCGTAGGGACGTTCGGCATTCAATTGCCGCACCAGATGTCGCAAACGAAACTCATCGCGAGAATCCGGCACCAACCGTTCGATGATCGGCCAGTAAGAATGCCGGAGGAGATGGACGGTTACGCCTTCAATCTCTTGCCGGACAGGAACCGCATGGGGGTCGTCCTGCCAGACAATCACCTCGCACGAGTGATTCCGGGCCATCAACCCCTGGCAGATTTCATATAAATAGGTCCCGATCCCTGAACCGGAAGAAGCACCTTTCACCCCGGGATATCCCTGGCCGATGAATAAAAATTTCACAACAACACCTTTTTAAACAAGAGGAACTCATTATTGATGGGAAAAAGATTCACCACGGAGTCACCGAGCCGCTGAGTTGACCGTCAGGACAGATGGACCCGAAGAATCGGACTTAAAACAAACGCTGGACGGGTCATTCCGCAGCCCTGTGCGGAATGGCACGGCCGGCCTTCACTTTGAGAACAAGCTTCTGACCTCAGTGGAACTCTGCGAGATCCTCCCCGCTTGGTGAAGATAAGCTAGAGATATTGCACGCAGAGTCACGCCAGGTTTAGATCAAGTTAAGACCAGAGTCTAAGCCGGGCCCTTCTTCGTCCCGCAAGGCGGGACTACACAGGGTAAACCGTGCGATTCCGCGTGGAGGCGAAATCCCCCATCCGGCGTTCACATGAAGTCAAGTTGCCTCCTAAACCAAGCGGCGGATGGGTCATTTCATCGTTTCGACGAAATGGCACATCCGTTCCCCCCTCTGCGAACAAACATCTGAACTTGGCGAACCTCTGCGAGAGATTCCCGCCTGTGGGCCGACGAAACGTCAGATGTAGCACGCAGAGGCACACTTGGCCAGAACGATTCAGTTGGGGTTCTTTCCCGAGGTGGCCGGACGCGTTCCTGTGGCAGGATTTGCTCTTTGTGTTGCCCGATACTCGACGATCTGCCCCCAAGTCACGGCCATTTGGCATTCAGCCGGGACCCAAAGTTTCGAGCCGCAGAACAGGCGGGTGAGTATGAATCTAATCGACGTGGAAACCAGGAGACGCCATAGATATCGGGGCGCACCCAGGATCTGATGGGTCGCAGAGCGGGACGGATTCAACCGGACCAGCGCCATTCCAGCACCCATATAAAATTTTCGCAGATATTTTTCGGAGTAGCGGCTGGCCACATGCAGATGCCGAATCATGGCACCGGGAACATAAACCCCCTGCCAACCGTCTCCCACGAGTTGACGGACAAATTCCGTATCTTCAAGCCCAACCCGATACCCCCGTTTTGCATCTTGTTCCAACAATCCGACGGTTTCTGAAAAACGGTTGGCGGAGCCGAAGGCGGATCGCGGATAGGCCGAGTTCCCCCCGGCAAAAGGCTCGCCTGCCGCAATGTCCGCCTTCTTTTCTTGATCCCCCCAATCCAAATGTGGAAACAGGACGGTCAACGTTGACAAGTTCTGACTCACCCAACGCGGCGGCGGTTTTTCCCACAGAGGCAACACCCGCCCTCCGAAAAACACTTTTCCGGGATACCGCTGATGGGCATCCCATAGGGCAAACAACCATTGCCGGTCCACCCGGACATCGTCATCCGTGAATATGAGGAATTCGCCCCGGGCGGTTTGTACCCCGCTATTCAAGGCGAAACTTTTACCCTGTCTTTTTTCAAAGAGGTAACGCAGGGGCAGTTTGGCTTGATGCTCCAGGCAGATTTGTCGAGTTGAATCGGAAGAGTTATTATCAACCACCACTACTTCCCATTCAAGGCCCGCGGGGAGAATCAGTTCACTTAAAGACCCCAGGGTTCGACTGAGCTCACGGCTTCGGTTATAGGTGCAGATGATAATACTAACCATCGTAGACCGTACTTCGCTGACTACTCAAGTCCCATTTCATGTACCATCTGCCAAGCTCTGTGTTCTGCCCGGCGGATGACCAGCATTTCTCTTCGACTGAAATGGTCAACGCGTAACCATTCACGCCAAAACAGGATCCAGCCCAGTGGCCCAAGGCGGTGTATCGGGTTGGTTTGACGGGTTTCCGGTCGGAGTTGATTCAACAATACTGATGAAATGACAATGGCTTCTCGCAAGCGCAAAACATACTCTTCGGTTAATTTAGTCGCAGCCACGAGATGAGTCATTTGCAAGCAGACAAAGCGGGCCGTGCCAAATCCAAGATCCATGGCGCAATACGCCATGTCTCCATCTTCGCCAGAAGTTAATGCTTTACCGCGTCGACCCAACGTCCGATGATTTGGATCCAAACATTTTTGTGCAAAAAACTCCGCAACTTTCCGGCGCATGCAAATGCCGGTTCCACCCGGAGTCGCCTCCGACCAGCAGTAGGCGTTCGACCAACTGTCTCGTTTGAGAGGACGGTCTCCCAGCAAATGACGATAGCGATCAATCCAAGGCGGCAGAACACCCTCGAATTCAGCATTGATGGATCCGCCCCAAGCACCGATTGTTGGCCATTGGTCGCCGATATCTTTCGCGTTTTTGAGATAATCATTGGCTAGAATCGTATCATCATCCACAAACATGATAACTGGGCCTTGGGCTTCATGTATACCGCACAACCTTGCCAAGGTAAGCCCTAATTCATTTTCCAGGACAACTCGGGCAAAGGGATGCCAAGCTAAATTGACGCGGTCAATCAGGGGCTGGTCTGACGCATTGTCCACCAAGATTAATTCCCATTCCGCGTGTGGCAAGGTTTGCGCCTGTAACCCAACCAGTGTACGCTGAAGAAAATCCATCCGCGGATTATGCGTATTTAGAATGACTGATAATGATGGTTTTAGGGTGTTCATTGCTTTGACCCATGCGCGAGTTGATTAATCCAAGCATTTAAACTATGCGGTTTATACGCGATCGAGAGGATATAATGGAAAAGACCTTGCCCGATTTTTTTTTGATGACTTTTGTTAATTGCCAACCGGGCATGTAACCGGCTGATATGCTCATGGTATATCCAGCCTTCCCGCCGGCCGAATACGGTGGGATATTTGTTATGAATTTCATTGTACACATTTAATTCGGCCTGGAGCATTCGGTCTTCATTAGAACTGGCATTTTCTCCATGTCGTCGATATGAACCCAAGATTGCATTCACATACCGAAATCGATAACCCGCCGCCGCCAGACTCAACCAAAGAGCCCAATCCTCTGCTGGTGGGCATTTTGTATTGAACCCTCCGACCGCATTTATCGCCGTGCGCCGAACCATCACGGTTAGCAAAAAGAGCCAATTTCCTTCTAAAAGGTCGACAAAGGTAAGGTTGGCTATTTTGGGGCCTTCCTGCATGGATTCTTTTTGAATGGCTCCCTTTTCGTCGATGATCCGTGCGTTCGAGTGAATAATATCGGCTTCCGTCTCACCCTTGTTAAGCTGGACCGCCAGTTTGTCGGGATCCCAAACGTCATCGGCATCCAGAAAAGCAATCCATTCGCCCGTAGCGACGGCAATCCCGCGATTTCGGGCCGCCGAAACTCCGGTTGGCTTGGTATTCTCAATTACCCGGATTCGATCCCCGTACCCGGAAAGGATGGATCCGGTTGCATCCGTCGACCCATCATTAATACAAATGACTTCAATGGGGCGATAGGTCTGGGCCAGCACGCTGTCAATTGCGGCATTAAGATATTTCGCCGCATTTCGCACCGGAATGATGACACTAATAAGCGGAGTTGTCATCGGCTTTCATTTCTTTATAAATTCGGTACGTGTGTTTTCCGTGTTCCCACCCGGTATTAGACGATTCCAGGTTTAATACCGCTCGAAATCAAATCGCAACGCTTCCATTATTAGTTTGCTGCTGCCGCCTTTTTGCATACCTAAAAGTTGTTCTTTTAGTTTCATTCGTGTTTGCTGCAAGGGGTCGTCCCCGGCCAAAAGCATCTTCAATGTATTTGCCAATTCGGACTTATTACGAACCCAATAAAATCCGCTCGATAGGTGGCGCCATAGGTCGTTAAAATGATCGACTCGATGCGTATAGATAATCGGTTTTCCGATTACGATGTACTCCATAAGCAGGGAAGAGACATCGGAGATCAAAATATCACTGGTTAAAAATGAATTCTCATAGCCTCCTGTTTTATCAATAACCATGTTGGGCGTTTGAGCATAATGGAGTTCCATTTCGGACAGCTCTTCTTTTGTCATTTCACCGGTTTTAAGAAAATTTTGAAAACACAGCGGATGCGGGCGCAAAGCGAAGTCCACCTCGGCATGCTCGGCACAGAATGCTTCAAAATACCCCTTATAATCGAAGAAATGACAATTTCCTTCCCCGGTATTCCATCGGGGTGTCCAAAGGATCCGCTTGATTTTGGGGTCCACCCCCCGTCGCCAGACACTCGCCTGAGGAAAGGGCGCATTTGCCAGATACTCAAGCTTTGGATTCCCCACGCCCACAATATGGTCAAGGTCAAGCCACGGTTCTCCGTTAAACTTCTCCTTCAACATCATTCGCGTGTCTGTGTTTTCTGTAAATATCAAATGAGTAAATTTCAAGAAACCAGGTGGGTGAACAACGGCATGAATATGTCCCTTTAGAATACAGGTTGCGTAGGGAATGTAGCAAACTCGAGCAATTAGCGACACGTATTCGGCTGACCACATGCGAGGAAACAATTCGTAGGGATTCTGAAAAAAGACATAATCCGGTTGAAGGACTGCGGGGTTGACCCACTTGTTTTGTTCAGGGCTGTAACCCTGAATCGCCTCAATTCCCTTCGCTTGTAAAAAATCAAGCATGCCCGCATCTTTGAATTGCCCTTTCGGCAGACTGCTGTGATTATAAGGCATGGCAACAACGTTTACGCTAAAACCGGAATCTTCTTTCAATGTCCGATAAAGTGATTCAAACATGTTCCAAAAAGACGGCTCATGGCAGACCAGCAGTACCGTAATTGTTTTTTTTTGCGAGCGCTTCACCATCGCCCGTGTTATTAAACCGGCCTCGGCGGTCAGCCGGATCATCTGTTCCTGCTGACCCAGATCATGCATGGCCGGAGTTAATGCACGCAATCGTGCTTTACGCAACATATTGATGATAGCGTTCTTCATGTCGAATTGGTTAACCTATGCCGGTTATACTCTCATTTATCGGCAAAATTACTGGGCTTCTCTCCGCAGTCGGATTAACGTATCGTTTACCAAAGTCGAAGAGGTCCCTTTTGTGTATGGGAAATAAATAATTCGGACATTAACCTCGGCAAACTGCTTTTCCAGTTCTTTCCACTTATCCGTCTGATACCAATCGTCCCCGACAAAAAGGACATCAAAATGGATTTTCCGCCACATTTCTATTTTATCCATGGTCTCCTGGGGAATAACCGCGTCGACGTATTTGATGCTGCGAACGATTTCCATTCGTTCCGGGAAAGGGATGACTGCGGTTTTAAGTTTATAAGACACAAGCTCGTCAGTGGTCACACCCACAATGAGCTTGTCACACATTCCTTTTGCGTTTCGCAACAAGTTCAGGTGACCGATATGAAACAGATCGTAGACACCGCTGGTATAGCCGATGATCATCCGCTTTGCTCCTTTTGTGATTTCCAAGCGGCCAGATGAGGCCACGCTGTCGGGGGCTCAAAGCCCAATTGGGGGGTCGATGGATTAAAGAAGTTATCAGAGGCCTGACCGACCACTTCCATCGCCTCTAGCTTCAGATGCTCAGCTGCTATCAGGTAATTCAAATAGGGAATGAGGGCGAGGTCAAACCCCATCAGCCGGGAGGCAACGCAATCCACTTCCAGCAATCCCTCCCCAACAACAAGGGTCTTGGACGCTTTGGCAACCGGGCAAAAAGGGCCATCCCCCTCACCGCCCACAATTCCATCCACCACGGAAAGCGTTCTCCTGTTTCTGCTTTTCATGCCATTGTAAAGATCAACCACCATGCGCCAAATCGTATCGTTGCCGTGCCAGGCACCTCTTTTTTGAACCCGGGCGAATCGACTTTTCACCCATTCCATAAAGGATGGATATTCGTCCCCCCCGATCCCCGGCCAACCATTCCGCCAATGCACGAGGAGATTTTTATTATGTGTCGCTCCGACCAAGCCCTTCAGATTGAGAGTGGTTCCTACCTTATGGTGCGTCTTGAGTTTGGGAATTGAAATATACACATCAGCGTTAAACAGCGAGGCAGAGAATTCATATTCCTGATTCGGACCCGTGTGGCGCGCAACGGTTTCACTGCGATCGGTAAAGACCCCGCGAAACAGTCGGGGATTAACCCCATTCAACAGGGATTTTCTGCCGAGATTCACCTTCACGAATCCCTGGGGATCGCCGGGTTGTGAGATCATTTTTTCCTTGATCCCATAATGTTTCAGGTCGGCGCATCGCAACGGCCGGAGGTCAACCAACTCGCACGGAACTTCATACCGGCTCCCCAAATCATCAAGCTGGGCAAGGGCTTTCAATTTTTCAAAGTCGGCATCAATTGACGGATTATCCCCAATAATAATCCGTCCTTTTCCGTCCAACGCGAGGGCAACATAATCGGCGACGCCCCGGATCACCGCAGGATGCGTGATTGTGGAATACACATCATCCTGCCGTGCACACGACTTTCGGTACTCGTGGGCAACCCAATTGGGTTTTATAAATACCGTATCTCCTGGCTTGATCAGGCTGGAGAGGGGATTCTCCGATGGCATATTGAGAAGTTCAAACGATTCCGCAAGGGCTCTCTTGACGGTTTCTTCGCGGTAATCTGTGGCGCTCACAATCGCAACCCGATTCTTCATTACAGGGTCTCCGCTAAGTTCAAAAAACGTTCAAGGCAATAGATGATCCATTTTTGATCACCAGTAAAGGCGGCGACGGGAAACGGTGAGAGAAACTCCTCCCGTCGAGGCCCCCGCCAGTCCTTTAGCCATTGATCCATTGGCCTCGCAAAAGGAATCTTTTCGGCTGGCTTCATTCCGTCATATCGGCGACTAAAGAGTTCTCGCAAAATGTATTTGCTTTCCCCAGCCCTGATTCGAGTCAGGTCAAGTGGATGATTGAGCTTGAGATCTTCAAACGGTTGCGCCGTCTTGCATCCGGCAGCGCCGATCGCATTTCCAAACGCTTGGACAATGCCCAGGCCGTGAACGGTTTTCAAAAAAGCGATAAAGTCTATTCCATCTGGAGTCCTGTACGGCTCGTATATCTTCAGGATATCGACCGGTTCCTTGAGCGCTTTTGTTGGATCAACAAAGGTATACCGCCGAACAAAATCATCAAACGTCCAGTCTCGTGATAACAATTTGTCCAGACCGCCAAAAGTGGAATCAGCGCCGTTACCGAGGACTAACGTGTCTACTCCTTGTGAAGCGGCATAGCTCGCTGCTTTGAAAAGCGCCGGCTCAACAGCATGAAGAGGCGCGTTCTTGCGTCGCATCAGCCCGTCCATGGTGCCCTGATAATCGTCCCAAGAAACTTTCACAATACGATGGTCCAGTCCCATTTTCTCCGCATAGCGAGAAGCCGCAACCGATTCACCCACCGCCCCTTCAGCTTCAAAGTCAATGGTGATTGCCAGTGTCCCTTTGGGCATATAGGAAGCCACAATTGCGGAATCAATTCCGCCACTGAGCAAAACAGCAACCCCTGGCTGCTTGGCTATGAACCCTAGAAGCTTGGCCAATGCCTCGTCAACTTCTCCGGCGGTCCCGACTGCGATCTGTTCGGCGAGCTCGACATGCGGGTACTCAGGAGCCAGGCCTTTTTTCCAACTTTTGCCAGAAACGGTTACATAACGGAAGGCTAGACAAGAACTTAAACAAAAACGATCGAATTTTGTACTCATGTTCAGACTTCCTTTATTAAGGATTTCCAACAATCCTCATTTGGCAGGTGTCGCGCTTGTAGCCCGATTCACGATATCCGGGTTTCGAGTTTCAATCCTACCATCGAAGCCGGGGCACTTACCCGACCGGTAGTCCACTGAATGGGTAACGCAAGCAGGACATCTCTTCGGGCTCCACTCCATTTTGCCGCGTAACTCCCCACATCTGAAATTTCAAAGGAGGGACCTTCTTGTTCGTCTAATAGTTGCACGTTTGGAATTCCACACGCAAGAGTCAGCCGGTATCGGCCCGGCGCAAGGGTGTTGGGTGGAATCTGGAACTCCGTACGATAGTCCCCGTTCTCCCGATTCGATAGCAGTTCCGGTTGACTGTCAATATCAGCGGTTGACATCACGTGAGTCCCTCTTGCATGCCAAACATGGCAAACCAATTGAACTTGTTTACTCAGGGTGGGGACCCGGTAAGACATCACAACATGAATGGGCAAACTTAACGGAATCACGGCTTGTGGCGTGTTCCCATCACTGCTGATGAATGCGCGGGTGAAATGCACGTGGTTGCTGTCCGTCGGGTAACTGACGAGACCATTATCCGGTGTCGTGCCCGCGAGGTATTTATTGGTCACTTCCGCTGAAGGACCATCCTGCACAACCCCGCCATTTGCGAAACATATTGCACGATTGCACAACATGGTGACCGCCCCCATATTGTGGCTCACAAAAAGAACCGTTCGCCCTTCCTGGGCCACGCTCCCCATCTTGCCCAAACATTTTCGTTGGAATTCGGCATCGCCGACCGCCAAGACTTCGTCCACCAAGAGAATCTCTGGATCCAAATGAGCGGCAACGGCGAAGGCCAGGCGAACATACATTCCGGAAGAGTAGCGTTTGACGGGTGTATCGATGAATTTATCTAATTCCGAAAAATCCACGATTTCATCGAATTTGGCCTCAATCTCCCTTTTGCGCATCCCCAGGATTGCGCCATTAAGAAAAATGTTTTCGCGGCCGGTCAACTCCGGATGGAATCCGGTTCCAACCTCCAGCAAGCTCGCAACCCGGCCCCGTAAAATGGCCCGGCCACTCGTCGGCTCAGTAATTCGGCTCAAAATTTTTAATAATGTACTCTTCCCAGCCCCGTTCCGGCCGATCACCCCCAATACTTCTCCCCGCTGGACTTTGAACGAAACATCGCGTAGGGCCCAGAAGTCTTGGGATTCCGAAGGATCCGTTGGTCGTTGTTTGTTGTTACCTTGCCTGTTTAAGTTGGGAATTGGTTGCTCGTTCTTGTTCGTCGAAGACGAACGCCGTAGTCGTTGTAAAAACCGCTCGGCGCTTTCGCGGAGGGAAGACATGCCAATCTGGCCCAGCCGGTAGCGCTTGCTGAGGTTTTCGACGGTGATGATTGTATCGTTCATTGAGTGAATTGGAGGCGTTAGGCGTTTAGCCTGTAGGTCTTTAGCGAGCGTTAAATGGCAAAAGTTGAGTTCAAATGCAAAAATTCTTCCTACAGCCTAAAACCCTACAGTCTAAACTCCTGCTTTAGTTCCGCGATTTATATCGTATCCACCACCGTCTTCTCCACTTTGGTGAAAAAGCCCAGGCCGACGACCAGAAGAACAAGGGTTCCTGTTACTGAGAATCCGATCAGTTTCGCATCCGGTGTACCCACTTCCAGAATGCTCCACTTGAACATTTCTACCACTCCGGACATCGGATTTAGGGCCACCCAAATCCGCCATTTCTCTGGAATCGCCGAATACGTGTAAATTACCGGCGTCGCATAGAGCCACAGTTGAACCAAAAATCCCGACAATACCGTGAAATCCCGGTATTTTGCCGTCAGTGCCGCCAAACAAAGCCCCGTTCCCAATCCCACTGCCGCCGTTTGCAGGAGAATCAGCGGGATCCAGAGGATCCGCCAACCCAATTCTAATTGCGCTCCCGCCGGGGTGAATCCATTGAAATAAATCCAAAACACGATCAGCAGGCCCAATTGGACCAGTAATGCCATGAATTTTGAAACGACGATGGACAGGGGGATGATCAATCGCGGAAAATAGACCTTACTAAAGAGGTGCGCGTTGGTGGTAAATGCCGCACCGGTCCCCGTTAAGCATCCAGAAAAATAATTCCACGGAACCATGCCGCACAGGTAAAATAGCGCGGGTGGCACCCCATCGGTCCCCAACCGGGCAATTTGACCAAAAATGACCGTGAAAACCAGGGTTGTGAGCAGGGGCTGAATGATAAACCACAGCGGGCCGAGGATGGTTTGTTTGTATTGGGATATGAAATCCCGTCGCACCAGAATCATTAACAGATCCCGGTAATGCATGAGATCCCGCCAGGGAATGTGAAACCATCCCCGGGTGGGCTCTATGATCAGTTCGTAGTTTTGTTCAGACATGGGGCAAAGTTGTTCGTTGCTAAGTTGTTGGTTGCTCGGAATTCATCCGTCTTCATACGATGTCAGATATTTTCACCTGGCCCGATTTCGTTCGTTAATGACTTAACCAGTCGCCCAAAACATCCGGAGTGGTACATTTCCTGAATTAACGGCACTTTTGCGAGAACATTAAAGACTTGAAGCGGCCATAACCGTTTAAACGTAAAACCAGCAGCACGGAGTTGCCCTCCCTGGAAACGCGAGCGACGCATGGCTCGGCGCAAGCCGTGGAGGGTGATTTTGTTCAGATACTCGCCCGGTCGATCGCTCAGGTTATCGATCCCTTTCCAACGCGCGGACGGAGGATCAGAATCCCACATGGTGGGTTGATAGGATGGATCATCAACGATGCGCCGCACCGCATCGAGAATCTGTTGGTCGGAAAAGAAAACGGTGGCAAACGGGATCGGAATGATCCCGGTCAGATGCGACGCCATGTGGTTGTACCACCCCACCGTGGTGAAATAGCAAACCCCGCCGGGTCGCAACATTGAATAAGCCAGATCGAGCATGGCAACCGGATCTTTGACATGCTCCAAGCTATCGATCAAAAGCACGATGTCATAGGGGCCGGAACGCAACGGGTCCTGCTCGCGAACCGCGATGAACTGCAGGCGGGCCCTCGAATCCGCATCCAGATGGGCTGCTGCCAGACGCTGGGCCGATCCGATCTCTTCCTGGTTGATGTCCACCCCCACGACTCTCCGGGCACCGGCGCGAGCAATATACCCGGTGCGCCCCCCTAATCCACATCCAATGTCGAGGATGGTTTTGCCCGGAAGCTGCGCCATCAGGTCAAAACATTTGGCGAAATAGGCTGCCGAAGAATCAAATTGCCACTGCCAATAATCGCCGGGATCCGAATGGCGCATACCGGTCGCGCCCCCTTGGGCCGCTTGACGGCGGCGGATTCGCACCGCCAGTTCATAACATACATTCAAACTCACTCGCGGGATTCCTTTGTATTTTCGCGCTCCGTGCGTTCGAAAATAATCACTTCAGCATCACCTTCACCAGGGGATTATCCCAAAATTTCTGCGCTTTTTTCTGGAAGGCACGGAGGCGGTCCAGCCGTTGCCGGATAAAGGCATCCCCATCCGCGCCGGTGACGCTCCGATCCGCCTCCTCGATGAATTGGCCCAACGCCTCGACCCGATGCCCGACGATCTCCTGTAATCCGCGCCGGATGATCTGGCCGAAATAGTCGTTCGCCTGGTAATAATCCCTGCGATCCCCCTTTACCCACACGCGCTGGACGGCGCCCAACGTTTCCAGTTGGCGCACGCACATGCTGGCGCTCCCCTTGCTGATGGCGAGTTCGCGCTTGAGATCGTCCAGCGACCGGGCCTCGGCGCTGAAATACAGCAGGGCATAGATTTGCCCGGTTACGCGACCAAAACCGAGTACCTGGGTCAGGTGTCCGGCATCTTCAATGAAACGACGGACGACGGGATGTTCGATGGGACTCATGGGAGGGAACGAAAAGGACGGTTTATAGGCGATAGGAGTTTAGGCAGTAGGTCGAACCGGTCGTGAGATGGAGCCGAGAGGATAGAGGGTAAGGAGCACGCGCTGCGCTTTGCCCGATGCTCCCTGCCTTCCCCGCCAACCACTTTTCTGGCGGTTTCCGTCTGCCAATAGCAGACTCCGTCCCGGTGAATTATGCAGACGCACAATTCATTGCGTTCAATGCAAATTGAATCTACCATGATCCTGAGGGGTGTGCAAGTTCTGATTTTCTAAATTCAGGGATGCAACAATCAGGTCGAGAGCGCCCATCCGCCTCGTGAAGGCCAGCTGCTTCGGCGGTCTCTCTCAGTGACTTCGTGCCTCTATGGTTATTGGGGAAGAAGGGTGATAGGCTGTAGGGGCTTAGTCGGTAGTTAAAAAGAGGTTTCAGGATTCGGGGTTCAGGCGGGAGATATCAGTCGGTCATGTCGAGCGCAGTCGAGACATCTCGCTTCCCCAGCGGGACTCGTCGCGCGTCCTCTGTTTTTTACCCATACCGAGTTCACTGATTAATTCAACGACTACGCGCTCTTGTGCTCTCCGGCTTCCCTCAAGACCCAACGCGGACTGGATTGGCGCGCCGCGCGCGAAGACAGGCCGCTTCGGCGGTCTCTCTCAGTGACTTCGTGCCTCTGTGGTTAAACCTCTCTGCTTCTCCCTCGGACTTGTTCACCACCGATTCACCGAGGCACGGAGGATGAGAGAAAGACGTCTCACGCCCCCGATGCGGGCTGTCTTGTAAGGAAGCCTTTGCAATCCAGCCCGCGCGCTCTTTTGAGGGTACCGAGTTCACAGAATTTACAGACGGATAGGTGGCTCCTGTGCACTCCTGCTCCTTCAAGACCCAACGCGGACTGGATTGGCGCGCCGCGCGCGAAGACAGGCCGCTTCGGCGGTCTCCCTCCGTGACTTCGTGCCTCTGGGGTGAAACCTCTCTGCTTCTCCCTCGGAATTGTTCACCACCGAGTCACTGAGGCACGGAGGATCAGAGGAATATGTCTCACGCCCCCAAATGCGGGCCGTCTTGAAAGGAAGCCTTTGCAATCCTGCCCGCGCGCTCTTTTGAGGATACCGAGTTCACAGAATTTACAGACGGATAGGTGACTCCTGTGCTCTCTTGCTCCCTCAAGACCCAACGCGGACTGGATTGGCGCGCCGCGCGCGAAGACAGGCCGCTTCGGCGGTCTCTCTCAGTGACTTCGTGCCTCTGGGGTGAAACCTGCCCCTCGTCTCCCTCTGGATACCGGGCCCGTCCCCCACCTCGGCGTCGGAATCGCTATCGGAATCGGGGTCGTTCCCCTTCCCCTTGCGAAGGGGACAGAAAGGAACAGCCCACGGCGCGACGGAGCGCGCCACCCACATTATTCAGGCGACGAAAGCCGATCATTAACGTGGGAAGATCGG